>CAWIGB010000001.1:0-51350 GCA_963835375.1 uncultured Gammaproteobacteria bacterium
AGAGTGAGCGGTTGGTCAATTTACTGGAAGGCGGGGAATGCAGGAGAAAGCCGAGGTTTGATCTGCGGCAGGCTTAGAAACCGTGGTCTGGAGCAGCCCAGCTTCCACGGACATCAACCAGAAGGGACAATAGTCCCGAGGAGATGTCTGATGACCACCAGAAAACGTTTTTCGAAGCAGTTCAAGCTACAGGCCGTCGAGCTGTTGGAGCAGTCTGACAAGCCGGCGACCGAGGTCGCACGCGAGCTGGGCGTAATGCGCAATCAGCTCTACAAATGGCAGCACGAGCTCAAGAGCAAGGGCGAAGACAAGGCGTTCCGCGGCCCCGGCCGTAATGCTGCGACGGAAGAGCGCTCCGAAGTGGTAGAGCTTCGACGTCGACTGGCCCAGCTCGAAGAAGAGAATGCCATTTTAAAAAAAGCGGCGGCGTACTTCGCCAGGGAGCTGCCGTGAAGTACGCCTTCATCCAGTCTCAGGAACGCCATCACAAGATCACGATCCTGTGTCGTGTGCTGCAGGCCAGCCGATCGGGCTATTACGTGTGGAAACGCCAGCCGGTATCAGCCGGCAGGCAACGCGACCAACGGCTATTGAAGAAGATCCGCGAAACGCACGAAGCCGGCCGACAAGCGTATGGCTATCGCAAGACCTGGGAAGCGCTCAATCGTGAAGGCGTGGCCTGCGGCAAGCATCGCGTAGCGCGCCTGCGGCGCGACAACGACATCGTCTCGCGTCGACGACGGCGCTTCATTGCTACGACGCGATCACGCCCCGGCCTGGGACGGGCACCGAATGTGCTGAATCGACGGTTCAGAACAACCCAACCCAATCAGGCCTGGGTCGGCGATGTCACCTTCATCGCCACGCGAGAAGGCTGGCTGTTCCTTGCCATCGTGATCGATCTGTACTCTCGAAGCGTCGTCGGCTGGTCGATGTCGACGCGTAACAACACGGAACTGGTACGCGAAGCCCTCGAGATGGCGGTCGATCAACGACAACCGTTGGCTGGGCTGATCCATCACACGGATCAAGGCCAAAACTACATGGCGAAAAGCTATCGAGATCGTGTCGAAGAGCTCGGCGTGGTGTCGAGCATGTCGAGGAAGGGGAACTGTTGGGATAACGCGGTGGCGGAGAGCTTCTTCGCGACACTCAAGTTCGAGCTGGTGGATCGACGTGTGTTCGCCAGTCGACACGCAGCTCGGACCGCCATCTTCGACTACATCGAAGTGTTCTATAACCGCCAGCGAATCCATCAAACGCTGGACTATCGAACACCGTTAGATGTAGAGAAAAGCCATCAAGCTGTGGCTTGATTAATCTGTCCGTGGGAACTGGACCAGCTCAGACTGTCCCCAACAATGTCCCCAATGTCTTCAATATTACGCGATGCTCAAATCATAAGCCAGAAGTGTCTAATGGCCCCGGACAAGTCCAGTGGCTTGATTTACCTGCCCATGAACGCCGGGCTAGCTCAATCTGCCCCCTAGCTTCACACGTTTCCAACAGTTGGAAATACTGATCGCGGGACTTTAAATACAAGAAGCTATCTCGCCTCAAACGCTTGCCGCGCTAATAATCTGACTCGGTGGTCGCTTTTACCGCTTGAATCCGCTGCCTCTGCCGGTACCCGTAGGTGGCATTGCGCACGGTATCCTCATCTTCGAGGCCCGCGCCAATCGCACCGGCGATAGTGGCCACCGAAGTGGCCAGCCAAGCCAGCACGATGTAATTACTTGGCCCGATCGGGTGTCCCAGCTGCTGTTCCAGCAAGCTGGAGGGCACAATGATGGCTATGGCAAAAATGAACAAACCCAAAAGACTCACGTAGTAAACCACCACGGCGATGCTTAGGGTCAGCACGGTGGCCGTGTTATAAAGCTTGGCCATGCGCGGCACAACGGCTTTGCGAGCGGGTTCCCATAGGCGGTGCGCGATGATGATCCACGCCACCATTGCAACTATCGAAGCGGCCATTAGCAACATGAAGCGTGGCCCTTGGTACGCATCGCTGAGCTTCCACAGCGTCGGGAAAATTAGGCCATAGGCGCCGGTGGCAAAAGCCACGGCGATTATACTTTTAAAGGCCGGAAAGACGGTCCACGGGCGATTAGCGCGCACCATGCCGGCAAGCACTCTAAGGTTTCCGCCAAACCGGGCAATAAAGCGAACATCAACCGGCGTTTTTTCATTTTTATCCGGTATTATTCTCTTGATCGGAAACAGTTGCTCGAAAAACCGCTTGCCCGTTAGTCGTCGTGCGCCTTCGCCGCGCAAACTCTCGTCGACCTTAAGCGATTTTCTCGTCTGCTGAGCCTGGCGCTCGCGATCAGCGTCGGAGCTTCCATGGCGCAGTTCATTGGCCAGCTGAAGTATCGCCTCCTGCAGGCGCCGACGCAGGCCCATCGATCCGAATGTGGGTAACGAGATCAGGGCGACGGCGTTTGCCATGCTGGCCTCGGCCACCACGAAATCCTTGCCATCGCAGATAACGAGATCGGTGATACACACAGCGTAATCCCAACCGTGGCGCTGCCTGTATTCCTCGGTTTGCTCGATAACGCGCGCTGTATCCTCAACCGCCCCGACGAGGGGCGATTCGACGACCTCGACTTTCCAGTCCCGGCGATCGTCTACATAGTTGGTCAAAAGCTCGGGAAGATGGCGGGCAAACTGCCTGGCGATATCCGAGGGCAGCTCAGGCGCAGGCACGAGCCCCAGCACGGCGGTCGTTCGGCCTGGCCGGTGGCCGCCGCCAGTGGTTTGCCCCGATCCATCGGCATCTGCGTCGTGTGGTTGTTCTTGATCCGTCATGGCGCACATGGGCTGAGATATGGATTATGCGGTCTGCCGGCAGTGGCTGTTAGCCCGCCTCGCGGCGGCGCGTACAATCCAAGAAGAGCTTGTCGGAAGCAGGTCGGTCGAGTGAGACAGTCTGAGCCGCGCCTGCTCGCGCGCGGTCGTCATACCGGAATTTAGGCGCCCGAATGGCTTCGCGCTCGAATAGATCGATATCTGAATCTTCGTCCCGTTTTGCATACAGCTATAGCGCGTCGATCCAGCTTTAGCAAATCGGTGCGGAGTTTCGGCGAGCGACGATTCTCGCGGTTATCCAACTCGCCGGATATCGGGTTAACGGTATCAGCCGCGCAGTATGGCGACGTCTCTAAACCTCTTGAGCCAGTGCGTTCCTTCGGCCCGTCGTTCGAAGCTTGGTTCGAACTGACCTGATCGCTGATTCGTTCGCATTCTGTGTGGCTTGAAGCTCGTCGAACGTGATCTTGTCCAGTTTATTGGAGGAATAAGAAGCAAAAGCGTGACGAACCAGTTTAACGGCTGCTCAGAAAGTGAATGCGTCGTTATGCCCCACCTTTTTCGTCTCGTTGTCTCCTCTGCTCGCTGCAATTCCTGAGGTGCTCGGCTCTCGCTTCGCGCTGGGTCGCATGATCTCCCGGTGCCCGCGTCGCGAGTTCATGCAGCCGGTTGTTGCGCCCGTAGAGGACCAGGAGATCACCGGGGCGAAGGCGCAAATTCGACGGAGGCGCCCCGACATAATCGCCATCGCCCCGCACGACGCCTAGAACGAGAACGCCTTCGCCTGGAAGGTCGAGCTCGCCGATAGCCCCTTCGGCGAGCCAGGTATGCTCTCGAATATCCACCTCTACGATGCGGTAGTCCTCGCGCAGATGCAGCAGATCCGCATAGTCCCTCAACTCAAGCGTGGTATAGCGGGCGAGTAAATGTCCGATGAGCGGCGTGAGAATGCGGCTGAAGGCCCGGCTTCGAGCGAGAGCGAAGAGTGCGAGCCCGCCCAGGCCGAGCACCAACAGACGCTCCGGCGTAGCCGCCCCGGCCCCGACGAACGAAAGCAGCAGCGTCGCGATGGACGACGCCATGCCAACGGCGCCAAGACGGATGAGCAACGTCGCGATCCGCCGCCGCGCCGGATCTTTCAGGACGGTTTCAGCTTCCGCAGTCGTAAAGCCGGTCCCGGAGAAGGCAGAGAGTGATTGAAAGCTTGCCACCTCTGCCGATAAGCCCGTCATGGAAAAGGCGACCGCCCCTATGCGGATCACCAACATCGAGAGCGCTAACACGAGAAGGAGGGAAACGACGGAAACCATAAGGTCTGCCTTTTTCGTGACGCTGCCTCAACGGTATAACGCCCGCCATTGGGGTGCGTCCAGAGTTAAGCGCGAGGCGCGTAGCGGAAAATGCACACCCTCCATGGCATTGCTATCTTGACTCCCAGCAGACAATAGGGCGCAGCATAGGGGACAGAAAAAGCGAAAAAGCGGGGACAGACCACGATTTTTAACATTCGAGCGTCTTGCGTTGAGCAGAAACCGTGGTCTGTCCCCTATTATTAGGCGAGCGTCTTGTGAGCAGAAACCGTGGTCTGTCCCCTATTATTACGCTACCGCCTGAGATCATGTAAGGATAGAGTGCCGCCTGATTCAACTTGGTTTACCGCAGATGCGAATCCGAAATATCTACAAACGCGATGAACTTATCTTCTAAGTGCATTCACAAGCCTCGTGGTACGGCGGTACGCCGGCCCAACGCCTAAGCTCAGTACCAGCCGGAGCAGGCGAAGCCTGCGGAGGGAACCCAAAGCGCGGCAGCGTTTTGGGCGGTCAACTGCAGCGCTTCGTTAGGTTTTGAGATACGCCTCGATTTCACGGCGTATTTGATCCTCTTTTAACCCGAGTTTTCGCAAGTGGTCTTCAAACTCTGGCAGTGAGCCATACGGCGTATGGATTTTTGAATCGAGCGGCGCATATACCGACTGAGGAGTAATCTTTTTTGGTGGCCGTTCAATATTAAAGCTCAGCTATCCAATGCGATACCCAGATACCGAAGAAGACGCTTATCACTATCGCGCCTAAAAATAGCAACGAGTTGTCTTCTACTCCACCGTGGTAAGAGCACGCACCTGACCTCCCGATCGATGGCGAATCCCCAACCATCAACACACGTTGCTTCCGGAAGCAGGACAGATTAAGAAGATAAATAATAGGAACCCACTAGCAACGCCGCATAGTCCAGGGCGCTTCGCTATTAGCTTAAAAACATTCATACCTAGACAGTATGACTTCCACACGGTGATGGGCTGACCCCCGCGGGGCCATTCTCGCGGGTTGGCTTGTCGCCAGAGCCGCACAAGCGATACTCAATTTCGCTCAACTCGGTTTCCCCATGCGGAGGTCAGCATGTCAGACGATACCACTGCTTTTGTCGGCCTGGATGTCCACAAAGACTCGATTACGGTTGCCTGCGTGGACAGTGATTCGGATGCGCCGGTGATCGATATCGGCACCATCGGGACCCAGCAATACGCCATCGACCGATTATGCAAGAAGCTCTCGGGGCGTGGGCAATTACGCTTTGTCTATGAAGCCGGCCCCTGCGGGTTCTGGTTACAGCGGGTTCTGGCGAGTCGTGGCTACGACTGCCAAGTCGCGGCGCCTTCATTGATTCCTCAAAAGCCCGGTGAGCGCATCAAGACCGACCGCCGGGATGCCCGCAAGCTGGCCTTGGCCTTACGGGCGGCCACGCTGAGCTATGTCCATATCCCCACGCCTGAGCAGGAGCAGTTCCGCGATGTGGTGCGGGCCTGGCAGCAGGCCAAGCGCGATGTGACCGGGGCCCGACAGCGGCTGAAGTCGTTTTTGCTGAGCCACGATATCCGCTATACGGGACGGGCGAACTGGTCGGCGGCGCATCGACGGTGGTTGGCTGAGATGGTCTTGCCGTCACCGGCCCAACAGATCGTCTTTCAGGAGCTGGTCGATTCGATCAACGAACGCGAGCGCCGCCGGGATCGGCTGGAACGCCAGCTCGATCATTTGGCCCCCGACTGGTCGGGTTATCCGCTGGCTCAGGCGTTGCAGGCCTTTCGCGGCATCCAGAAAACGGTCGCCTACACCGTGGTCTCCGAAGCGGGCGATCTAGCGCGCTTTGCTCATCCCAAGCATTTCATGGCGTGGCTGGGTCTGGTGCCCGGCGAACACAGTTCCGGCAAGACGCGCCGGCTGGGGCCGATCACGCGCTGTGGCAATCGCTGGGCCCGGACCTTGCTCACGGAAGCGGCCTGGTCTTATCGCTACAGTCCCAAAGTCAGTCGAATCATCGAGGCCCGGGCCGGCACGATCGATCCGGCGATTCGGGCGATTGCCTGGAATGCTCAGATCCGACTACATCACCAGTACGTCAAGCTCACGGCCAAAGGCAAACATAAGAATGTGGCCGTCACAGCGGTCGCCCGAGAGTTGGCGGCCTTCATCTGGGCTGCGGCCCGCCAACTCGAACAGCTTGCTTAAACCGAATTCGCTTTGGGAATGGCAGTGACCGGGCCCGGTGTGGAGGCAACCCGCGACGGCGTTAAGTGGCCGCGAACACGCGATGCACGCTTCTAGACTGCGGACAGGTCCTCAAGACGGAACTCAGTAATGCGGTAACCAATCCGCGGATATCAGCATGATCCACCGTCGACGTTATTGGCCCGGCCGCTGTCAGACCCTTCTTCAAGGACGACCGCCATGAGATAGATCGTGCCTGCTTGACAATGGAAGTCATATCAACGCCTAAGCTCAGGGGGCGTTTGAGGCGACGCCCGCTTTTGCGGTAGCAAAATTGGGCGGCGGGTCAAACGTCCCCTGCAGCGCCTTGTTGGGCGTCAGCTTCTACAAGACCAATGGGTTCAGTGGATACGCGAGTAGGTTTCTCGGCCATCAAGAAGCCTCTGCACCTGCGGCACATTTAGAGCACCGATTTTTTCAGCAATTTTTTCCACAGGCATCCCCATTAGATTGAGATTACGAGCCGTTCGAACTTGGTCTACGGTCAAGCGCCCATCAGCCCCACAAATGATTTTCGCGGCGCAACCGTCCGTCTTTCCACAACATCTGACAGAAGGAGATTTGGGACCCCCTTCCTAGGATTAGCTCTCTCGGCTGCCTCAAGGGCAGATCGGCGCTCCTTCAATGTGGGGTGTTCCTTGTGAAGTAAGCCAAGTTTATGCAACTCGCGTATTCCTTTTGCAAACCGCCAGGGATCATGTTCAGAGCACGACCCGCCTCCATCTCAGCATCTACTCTGGCCTCTTCCCAGGCCATGATGTTGTTGTAAGATTGATTGACCACGATCAGCTCTGGGACATGAAGTCGACACGGTCATCCTTTGCGAAATGCCTCCAAGCGTTATAGAACGTTTTGTTTTCACCCGACTCGATGCCACGTAAATGCTCTTTCATCCTCACCAGCCAACCGCGTGAGGTAACGCCAACATAGTCGTATCTTGGTTCCTCTGGCATTCCCTCGAAAGTACCGCTTTGAGCTTTCCATTCACGTAAATAGGAATCTGGGTGCTGAACGACGAAGCTGTGGTAATACCCCATGTGACCTTTCGGCTTTAGAGGAAACCCTTTCATGAGGTACTGAATGGGAACCGAAATCCTCCATACATGACCCTTGAACATGGCCTTATAGATATGCAGAAAACGGCCCATGCTGCTCTGGAGGTCTGTAGCATTCCTGCATTTGCATTCACCGAGGTTGTAAACATGAACAGTTGATTCCAATGCGGTCTGCTTACTCCATCCTTCTTGAAATCGAGGCATATCTTCCTCAGACCCGTACCGAATTGTCAAGATCCAAAGGAGCGGGATAGAACGAGCGCTCCCTCATCAAATCCGGGTTGGCGATCAACTTGCGGTTGTACTTCTCCATCTCATCAACAACGCCAAGCACCACGCCTTCGTGCTCTTCCGAGAGGTGTTTTGGCTTTACGCCCCCGCCACCCATCCGAATAACCGCTTCGTTATTCAGCGCTACCAGATCAACATCGATTAGCTTGGCTAAAATACCCGCGGAAATACATCACCGACAAGGAATTCGCAACTTTTACCTGGATCGATGTAGCGAAGGGACTTACCTCCTCCGCGGCGACGTGAAATCGGACTCTGCTGTCTTCCGCCAGGTTTCATATCAAAAGATGAATTCTACAGAACGCCATGTTCTTCCGCCGCGCTTCACCTGATGCCCAACGCCTAGCTCTAAGTTGTCGCCACGCAGTGGCGATCAACTGCAAGCGTGATTGGTTATACATGCCCACTAGCACGCTCTACAGCTGTGCGTAAAAACCGGTAACTGCCGCCCCAAGTCGGATGGTTAGTCCTGAAACACCTAACATCGCCAACCATGAATTCCCAGGACCATGTTTGGCTGGTGAATCTCTACGGTTTCATACATCGGGTAAAACATTGCTTCAAGTAGGCATCGCGGCTATGGCCAACCGTGAAGATAGCGATTTCGGGTTTCAGAATTTCGAATTGAGCTTGCAAAATGCGGAATGATAGATCTTTAATAGTTTCTAACTTCTGCTATTTGATCGAATTTCTGCCTTTGTAGCTAATACAGAATTGGTTGGACCAAACTGCAGCATTGCTCGGATCTATGCTTTCAGAACAAAGTCGTTTAGAAGCCGATTTATAGAACTGTCGAAATTTCGATCTTCGCGGTTCTTTTAGATTGAAACTGAGAGTGTCCTCCATTGAGAAGCCAAAACGCCATTCCAGGATATCGTCAGACCTTGCTTCGCCTCAGACAACTCTTCATCTCTCCATCTGTGTGTCTCTTGCTCACTGAGCAATACTCTCCTGCCGCCGCTGAAATATGCTTCGTGAGGAGCAGGCAGAAAGATTCCTAATTACTTATCTTCGCTGTAAACGCTTTCTAAATCGACAGCCTGGGAAAGGGCGTCGAAGTATCGCTCCGCTAGCTCCAATTTAATTTGATCACACTCGGGACGACTGCTCATAGCGGATTCACTTATTCGGTATAACGCCAATTCGACGACATTTGTAGGTATAACACGCGACGATCAGTCTACCTAATTCCACGTATAGTCGTTTATCGACGAGATTACACGCTACTATGCGTACTAGGTAGACACGAACGGCACGGCAAAATGCCTACATCCAACGCGAAACAGCCCAAGCTTCTGGAACAAGTCCGCCGGCGGCTGCGCGTCGGGCACTACAGCCTTAGAACCGAACAGACTTATATCCCCTGGATCAAACGCTACATCCTCTTCCACGGAAAGCGCCACCCACGAGATATGGGAAAGGCGGAAATCGAAGCTTTTCTCACGCATCTGGCGGTCGATCGCCACGTCTCCGCGGCAACTCAGAATCAAGCACTTAATGCGATTCTTTTTCTTTACCGCTCGGTGCTCGAGATCGACGTGGACTGGATGACGGAGGTGGTGCGGGCTAAACGCAATCCGCGCATTCCCGTCGTTATGAGCGCAGCCGAAGTCAGACGCGTGCTGGCCCATTTGACGGGAGTTAATCAGTTGATGGCTTCGCTACTCTACGGCTCTGGCTTACGTCTAATGGAAGCCGTGCGGCTTCGGGTCAAAGATGTCGATTTCGATTATCGCCAGATTGTTGTACGCGATGGCAAAGGCGCTAAAGACCGGGTAACGCCCCTGCCGGAGCGTGTAGTCGAGCCTCTTCGCTGCCAGATTGCTCACGTGAAAGCATTGCACGATCAGGATCGGGCAGCGGGCTACGGCGAGGCGTATCTTCCGAATGCATTGGCTTCGAAATATCCGAACGCCGCGTCAGAATTGGCCTGGCAATACGTCTTCGCATCCGAACATCTATCTCGCGATCCGCGCTCTGGCAGGACACGACGGCATCACGTAAGCGAGAAGGGGCTGCAGCGCGCGGTGAAGAATGCCGTTCGTGCCGCTGAAGTGCATAAGAAAGCGAGTTGCCATACGTTCCGGCATTCCTTTGCGACCCATCTCCTGGAGCGCGGCAGCGATATTCGAACCGTACAGGAATTGCTCGGGCATAAAGACGTGCGTACCACGATGATTTACACGCACGTTCTTAAACGCGGCGGGCATGGGGTGACCAGTCCGCTGGATACGTAGACGTTGAGATGATCAAGACCGACCGTGCTTGATTGATAGGCGCTCACGCATCTCGGCATCGGCATCCATATCCGCCGGTAGCAGGCCCGTGATTTCATCCAGGGCGGCCTGCGGGGCTTCGCTTATCCAGCAGGCGCATACGTCGCAGATAGCGATCGATGACTTCGGTCACGCTCAGGCCATTGGCTTTTGCATACCGTTTGACGAAGTCCACATCCTCGACCGGCAAGCGAATACGTGAGCTTGGATGTTTCTATCGCCATCGCAATTCCGATACGGCTTATTTAAATAAACTGTACGGTATTCAGCGGTTTGAGCGAACAGTCCGCCATTAAATAGACGGACGACTACGAGCCTGAAGTAGCAATTCGGGCACGCGCTCCAAATCGGCCAAAGCCCGGATGGCATGGATCATTCCCGCCAGCGTGTCGGCTGCGGCCTCTCGGCCGATTCGCCGCGCACACGCGCGTGGATATAGCGATGGACATCCGCGGCCTCGTAGCCTTCTCCGCTTTCGCACATCTGCTCGTAGGCGGTTTCGGCATCTGCCCGCAAAGCCATTTGCTGCTTTGCTGCCACAACTTTGTTCTGGATGGATTTCGGCATGACCGCATTTGCTGTTCCGCAGCTGTGCGAAGCAGCACTTTGGAGTTCGTCGGAAAGCCTTAGCGACATGGTGGCCATACCGGCACCGGAGGCAGCGATGGCTATCTTAAAATAACACCGGCCTGCATGACTTTTGCAGAAAAGTCATGCGTACCACTGCGCGATACGTTTGCGGTTTCGCAACCCCTACGCCATCAAGGCTTCCAACTCACGCGAACGCTCCGCCGACAGGCAACGCGCCTGAATCGCGGTGTTGAGTTCACGCGCCGCGGTGCTGATTTCGAGCGTGGCGGCATCTACGGCGTAGCCATGCTCGGCAAGCCAGGACAACGCATCCGACAAATGCCAAAGCGATGGGTTGCCTTCATGAATCGCGGCCGGAAACGTCGAGCCGTTCTTCGAGGCGATTTTGCGTAGGTTCTGGCGGGACATGCCGACGTGCTCGGCGATATCGGTCAGGCCGGCATAGTCGGGCAACACTTCGACCAGTTCGCCGTTACCGACCGCTTTGCGTACATCGGCAATGGCGCTTTCGAGCGCGTTAGTCGCACTGTTGGCTTCGCGCCCGAACTCCAGTGCCAGCCGCCCGGATTGGCCGATGCCCGGCAAGGCATCGTCGCAACCGGCTTCGAACAGCCGGTCGATAAGCGCCTCGTGATCACTGTCGTGGTCGTGCAGACGATATTTGAGCGTGAAGATGTATTCCATGGCCGCCTCCACTTAGATCAGACCGATTCGTCCGCCCCGCCCGTGCATTTATCGACGACGCGGCGAATCTGGCGGGCGTGGGCTTCGGGATTTCTCGGCGTACTCCAGACACTCGTGATGCAGAACTCGCCGCAGCGACAGTCGGCTATCGTTATGCGGACAGAACAACCGGCCCCATGCATGGCCGCGGCTCTTTTCGACCCGCCAACCGTAGCGCTTCGGCATGCGCTATGGCCTGCTCGATGGCCTTGCTTGGATGCTTGAAGTCGCGCGCCATGCGTCGAGATCGATTGTTCTCTTAACCAAGCTAGTTGTCAACTGACAACCGCCCTACTCCCACTCAATCGTCCCCGGCGGCTTCCCGGTCACGTCATAGACCACCCGAGAAATCCCGTCCACTTCGTTGACGATCCGGGTCGATACCTGTCCGAGCAGTTCATACGGCAGTTCCGCCCACTTGGCCGTCATGAAGTCGATGGTCTCGACCGCGCGAAGTGCGACAACATGTTCGTAGCGGCGGCCGTCGCCGGTGACGCCGACGCTGGAGACCGGCAGGTAGACGGCGAAGGCCTGGCTGACTTTGTCGTACCAGCCGGAGTCGCGGAGTTCCTGGATGAAGATGGCGTCGGCGGCGCGGAGTTTGTCGGCGTATTCCTTTTTCACTTCGCCGAGGATGCGCACGCCCAGGCCCGGGCCGGGGAACGGGTGGCGCATGAGCATGTCGCGTGGCAGGCCGAGGGCCAGGCCGAGTTCGCGGACTTCGTCCTTGAACAGTTCGCGTAGCGGCTCGACGAGGCCGAGCTTCATGTCTTCCGGCAGGCCGCCGACGTTGTGGTGGCTCTTGATGACGTGGGCCTTGCCGGTGGCCGAGCCGGCCGATTCGATGACGTCCGGGTAGATGGTGCCCTGGGCGAGCCAGTCGATATTGGTGAGTTCGGCGGCGTGGGCGTCGAAGACTTCGATGAAGGTGTTGCCGATGATCTTGCGCTTGGCTTCCGGATCGGCCACGCCTTCGAGCTTGGCCATGAACTGGTCTTCCGCATCCGCGCGGATGACGTTCAGGCCCTTGTGCTCGGCGAAGGTGGCCATGACTTCGTCGCCTTCGTTGCAGGCGCAGCAGGCCGTTGTCGACGAACACGCAGATGAGGTTTTCGCCGATCGCTTCGTGGATGAGCGCGGCGGTCACCGAGCTGTCCACCCCGCCGGACAGGCCGAGCAGCACGCGCTGGTCGCCGACCTGTTCGCGGATACGGGCGACGAGGTCTTCGATGATGTGTTCGCTCGTCCAGAGCCCGCCGCAGCCGCAGATTTCGTGCACGAAGCGCGAGAGGATGCGCTTGCCCTGCGGCGTGTGGGTGACTTCCGGGTGGAACTGGATGCCGTAGTAGCCGCGATCTTCGTCGGCCATGCCGGCCAGCGGGGCGCTATCGGTGTTGGCGATGCGCTTGAAGCCTTCCGGCAGTTCCTTCACCCGGTCGCCGTGGCTCATCCAGACGTCGAGCAGGCCGTGGCCTTCGTCGTTGACGTGGTCCTGGATATCGTGCGAACAGCTTGGAGTGGCCGCGGGCGCGGACGCGGGCATAGCCGAATTCCTTATGCGTGGACGTTTCGACTTCGCCGCCGAGCTGGGCGGCCATGGTCTGCATGCCGTAGCAGATGCCGAGCACCGGCACGCCGAGTTCCCAGACCGCCGCCGGCGCGCGCGGGCCCTGTTCCACCGTGACCGATTCCGGGCCGCCGGAGAGGATGATGCCGTTGGGGTTGAAATCGCGGACGTAGTGGTCGGCCACGTCCCAGGCATAGATCTCGCAGTAGACGTTGGCCTCGCGCACGCGGCGGGCGATGAGCTGGGTGTACTGGCTGCCGAAGTCGAGAATGAGGATTTTCTCGGCGTGGATGTCCTGGGTCATCTTCGTCCTGGGCTCGGTGGTGGTTCTTTAAAGCCGGCTATCCGCAGATTTCGCAGATGGCGCAGATTTTGGCGGTTCGGCTTTCGTGCTGTAGATGGTTGCGGGCGCTGGCTGGTTTGGTGCTCAGTTCTGTTAAGACATTTGTCCGCAGATCGACGCAGATTCACGCAGATGGCGGTTGGGCTTTCGCGGCGTTGTGCGATCGGGGCGCTTCAGGTTTCGCGGGCTCCTATAAACCCTGACGTAATGCCGTCCTTCAATCGAGCGCCAGCTTTGCGGCCTTGAATCTGTGTCATCTGTGCAATCTGCGGATAAATAAAGAAGCATTCTCCATGCAAGACGCGGCTATAGGCACTCGCCTCGGCTGCGCCTACACGCGCAATTACTGATCAAACCTTCTGCCTTCGATCTGCGTGCATCTGCGTAGATCTGCGGACAAATAGAGAACTCTTCTTCAAAACAAGAAAAGCGCAGACCCAACCAGACCTGCGCTTTTCCTATTCAAACAACGCCGAGCCGCTTCAGTCGACGCGGTAGTTCGGCGCTTCCTTGGTGATGTTCACGTCGTGGACATGCGATTCCTTCATGCCGGCCGAGGTGATCTGCACGAACGTCGGCTTGGTGCGCATTTCCTCGACGCTGTGGCAGCCGGTGTAGCCCATGGCCGCGCGCAGGCCGCCGATGAGCTGGTGCACGATGCCGCCGAGCGGGCCCTTGTAGGGCACGCGGCCTTCGATGCCTTCGGGCACGAGCTTCTGGATTTCCTCGGACGGATCCTGGAAGTAGCGATCCGCGCTGCCCTGGCTGCCGCTCATCGCACCCAGCGAGCCCATGCCGCGATAGGCCTTGAACGAGCGGCCCTGGTAGAGCTCGATCTCGCCCGGGGCTTCCTCGGTGCCGGCGAACATGCCGCCGATCATCACGGCATGCGCGCCGGCGACGAGCGCCTTGGCCAGATCGCCCGAGAAGCGGATGCCGCCATCGGCGATCACCGGCACGTCGGTGTTCGACAGCTCGGCGACCACGTTGGCCACCGCCGAGATCTGCGGCACGCCGATGCCGGCGACGATGCGCGTGGTGCAGATCGAGCCCGGCCCGATGCCGACCTTGACCGCGTCCGCCCCGGCGTCGACCAGCGCGCGCGCGCCTTCGGCCGTGCCGACGTTGCCGCCGATGAGCTGCAGCTCGGGGAAGCGCTGCTTGAGTTCGCTTGATGGTGTTGAGCACGCCCGACGAATGGCCGTGCGCGGTGTCGACCACGACCACGTCCACCCCGGCGTTGACCAGCGCCTGCACTCGCTCGAAGGCATCCGGGCCCGGGCCGACGGCCGCACCAACGCGCAGGGAACCGGCGGCATCCTTGCAGGCATTGGGGAAGTCGGTGGACTTCTGGATGTCCTTGACGGTGATCATGCCGCGCAGGGCGAAATCGCCGTTGACCACCAGCACCTTCTCGATGCGATGGGCATGGAACAGACCGAGGATTTCTTCGCGGTCGGCGCCTTCATGCACGGTGATCAGCTTTTCGCGTGGCGTCATCACCGAGGTGACCGGCGCGTCGAAACGGGTTTCGAAGCGCAGATCGCGGCTGGTGACGATGCCCACCGGCGCGCCGTTGTCCACCACTGGCACGCCGGAAATGCCCTGCGCGCGGGTGAGGTCCAGCACTTCGCGAATGGTCGCGTCCGGGCCGACCGTGATCGGGTCGGAGATCACGCCGGATTCGTACTTCTTGACCGTGCGGACGTGCTGCGCCTGTTTCTCGGCCGACATCGACTTGTGAATGATGCCGATGCCACCCTCCTGCGCCAGCGCGATGGCCAGCCCGGCCTCGGTGACCGTATCCATGGCCGCGGAGACCATCGGAATATTGAGGGTGATGCCCCGCGTGAGCCGGGTCGACAGATCGACCTGACGCGGCAGCACGTCGGAATAGGCGGGTTGCAGCAGGACGTCGTCGAACGTCAGCGCTTGCTCACTGATTCTCAGGGTCATAGGCTCGCCAGCGGTGAGCGGCCCGTTTGCGCCGGATGCGCGTTGTGGCCGCCGCAAAGACCGCGGATTATACAAGTTCGCGCGCCGTGGTTCACTAGGCGATTGTCGCGGCGTGGCCGCCCAACCGGCGGCCCGCCCGCGCGCACCGCATGTACACAGGCCAAACCGCTCATGACCGCAGCCGATACCGGCCCCATCGTTTTCACCGTCAGCGAGCTCAACCGCGCGGCGCGCGACCTGCTGGAGCAGAGTTTCGGGCTGTTGTGGGTGGAGGGCGAGATCTCCAATCTGGCGCGCCCGCGCTCGGGGCATGTGTATTTCTCGCTCAAGGACGGCGAGGCGCAGGTGCGCTGCGCGCTGTTTCGCAACAAGGCACGCCTGTTGCGCGTGGCGCTCGATAACGGCGTGCAGATTCGCGTGCGGGCCCGCGTGAGCCTGTACGCCGCGCGCGGCGATTACCAATTGATCGTTGAGCACGCCGAGGATGCCGGCGCCGGCGCGCTGCAGCGTGCGTTCGAGGAACTGCGCGCCCGGCTCGACGCCGAAGGCCTGTTCGCCGCCGAACGCAAGCGCGCCCTGCCCGCCGCGCCGGCGCGCATCGGGGTGATCACTTCGGCCACGGGGGCAGCGATTCGCGATGTGCTGTCGGTGGTCTCCCGACGCTATCCACTGGGGGCGCTGCGCGTCTACCCGGTGCCGGTTCAGGGCGAGGCCGCGCCGCCGGCGATCGTGACGGCACTGACACGCGCCGGCCAGCGCGCCGATTGCGACGTGCTGCTGCTGGTACGCGGCGGTGGCTCGCTGGAAGATCTCTGGGCCTTCAACGACGAAACCGTCGCCCGGGCGATCGTGGCCTGCCCGATTCCGATCGTGTCCGGCGTCGGGCACGAGGTGGATGTCACCATCGCCGATCTCGCCGCCGACGTACGTGCAGCCACGCCCTCGGCGGCAGCCGAACTGGTCTGCCCCGACATGGCCGCGCGTGCCGCACAACTGCCACAGGCCAGCGCGCGGCTCCAGCAACGCATGAACGCGCGGCTGACCGAGGCGCGCACCCGGCTCGCCGGGCTGGAACAACGGCTGGCCCGCCAGCGCCCGCGCCGGCGCCTGGAGACGGCGGCCCAGCGGCTGGATGAGGCGGAGCTGCGTCTTCAGCGCATCGCGCAGGCGCAGATGAGCGCGCATCGACGGCATCTGCAATTAGTCGAAGACCGCCTGCACCGGGCCACCCCGGCCCGGCGCCTGGCCCAGGCCGGGGGCACGCTCACGGCCCTGTCGCAACGTCTTGACCGCGCAGGCATTGGCCGGCTTGAATCGGCACAGCGCCAGCTCGGCTCGGCGGTGCGGGCGCTGCACAGCGTGAGCCCCCTGCAGACGCTCGAACGCGGTTATGCTATAGCTCGTGGCGCGCAGGGCAACGTCCTGCGCGACGCGTCGACTGTGACCGTGGGCGACACGGTCTCGATCGATCTGGCACGGGGGCAACTGGATTGCGAGGTTCGCGCTCGTCACGAACGGGCCGGTCCAAAGGAACACGACAACCGCGATTGAAACGGCCGGTGTGCTGCACCCGGCCACTGCACGCATACACCCAAGGGGTCCCGACATCGTTATGACGAGTACGCCGCATCATGCTTCCCTGCGCCTGACATTCGCCGCGACCGCGCTTATCGGCACGCTGGCCGCCACCGGCTGCGCGAACGGTCCGAAGCTGGTCACGCCGGATCCGCCGCCGATCCCGAAGGCCGCCGGCGATGTGCCGAGCGCCAACAAACCAGTGCTGCAACCGGGCACACAGGTGGTGGCCGACACGGCCGAAGGCCATATCAAGATCGAGGCCGGCCCCGGTCTTCGCCGTGTGTTCGACTGGGACGGTCTGCGCCGCGGCGCGATCGCCAAGCCGCGCGAAAAACTGTTCGCGGGCGAATCTTCCAAGGGGCTGTACTTCGACGGCAAGCCGAGCGTGTGGAAGCCGGCCAAGGGCATCTCGAAGCTGCGTTACGAAGAAGGCTATCGCAACTTCGAGAACATGGACGACGCCATGATCTGGATGCAGATCCGCCGTCTGTACTACACCTACAACAACGACGGCCTGGTGGTCGGCTGGAAACGCAAGGGCGCCACCCTCCAGGTGGAGCTCTGGCAGTTCACCATCGACGGCAAGAAGCCGACCTCGATGCCGGACTCCGAAAGCGGCCATATCACCGAAGGGCCGCTCAAGGCCGAGCCGCAGAAGATGCATCCGCATCTGGTATTTGCCGACGGCCACACCGAGCCGTATACCACCAAGACGGCGTCCCAGTATTCCAACGTCCAGGCCGGCAGCGCATCCAACACGACTGCCTCTTCATCGCAGAAGAGCCAATGCAACTGGTTCGAGGGCCTGTTAGGCAAGTGCACCGGCACCTCGGCCGATAGCACCAACAGCAAGGCCCAGGGCAAGGCGCCGAGCAACGCCGCAGCCCATACGTCGGCCGCCTCCGCGTCGAGCGGCACATCTCCGGCGAACGGCAGCGCGTCCACGACGACAAGCGGCGAGACCGCCAGCGTCACGGCTGACAAGAAAGCCCCGTCGAAAGCGGACAAATCCGCCCCGCGGGCCGAGATCGCCGGCAACGTGGTCAATATTCGCAACCACCCGAGCACACATTCCGACGTGCTCTTGAAAGCCAAACAAGGCGATTCGGTCGCGATATTGAAAAAGGACCACGGCTGGCGCTACGTGAAATTCGATGACGGCCGCAAGGGTTGGGTTGCCAACTTCCTGCTCAAGCATTAAGCGCTGTCACGGATAGAGCGCCAGGCGGGGGTATCAACTGACATACCGCCGCCTGGTGCTCTTGCCGACCGCTCACCCGATCAGGCTCGCTCTGCTCCGATGCTGCTCGGTTCCACGTTCTGCCTGGAAAAATCGGCAATCGGCGGGCGCTGTCTGGTCAGCGAAAGCAAAGAACCCATGGTGAAGACGTCGCTGGCCAAGCGCCGGCGGCGGCGCCTCCGGCATTTGCGTCCACGCACCGCGTGGGCGGCACGAATCGCGTCGGCCAGATGGGCAAGGCGGCGCGGCGGCGCCATGGTTCATTCCCGCGGGCAGAACCAACGCCCGGGAACGGCGGCGCCCCTTCCGGGAAAGACGATAAGCCGCAAGCCAGCGTTGCCGCATCCGCGCCGCCCTTGGGTTCCCTGGCCTGATCGCGTAGCCCACTGTTCGAATGTCACCGGCGTAATCTCGTCCGTAAACCCCGCGTACCTCGGGCTTGCTTAAAAGCGGGGAAGCGTTTTACGGCCAGCTAATGCCCAACGCCGCAACCCGTAAGCAGGCTGCTCCTCGCGCCCCGTCGCCGTCGTCTGTACGGCCCCGTCTGTCGGGACAGGTCGACGCATCGACACAACCACCTGGACGGGAGCGAGCGTGTCTGCAACCGGGGCCGGCAGCATGTGCGCCGTTCGCTGCCATACCGGACGAGCCGTTCTCACAGGCGGGTACAGAGATGCCCCCGCAAGCGCGGCGGCGCGTTTACCGGCGCCGCCCGCGCGCCTTGTCGGCGTAGGGATTGTCGCTGTTCTTGAAGACCAGATGGATGGGCGTGCCGAACAGGTTGAAGTGCTCGCGGAACCGGCGTTCCAGATAGCGTTTGTATTCGGCCGACAGCCGCTGCGTCTGGTTGCCGTGGATCACGATCTTCGGCGGATTGCGCCCGCCCTGATGGGCGAAGCGCAGCTTGATGCGCCGCCCGTGGATCGCCGGCGGCGCATGGGCTTCCACGGCTTCTTCGAGCGCACGCGATACCTGCGGCGTCGACAGTTCGGCGAACGACGCCGCGTAGGACGCCTGTATCGCCTCCATCAGATCACGCAGACCGGAGCCGTGCAGAGCGGAGACGAACAGCAATGGCAGGTAGTCGAATGCGCCCATGCGCTCGACCACCTTCGCATGCAGTTTCGCGCGCTCGTCCTGGGACAGGCCGTCCCACTTGTTGAGCACGATCACGGCCGCACGGCCCCGTTCGACCGCCAGATTCAGCAGGCGGATATCCTGGGTCGACAGGCCGGCGCGGGCATCCAGCATCAACACCACGACCTGGGCCTGTTCGGCCGCCTGCATGGCCTTGATGACGCTGAGTTTCTCGATGCCGTCGTCGACCCTGGAGCGGCGCCGCACGCCCGCCGTGTCGACAATGACGTACGGTTTGTCGTCGAAGAAGAACTCGCTGGCCACGGCGTCGCGGGTGGTGCCCGGCGCGTCCTGGGTGAGCATGCGCTCGTCGCCGACCAGACGATTGACCAACGTGGACTTGCCCGCGTTCGGGCGGCCCAGCAGCGCGATTCGAATGGCATCGGGGCGATGGGCGCGCACCGCCGCACGCGGCTCGGGCAGATCGGCGAACAGCTGCTCCAGCAGCAGATTCACACGATCGCCGTGCGCCGCCGAGATCGCCCATGGCTCACCCAGACCCAGCGCGTGGAACTCGGCGTTGGCGGTCACACCGGCCTGGCCTTCGCTTTTGTTCACGACCACGAACACCGGCTGGCCGTTGCGCCGCAGCCGATCGGCGATCGCCTCGTCGCCGGCCATCAGGCCCTGGCGATAATCCACCACCAGCAGCACCGCATCGGCCTCTTCCAGTGCCGCGTCGGTCTGGGCCAGCGCCCGCGTGTCGATATCCTCGTCGTCCTGTCCGATACCGCCGGTATCGACCACGATGAAACGACGGCCGGCGTGCACGGCATAGCCGTACTGACGATCACGCGTGACCCCGGGCTGGTCCGCGACCAGCGCATCGCGCGATCGCGTCAACCGGTTGAACAAGGTCGACTTGCCGACGTTCGGCCGGCCGACCAGCGCGATGACCGGGAGGACGGCCCCGCTGTCTGCCACGGATCAGCTGCCGCTGGAGGCGAAGCGCACGGCGGCGACCTCGCCGTCGGCGCCGAGCACGATCGCCCGATCGCCGACCACAACCGGCTGGGCGCGAATCGGCTTCACCGAACGGTCGGCCACGGCCTTCGATCGAGCCGTCGCTCGGCGACAGCCAGTGCAGATAGCCCTCGTAGTCGCCGACCAGCACATGGCCGTCGACCACGGCGGGCGCGGAGAGCTTGCGGTATTCCAGCGCGTCCTGCTTCCAGACCGGCTCGCCGGTGGCCTGCGAGACGCCCCATACCACGCTGTTCATGTCAGTGGCGTAGACGTTGCTGTTGTCCACGGCCAGATTGTTCTCCGACGCGATCTTGTGCTTCCAGCGAATCTGGCCGCCATTGGCGCTCATGGACACCAGCGCATCGCCGGCACTGATCGCATAAACGCTGTTGCCATCAACCAGGGGGTTGCCGTCCACATCGACGATGCGATCCAGCTCCGAACGGCCTTCCGGCAGCGCCACGGTCTGCTCCCAGCGCTGTTCACCGGTGGCCAGATCCAGCGCCTGGACCTTGCCGCTGTCCATGCCGACATACACCGTGTTGCCCTGGATGACCGGCGAGGCCGTGCCGCGCATGGTGAGGTTCGGCACGCTGCTCTCGATGGTCCAGAGGCGATCGCCGGTGGCCATGTTCAGCGCCGCGACATGACCGTCGACCGTGCGCGCCACCACGACATCAGAAGTGCCGGCCGGCGCTGCGATCACTTCGCTGGACAGATCGGCGCTCCAGTCCTTGCTGCCGTTGTCGGCGGACAGGGCGATGACCTCGCCATTGCGAGTGCCGACCAGCAACGTGCCGTCCACCACCGAGGGGCCGGAGATGAGCTGCTCGTCGGTATCGACGTGCCAGACGCGATGGCCGTTGGCCAGATTCAGCGCCACGACCTCGCCATCGTTGTTCGCGACGTAGACCCGGCCGTTGGCGACCGCGGGCTCGAAACCGGCCTCGTACTTGCCGGCGCCGCTGCCGCCGTTCGCATGCCATAGCACCTGCATCCGGAACGACGGATTCGGCAGTTCGGTCAGCGGTTTCGGCTGCGCGATGGTGGAACCGCCGCCACAGGCGGTCAGGCCGACCGTGGCGGCGACCAGCAGCGGCGTCAGACAGGCGAGCGTGCGTCGATAATTCTTCATGAGTCGGACTTCTTGGAATCGGTCGGCATGTCACTGGCGGCCGCGGCCGGTGCGTTTTGTTTGAGCTTCTGCTCGAAGCATCTGCTTGGGCGCGTTCGGCGGCAGACTTGGCGAGCGCTTTCTCGTACGCCGCATGCGCCGCCTGACGATCGCCCTGGGCGGCATGGATATCGCCGGCCAGCTCGGCATAGAGCGAGTCGAACGACGCCGGGTGGTCCTGGTTCAGCAACTTGAGCGCTGCATCGGGCTTGTTCTCGGCCCACAGCACGCGCGCCTTGCGCACGGTGGCGATCTGGCGGATGCCCTTGCCGTCGGCGTTCTTCATTGCCCAGTCGAGCTCGGCGGCGGCCTTGTCGAGCTTGCTCTGACCGACATAGTAGCCGGCCATGGCCAGTGCGGCCGCGCCGGCATACGGCGTGCCGCTGTAATCGTTCTTGAGCTTCTCGACGATGTTGTCGATGCCGCCCGTGACGTTGTGCGTGCTGATGCCATGCTGAACCTGGGCGTACATATCCGCCGCCTGGGCGTCCTGACGATTGCTGTACCAGCCCCAGGCATACCAGCCGCCGATCGCGAGCAGCCCGATCAGCACGCCGATGATCGCCGCGGTCCCATTCTTGGACCACCAGCGCGTCAGGCTCGCCAGCTCTTCGTTGTTGTCGTAGTCCGCCATTCCCGTCCTTTCTCGTGTCGTTCCGTCGGCTGTCGTCGTCAGCCGTGGGCGTCGGCCAGCAGCGCGGCGATCCGCGCCGGTGCTTCGGCGAGCCCCACTGTCTCCTGTTCCCGGTCGTCGGTCAGCGGTTTGATCTGGAGTGTATCGCCGGCGGCCTCATCGTCGCCGAACACCAGCGCGAGACGCGCCCCACTCTTGTCCGCCTTCTTGAACTGCGATTTGAAGCTGCCGCCGCCGGCATGCACCCGCAGGCGCAGCTCGGGCAGCGCATCACGCAGCCGTTCGGCGAGCGCCGGCACGCGCGCGCTTGCGGCCTCGCCGGTATGGACCAGATAGGCCTGCGGCGCGAGATCGTCGAGCGGCACGCCCTGCGCCTCCATCAGCGCAACCACGCGCTCGACACCCATCGCAAAACCGGTCGCTGGCGTATCGGAACCCCCGAGCTGGGCCACGAGCCCGTCGAAACGCCCGCCCGAACAGACCGCATTCTGGGCGCCGAGATCGTCGGTGAGCCACTCGAACACGGTGCGCGTGTAGTAGTCCAGGCCGCGCACCAGCCGCGGGTTGATGGTGTAGTCGATGCCCAGCGCCTCGATGCCGTCGCACAAGCCCTGGAAATGGGCGGCCGATTCCTCGCCCAGATAGTCGGTCAGCGAAGGCGCGTCCGCGATGAGCTCGGCCATCTCCGGGTTCTTGCTGTCGAGGATGCGCAGCGGGTTGCGATCCAGCCGGCGCTGGCTGTCGGCATCGAGCGCGTCGTGGTGCGCGCTGAAATAGGCATGCAGCGCGTCGCGGTAGGTCGCCCGCTCGGCCGGCGTGCCCAGCGTGTTGATCTCGAGCCGCAGGCCGCTGATGCCGAGCCGCTTGAACAGCCGCGACGACATCGCGATCTGCTCGATATCCACGTCCGGCCCGGTCTGGCCGAAGGCTTCCACACCGAACTGATGGAACTGGCGCTGGCGCCCCTTCTGCGGTCGCTCATAGCGGAACATCGGGCCGACGTACCACAACCGCTGAGTGGCGTTGTGCAGCAGGCCGTGCTGGATGCCGGCGCGCACCGCGCCCGCCGTGCCCTCGGGCCGCAGCGACATCGATTCGCCGCCGCGGTCATCGAAGGTATAGAGCTCCTTCTCGACGATGTCGGTGACCTCGCCGACGCCGCGCTCGAACAGCCCGGTACGCTCCATGATCGGCAACCGGATCTGTTCGTAGCCATAGGCCGCGAACACCTCGGCCGCCGTGCGTTCCAGCGTGTGCCACAACGCGTTTTCCGCGGGCAGGACATCCTGCATGCCGCGGATCGATTGAATACGCTGACTCATCGAATCCTTCTATCGTGACTGATTGACTAGCCGTTGCCGGCCGCATTGACCGTCAGGTGGGCGATGCCGCCGCCCGCTGGTCTGGCCGGCGACGTCCACCGGCTGGCCACCGATGGTCACTTTCACACCCGGCGCGAAACCGAGCGTGATCTTGTATGGCGGCTTGCCGTTGAATTCCTTGGTCTTGCCGGACTCGAAGATACCCGAGGCCATGCGGTTGCCATTGGCATCGGTGACCCGCACCCACGACCGTTTGTTGAACGTGAGCACCAGACGATTCGGCGGCACCGAAGGCTGGCTCGACTGGGACGCATCCGCGCCACCGGCTGCCTGGTCACCCGTCTGGTTCGGCGGGTTGATGCCGAGCGACTTGTTGACGTTGCGCCCGCCGGGCTGTTTGCCGGTAGACGGCTGACCGCCATTGTCGCCGACCACATCGGGCGTGCCCGCGGGCGCGCCGGCGCCGCTGTCGTTCGTCGCGGCCGAGTCGTTGCCGTTCCCGGTACTGTCCGCGCTGCCGGCCTTGCCGGTGTCCTCGTCGTTCGACGAATTGAACTCGAAGGTCTTGGTGCTCTGATTGCCCTGGTCGCTATTGTCGCTGCCGCTGTTGCCCGAGATCGCGCCCGGCACGCCGTTGGACGGCAACACGAACACGATCGCCGCCACGACAGCCACGACGATGAGCAGCAGAATGAACAGACCACGGAAACGAAAGCCACGCGCCCGGCGTGACGTCCATCGGAATCACACCGGCGCCGACCGAGCGATGATCGATGCGCGGTTTCGGCGCGTCGCCGACGATCTCCGTATAGGCCGCCATCAGCCGATCGATATCCAGATCGAGCACCTTGGCGCACTGGCGATAGTAGCCGCGCGCGAACACCGGCTGCGACAACGACTGGAAGTCGTTCTCCTCGAGCGCCTCGACCGTATGGTGGCTGAGTTTGGTCTGCGCACAGAGATCTTCGACGGTGTAATCATGCGCCAGACGCCCCTCACGCAGGATTTCGCCGGGCGTCAGGCCATCGGACTTGTTGCGCGTGAGCCCGGGCGACGCCGCCTCGTCGTCGGCGTTCTGGGTCAGTCCCGGCTCTTTCCGCTCGTCGGATTGATCGTCGTGCGTTGCGTTCATTGACGCGATGACTCCAGTTGGCTCAGCGATCGGCTCGCCGTGGGCTGGTTCGCATTGTGGCGCTTGAGATAGGCCGCCGCGGCGGACCGATCATTCAGCGCCAGCTCGATGCGCGCGGCCAGCAGCAACTGGTCGGCATCGAGCTTGGTCGCGGCGTCGGCGCGCTCGATAAACGCGCGCGCGCTCAGATAATTCTGCGCATGGTATTCGATTGAGGCCAGATGCGTCAGGGCCGTACCCTGCTTCGGATCGGCCTTGAGCGCACGGCGGAAATAGTCGGCGGCGCCGTCGACGCGATGCGCCCGGTACAGACACAGGCCGGCGTTGGCCAGGCTGTCGGCCCGATCCCCCGCATTGCCGGCTTTCAGCGCCCGCTTGAAATTGGCCACGCCCTGATCGGTCTGGCCCTGCTCACAGAGAAAGGCGGCATAACTGTTGTAGACCTCGGGGGCAGGCCGGATCGCCAGCGCCTTCTCGAAATACCGGCGGGCCCGAGCGGGCTGATCGAGCCGTTCGCTGACCACCGCCATGCCCCAGTTGGCCGTGAAGTTGTCCTTCTCGTAACCGAGCGCCTTGCGAAACGCCTGCTGGGCCCGGTCGTTCTGGCCCTTGTGCAGATAATCGGCCCCGACGTTGGCGTTGGCGGCCGCCGCATCCTGACGATTGACGCCGCCGTTCGGTCGCGCAGCCCGCGATCGACAACAGCGCAGCCAGCGCCATGGCAGACGATCAGCGCAACCGGGCCTCGACTCATACGCGTAGAAGCCGGTCGGGATTCGACGCGAATCGGCACATCGCGGAAATGACGCTTCTGCTTGCTGCGCACGCGCCCGACCAGCTGGCCGCAGGCGGCATCGATATCGTCGCCGCGCGTACGCCGCACGGTCGTGCGCAAGCCCGCGGGCATGCAGCGCATCCTGAAACGCTCGGATGTTCGCCTCGGCCGGGCGCTCGTAGCCCGAACCGTCGAACGGATTGAAGGGGATCAGATTGACCTTGGCCCGCCGGCTGCCGAGCAGCTTCGCCAGTGCCTTGGCATGCTGGGGCTGGTCGTTGACGCCAGCCAGCAGCACGTATTCGTAGACCACGTGGGCCCGGCGTTCCTTGCCGTCCACGTAGCGATCGCAGGCCGCCATCAGTTCATCGAGCGGATACTTGCGATTGATCGGCACGAGTTCGTCGCGCAGATCGTCGGTCGGCGCATGCAGCGATACCGCCAGCGCCACGTCCACTTCGGCCCGCAGCCGGTCCATGAACGGCACCATGCCGGAGGTCGACACCGTCACCCGCCGCTTGGACAGGCCGAAGCCGTAGTCGTCCAGCAGGATACGAATCGCCGGCACCACCGCGCGGTAATTGGCCAGCGGCTCGCCCATGCCCATGAACACGATGTTCGACAACGCGCGGTCGCCGTGCACCTTGCCCTGGGCGCGCAGATCGTGCTCGGCCATCCACACCTGGCCGACGATTTCGGCCGTGGTCAGGTTGCGGTTCAGACCCTGCTTGCCGGTGGCACAGAACGAGCAGTCCAGCGCACAGCCGATCTGCGAGGAGATGCACAGCGTGGCGCGATCGGCCTCCGGGATATAGACCGCCTCGATGGCGTTGTCCGGATCCATGTCCTCGGTGACCGCCAGCAGCCACTTGCGGGTGCCGTCGCTTGCTGGCCTGTTCGCGAATACGGGCCGGCGGCCGGATCTCGGCGATCTCGGGCAGGCGGTCCCGCAGGTTCTTGGACAGGTCGGTCATGGCCGCGAAGTCGGTCACGCCGCGGGCATAGATCCACTGCATGACCTGTTTCGCCCGGAAGGCCGATTCGCCGTGCTGCTTGAAGAACGCCGACATCGCCTCCCGATCTAGACCGAACAGGTTCACGCGCGTACCGCTGGCGGTTGCGCTGGTTCGGATCGGGGTCTGGTTTTCGGTGTCGGCGTTCGTCATGGCGAATCGGTCCGGTTTTCTTCGGTTAAGCGCGTGCGCTTAGCGCGGGCAGAGCCCGTCCTTGCCGAAGAAGAAATCGATCTCGGTGGCGGCGGTGTCTTCGCCGTCCGAGCCGTGCACGGCGTTGGCGTCGATGGACTCGGCGAAATCACCGCGAATGGTGCCGGCTTCGGCTTCCTTCGGGTTGGTCGCGCCCATCAGGTCGCGGTTCTTGGCGATGGCGTTCTCGCCTTCCAGAACCTGGACCATGACCGGGCCGGAGATCATGAACTCGACCAGCGCGTTGAAAAACGGACGCTCGGAATGCACGGCGTAGAACTGCTCGGCGTCTTCACGCGACAGCTGCACCATGCGGGCGCCGATGATCTTGAGGTCGGCATTCTCGAAACGACGATAGATCTCACCGATCACATTCTTGGCGACTGCGTCGGGTTTGATGATCGACAGGGTGCGCTCGACGGCCATGGATTCTCCTACTGAAACAATACGATGGTTGATATCCGCCGCAGGCATGCGGCATGTGCGCGCGGATAACCTCGCATTGTATCGCGGACAAGCGCGCCCTGTCAGGGTATCGAATGAATCGAGTGCGATGACGAACGCCGGCTTCGCACGCGCAACCGGCGTTCGGGAAAGCCGCCGAGATTCTGCTGTCGCTCCATACCGAAGCCGCACCGGGGCCGAAATCCGGCCAGGCAAGGCACGAGCCGCCGGGCGTCGCGCACGCTCGAGCCAAGCAACGCGACATGCACGGGTTTCGAGCCCCGCCAGCCCCTCGGGCCGCAATTCTGCGTTACCGCTGGCTGGTACGGACGCACCACGCTGTACTGACGGCGCCTCGGCTTGCCGCCAGGGCGTCGGCGCGGGCTCGCATGAAAGAGCGACAGCCCCTACACCATGAACGACTCACCACAGCCGCAGGCGTTCTTGGCGCGCGGATTGTCGAACCGGAACATGCGGTTCAGCCCTTCGGAGCGGAAATCCACGACGGTTCCGGCCAGAACCTGCATGTGCTTGTGTGCCACAACCACTCTGGCGCCGTGTCCCTCGAAGACATCGTCTTCGTCGCCGATCTCGTCGGCGTAATCCATGGTGTACATATAACCGCTACAGCCGGACTTGCGCACGCCCACGCGCAGGCCCAACCCGTGGCCGCGCTTTTCGAGCTGATACTTGATGCGCTCGGCGGCGGCTTCAGTGAGCACCATATCTTCGGTTTGCAGTGTCGTTTCGCTCATAACGCTATCGTCCCAGATTGATCACCGCGTTGGCTAACGCGTCGATCGCCACCAACCCAGCGTATCGCTGTGTCGGGGCCAGAGCCAACGCCTTTTCGACATCGGCCAATGTAATAATACGTGTAAATTCGACCGTCTGACCAGCCACGCGCTCACAGACCCAGTCTGCACAGGCCACGACGACAGGCGGCCCGAACGCCGCGAATGCTGCGCGCAGACACCCCGTCTCGTCGAGCGCCAGGAACACGCGACAACGCGCATCCTCGCCCGGCGTTTCAGCGGCGCCGCTGGCCGGCCAGGCGTCGAGCGCTGCCGGATCGACGGCATAGCCCGGGCGCAGAAAACGCGCCATGATTGCCTCGTCGGCCGCCACGATAATCAGGCGGCCGCGGCCAGCGCGCGCAGCCGCGTGACTTCGTCCATGAAACGCTGCGCCGCCGCTTCGATCGCAGCCTCGTCCACCCCGGGGCCGAGGGAGAACCGGATCGTCGCCGCCGCCTCGCGCGGCGAGCGCCCCATCGCACGAACCACGTGCGACGACTCGCCCTTGGCTGCGCTGCAGGCCGCACCGGCCGAAACCGCCAGCGCCGGCTCACCCTCGTTCAGCCCGGCGACCAGTGCCGCGCCGTGCACGCCGGTCACGCTCACACTGAGAAACGGCGCCGCGGTCTGTTCCGGGCGGCCGTTGCGATGTATGCCGTCCAGCGGCGCCAGCGCATTCCATAATGCATCGCGCAGACGCGCCCATTCGGGCTGTGCCGCCACACCGTGATGTGGCCGCGTAGGCCGCGGCCGCGCCAAAGCCGGCGATTTGATGAGTGGGCAGGGTGCCGGCCCGGAGACCGTGTTGCTGCCCACCACCGATGATCTGTGCCGCGAGGCCGGTTCTCGGCACCCGCCGCCGGACGTAAAGCGCACCGATGCCCTTCGGACCACCGATCTTGTGGGCCGACAGCGACATGAGCGTGATCGGCGTGTGCCGGACATCGATCGGCAGACGCGCCAGACTCTGCGCGGCATCCACATGCAGCGCCACGCCGGCGGCCGCGCATTGCGCGGCGATCGCCGGAATATCGTGGATCACGCCAGTCTCGTTGTTGACCTGCATGATCGACACCAGATCCGGGCCTTCGGCAAGCGCCGCCGCCAGATCAGCGTGGTCGATCGCGCCATGCTCGTCCACCGCGAGCCAGTCCACGGTAACGCCTGTCTTCGCCAGCGCCGCCAGCGTATCGCGGGTCGCCGGATGCTCGGTGACCACGGAGACGATACGCGCGCCCTCGCCGACGAACTCGGCCACACCGCGTAGCGCGAGATTTGACGATTCGGTCGCGCCGGATGTCCATACGATCTCGCGCGGCTCGGCGCCGATCAGCGCGGCCAGCGTTTCAGCGGCCTCATCCACCAGCGCGCGGGCACGGCGCCCGGCCCATGCCGCGACGACGGGTTGCCGAACGCCGCCACCAGCGCCTCGTGCATCACCTCGGCCACGCCCGGCGCCAGCGGCGCCGTGGCCGCATGATCGAGATAGACAGACGCGCTCATGTCAGACGCGATCGGTTTCCGGGCGCTCTTCATCCAGACGCGCGCCGAGACGCTTGGTGAGGTTCTCCAGTTCGTCCTGGCGCCGCTCGAGCGCATCGATGTGATCCAGCATGGCATCGATGCCGCGCGCAACCGGGTCGGGCATGTCCTGACTCACGCCGTACATGGAGAAGCCGATGCGATCGGCGGTTTCCTTGCGTCGATCCTCGGGCGTGCCGTCCTTGCACTTGACCAGCTTGGCCGGCACGCCGACGGCGGTGCAGCCCGGCGGCACTTCCTTGACCACCACCGCATTCGATCCGATGCGCGCCCCCTCGCCGACCGTGAACGGACCAAGCACCTTGGCGCCAGCGCCCACAACCACATCGTTCTCGAGGGTCGGGTGACGCTTGCCCGGGCTCCAGCTGGTGCCGCCGAGGGTGACGCCCTGGTAGATCGTGCAGTCGTCGCCGATCACGGTGGTTTCACCGATAGTGACGCCGAAGCCGTGGTCGATGAAGAATCGGCGCCCGATCACCGCTCCGGGGTGAATCTCGATCCCGGTGAACCAGCGCGAAAGATTCGAAATGATGCGCGCGATCAACTTCATGCCGTGCGTCCAGCACCAGTGGGCAACGCGATGCCACCAGATGGCATGCAGCCCCGGATAGGCGAAGATGACCTCCCACACGCTGCGGGCCGCCGGATCGCGTTCAAATATCGCGTCCAGATCTTCCTTGAAGCGAGCAAACATCGGCTATTCCCAAACGTGGCGCCGCGAGTACGGGCGGCGCGCCCCGTAGCTGGCACGCGCTATCGCGCGTCAGCATTCAATCGTTGACGACTATTTCGGGCCGAAAACGCTGGGATCAAGTGTAGCGCTCGCGTCCAGCGCTCGGCACGCCCTAACGATCGTCGTCGTTCTTCGGCGTCCGGTTGGGCAACTCGCGCGGGTCCAGCGCGCGCAGCGCGCCACGCAGGATGTTTGTCTCGATGCGATCGGGCGCGGCGCGGTTGAACAGTCGCCGTAGACGCCGCATGAGGATGCGCGGCTCGTTCGGATCGAGGAACCCGGCCGCCACCAGCACGTCGTGCCAATGCTGGAACAAGCCTTCCATATCGCCCGCCGGTACCGGGGCATGAGCCTCGCTGGCGGCGATACGATGGCCACTGGCCACGCGCAGTTCATAGGCCACCACCTGCACCGCCGCCGCCAGGTTGAGCGAGCTGTACTCGGGATTGGTCGGTACCTGGAGATGCAGCTGGCAGCGATCCAGCTCGGCGTTGTTCAGCCCCGATCGCTCGCGACCGAACACCAGCGCGACCGGCCCGTTGGCGGTGGCGGCGACCGCACGTCCGGCCGCGTCGCGTGCATCGATCAACGGCCACTGGGTCCGACGCGTACGCGCGCTGGTACCGATGGTGAGCACGCAATCCGCGACCGCGGCATCGAGGGTATCGTGCACGCGCGCACTCGCCAGCACATCGTCGGCGCCCGAAGCGCGCGCGGTGGCTTCCGGATCGGGATAGCGCTCCGGGGCGACCAGCGCCAGATCGGACAGCCCCATCACCTTCATCGCCCGCGCCGCGGCGCCGATGTTGCCGGGATGCTGGGCGCCCACGAGCACGATGCGCAGGCGGGACAAGGCGGCAGCGTCGGGCGTCGGAATCGCGGGCTCGGAGTCGGTCATGGAAAGACGTGATCGCGGGAAAAATCGAGCGCTAATGTTACGCTAGCTTCTTTTTAGGCGCCCGCTTCATGCAACCCCTGACCAATATCGCAGTCACCGCCGCGCGGCGTGCCGGTGACGTCATCCTCTCGTATTACCGCCGTGGCGATACCGGCCAGGTCACCCAGAAGGCCGAAAACGATTTCGTGACCGAGGCCGACCAGCGCTCGGAAGCCACGATCATCGACACCATCCGGCGCAATTACCCGGATCATGCGTTTCTCGCCGAGGAATCGGGCGAGACTGGCGAATCCGACACGGTCTGGGTCATCGATCCGATCGACGGCACGATGAACTTCATGCGCGGCATCCCGCATTTCTGCGTCTCGATCGCCTGTCGCGTCAACGGCGTCGTCGAGCACGGCGTGATCTACGACCCGGTCAAGGACGAGCTGTTCGTGGCCGAACGCGGCAAGGGCGCAAGCGTCGACGGCCGCCGGATGCGCGTGTCGAACACGGTGCGCATGCGTGAATCGATGCTCTCCACCGGCTTTGCCTACCGCCGCCACGGCGATATCGCGACCTATCTGCCGCTTTATAACCGCATGCTTTCGGCCTGCGGGCATATGCGTCATTCGGGATCGGCCGCGCTGGATCTGGCCTATGTCGCGGCCGGCCGGCTCGACGGCTACTGGGAAATCGGCCTGTCGGCCTGGGATCTGGCCGCCGGCATGCTCATGGTGCGCGCGGCCGGCGGTATCGCGTCCGATGCGCACGACAACGACGCCGACCCGCTCGAGACCGGCAACATCCTCGCGACCAATCCCAAGCTCTACCCGCAGCTGCTGGACAAGATCGTCAAGACGCCACGCGGCGGCCGCTGAGCGCCGCGCGCCCTCGCGCGACATGGCGACGCTGGCCATCGGCCGGCGTCTTCGTCATGCTCGCGGGTAACGTCCAGCCGTGCAGGTGAAGCCATGCGATTCGGGTTTCTCGTCTTCGACGATCTGGAAGAGCTCGATCTGCTCGGCCCCTGGGAGCTGATCGGCGTCTGGGCCGATCAGGACGGGGGCCCCAGCGAACGACTGCTGATCGGTAAACACACCCGCGGCATTCGATGTGCCAAGGGCCTGCACCTGACCCCCGACATCGCGTTCGATGCCGTCGGGCGCCTCGACGCCCTGCTCGTTCCGGGGGGCCAGGGCAGTCGCCCCGCGGCCCGGGACCCAGAGATTCTGGATTTCGTGCGTGCGCATGCCGCTCGCGCGCCTGTGTTGTCGGTATGCACCGGCGCGCTGATTCTGGCAGCCGCGGGACTCCTCGATGGCCGCCGGGCTACGACTCACTTCGCATCGCTCGAACGACTCGCCGGCACTGACGGGATTCACGCGGTCGAGCAGCGCTATGTCCGCGACGGCGACATCTGGACCTCGGCCGGCATCTCCGCCGGCATGGACATGACGCTGGCCTACATCGCCGCCATGGCAGGGGGGGACGTGGCCGGACGCGTTCAACGCTGGGCCGAGTACTACCCCGATGGCGTCCGTCACGGCGATCCGGCCATTCACGCCGACATGCCGGCATACGTCCAGCAACGGTAGCCGCTCAAGAAAACGGGCCGTCGATGACGGCCCGCAGTCGGTCTGTTCGCTGCCCGTCGGGCGTCCGTCCGTGATCAGCGTGTGATCTTGGCGGCCTTGGCTGCGTCCTCTTCCTTCGGCGGAAAAAGATCCTGCGCGCTGAGCTTGAAATACAGCGCGAGCGCACTGGCCACGAAAATCGACGAGTACGTGCCGGTGATGATGCCCACCAAAAGCGCCGCCGCGAAGCCGTGGATGACCGGCCCGCCGAGGAAGAACAACGCCAGCAGCGTCATGATGGTCGTACCCGAGGTCATCAGCGTGCGCGACAACGTCTGGTTGATGGCGGCGTTGGCCACTTCCTTCGGCGTGGCCTTGCGCATGCGCCGGAAGTTCTCGCGGATACGGTCGTAGACCACGATGGTGTCGTTGAGCGAGTAGCCGAGCACCGCCAGGAGCGCGGCCAGCACGGTCAGATCGAAATCCATGTGCGTGAGCGAGAACACACCCAAGGTGACGACGATGTCATGCACCAGCGCCGCCACGGCACCAGCCGCGAGCTTCCAGTGGAACCGGAAGATCACGTAGACGAGGATCGCGATCACCGTATAGAGCAGCGCGAGCGCGCCCTTGTTGACCAGTTCGCTGCCCACCTGTGGGCCGACGAATTCCACGGATTGCAGACTCGCCCCCGGCGGCCCGGACTTGAGCGCGTTCATCACCTTGTCGCCGACGGTCGCCGCCTTCTTTCCGGCCGAGGCCGGCAGGCGGATCAGCGCGGTCTCGGCGCTGCCGAAATGCTGGACCGTGGGCTGGTCGTAGCCGGCCGCACTGAGCGCGCTGCGCACCTTGTTCAGATTGACCTCGTGCGGGTACTGCACGTGCACCACCACGCCGCCGGTGAAATCGATGCCGAACGAGAGCTTGCCGATGCCCAGCGACACGCAGGACACCAGCAGCACGATCGCGGAGATAATCACCGCATAACGGCCCTTGCCGATGAAATCGATCGAGGTGTTGGACTTGATCAGACGCATAGCAAGGGTCCTAGATCGAGAGCTTTTTGAGCCGCTTGCGACGGCCGTACATCAGATTGACGATCGCACGCGTGCCGATGATCGCGGTGAACATCGAAGTGACGATGCCCAGGCTCAGCGTGACGGCGAAGCCCTTGACCGGGCCAGTGCCGAAGCCGAACAGCATGAGCGCCGCGATCAGCGTCGTGATGTTGGCATCGAAGATCGAGGTGAAGGCCTTGTCATAGCCGGTCTTGATGGCCGACTGCGGCGTGTTGCCCGCATCCAGCTCTTCGCGGATACGCTCGAAGATCAGCACGTTGGCGTCCACCGCCATACCGATGGTCAGCACGATACCGGCGATACCGGGCAAGCGTGAGCGTCGCCTGGATGATCGACAGCGCGGCCACCACCAGCACCAGGTTCATGAACAGCGCCAGATCGGCGATCAGGCCGAAGACGCCGTAGTAGATCGCCATGAACGCGACCACGACGAGGAAGCCGACCACGACCGCGCGCTCGCCCTCGGCGATGTTGTCGGCACCGAGGCTCGGGCCGATGGTCCGCTCGGACACGATGTTGACCGGCGCCGCCAGCGCACCGGCGCGCAGCAGCAGCGCCAGATCGTGGGCTTCGCCCCGCTGCAGACCCGTGGTCTGGAAGCGCTTGCCGAACGCGCTCTGGATGTTGGCCACACTGATGACCCGCTGATCCTTGTGCTGCGTCGTGATCTTCTTGCCGTTCTTGTAATGGGTCTCGAAGCGGGTTTCGGTGTAGAGCACCGCCATCGGATCGCCGACATGCGAGGACGTCACGTTGAACATCTTGCTCGCTGCCTGGCCGTCGAGCGTGACGAACACCGCGGGCTGATTGGTCTTCTGATCGAAGCCGGCCGAGGCATCGACAAGTTGATCACCCGAGGCGATCACGTCGTCCTTGAGCAGAATCGGCTGCCCGTTCTTCATGTGGTACAGCTGGGTGCCTTCGGGGATATTGCCCGTCTTCTCGGCCTGCTGCGGATCGTGGCCCTGTGCCACCAGGCGATACTGCAGTGTGGCGGTCTTGCCGAGCAGGCGTTTGGCCTGGGCCGTGTCCTGCACGCCCGGCAGCTCGACCACGATGCGATCCTGGCCCTGACGCTGGACCAGAGGCTCGGCCACGCCGAGTTCGTTCACGCGGTTGCGCAGGGTGGTCAGGTTCTGCTCGAGCGCGAAATTGCGGATGTCGTGGGCGCGGCTGTTGGTGAGCGTCGCCACCAGCGTGTTGTCGGCGCTCGGGGCTGCCTTGAACTCGAGGTTGCTGAACTGGCTCGGCAGCGCATTCTGCGCCTTGTTCATCGAGGCCGCGTTCGGGAACACCAGTTTGACCGAGTCGCCGTCGCGGTAGGCGCGCTGATAACGGATCGACTGATCCCGCAGATAGTGCGGTACGTCGCGGGCATAGCGGTCGTAGGTATCCTTGAATACCGCGTCCATGTCGACCTGAAGCAGGAAATGCACGCCCCCGCGCAGATCCAGCCCCAGTGACATGGGTTGGGCCTTGAGCGCCCGCAGCCAACCCGGCGTGGACGGCGCCAGATTCAGCGCCACCGTGTAGTCGTCGCCGAGCTTGCGCTTGAGAACCCCGGCAGCCTTGAGCTGGGCATCCGTTCCGCCGTAGCGCGCCAACAGTCGACCGTCGTTCAGCGTGACAGTCTGCGCGGCCATATCCGCGTTGGACAGAATGGTCTTGACGCGGCTCGCCAACTGCTCGGTCGCGGCATTGCCGTTGGCCTTCGAGACCTGGACCGCCGGCTGTTCGCCGAACAGATTGGGCAACGCATAGAGCAGCCCGACGACCAGCACGGCGACGAGCAGAAGATATTTCCACAGCGGATAACGGTTCATAAGGCCCCGATCAATCGCAAAACGCAGGTCGCTCGCGCAGCGAACTTACAGCGAGTCCATCGTGCCCTTGGGCACCACGCTGGTTACGGACGATTTCTGAACGCGAATTTCCACATCCTTGGCCACTTCCACGACCAGGAAGTTCTCGCCGACCTCGCGAATGCGGCCCGCCACGCCGCCGGCAGTGACGATCTCGCTGCCCTTCGTCAGACTCTCGATCAGCTTCTTGTGTTCTTTCTGCCGCTTCATCTGCGGGCGAATGACCAGAAAGAACATGATCGCGAAGAAGACCACGATCATACCGATCGAATAGATGGCGCTGCCGCCTTCGCCGCCACCGCCCGCCTGGGCGTGTGCAAGAGGAATAAGAAAATCCATAGAAAAGCCCTCGTCCAAGGTTGCGCGGACTGTGCCGCAAACAAGCCGCACAGTATGCCATAGGGTTTGTTGCCGCCCGACTACCCGGGCCGCCGATGTAGTGCGTCAGCCGCTGCCATACCCGCCATGGGCGGCTTGCGGTGTACCGCGCCCTTCCGCCCCCGTGAAGAAATCGCGCATGAAGGCGGCGTAGGCGCCCGTCTCGATCGCAGCACGAATACGTTGCATCAGCTTTTGGTAGTAGGCCAGGTTATGCCAGGTGTTCAGGCGCGATGCCAGAATTTCGCCACAACGGAACAGGTGGTGCAGATAAGCACGACTGTAGTGACGGCAGGTATAGCAGTCGCAGGCGGCATCCAGCGGTGCCGTATCGTGCTTGTGTACCGCATTCTTGATCTTGAGCACGCCCTCGTGGGTGAACAGATAGCCGTTGCGGGCATTGCGGGTCGGCATCACGCAATCGAACATGTCGATGCCGTACGCCACCGACGCCACCAGATCGGCCGGCGTGCCGACGCCCATCAGATAACGCGGCGCATCGGCCGGCGTCTTCGGCAATACACCGTCCAGCACCGCGGCCTTGTCGTCCCAACCTTCGCCGACCGAAACCCCGCCAATGGCATAGCCGTCGAAGCCGATATCCACAAGCGCGGCCATGGACTCGGCGCGCAGATCAGCGAAGACGCTGCCCTGGTTGATGCCGAACAGCTTGTTGTTGGAATCGCCGTGCGCTTCGCGACAGCGGGCGGCCCAGCGCATCGACAGCTGCATCGACTGCGCGGCGTCGGCCCTGGACACCGGATAATCGGTGCATTCGTCCAGACACATGACGATGTCGGAGTTCAGCGCGTGCTGGACCTCGATCGAGCGCTCCGGCGAGAGATACTGACGTGATCCGTCGAGTGGCGAACGAAAGGCGACCCCGTCTTCGCTGAGCTTGCGCATCTCGGCCAGCGACCAGACCTGGAAACCGCCGGAGTCGGTCAGGATCGGCCGATCCCAGTGCATGAATCCGTGCAGCCCGCCATGGGCGCCGACGATTTCGGTGCCGGGCCGCAGCATCAGGTGATAGGTATTGCCGAGCACGATCTCGGCACCGAGCTCCACCAGCTCCTCGGGCGTCATGCCCTTGACGGTGCCGTAGGTGCCGACCGGCATGAAGGCCGGCGTCTCGACCGTACCGTGCGGCAGATGCAGACGGCCGCGGCGTGCGTCGCCGGCCTGGCCCAGGGATTCATAAATCATGGCGGCGCAGTTTAGACACGCGCGCAGGGCGCGTCGACCGGCGCCCCGACGGCTGCGCCGATCGAGACGCGATTGACGCGAGTCGACGCCGGGCCACCGCGGGGCCGTCGTTAATTGAGTCGCGCACAACCCTGCGTCTAGACTGGCCGCCATTGCTCGCCGCCGCAGGAAAAATCGTTTCATGCCGCCCATCGCTCGCTCGTCCGGTCTCGCCTCAACCGTCATCGCGGCTGCCCTGCTGTGGAGTTCCATCGCGGTGGCCGCCGGTAGCGGCAGCGCCACCCTGCCCCATCTCCGCGCGCTGGCCCGACATGCCCATGTGAGCGCACTCGTGGTGCGTCTGGGCGACATGCAACCCATCGCCGCCCTGAACCCCGACGAACGACTTCGCCCGGCCTCGGTGAGCAAACTGTTCTCAGCCTCGGCGGCACTGCAGCAGTTCGGCCCGGCCCATCGTTTCACCTCGCGCTTCGCCAGTCACGGCGTACTCAAGCACGGCACACTCAACGGCGACCTGGTGTTCGTGGGCGGCGGCGACCCATCGCTGGACAATCGACACCTGCACGAACTCGTGATGCGGCTCAAGGCACGCGGCGTCGACAAGGTCAGCGGCAATCTTGTGGTCGACAATGGGCTGTGGGGCACGGTGCCGTGTCTGACCGAGGACCGCTGCGACGCTCGCCAGCGCGCCTCGCACTCATATAGTGCGCCGCTGTCCTCGGCCGGTGTGAACTTCGGCACCGTCATGGCCACGGTCTATCCGGGCGCCGCCGCCGGCCAGCCGACGCGTGTGGTGCTGCACCCCGAAGATCTGCCCGGTTATCGCATCGATAACCGGGTCAAGACAGTCTCGGCCGGCTCCAACGCCGGGCTGATGGCCTGGCGTACCTACGACAGCGGCCGCTCGACGCTGCATATTCGCGGCTCCCTGCCGGTCGGACACGGTCCCTACGACTTCCAGCGCGCGGTGACCGGCGCGGCGGCGGAAACAGCACGGGTGCTGTCCGCGATGCTGGCGAATGCCGGCATTCACGTCGCCGGGGCCGTCACCACACGCAGTGGCAACGTCAAGGATGAAGGCGCCACACTCGCCCGGGTGAAAAGCGAGTCGCTGGCCGAGCAGCTGATTCCGATGATGGCGTATTCGAACAACTACATGGCCGATACGCTCGACGCTCGACGTGGCCGCCAACAGCGGCTACAACCGCCCGTTGTCGCTGCCGCGCGCCGCCCAGGCGCTCGAAGCGCTGTCCGAGCATGCCAACGAATTCGCCTATCCGAAGGTCGCGACCGGCAGCGCCAACTTCGACAGCGGCAGCGGCCTGTCGCTGGGCAACAGCGTGTCGGCGCGCGACCTCGTCTCGCTGCTCGACTACATGTTCCACCAGAACGCCCTGTTTCCGTCGTTCTATGGCAGCCTGCCCGTGCCGGTCTCGGCTCCCTCACGAACCCTCAAGCGTGGCAATTTCGACTTCGAAACCCGGCTGGTGGCCAAGACCGGCACGCTGAGCGAGCCGGTCACCGTGCGCGCTCTGGCCGGGTATTTCCGACTGGCCGACGGCGGGTTCGCGGCCTACGGCATCGTGATCAACGGCACGAAATCGGACCCGAACCTCACCTATCATCAGACCGTGACCGCCTACCAGAACGATCTGGAATCAATTCTGGCTCATCATTGACGAGCATGGCACGACAACGCTTTCCCAGCACCGTCGCGTCGCAGGTATACTTCGCACACGCTGCGCCCGGGTGGCGGAACTGGTAGACGCGTCGGACTCAAAATCCGATTTTGGAAACAAAGTGCGAGTTCGAGTCTCGCCCCGGGCACCATCCGAATTCCAGCTCACGATCCGGTCATCGAGCCGCTCGGTCGTCGTCCGGGGAGACGACCAGCATGGACCTGCGCTGGCGCCGCCCTGCCGTCGGCCGCGCGCATGCCGCCCCCTGGATCTTCACGTCGAACGGGAATCTTCAGAGCGCCTCCGTTGTCTGAACGCTCAATCCATTCCCGCTCGCAAATCAAAGTTGTTGTTCCTATGGTCTCTCACTCCGCCGCGGTCGCACGTGGCACCGTTACACCGGGGAAACCTCTGATGAACGTCGACGAACGGCTGCTCGCCGACTGTCATCGCCTCGGTACTCTGGAACGCGCCACCGTGCTACTGCACCGCAACGCAGCGGTGGGCTGGCTGATCCTGGTTCCGGACACCGGCGCCGAGGACTGGCACGAACTCGACGATGCGGAATATGAACGGGTCAACGCCCAGATCCGTGCGCTATGCGGCTGGAGCGCCGAGTGGTTCGACGCGGATAAGATGAACGTGGCGACGCTCGGCAATCAGGTCGCTCAGATGCATGTGCATATCATCGCGCGCCAGCGCAACGATGCCTGCTGGCCCGCCCCGGTCTGGGGACGACTGCCGGAAAGCAATTCCGGCTACGACGAAGCTACCGTCGCAGGCCTGCGAGCCGCGCTCGCGCGTGATCTTCGGCTGGTGGCGTCGGGGCACGAGGCATGAGCGACAAACACGATGAACTTGAAGTGCGTATCGCCTATCAGGACGACGCGATCGAACAACTCAGTCAGCAGCTTTTCGCTCAGTCACGCGAGATCGCACGGCTGGCCGAACGCTGCCGGCAACTCGAGGAACGCGTGCAGCGGCTGGCCGAGGGCGAGCCGGATACAGTCACCGACGAAACGCCGCCGCACTACTGATCGTTTTTCGGTCGCCGACGCCGTCGCAAGCGAAGTGCCGATCGGTTCGCGATGAACCGATCGGCGCTCTTCCACGGGCGATTGCAGTGATCAGAACTGGATCCGACCACCGCCCTGGCCGCCACCGAAGCCACCCTGACCGCCGCCCTGACCGGGCACCTGGATCTTCTGGCTCTGCTGGCGCTGCATTTCCTTGAGCTCCTCGATCGCCCGCTCGGCCTCGGCGTTGACCGCCTCGGGAAATTTCTCGATCGCGCCCGCCAGATCGTCGGCCTCCAGCTCGAATGACAACGGCAGACTGCCCGCCGGCGTCATCAGGCTGGCCGAACCTTCGTAACGCACGGCGCGCGAGTCATCGTCGTCGCCGTTGGCGGTCACCGGGATCAGCTTGCGGATGCTGCCGACCTTCAGATCCGAGAAGGATTCCTCCCGATACATGTTGTCGGCATCGATCTTGATCTCGGGCATGTTGGTATCGGCCATCGCTGGGTCCTGTCGCTATGATTGATGTTTCGAAGGATAACAGTGACCGCCGGGACATCGAACGCATGGCGGCACACAGCGGCGCTGCCAGCGGGTGCTCGTTCCGGCGGCTCGTCTACCTCCCGGTCGTCTTGAACCGCGCCGCGGCGGCGCGGTGCGTACCGGCCCTGTATGCACCCGGCGCCACTGCGATCAGGGTCCGGCCGACATCGCGGCGCGAATGCGCTTCTGGAGTTCGGTCTTGAAGCGCGCCCGGAGCGCGTCTTCGGCATCGGCTTCGCTGGGCCCGGTCGCCATCTCCTGTTGCATCCCCTGATACAGCGAGCGTGCCGCCGCACCGCCGCTACCATCGGCCGGTGTATGCAGCAGGCTGGTGCTGGCGGCCGCCGCTATCGCCGTGCCGGTGGCGTCCTGCGACTCGCTGACCAATACCATGATCCGCAGCACCCGCACGCCGTCTGGCAGATTAGCGTCATCGACCGTGAGCACAGCCTGACCACTCTGCGAGAGCACCTCGCGGGCCATCGCTTCGATCAGGTCGTCCGGCAATATGGCCTGGCCGGCCTGCGTGCCCACGATATCCAGGTACAACGGCCGATCACTGGCCGAAGCGTCATTCGTCCCGCCGCCGTTCACTTGCGCGAAGGCGGTCGGGGCGACGATCAATGCCAGAGCGCCGGCGAGCATCGCAATTCGGGTGCCGTGTCGCAGACGTCGCCACACGGCACGACCAGGTCGACGTTTCATCACCCGCCCTAGCCCGTATTTCTCATGCCGGCGGCGATCGCATTGATGGAACGCAGCACGGGATCGAGCCAGATCCGGTCGCCCGCTTCACGATAGCGTGTGAGTGCGGCGATCTGGATATGGTTGAGCGGGTCCAGATACGGCCGGCGCCGATCCAGCGACGTACGCAGGATCGGATCATCGTCCAGCAGGTTGGCCTCGCCGATGATGCCGAGAATGCCCGCCACCGTGCGGTCGTATTCAGCGTGAATGGCCTCGAAGATATGCGCCTGCCCGGTTGCCAGCTGCGCGTATTCGGAGGCGATCGTCATGTCCGCCTTGGCCAGTGACATCTGCACGTTATCGATGATGGTGCGGAAGTACGGCCATTCGCGATACAGCATCTGTAGCGATTCCGTATCCACGCCGCCTTCGGTCAACGCCGTACCGAGACCGAGCCAGCCGGGCAGCGTATGACGCGACTGCGCCCAGGCGAACACCCAGGGAATCGCGCGGATCGAGGATTTGTCGAAGTTGGCCCTGGACGGCCGCGAACCGGGCCGCGAGCCGATGTTCAGCGCGCCGATCTCGGCGGTGGGCGTGGCCGCCTGGAAATAATCGAAAAAGCCTTCGGTGTTCTCGGTCAGATCGCGATAGAAGCGCTCGCCACGGTCCGACAGTTGCGAAGCCTCGTCCGAGAAGTCGGCATCGGTGGCCTGCGCCGCGCTGGCCTTGAGCGTGCCGGTGACGCCGAGCGTGAGTTCATGTACCGCGGTTTCCGGGTTGCTGTACTTGGCGAAGATCATCTCGCCCTGCTCGGTGAACTTGATCTTCGAACGCACGGTGCCCGGCGGCTGCGACAGGATCGCCTGATGCGTCGGCCCGCCGCCGCGGCCGACCGTGCCGCCGCGACCGTGGAACAGCACGCAGTCCACGCCATGGCGTTCGCACAGGGCAACGGCTTCCTGCTGGGCGCGATAGAGCTGCCAGCGCGAGGTCATGATGCCGCCATCCTTGCAGGAATCGGAGTAGCCGAGCATGACTTCCTGGCGCAGCATGCCGTCTGCCGCGCCGGCCTCGACGAACGCACGGTAGTGCGGATTCTCCAGCAGCTTGTCCAGCACCGGCTCGATGTGTTCCAGATCGGCCACCGTCTCGAACAAGGGGGCGACCGCCAGCGGGGGCGCGCTCTCACCGCCCGGCTCGTACACACCGGTCACGCGCATGAGCCACACCAGGGCCAGCACGTCCGAGGCGCTGTGCGTCATCGAGATCACATAGCTGCCGAAAGCGGCGTTACCGAGCGTCCGCGTGAACTCGCGAACCACGGCCAGGCTTTCCAGCGTGTCCTCGACCTCGGAGGATAGGTCGAGCCGGCCGAGTTCGGGCATTTCCTCGCGCGCCAGTTCGCGGTTGAGAATCTCGACGCGCCCGGCCTCGTCCAGCGACTCATAGTTCGCCTCGATCTTCAGCGCGGCCATCAACTCGTGAACGCACTGGGTGTGCCGGGTGGATTCCTCGCGCAGGTCCAGCCGGGCGAGATGGAAACCGAAGGTCTCGACCAGACGCTGCCAATCCTTGAGGCGATCGTTGGCGATCGCCTCGTCACCGTGCGCGATGAGCGACCCGCGCATGATGCGGATATCGTCGACCAGATCGTTGGCCGAGGTGTACGCCAGCGGCGGCCGTTCGCTGCGCTCGGCGCGCAGGCGCAGTTCGGTCTGGATCTGGTCGACCATCGCGGAGATGCGCCGGCGCATCAGATAGAGTTTGCGTCGATACGGCTCGGCGGCGTAGCGCTCCGGGCGCGTTCCGGTGTGGGCGGCGATGCGCTGCTCGTCGTCCTCCAGCCCGGCCAGGAATTCCGGGCTGGGATTGCACCAACGTGCAGAGAACGCCAGCCGGCTCGACAACTCGTCGATGCGGCGCAGATATTCCGACAGGATCTCGCGCGACTGCAGGCGCAGCGCGTAGCGGGTCTCGCGCGCCGTGACATACGGATTGCCGTCGCGGTCGCCGCCGATCCAGGAGCCGAACATGAGCACGGCCGGCGCATCGACGCGCTGGCCGTAGTTGTTCTCGATCGCCTTTTCCAGGTTGCGATAGATCTGCGGCACGCTCGAGAACAGCGACGCCCGGAAGTAGTAAAGGCCGTTGCGGATCTCGTCCTCCACCGTCGGCCGCGAGCCGCGCAGTTCCTCGGTCTTCCACAGCACCTGGATGTTCTGGCGGATGTGCTCCTCGATCTCGGTACGCTTGAGTTCGTCGGGATTGCCGAAGGTGAGCTCGTGGAACCACTCGAAGATGCGCCGCAGCGCATCGAGTACGGCACGCGGCTTGGCCTCGGTCGGATGCGCGGTGAACACCGGGATGAACGACAGATCCGAAAGCTGCGCCATCGCGTCGTCCAGGGATACGCCACGGGCGGCCATGTCGGCGAAGGTGCGATTGAACGAGCCGAGCCAGCGCGGATCGCCGCTCGCGGCCAGACGCCGACGGGTGCGGTGCGCATGCAGCTCTTCGAGCAGGTTCGCCAGGTTGAAATAGATGGCGAAGGCACGCGTGACCTCCGTCATGGTTTCGGCCGGCAGCGAATCGATCATCGACATCAGCCTGGCGCGCTGCTCTTCGTCCTCGGCCTCGCGCAGCGAGATGAAACCTCGCCGCAGCGTCTCGACCGTGTCGAAGACCTCGGAGCGGGCCTGCGACTGGAGCACATCGCCCAGCAGCGAACCGGCACGACGGACCTGGGCGCGCAGTTCGCGGTCGGCCTCGGCGAGGTCGGCGTCACCGGCGGCGGGGTGCTTTTCGTTGATCGCTGGATTCATGCGTCTGGCTGGTCTCGATTCTGTTTGCTTGTCGCCTGAGCATATCAGCGTTCGCCACGCTTGCCGCCGGTGCACCGCCGTGGCCGCCGGCGTGTGGAACACTGATGTAGCATGGTCGCGCCGGAAGCTCCCGGCGACGACCGATCGATGGCCCGAACACGATGCCCGCCATGCCCGAGCCCATGAATTTCTGCCCGAATTGCGGCGCCCCGATGGCGTTCCGCGTCCCCGAAGGCGACGACCGCAAGCGCAATGTCTGCACGGCCACCGGCGAGATCTTCTACGACAACCCGCGCAACGTGGTGGGCACCATCGTCGAGCGCGACGGGCGCATTCTCATGTGCCGCCGTGCGATCGAGCCGCGGCTGCATTTCTGGACACTGCCGGCCGGCTTTCTCGAACTCGGCGAGACCAGCGCCGACGGCGCCGCACGCGAAACCTTCGAGGAAGCCGGCGTACGGGTGCGCGAGCCACGCCTGTTCAACATGATCGATGTGACCCACATCGGCCAGATCCATATATTCTTCATCGCCGATATGGTCGGCGACGACTACGCGCCGGGCCAGGAGAGCAGCGAGGTACGCTTTCTCGCCGAGGACCAGATCGACTGGCCGCAACTGGCGTTCCCGACCATCCATCGAACACTCGAGCGCTACTTCGCCGACCGCCGGGCCGGCCGCTTCGATCTCCACGTCGAATCGCTCGGGGCGACGGACTGGCGATCGATGGCACTGGATCGCGAGCCACGCGACTGACATCAATCCGTGGCCGACATCTGCTCGCGGCGCGGGCAGCTGGTAAACTCGCGGCCATTCCGAATCCGATCCTTCGACAGCTAGAAGCGACGAGGCTGACCATGACCTTCGTTGTCACCGAAAACTGCATCAAGTGCAAATACACCGACTGCGTGGAAGTCTGCCCGGTCGATTGTTTCCATGAAGGCCCGAATTTCCTGGCCATCGATCCCGAGGAGTGCATCGACTGCACGCTCTGCGAGCCGGAGTGCCCGGTCGAGGCCATCGTCGCCGAGGACGATCTGCCCGAGGACCAGGCCGACTTCCTGCAATTGAACGCGGAGCTCGCCGCCGAATGGCCGGTGATCACCGAGATCAAGAAACCGCCGGAAGACGCCGACGAGTGGGCGGACAAGCCGAACAAGCGGGAACTGCTCGAGCGTTGAACGGCCGTTGGCGGCTCGCTCAGCGCTTCGCGGCGAGCATGTCCGCGTAGGCGATCGCACACAGATCGGCCGGCTCGATGCCGAGCTCGGCCATCAGCCGTTCGGCCTCGCGCCGACCATCGCCCGGCGGCTCGTGCGCCTCGAGCACGACCTCCAGTTCCACGAAATCGCCGAGTCCTTCGACCTGGTCGAGATGGATCCGCGTGCGTCCAGCCAGGTAGAGATGCCGGGTCTTGACCACTCGGGCCCAGCAACCGAGCGCGCCGGTCAACGTGGAGCGCAGCTCGGCGGGATCATCGGTTTCGACGCGCGCATATGAGGACAGACTCGGCTCGGGCGTATCCGGGCGTTCGTAGGCGATCAGTTCCGCCCGTCCGTTGCCGAAATCACGCAGCTTGAGCCGGCCCGTCGTACAGCCGAAAAAGCTATCGTCCTGATGAAGCTCGGCCACGGCTGCGCCGGCGCAAGGGCCTGTTGCCGATGCGTTCGAGGCCGCGTTGCGCGGCGGTCGTCGTGGCATACGGCCTTGATCTCGATGTTTCTCGCCATGTTCGTGCTCACCCGCGCGGATGGTGATCGGTATGCAGCGCCTTGAGCCGGGCGCGCGCCACGTGGGTATAGATCTGCGTGGTCGACAGATCGGCATGACCGAGCAGCATCTGCACCGCGCGCAGATCGGCGCCGTGGTTTACCAGATGGGTGGCGAACGCATGGCGCAGGCCATGCGGCGACACCGGCGCCGTGATGCCGGCCGTGAGCGCATGTACCCGGATGCGATGCCAGACGTTCTGGCGGGTCATGCCGCCGCCGCGTGCGGTCACGAACAAGGCATCGGAAACGGCCACGCCCAGCAACGCGGCACGCGCGCTCGCCAGATAACGCTCGATCCAGTCCACGGCGGCAGCGCCCAGCGGCACCAGCCGTTCGCGCCCGCCCTTGCCGGTCACGCGGATCACGCCCTGACGCGTGTTGACCTGGGCGCGCGTGGCCGACACCAGTTCGGATACGCGCAGCCCGGCCGCATACATCAACTCCAGCATGGCGCGGTCGCGCAGGCCGAGATCGGTTTCCGCATCGGGCGCGTGGATCAGCGCCTCGACATCGCGCTCGGTGAGGGTCTTCGGCAACCGCCGGCCCTGGGCCGGCATGTCGATCAGCGCGGTCGGGTCGCGCGCGACCGCCCCGGCCCGCTTCTGGTAGCGATAGAACTGGCGCAGGCTCGACAGCAGCCGCGCCGCACTGCGCGGGCTCGAACCCGGCGTATTGCGCTCGGCGAGATAGCCCTGGATATCGCGGGGCCTCGGCGGCGAGCAGCCCGCCGCGGGCGTCCTGCCAACGGCCGAACTGGGCCAGATCGTTGCGATAGGCCGCGAGCGTGGCCTCGGCCAGCCCGCGCTCGGCCCAGAGGCCGTCGAGAAAGCGTTCGATGACGTCGGCGGTTGCCGCGTCCACGGCGTCGATGGCAGCCATCGCGCGAGCGTATAATCCGCGGGTTGATTTAGCCAGCCCTGTTTCCCGATGGACGATACCGTACGCGCACCCAGCCCCCGACAGCGCTACGAGACCGATCTGCAGGACCCGGAATTCATCCGCGATGCGGCCCAGGAAGAAGCCGTCGACGCCCTGCAGTCGATCTACGAGCAAGCTACTGGACAACCCAACCGTGAGCCGCGGGCTGTTCGGCCGCAAGAAGGAGCGGCCGCAGGTGGACGGGCTCTATCTCTGGGGCGGCGTGGGCCGGGGCAAGACCTATCTCATGGACTGCTTCTTCGATGCGCTGCCGTTCGAGGAGAAGACGCGCCTGCATTTCCATCGCTTCATGCAGAAGGTGCACGACGCGCGCAAGCGCTACGCCAATCAGAGCGACCCCTTGAAGAAGATCGCCGCCGACTGGGCCGCCGATCGCGTGCTGTGCTTCGACGAGTTCTTCGTCTCGGATATCGCCGACGCCATGATTCTGTCACGACTCACCGAAGAGCTGTTCGCGCGCAACGTCACGCTGGTGGCGACTTCCAACGTCGATCCGGACGATCTCTACAAGGGCGGACTGAAGCGCGACCGTTTCCTGCCGGCGATCGAGCGCCTGAAGAACAATTGCCGGATCATGCATCTGGCCGACGGCACCGATTTCCGGCTCGATCATATCGAGGAATCGGCGACCTACCAGATGCCCCCGGGCGACGAAGCCGACGGCAGTGCTCGCCCACTATTTCGAGCGCCTGGCCACCGGCCCGATCCGCGAGGCCGGCAACGTCAAGATCCTCGGGCCGCAAACTGCCTACCCGCCAACGGGCGGACGCCACGGCCTGGTTCGACTTCGACACCCTCTGCCGCACGCCGCGCTCGGCCAACGACTACATCGAACTGGCGCGCGAATTCAGCGTGATCATGATTTCGGACGTGCCGGTGTTAGGTGATGCCGACGACAACGCCGCGCGCCGCTTCATCAACGCGATCGATGAGTTCTACGACCGACGCGTCAACGTCTTCGTGACGGCCGAGGCCGGCCCGGACGATCTGTATGCCGGTTCCGAACTCACCTTCGAGTTCGAACGCACCGCCAGCCGCCTGCACGAGATGAGCACCGCCGAATACATCGGCGCGGCCCATCGCAGCTGATCGCGATGCCCGGCAGGCTCAGCCAATACACCGGGCGACGGCGAGCACGACGGTCATCTCGGCGACGGTGCCGTCATCCTGGTTGCGCAGCCGCATAGCCAGCGTGACCAGCGCCGGTGTCGTCGTTTTCCGGCGGCGCTTGCAGTCGGTCACGAGCGACTTCCGCCGATAGCCGATCGTCGGGATAGACCGGCGCCCTCCAGCACAGATCGCGGATTTCGCGGCAACCACGAATCGCCAGCGGCCAGACCGGATTGTTGGTGAACAGCGCCAGCATCATGGCGCCGGTATGCCAGCCGGAGGCCGACAGGCGCTCGAAATAGGTCCGGCTGGCGGCCTCGTCACTCAGATGGAACGGTTGCGGGTCATAGGCGCGCGCAAATGCCATGACCGCCTCGCGGCTCGCGCCGGTCGGGCCCAGCGAGATCGTCTGGCCGGGCTCGAGATCATCGAAGCCGATCATGACGCGGCCTCGCGACGCGCGATCAGTGCATTCGTCCACATCCGCGCGACGGGCTCGCCGTGCTGGTTCTCGACGACCATGGCCTGCTTGATCAGCCCCATCTCCGGCCGGCTCTCCAGTACGCGCGCCGACAACAGATCGGTCGACAGCGAGACCACATCGCCGACATACGCCAGGTTCGGCCAGTCGATATGGTCCACGCCCGGGGAGCCGAGCGAAGCCAGGTCGGCCAGCGCATGATCGACCAGCAGCCGCATGCCGATACAGCACAGCAGATAACCGGGCGCTGCATCGGCGCCCGCGCCCGCCACGGCGGGTGGCGAAAAGCGCGTCGCGAAAGCTGCGATCTCTTCACCCGTCAACTCGTATCGGCCGTAGCGACGGGTCTCGCCCACGGCCATATCCTCCCAGTAGCGCATGCAGGTCTCGGCACAGAATCGTGAAGCCGTGAGCATGCCACGATCGATGCGGCATGCGCCGAAAGCCGCGTAGACGTCCGGTCGAGGCGCATTCCACGCTGGCTGCCATCAATCTACCCGCGCAAGGAGATGCGCCCGTGTTGTCGACCATGATGGACCGCCCGCTGCTGCTCGACGATCTGCTGGATCGGGCCGAGACCGAATTCGGCGATATCGAGATCGTCAGCCAGCGCCCCGACAAGACGCTGCATCGCTACACCTACGCCGACATGGCCGCCCGCGCCCGGCGTCTGGCCGCGGCGCTGCGGGCAGGCCGGCGTCGAAGCCGGCGATCGCGTGGCGACCCTGTCGTGGAACCACTACGCCCATCTCGAGGCCTACTTCGGCATCCCGGCCATGGGCGGCGTCTGTCATATGGTCAACATCCGTCTGGCGCCGGACGATATCGCATGGATCATCAACCACGCCGAAGACCGCGTGTTGATCGTCGACGACGTGCTGCTGCCGCTGTATCGCAAGTTCGCCGACATGATCGATGTCGAGCGCGTGATCGTGGTGCCGCTCACCGGCGAGCCGGTACCCGACGATCTGGTCGACTACGAAACCTTGCTCGCCGAAGCGCCCGCCGATTTCGTCTACCCCGAGAAGAGCGAATACGATGCCTGCGGCATGTGCTACACCTCGGGCACAACCGGCCGGCCGAAGGGCGTGATCTATTCGCACCGCTCGACCGTGCTGCACGCGCTGACCGGCGCGCTGCCGGACAATCTCGACCTGTCGTACAACGATACCGTTCTGCCCGTGGTGCCGATGTTCCACGTCAATGCCTGGGGGCTGCCCTACATCGCGACCATGGTGGGTGCGAAACAGGTCTTTCCCGGGCCGCATCTGGACGCCGAGAGCCTGCTCGATCTTTACGTGGCCGAAGACGTGAATATCTCGGCCGGCGTGCCGACCATCTGGATGGCGATTCTCAATGCGCTGGACGCCGAACCCAAGCGCTGGTCGCTGCACCCCGATCTGCAGATGATCGTCGGCGGCTCGGCCGCGCCGGAATCGATGCTGCGCCGCTTCGACGCTCACGGGCTGACCGTCATACAGGCCTGGGGCATGACCGAAACCTCGCCGCTTGGCACCACCGGCCGGCTCAAGCCGGCGATCCGGGCGATGGACGAGGACGCGCAGTACGCGAAACGCGCCACGGTGGGCACCACGGTACCCCTGGTCGATATCCGCATCGTGGACGCCGACGGGCACATCGCCCCGCGCGACGGCGAGTCCATGGGCGAGCTCCAGATCCGTGGCCCCTGGATTGCCGGCAGCTATTATCGACTCGACAACAGCGAAGAGAAATTCACCGCGGACGGCTGGCTGCGAACCGGCGATATCGCCACCATCGATGCCCACGGCTACATCGACATCACCGACCGCACCAAGGACGTGATCAAGTCCGGCGGCGAATGGATCTCGTCGGTGCATCTGGAAAACGAGATCATGGGGCATCCGGATGTCGCCGAGGCGGCGGTGATCGCTCGTGCCGACGAACGCTGGGGCGAGCGACCGCTGGCCGCGGTCGTACCGCGGGACGGCGCCGATCTCGCGCCCGAGGCTTTGAGGGAGTTCCTGCTCGAGCGCATGCCGAAATGGATGGTGCCGGAGGATTTCGTCATGGTCCAGGCCATCCCACGGACCGCGACCGGCAAGTTCAGCAAGCGCGATCTGCGCCAGCAGCTCGGTCACGACAAGTCCGCTTGAAGCGGCGGCAAGCGCAGCACAGGGGCCGGCATACCGGCCCGCCCATTCACTTGCCAGACAGGCATGCGCGCTCAATCTAGGTGAGGTATCGCGCCGGCCGGCATGTAAGGCATTCGCCGGACGCGACATCGTGTCGATTGCGATACGCTGGGGCTGCGGGGTGCCTTGAGGGCCGCCCGGCGAAATTTCCAATTCCAACCGGGCGTGTTGATGGTTCCTATGACACCGCGCTGCTGTCGCCGATCGCGTCAGCCCAGGCGCGCGCCGCTGATGGCGTGGGTCGCCTCGCGCAAGCCCGGCTTCGCCGCAGGGCAAGATTCGCGGTGCCCCGCGGTGCCCGATGCAACACCACCACGTGCGAGAGTCCTGTCTTGCCTCGCCTGACCACGGTTCTCATCTCTCTGCTGGTCGCGGCGCTGCTGTACTTCACCCTCATCGCAGGGGTCGACGGCCAGCGGACGTGGGCAGCCATGCACCGGCTGGACTGGGTCGGCTGGCTCAGCATCCTGTGCCTGTCGCTGTTCAATTACAGCCTGCGTTTCGCCCGCTGGCACGGCTACCTGCGCTGGCTGGGCCACGCCCTCCCGATCGGCCGTCATCTGCTCATCTATGTGTCGGGCTTCGCGCTCACCACCACGCCCGGCAAGGCCGGTGAAGGCGTGCGGGCCGTGTATCTGGCGCGCCGGAAGGTGCCCTACGCGCACACCGTCGCGGCCATGTTCGCCGAGCGGCTGCTCGACCTGCTATCGATTCTGGTGCTGTCGCTGCTCGCGATCGTATCGTTCACCGGCTATGTCTACTGGGTGCTCGCGCCGCTGGCCGTGATCGCGGCCATGCTCTGGACCATGCATCGCCGTCCGCTGCTCCGGGCGGCTCAGCGACGCGTCGACGATCCGCAGACGTTCGTGGGCCACGTTCTGCACGTATTCGTGCATGCTTGGGAGCGCGCTTTCGTACTGCTGTCGTGGAAGCCGATGCTCGGCGGGCTCGCCCTCGGCTGCATGGCGTGGGCGGCCGAGGGCGTGTCGGTGTATCTGATCGCCGGCCGGCTCGGGCTGGCGATCGCCCTGACGCTCGCGATCGGCATCTACGCCACCAGCATGCTGATCGGCGCGCTGTCGTTCGTACCCGGCGGGCTTGGCAGTACCGAGGCCGCGATGGCGCTGTTGCTGAAGCTCGCCGGCGTAGCAGCCGGCACGGCGATCAGCGTCACGCTGATCGCCCGAATCGCCACACTCTGGTTCGCCGTGGTGCTGGGTCTGATCTGCCTGGGCTTGCTCGAACTCGATCATCGCCGTAATCCCGTATCCACCCGACAGGAAGAAACTTCATGAGT
>CAWIGB010000002.1:0-59944 GCA_963835375.1 uncultured Gammaproteobacteria bacterium
ACTGGTGCAGCGTTTCAGCGCGGCCGTCAGGCAGTCACGTTCGGCGGCCTCCACGGCGTCGCGCAGGCGCGGTAGCGGCGTATTGTCACGGTTATCGTCTTGTCCGCTCGCCGGCATGAGCTCGGGCCCGAGCATCGCGGGCTCCGCTTGAATCGTGGCCCCTTCAGTCAAGACGTAGAGCCGTTCCAGCCCGTTTTCCAGTTCGCGTAGATTGCCGTTCCAGCGCTGCGCTAGCAGGGCCGACCACGCCCCGGGCGCTAGCGATTTCTGCTTGCCGTAGCGCTGGTTAAGCGCCGCCAGCATGCGCTGGATGAACAGCGGAATATCTTCGGTTCTTTCCCGCAATGGCGGGATCGTGACCGGTACGACATTGATCCGATGGTACAGATCGAGGCGAAAACGTCCGTCGGCCACCATGGCGTCGAGATCGCGGTTGGTGGCCGCGACGAGCCGGAAATCGGCCGTTCGCGATTCGGTGCTGCCCAGCCGGGTAACGCGTCGATCCTGCAGGATGCGCAGCAGCTTGGTCTGCATCGCCAGCGAGAGTTCGGCGACTTCGTCCAGAAACAGCGTGCCGCCGTGGGCGCGCTCGGCCAGCCCCGGCTTGCCGTTGCGCGCCGCACCGCTGAACGCGCCCGCGACATAGCCGAACATCTCGGACTCGAACAGCGTCTCGGGGATGGCGCCGCAATTGGCCTCCACGAACGGGCCGGCCGCGCGCTGGCTGCGCCGGTGAAGCAGTCCGGCAATCCGTGTTTTGCCCACGCCGGTCTCGCCGAGCAGCACCACGTTCGCATCGGTGGGGGCGACGCGTTCGAGCAGCGAGACGATCTCGCGCATGCGCGGGTTGCAGGTCGGGATATCCGCAGTGGCGTCGAGTGCTGTCGGCGGGGCGGCTTCCCGGGCGGCCAGCTGACGCTGCAGCAGTTCGTATTCGCGCTGCAGCGTGCGGATGTCGGTCATGTCCTTGGATAGACTCACGACGCGAACCAGGTGCTCGCCATCCCAGACCGGGTACGCACTGGCCATCACCGAGCGACCGGTCCGCGTCGCCTGCATCAGATGACAGGCCCGGCGCTGCTCGAGTACGCGCACCGTGATCGATGGCGAGAGGATGCCCTGGCGTTGTAGTTCGTACGTAGAAGCGTTGATGAAGTCCCGCAGCGGCAGGCCATAGACGCCGGCACAGCTCTCACTGGCCTTGAGGATATGGCCGCGCTCGTCGGCGATCACGACGTGGTCGTGTGAATGAGCGAGAACGGCCTCGAGTTCCAGCGCATGCAGATTGTCGGTCGAAGGCATGACGAGCGAATCGAAATTGAATCAGGCAAATCTATTCTGAATTGCTGGATGCAGTCAAAAATTCATTCATGAATTGGCTCGCTTACGGTTTTATTTAAATCAGTGACTTATGTGGCGGCCCGATTCTTGCTTCGATGTAAGCAGATGTAATCGAGATGACAGCCATGGCCCGTAACGAACTCAATCAACCGCTCGGTGGTAATACGATGCCGCGTTTCGCCGGCCTGGCGACGATGATGCGGCTGCCGCGCAAGCAAGCGCCGCGGGCTGGACGCCGCCTTCATCGGCGTGCCGCTGGACATCGGCACCTCCAACCGCGCCGGCCGCGCTTCGGCCCGCGCCAGATCCGCGCCGAGTCGCGCTGCTGCGGCCGTACAACATGGCGACCGGCGCCGCCCCGTTCGACGCCTCCAGGTCGCCGACCTCGGCGATGTGCCGATCAACACCTTCGATCGACAAGCGCTCGCCATCGTCAGCCTTTTACGGCGAGGTGCTGGCTGCCGGCTGCCGGCCGCTGACGCTGGGCGGCGATCACACCATCGCGCTGCCGATCCTGCGCGCGCATGGCGAGGCGGCACGGCCGGTGGCGCTGGTGCACGTCGATGCCCATGCCGACATCAACGACGAGATGTTCGGCGAGCCGGTCGCCCACGGCACGCCGTTCCGGCGCGCCGTCGAGGAAGGCCTGCTGGAAGTGCGACAAGTCCAGATCGGCCTGCGCGGCACCGGCTACGCCGCCGACGACTTCGACTGGCCACGCCAGCAGGGCTTCACCGTGGTGCAGGCGCACGAGGTCTGGTACAGCTCGCTCGCGCCGCTGATGGGCGACGTGCGCGAGCGCGTCGGCGGCCGCCCGCTCTACCTCAGCTTCGACATCGACGGCATCGACCCGTCGTTCGCCGGCGGCACCGGCACGCCCGAGATCGGCGGCCTCACGGTGCCGCAGGCGCTGGAGATCATGCGCGGCTGCCGCGGCCTGAACGTGGTCGGCGGCGATCTGGTCGAGGTCGCGCCGCCCTACGACCCGAGCGGCAACACCGCGCTGCTCGGCGCCAACCTGCTCTACGAGATGTTGTGCGTGCTGCCGGGCGTGACGTATCGCGAATGAGATGGGGCCAGCGGGCCCCGCCATCCGCAAATAGCAAAAGGGGAAACGATGAATTCGCGAACAAAGCACAGCGCGACGGCGGCGTCTCGACCGTGGGCGCGTACACCTAGGACTTTGCCAAGTCGTCGCTGTGTGGTGAGCGCGCGTTTCACAGCGACCGATTCAGCAATCATTTAAGGGGGCATTATGGCGATTTGGGAACGGCTACTCGGCCACGACACGCTGGATGAGCACCAGAGTCGCAGTCTGGGCTTCTTCGGCACGATGGCGCTATGGCTGGGCGCGAACGTCGTGGTCACGACCATCCTGACCGGCATGCTGTTGGTACCGGATCTGCATTTCACTACGGCGATCGCTATCGTGCTGATCGGTTCGTTGATCGGCGCCGTACCTCTGCTGCTGGTCGGGTTGATGGGTCAACACACCGGGTTGCCGTCGATGGTACTGACCCGCCGTGCCTACGGGCCGTTCGGCAGTCGGCTGATTTCGCTGGTCAATATGGGCGTGCTGATCGCCTGGAGTTGGATTCAGGCGCTGTTGGCCGGCATGAGCCTGAACTATGCCGTATCGAGCGCGACCGGATTCGACAATCTGGCGTTGATGACGATTATCTGCGAAGTGATTGTCGTGCTTATTGTGCTACGCGGGCACTTGGGAATCGAGCGCATCGAACGCTGGGTCGCCAGTGTGATGGTCGTGCTCGCCGCGGTCGTGGTTTATCAGATCCATCGCCATTATGACCTTACGGCCCTGCTACATATGCCGACCGAGTCGCATAATGGGATCACTGTCGGCATCGCTTTCGATATCGTCGTGGCCACCGCCTTTTCCTGGATATCCTCATCGGCCGACTACAACCGGAACTGCAAGACCGGCCCGGTCGCGGTGGGTGGCACCTACCTCGGCTATGTGCTGGCCAGTCTGATCGCGATGGGTCTCGGGGCGACGGTCTCCGGCATCGCGGTCGTCAACGGTATGCCACAGACCTACGATCCAACTCGGCTGCTGGCCGGCTACGGTTTCGGGCTGCCGGCCGCGTTCGTGATATTTTTCTCGGTCATGACCACAAACGTCATGGCGGTCTACAGTGCCACGCTGTCGTGCATGAATGTCGCGCCGCGCATGAGTTTCTGGAAGCCGGCGCTGGCTATCGGCATCGTTACCGTAATCGGCGCTTTGATCCCCGGCATCCTCGACCAGTTCCAGAATTTCCTGCTGCTCGTAGGTGCGTTGTTCATACCGGCTTTTTCCGTGATGATCGCTGATTATTTTCTGGTCGGCCGCGTGGGCTACGATCGCTCGCTTTTGACGGCCTCGACCCAGGTGGGCCGCCCCACCGCGCCGGTAGCGATCATCGCCTATCTCTGCGGCGCCGCCTTGGCGGCCTACTGGACGCTGGTCGCGCCGCTGTCGTTCGGCGCATCACTGCCAGTGTTCGTGATCACCGGTGCGCTGTACTGGGTCGGTGTCCGACTTTTCATATCGGACACACCGGCCGCAGATAGTACGCATCGAAGCGATGCCCGCACCGAGGGCTGATTTGGCTATTCCGTCCGTGCACGAAGTCATCATATGAAACATATCGCTGGCCGCCACTGGTATCGCAGCCGACGCATGGCCGACGGCATCACCCGTATTGACGAGCCGTGGATACGGCCGTTCTATCGCTGCAATCTCTGGCATGTGCGTGGTCGCGACCGGGATATGCTGGTCGACTTCGGCCTGGGGGCGGTCGGCCTGCGGCGCCAACTGCCGTGGCTTGCCGAACACGATCTGTTGGCCGTGGCAAGCCACAGCCATTTCGACCATATCGGGGCCGCCCACGAATTCGCGACCTGCCACGTGCATTCTGCGGAAGCCGATATCCTGGCCTCCCCCGACCGCGACCGCACGCTGGCTGACGTGTTTCTCGGCGACGACATGTTCGAGGCGCTGCCGCCTGCGCCGTTCGAATATCACCGCTATCGCGTCGAGCCTCTGAGCCGGATCGAGACTATGGAGGACGGCGACGTACTCGATCTTGGCGATCGGCGCTTTGAGGTGATCCATACGCCCGGTCATTCGCCGGGCGGAATCGCACTCTGGGAGGCCGCGAGCGCAACTTTGATCTCGGGCGATCTGATCTACGACGGGCCGTTGATTGAAGACCTGTACCACAGCGACGCCGTTGACTACATCGCCAGCATGAAACGCCTGCGACAGCTGCCTGCGCGCACGGTCCACGGCGGCCATTTTCCCAGTTTTTCCGGAGCGCGCCTGCATCGGCTGATCGACGACTGGCTGCGCGCCCACAATGCTTGAAAGGTCTTGGATGAGGGATATCACGCAACAGTTCATAGATAACCGATGGGTGCCCAGCCAAGCCGATCGTCGCCTGTCTGTCGTCGACCCGTACCGCGAACAGGTGTTGGGCACGGTTACCGCTGGCCATCCGGACGATGTGGATACGGCGGTCGCGGCTGCCCGCCGGGCGCTGCCGGCTTGGCGCGATATGGGCGGGGTCGGCCGAGCCGGTTTCATCGAGGCGTTCGCCGACGGGCTGGAATCCCGCAAGCCGACGCTGGTCGAGTTGTCTTCGACCAACAACGGCAAGATCCGCGCCGAGGCGGCCCTCGATCTCGAGGATGCCATCGCCTGCTATCGCTATTACGCACAGCAGGCGCGTGAGCTGGATACGCGCCAGAACCGCCCGGTTGAAGTTGCTATGCCCGGCGTGCTGGCCGAGCGCCGGGAGGAAGCGGCCGGCGTGGTCGGTCTGATCACGCCTTGGAACTTTCCGCTGGTCACCAGTGCCTGGAAAACCGCTCCAGCGCTGGCCGCCGGTTGCACCGTGGTGCTCAAGCCCTCGGAAGTTACGCCGTTGCCTGAGAGCGTGCTCGTCGACGTGGCGCTGGAGTGCGGCCTCCCGGCCGGCGTGTTCAACATGGTTTTCGGCGACGGGGAGGGCGTGGGTGCGCCACTGTCGCGGCATCGCGGCATCGATCGGATCTCGTTCACGGGTAGCAATCCGGTCGGCGAATCTGTCATGCGCGAAGCGGCCGCGGGCACACGAAACGTCGCCCTTGAATTGGGTGGCAAGTCGCCGATCGTGGTGCTCGACGACGCCGACCCCGAACAGGCCGCCGATTGGATCATGGCAGGTCTGTATTTCAACGCCGGTCAGATCTGTTCGGCTACGTCGCGCCTAATCGTCGACGAAACCATTGCAGAGCCGGTCTACACGGCACTCGCTGATCGCATTGATGGCCTAGTGCTGGGCGACCCGCTGGCCGAGGTCACAAGCATGGGGCCGCTGACTAGCGCGAGCCAACGCGCTCGGGTCCGTGGCTATCTGGCGACGGCCGAAGTCGAAGGGCTGAAGGTCGTACGCGACGCACGGCATCGCGTGCTGCCTGATACTGGCTATTTTGTTGCGCCGACGCTGTACCGCGATGTGCCGACGAGCAGCAGGCTCTGGTGCGAGGAAATATTCGGCCCGGTCCTTTGCGGCCATTCGGTTTGCGGTGAAGCTGGCGCAATAGCATTGGCTAACGACAGCGATTTCGGGTTAGCCGCTACGGTGGTCGCCGGGGATCAACAGCGCGCGCGGCGGGTGGCTTCATTCATCGACGCCGGTACCGTATGGTTCAACAGCGAGCAGCTAGTGCTGCCTCAAGCGGGTTGGGGTGGCATGAAGCGCAGTGGTATCGGGCGGGAACTGGGGCCCGGGGGGCTTGCAGAGTACCTTGAGGTAAAACATGTTATCGGCCCGGCATCGACTGGATAGGCACCACGAATACCAGTATGCGAGTATCCATAGAACGACGTCCGGGCTGTCGCCAAGCGTCGTGCCGCAAGAGGGTGTAGTGAATCCTCAGGATCTGGACAAACTGGTCACCCGCGCCATGCCGTTCGGCAAGTACGAAGGGCGGCTGCTTGCCGATCTGCCCGGCGGCTATCTGGCCTGGTTCGCGCGCCGGGGCTTTCCGGCCGGCGAGCTGGGGCGCCTGCTCGCGCTGATGTACCAGATCGATCACAACGATCTGCGCGGGCTGCTCGATCCGTTGCGGCGGCAGCGCTCGTGAGTTGAATCCGGCCCAGACACGGCTCCGCTCATGGCGGCCCGGAGCATCGGCGCCATGGAATGTGACGACACCTCGCGCGCCGCATGAAAACCTCCTAAGCTTGCCGCTTTGCGGGGCGTGCGGATGCGTCGCTTGTTATCGGTGTTCAGGGCGCTGATTCTCTCCCGGCGGCCAGTCACGCTGGTGGTCTGGGGTTATGCGCTGTATATCCTGGTCGGGTTCGGCCTGCTCTGTCTGCCGTGGGCGCATGCCCGGCCGGGGGTGCCGGCACTCGACAGTCTGTTCGTGGCCACTTCGGCGGTTTCGACCACCGGCCTGTCCACGATCGGCGTGGCCGACAGCTACAATTTTTTCGGCGAACTCGTCATCGCGGCACTGATCCAGCTCGGCGGCATCGGCTACATGACGCTCGGTTCGTTCGTGATGCTGGCGCTGCGCCAGCGGCTGGATACCTGCATTCCAGCGTGGCCCAGCAGACCTTCGCCTTGCCGCAGGGCGCCGAATGTGGCGCAGTTCATCCGCGGCGTGGTGATCTTCACGGTCGTGATCGAGAGCGATCGGCGCGGCTGTGCTGACCTGGCGGGCTATTCGCGGCGCGACGGCGTGCCGGCGCCCCGGTGTGGAACGGTATCTTCCACTCCATTTCCGGCGTTCTGTACCGCGGGCTTCAGCCTGTTCGGCGACGGGCTCGAGGGTTTTCGCGACAAGCGTGACCGTGAACCTCGCGATCGCCGCTTTGAGTTATCTCGGCGCGATCGGCTTCATCGTGATGAGCGACTGGTGGCGCTGGCTGATTCTGCGCGCACGCCGGGTCTCGCTCACGTCGCGCCTGATCCTGCGCGTGACCGTCTGTATTGGCCGTTGCTCGGCACGCTCACGACTGTTCCTGACCGACCCCACGCTCGATCGAAGCTGGCGGCTGTGGAGAGCGCTTGCTGGCGTCGTTCTTCCAGATGATGACGGCGATGACCACGGTCGGCTTCGATACGCTAGCCGATCGCCACCCTGGGTCCGCGCCTCGATCCTGCTGCTGATCGTGGCGATGATCATGGGGGCGTCACCGTCGGGTACCGGCGGCGGGATCAAGTCGACCACCGTCCGTGTTCTACGGGGCCGTACGCGCTCGCGCTGACCGGGCGGACCGAGTCTGACGCCTGCTGGGCCGTGCGATCAACCCGCGCCGGGTCACCATGGCGGTGGCCGCGGTCGGCATGTACATCGGCTTCCTGGTGCTCGGGCACTTCGCGTACTGCTTCTGGTCGATCGCCACGATCTCCTGCCCTTGATGTTCGAGGCCGCTTCGGCCATCGGTACGGTCGGCCTCAGCCTCGGGGCGACGGCCGATCTCAGCGAAGGCGGCAAGTGGGTCGTGATCGTACTGATGTTCGTCGGCCGGCTTGGCCCGATGACCGCCGGGCTGGCCATGTTTCCGCCGATCAGCCGCGCCCGGCAAGGTCGATCACGACGTGCGGATATCGCGGTCTGAGCATTGCCCGGCGTGGTGTGAGTTCCGCCCGAACACAGCTGAAAATGAACTGTTTTCGACGGCATCGCGGCCGATGGCCGCGGTGCGCATGTTCCGCCAAGCCGCGGCCTGTCAGTCGGAATCGGCCATGATCTGGCGATAGGCCCGCTGGTTGGCGTGCATCGCGCGATAGACGCGGTATTTGGCGTCGTGAAACGCGCGGCGCTCGGCCCGCGGCTCGATCACGCGATCCGTCCCGCTCATGGCAGCGGCTGCCGTGCGCAGGTCGGGCTGGTCGCCACAGGCGGCCGCCGCCAGCATGGCGCTGCCCAGCAGTACGGTCTCGGGCTCCGCCGGCAGTTCGATGGGCAGCCCGGTGGCGTCCGCGGTTTCGGCCAGCCAGCGTTCGTTCTTGAGTATGCCGCCACAAAGACGCAGTCGATCCACGGCATGTCCGTGCTCGTTGAGCGCTTCCACGATGTGGCGCGTGCCGTAGGACACGGCCTGTAGCGTGGCCAGATAGCGCACGGCGAGATCGTCGATGCTCTCGGCCAGTGTCAGGCCGGTCACCGTGCCGGTCAGCGAGGCATCGGCCAGCGGGGAGCGGTTGCCGTGGTGGTAATCGAGCACGTGGACGTCGCGTGTCAGCGCGGCGTTGTCGGCGCGGGCCTCCAAGGCGTCGAGGCGGGCGTTGAGGATGTCGAAATGGCTCACGCTCTGGTCGCGGGCCTCGGCCATGAGGGCGTCGTGGGCGGCGTGATCGCGGATGACGTGATCGATCAGCGCGCCGACCGCGCTCTGGCCGCCTTCGTTGATCCAGCCGTCGGGCAGCACGGCGCCCCAGTACGGGCCCCAGACGCCGGGCACGAAGCAGGGGTCGCGCGAAAAGGCGATATGACAGGTCGAGGTGCCGGCGATCACCGCCAGGCTGGCCTCGGGGTCGTCGCCCAGCATGCCGAGCGCGCCGGCGTGCGCATCGATCAGGCCGGTGGCGACCGCGATCTCGCCGCGCAGCCCGAACGCCTCGGCAGCTTGAGGCGCCAGTTGTCCGGCGGCCGCGCCCGGTTCGCGGATCGGGCCGGCCATGCGCGGCTTGTCGAGCAGCGATTCGAGCCCGATCTGTGCCAGAAGATCGGTCGGCCAGCGGCCCTCGTGGGCCAGGTACAGCCATTTGCAAACCTGCGTACACATGCTCTTGCCCGGCGTGGCCTTGCTACCGAGTTCGCCGACCGCACGAGCCACCATGTAATCGGCCAGATCGAGATAGATCGCGGCGCGTTCGTACTGGTCGGGCCGGTTTCGGGCCAACCAGAGCAGTTTGGGCAGTTCCAGCTCGGGGCTGACCTGGCCGCCGATGTAACGCAGCGCGTCGTGCCCGGTGGCCGCGATCTCCGCGGCTTCGGCCGTGGCCCGGTGATCCATCCACATCACGATATTCTGCGTATCGTCGTCGGTGGGAGAGACCGACACCGGTCGGCCGTCCGCCCCGAGCGCCACCAGCGAGCAGGTGGCGTCGAAACCGATGGCCCGTACGCTGGTCGCGTCGATACCGGCGTCAGCGACGGCTTCGCGCACCGCTGAAACGCAGGCCTGCCAGATATCGTCGCTGGATTGCTCGACGAAGTTCGTCTCGGGCCGGAACTGGGCGATGGGCCGGGCGGCCTGGGACAGGCAATGGCCGTGGCCGTCGAACACGCCGGCGCGGACGCTGGCCGAACCGACATCGATGCCGAGATAGTGCGCGCTCATGAATTCTCCTCGCTGTACATGAAACAGGCGACCGCGGGTCGCGGGGCCCGCCGGGCGACTACTGTGCCGTGTTCTCGTCGATCCCGCTCGGCCCGGGGTTTCGACTTTAGTCTTTATAGCCAAAAGACGAATTGTGTCGGTCGTGCAGCCGGGATTAGCGTGAAATGACAACGTTAACATCAATAATCGCGTTGCGATCTCGTGCATACGACAAACAGTGCGAGCGTCGACGACGCATCGAACCGGGAGATAACCATGCCAGGCATCACATTCCCTTCACTGCTTCGGGCCGCTGCGCTTGCCCTGATACCGCTCGCCGCCATGGCGTTGCCGGCCGCTGCGGCCGACGGCCACAAGAAACCGAACGATCAGCTCGTGATCGGCATGTCGTTCCAGGAATTGAACAATCCCTACTTCGTGACGATGCAGAAAGCGCTGCAGAAGCAGGTCGACAAGATGGGTGCCAAGCTCATCGTGACCGACGCGCATCACGATATCTCCAAGCAGACCAGCGACGTCGAGGACATGATCCAGCGCGGCGTGGATATTCTGCTGCTCAACCCGACCGACACCGTGGGTGTCCAGTCGGCCGTGGTGTCGGCGCATAACGCCGGTATTCCGGTGGTGGCAGTCGATGCCCAGGCCGACGGTCCGGTTTCCGGCTTCGTGGGTTCGAAGAACTTCAAGGCTGGCTATCTGTCCTGTCAGTACCTGGCCAAGAGCCTGAACGGCAAGGGCAAGGTCGCGATTCTCAACGGCATCCCGGTAACCCCGATCCTGCAGCGGGTGAAGGGCTGCAAGAAGGCGCTGGGCGAAGCCAAGGGCATCCAGATCGTCGACGAGCAGAACGGGCATCAGGAACGTGACACGGCCATGAACGTGACCGAGAACATGCTCCAGTCGCATCCGGATCTGGACGGTCTGTTCAGCGTCAACGACGGCGGCACGCTGGGTGCGCTGGTGGCCCTGAATTCCTCCGACAACCATGTGAAGCTGGCGACCATCGACGGCAACCCCGAGGTGATCAAGGCCATGCAGAAGGCGAACACGCCGATCGTGGTCGACGTGGCCCAGCATCCGGACGTCGAGGTCGTGAAGGCGTTGCACCTGGCGCTGAAGAAGTATCACGGCGAGAAGAGCCCGGACACGATCCCGGTCGACGTCACCCCGGTGACGCCGAAGACCGCCGCCAGCTTCCACTGGGGCAGCTGAGCGAGGTCGTACGAAGCGCGTCGGCCGCGAGCCGGCGCGCCTCGGCCGCCCGAGGAGTGCATCCATGACTGCCGTGCTGTCGCTGGAACATGTGAGCAAGGGTTTTCCGGGCGTCAAGGCGCTCGACGATGTCAGCCTGACCGTAGAGGCTGGCGAGATTCATGCGCTGCTGGGCGAGAACGGCGCCGGAAAATCTACGCTGATGAAGATTCTCTGCGGGATCTATCAGCCCGATGAAGGCACGATTCGCCTCGACGGCGAACCCCGGCATTTCCATAGTTATCGCGATGCCTGCGCTGCCGGCGTGGGCATCGTGTTCCAGGAATTCAGCCTCGTGCCCTGGCTGTCGGTGGTCGACAACATCTTTCTCGGCCGCGAGCCGCGCAACCGGCTCGGCCTGATCCAGCGCTCGCGCATGATGGCCGAGGCCTACGATCTGTTCGATCGCCTGGATATCGATATCGACCCCGAGATCCAGGTCCATCGACTGAGCGTGGCCGACCAGCAGTTCGTCGAGATCGCCAAGGCGCTCTCGCTCAACGCTCGCGTGCTGGTGCTCGACGAACCGACCGCGCCGCTGACGCCGACCGAGGTCGAGCGGCTGTTCAAGATCATGCGCAAGCTGCGCAGCGACGGGGTCGCGATGGTGTTCATTTCGCATCATCTGGAAGAGATATTCCAGGTCTGCGACCGCATCACCGTGCTGCGCGACGGCACGTATGTGGCGAGCTGCCCGGTCTCCGAGACCGACCACGATGCGCTGGTGGAGATGATGATCGGGCGCAAGGTCGACAACATCTTCCCGCCACGCGAACCCCGCAACACCGACGCGCCGATCCTGCTCGAAGCCGAGATCGGCATGAAGCACACGACACACACCGATTCGCTGACCCTGGCGAAAGGCGAGATCCTCGGCTTTGCCGGGCTGGTCGGCTCCGGGCGCAGCGAACTGGCGATGGCGTTGATCGGGGCCTATCCGACCCGGGTCGCCAATATCCGGCTCGATGGCCGCGAGGTGCGGTTCCGTTCCCCGGCCGATGCGCTGGATGCCGGCATCGGGCTGCTGCCCGAGGACCGCAAGCGCCAGGGGCTGATTCTGCCGTTTTCCTGTGGCGACAACATCACGCTGAATCATCTCAAACAGTTCTATCGGCCGGCGCCGTTCATCAGCCGATCGCGCGAGGCCGACACGGTCGATGCCGCGATGGATCAGGTCCGGGTCAAGGCGCCGAGCGCGGAGACGCCGGTACAGTCGTTGTCCGGCGGCAACCAGCAGAAAGTGGTCATCGCCCGTTGGCTGGATCGTGGCTGTCGCATTCTTGATCTTCGACGAGCCGACGCGTGGCATCGACGTCGGCGCCAAATCCGAAATCTATGCCCTGATGAAGCGGCTGGCCGCCCAGGGCATCGCCATCATCATGATTTCTTCCGAGCTGCCCGAGATCACCGGGCTGTGCGATCGCGTGCTGGTGTTCAGCCACGGCCGCATCGTGGCCGAGCTGGCCGACGACGAGATCGAGGCCGACACCATCATGCGCCACGCGGTGACCGAGCCGCGTCGTGACGATGCTTCCCAACCCGTGACCGAGGACGCCCGATGAGCGACTCCACGCAATCCGCCGCGGTGGCGGCGCCGCGTCGTCAGCGACGCTCGCGCATGACCCGCATGCTGCATTCGCCGATGTTCTTCCCACTCCTGGGGTTCATCGCGGTGTTCATCATCATGAGCCTGGTCAATGACCGCTTTCTCGATGTCTCCAATATCGAGAACGTGGCCCGTCAGGGCTCGGTGATCGGCATCATCGCGGTGGGCATGAGCTTTGCCATCTTCACCGGCGGTATCGATCTGTCGGTCGGCCCGGTGATGGCGCTGTCCGGCACCATCATGGCCGGACTCATGGCGGCCGGCTGGCCGGCGCCAGTCGCGATCGTGGCCGGCCTGTGCGTCGGCAGTGTGTTCGGCGCTTTCAACGGCTTCTGTGTCGCCTTCGGGCGCATGCCGCCGATCATCGTCACGCTCGCCACCATGGGCGCGGCCCACGGCCTGGCGCTGCTCTACACCGGCGGTTATCCCATCTCCGGGCTGCCCTCGTGGTTCGCCTGGTTCGGCCGCGGCAGCCTGGCCGGCATTCAGGTGCCGATCCTGATCATGCTGTTGGTTTATGCCGCCGGTTATGTGGTGCTGCATCACACCCCGTTCGGCCGCTATGTCTATGCCGTCGGCGGTAATGAGGAAGCCACCCGCCTGACCGGCATCCGCGTGCCGCGTACCAAGATGCTGGTCTACAGCATCAGCGGCCTGACGGCGGCGATCGCCGGTCTCGTGATCACGGCTCGCCTGATGAGCGGCCAACCGAGCATCGGCGAGGGCTTCGAGCTGGATGCGATCGCGGCCGTGGTACTCGGCGGCGCGGCGATCTCCGGCGGGCGTGGCGTGGTGCTGGGCACGCTGGTCGGCGCCATGCTGCTGGCCATGCTCAACAACGGCCTGAACCTGATGGGCGTGTCGTCCTATCTCCAGGACGTCATCAAGGGCGGCATCATCCTGCTCGCGGTCTATATCGGCCGCGGCCGCGCGGGATAGCGCCGCTAGCACAACCGCCGTCCATGCAAAGCCGCCATGCGGCATCGGCGGGCTGATCGCGGGTGGGTATGCCCGCCGATATTTCTAAAAAAGATGCGGCAACAGCAGGCGCCTGGACGCAGATCGCGACTCGCAAAGCCGGACAAGCCCGGCTTTGTTCGAGTTTGAATGAGCGCCTGTTCGCGAACTGATGTTGCCCGTCAGATACATGACGATTGATACAACGAATGCCACTTGGGAGAAACCAGATATGACGAACGAACTACAGGGCAAGATCGCCGCGGTAACCGGGGCCGCCTCCGGTATCGGCTGGGCGAGTGCGCAGGCAATGCTCGATGCCGGCGCCACGGTGGTGCTGGTCGATCGCGACGAGGCCGCCTTGAACGAAGTGCGACAGGGCTATGGCGAACGTGCCATACCGCTGGTCATCGATCTGCTCGACCCGGCGCAGTGCGCCACGCTGCTCTCGGGCATTCTCGAAAAAGTCGATCATCTTGATATTTTCCACGCCAATGCCGGGACGTATATCGGCGGCGACTTCATGGAAACCGACGAAGCCACGATCGACCGCATGCTGAATCTGAACGTGAACGTGGTCATGAAGAATGTGCGTAATATCCTGCCGCACCTGATCGAACGCGGCACCGGCGATATCCTCGTCACCTGTTCAGTGGCCGGGCATCATCCGGTGTGGTGGGAGCCGGTCTATGCCTCATCCAAATGGGCCATCAACTGCTTCGTGCAGACGATCCGGCGGCAGATGATCAAGCACGGCATCCGGGTCGGCGAAGTCGCGCCCGGCCCGGTCAGCAGCGCGCTGCTCAAGGACTGGCCCGAGGAGAATCTGCGCAAGGCCAAGGAGTCCGGCAGCCTGATCGAACCCAAGGATGTCGCCGAGGTCATCATGTTCATGCTGACCCGGCCACGCAACGTCACCATTCGTGATGTCGTGGTGCTGCCGAGTAATTTTGACATGTAGCGAGGCGCCGGCTGCGGCGCGCCCCGCGGCTATTCGACCAGCGTGCCGCGGACCGTGACGGTCTGCGGCGGCAGTTCTGGATCGGCGATGCGTTCGAGCAGCAGCTCCAGCGCGCGTTGACCGGCATGGAAGCCGTCGTGCACCACGCAGGGCACGCGGATATCGAAGATATCCAGATACGGCAGCCGGTCGATGCTGATCACGCTCAGCGTATCCGGGGCGATACCGTGGGCTTTCATGGCCTGTAGCGCGCCGAGCGTGATCAGCTGGTTCATGCCGAAGATCGCACCAGGCATGCCGTGTGCTTCGATATAGGCGCCCACCGCCTCGCGCGCGGGCTCCAGCGTGTAATCGCCCCAGAGCACATCGAGATCGACCCCGGGTTCGCTTTCGGCGAGCGTGGTCTGTACGCCAGCCAGCCGCTCGCGGGTGATGATGGAATGCTCGGGTCCGGCGGCCACGAGTAAACGCGCGCCTTCGTCGGCCGGGATCGGTCGCTTCAGCGAACACGCGCTTGAGCAGATGGCCGGCCACGCACTGGCCGGCCCAGACATTGTCCAGCACCACCGAGCTGAAGTCGGCGTTATAGAGCGTGCGGTCGAGCTGGACCACGGCCACGTCGCTGTTATGCAGCCGCTCGATATAGTCCGGCCGATAGTCCGGTTCGTCGGATACCGGCGAGAGAATGATGCCCGCCGCCTGATAGCTCAGCAGCGTTTCGATGGCGTTGGCTTCCAGCCAGGCTTCGCCGTCGGTATCGAACAACAGGATCGCGTAGTTGTGCTGCTTGGCGTGGCGCGAGACGGCCTTGATCATCTCGGCGTAGAACGGGTTGTCCACGCTGGCGGTGACGAAGCCGATCAGCCGGCTCTCGCTGTGTTTGAGACCGCGCGCGAAGGCGTTGGGCACATAGCCGAGCTCGCTGGCTGCGGCTTCGATCTTCGAGCGCGTTTCGGCCTTCACCATTTCCGGCCGGTTGAGCGCGCGCGAGACCGTGATGTTGGTCAGGCCGACGCGGGCGGCGACGTCGGCGATGGTCACGCGACGGTTCTTGGGCATGAAACAGCGTTATCCGAACGATGGGCGTGGGTACGGCCCTATATTAGCCCAATGCGATCGGTCCCAGCGCCCGCACGGCGCGTCGTGGTTCTTGTGCAGCGCGCGTGCATCCGCGCCTCGCCCGGCTTGCACGGGCGGGGCGGATTTCGGGGGCGAACGCGGGCTTAACGCTTGTTCGCGCCTGTTTCGTCCGATACAGGATCGCGCGGTGGTGGCGTGACGAGGCCGGGGCGGTGCTCTCGCCAGTGCAGCAGCGCCATGCCGACGGCCAGCGCCACCCCCACGAAGAACAGCGCGCCGAATACGGCAAAGGTGTCGTGGAAGGCCCGGGTGATATCGGCCAGCGTGCGCGCCGAGGGGGCGTGGCCCTGATAGAGCGAACGCAGATCCACCTGGCCGCCGAGATAATGCGCGGCTCGAATTTCCAGTAGCAGCGCGAACAGATTTACGCCCAGCGTGCCGCCGAGCTGGCGGGCAAAGCTGATCACGCTGGAGCCCTGCTGGGTGAGTTCGCTCGGCAGCCCGCGCAGCCCACCGATATTGAGCGCCGGCATCATGATGCCGAGCGCCATGCGACCGAGTGCGACCAGCGCCGCGAGCAGCCAGAACGGCGTCCCCGGACCGGTGAGTGCCAGCCCCAGCGTGCCGAGCGCGAAACCGCCGCAGCCGACGATATTGAGCCAGTGGGCGGCGAATCGGTCGGCCAGGCGCCCGCCAATGGGAAAGATCGCGAGCAGCGTCAGCCCGGCTGGCATCATCACCAGCCCGGTCGCGCTCGGCGACAGTCGCTGTACGCTCTGGGCGAGCAACGGCACGAGATAGGTCGAGGCATAGAGGCCGGCGCCGTAGAGCGCGGCGATGCCGCTGGCCAGCACGAACCGCGGATAGGCGAACACCGCTAGCCGGATCAGCGGGTGGGGCGAGGTGATCAGGCGCACGACGAAGCCGATGGTGAACCCGGCGCCCGCGATCGTCACCAGGCTGCCACGCAACGTGGCATACGCCGACAGTTCAGTGAGCCCCGATAGCAAGAGAACGAGTGCCGCGCCGAGCAGACCGAACCCGAGCCAGTCGAACGGTTCGCGCTCGCTGCTGCGTTGTCGTGGCAATACCCACCAGCCGCCGGCCAGGCCGAGCAGGCAGAACGGAATCGACGGCAGAAACACCGCCCGCCAGGACAGCCAGTCGATCAGTACCCCGCCGACCGTCGGCCCCAGCGCCGGCGCCAGCACCACGCCCATGCCGTACAGTCCCAGCGCTCGGCCGCGTTCGGCATCGTCGAAGCTGTCGAAGATCACCACCAGCGCCAGCGGCTGGATGATGCCGGCGGTCGCGCCCTGGACCACGCGGGCAGCGATCAGCACCCAGGCGTTCGGGCTCGCCGCCGCAATCAGGCAGGCCACCAGGAACACGGAAAGCGCGGTCGCGAAGGTGCGCTGTTGACCGAGCCGTTCGATCACGCGAGCGCTGGCCAGCATGGCCGCGGTCATGGCGGCCAGAAAACCGGTCGAAATCCATTGCGCGCCGGCCTGACTCAGGCCGAAGTCGGCCATGATCGGTGGGATCGCCACGTTGATGACGGTCGCGTTCAGGACCACGGCGATCGTGCCCATCAATACCGCCAGGGCGATCGGCCAGCGCCGGGTTCGGGCGTCGTCGCGGGGCAGAGGCATGCGGCATTCTAACCGCGATCCGGCCGCGCGGCGGGTCACCTCAGGGTTTGTCGCCATATTCGCGTGGCGCGATCGGCCTCATGCTGGGTTCAACACTTGTCCAAAGCGGACACGCCAAGGAGCCACATGCAAACCGATCGATTCATCGCCCACGTTTATGAAGACTGTCCCCAGCTCGCCCCGGACGTGGTGCATCAATGCACGCTGATCACGCTGGATTCGCTATGCGAGCAGCTGCCCAAGGATCAGAGCAAGCGCATGGCCGAACAGCTGCCCGACGAGATCGCCGACGCGATCCGTGCCGGCGGCGATCGGGCCGACACTTCCTATGTGCCGATCTCGCTGGACGAGTTCTACGGCAAGGTCGAGTTCCGAACCGAGCTGCCCGGCGAGGATACGCGCCAGCTCGTGGCCAGCGTGATCCGGACGCTGGAAAAAGCGCTCGACGACGGCGAGGCCGAAGCCGTGGCGCTGGATCTGCCCAGCGAGCTGGATCAGCTGCTGCACTGAAGCCCGGTGTCGTCGGCGGTGGGCCTGCGGTACAGCCGTGGGCGCGCCGCGCTGTACGCCCCGGGCGTGTTGTCGGCGGCTACTCGGCGAACACGAGGTTTTCCGGCTGTTCGGTGAGGCGCACCGTGTGCCCGTCCTGTTCGACCAGGTTGTCCAGGTGGGTGAAATGCGCCTGCGGCAGCACCATCACCCGGTCGGGGTTGCGCGCCAGGTAATCGGTGAAGCCGTCGACCGTGCCGCCGCTGCCGAGATACTCGATCAGACGCCGGAACAGCTTCGGCAGGATCACGGCGTCGTCGGTGATCGAGTCCAGCCCGGCCACGCTTACCCCGGCATGGGTACGATCGGCCGGCCACAGGCCGCGTTCGGCATTGCGGGCCGCTCGGGTCTGCTCGGCAAAGCGAGCGCGCAGATCATGGAACAGTCCGGTGTAGAACGTCGGGTAGGCCAGGCCCTGATTGAGTAGCGCGGCGTTGGCCGTGGCCGAAAGATCGTCGGGCGTGACGAAATGCTCGCCGCCATCGGCGAGCCCGAGTCGTTCGCCGGCTTCGGCCGCCAGGGCGAACGACACCGGCCGGCCGTAGGCGCCGGTCGTACGGGCGAGAATGAAGCCCGGGACGTCGTCATCGGCGCTCGTCACTTCATGGTGATCGGCATCCCACGCCACGTTGTGGATGCCGAGTGCTGCGAACAGCTCCTGCGCGGCTTTCTCGGCGTATTTCAGCGGCTGGTGATGGCCGCGGTAATGGGTTTCCAGCGTATCGATGGCTTCCAGCCGAAGCTGTACGTGTCCGCGTGCGTTGGGCGTGGCCGGGCGGCCGGACAGCACGGCCCAGGCCTGGTCGCGGTCGGCGGCAAAGCGAATCGAATCGCCGTCCGGCGAATAGCCCTGGATATGAAACGTGCCGGCGATGACATGGAACGACAAGACGGGCTCCGGGTGCGGTTGCGCTCTGTGCGTTCATCCTGCCCGTATGGGGTGACAGGTCAATGACCTAGAGACCGAGCTCGCTCAGGCCGGGATGATCGTCCGGGCGCCGCCCCTGCGGCCAGAAAAACAGACGATCGGATGCCGCGATCGGAAGATCGTTGATGCTCGCCAGACGCACGGCCATCAGGCCGTTGTCGTCGAATTCCCAGTTCTCGTTGCCGTAGGCGCGATACCACTGACCGGAATCGTCGCGGAATTCGTAGGCAAAGCGCACCGCGATACGGTTGTCGCCGAAGGCCCAGAGTTCCTTGATCAGGCGATATTCCAGCTCGCGCTGCCACTTGCGGGTGAGAAACGCATGAATCTCGTCGCGGCCGTGGATGAATTCGGCGCGATTGCGCCACCGGCTGTCCGGCGTATAGGCCAGCACCACCTTGTCCGGGTCGCGCGTGTTCCAGGCGTCTTCGGCCAGACGTGCTTTCTGTGCGGCGCTGTTCGCATCGAACGGCGGTAGAGGTGGTTTGCGGGTCATGACGAACTCCGGACGCGGGCGTTGACCCGATATTAGACCGCGACCTGACGCTTGTCTGTGGGGGCGGGCGCGCGATTACGGCCCGGGCCCGGGTCATGTGGATCGGCCGGTGTAGTCGGCCGATCCACGCTGGCCGACTACACCGGCGCCGGCTGGTAGCCCGGCCTCATCGAGGCCTCGGCCGAGCGGCCGGGACCCGCGGCCTGCGGAGCCGATCTGTCCTGTTCGAGCCGAAAACCCGATACCAGTCGCTGGAGCATGTCGGTCTGTTCGTGCATTGATTCGGCGGCAGCGGCCGCCTGTTCGACCAGCGCACTGTTCTGCTGGGTGTTGGAATCGAGATCGGTAACCGCCTGATTGATCTGTTCAATGCCGCGCCGCTGTTCCTCGCTTGCATTGCGAATTTCGGCCATGAACTGGGTCACACGCTGAATCTCGCCGACCACGGCCTGCATCTGTTCCCCGGCCCGTCCGGCAAGTCTCGCGCCCCGGCCGACCTTGTCGTTGGTGCCTTCGATCAACGCGCGGATCTCGGTGGCGGCATCGCCCGATCGCGTGGCCAGAGCCCGGACTTCTTCCGCGACCACCGAGAACCCGCGACCGTGCTCGCCTGCCCGAGCCGCTTCCACCGAGGCATTGAGCGCCAGAATATTGGTCTGGAAGGCGATGCTGTCGATCGTCGTCAGGATGTCCACGACTTGCTGCGAGGCCTGGTTGATGTCGTCCATCGTGGTGACGACTTCGCCGACCACTTCGCTGGCCTGATGGGCCTTGGAGACCGTCGATTCGGTCACTTCGTTGCCTTGCTGTGCGCGTTCGGCGTTGTGTGCGACGGTCGTGGTCAGTTCTTCCATCGAGGCCGCCGTTTCCTGTACCGCGCTGGCCTGATTCTCGGTGCGGCGCGACAGGTCCATGTTGCCGTCGGCGATCTGGCGCGCGGCGCCGGTGAGTTCGCTGCTGCTGAGCGAGATCTGCTTCAGGATCGACTGCAGACGTTCGACAAAGGCGTTGAAGCTGGCCGATACCGCCTCGAATTCGCGGCCTCCGTTCTCGGGCAGGCGCTTGGTGAGATCGGCGTCCCCCGAGGCGAGTTCGTCGATGCCGGCCTGCAAGCGGCCGACCCGCTTCATGATCAGCCGCAGGCCGAGCATGACCAGCGCCAGGAACGCCAGTGCCATCGGGATCTGGGTCCAGCCGAGCCGGCTGAGTACGGTGTGGCTGTTGGCCATCAACAGGCGGGTCGGCACCGCGCTGGCCAGAAGCCATGGGGTACCCTCGATCGGCAGGACGAACAGTGTCTGTTCGTCGCCGTCGGCATCGAATGTGCTCTTGCCGACGGCCGTATCTTTATTACCGGCCGAGCCGAGCTGTCGGGCCACCGCTGCCGCCATCGGTGAGCGGCCTGCCAGGTCGTCGAGCTTTTTGAGCACGATGTCGCCGTCGATATGCGTGCTGTTGCTTACGATCGTGCCGTCGCGTTCGACGATCAGCATCTCGCCGTGCAGTTTTTTCTCCATCGTTGCAACGAGGCTGTTGAAGAAACCGAGTTTGACGTCGATGGTGGCCACGCCCCAGCGATCGCCATTCTTGAAGATACTCATGGCGCAGTTGGTGCGAGGCTCGGGACTGGCATCGTCCTTGTAGGCTGTCGCCCAGGCGCATTCGCCCCGTGGTGCGGCCATGCCGTGCTTGTACCAGGATTGCTCGTAGTATTTCTTCGAGTCCGGCGTGTTCCAGTAGTCGTTACGCGTGAGCTGGCCGGCATTGTTGCGGTCGAAGAAGGTGCTGAAGCGCTGGCGCGTCGGATCGCGCTTGTAGGGCAGTGGCCAGATGCCGCCGCCGGAGATGCTGGTGTCGCCGTACTGATCCACCAGGCTGGGAAGGATGCTATCGATCTGATCGCTGTTCAGGCCGGCCACTGTTTCGGTGATCGTACGCATCTGTGCGGCGGTCTGGGCCAGGCGTTTCTCGATGGTTGAATCCACATCGTGGAGCCGGGCGCGGACGATGGTTTCCGATTGATGCTTGAGGTCGGGGGCCACGAACATCTGGATCACGGCGATGGTCACGCCGGTTAGCAGCACGAAGAAAGCTACAGCGAACAACGTGTAGCGTATCTGAAGCGATTTCATCCCGTTCATCTCGGTTCGGCCGCATATCGGCGGCATGGGCAGGCGCCTGGATATCGGCCGGAATGGCACGGGGTTGAGACAGCGCTGTCTGCATTGCGCCGCCAATGCTGGTGTCGTATCACACGGCAAAAACCGTTAGTCGTCTGCGTTCTCGATGCGCACCGAGGTGACGCCGGTGATCTCGCCGAGTGCGATGTGCAACTGCTGGGTCCCGGGGCGGCCGATGATGTGCAGCGTGGCCCGGGTCGTGCCGCCCTCATCCGAGGGATCGGGCATGGAAATATCGTCGATGGTGAATTTCTGTTCCGCGCAGCGTTTGAACACCCGATGCATCACGTCCTCGCCCGCGCGGTAGTTCAACTGGACCACGAACCCGCGGTTGAGCACGCGACGGTTGAAGGGCGTGTAGACATACACGGCGGTGAAATGCGCGGCCGTGGCGATGATGGCCAGCACCGGCAGCCCGGCCGCACAGGCCATGCCGATGGCCGCGGTCAGCCAGACCACGGCCGCGGTGGTCAGCCCGCGTACGGCATCGCCGCGCACGAAGATCAGCCCGCCGCCGATGAAGCCGATGCCGGAGACGATCTGGGCGGCCACGCGCGACGGGTCGAACGAGACATGGGCGCCGCCCGTGACGTCGCCGAAACCGTATTTCGATACCAGCATGATCAGCGCCGCGCCCACGCCCACCAGCGTATGCGTGCGCAGGCCGGCGCTCTTCATGCGGAATTCGCGTTCCAGTCCGATCAGCGACGAGAGCACGAAGGCCAGGCCCAGCTCACCGATCTGCAGCCAGCCCTGGCCGCCCGGGTCCGGAAACAGGAAATGGGTGATGCTCATGCGATGGCGATCTTGGAATGTTGTCGTTTCCAAGATATCGCTATCCTCGGCCTGCGATAAGCCGGAGCGGCTTAAGAACCTATTGGAAAAGGCTCTAAGTGGCGGCCCGATCGAGATGGGTATAGCCGCCGTCGACCACCACCCATTGCCCGGTGGTATGCGCGGCCCGCGGCGAGAGCAGGAACACCGCGCTGTCGGCGATCTCCTCGGGGCGGGTCATGCGGTGCCCGAGCGGGATGCGCGACGTGATGCGTTCGCGGGCAGCGGCCGGGTCGTCGAACGTGGTCAGCCAGCGTTCGTACATCGGGGTGGCGACCTCGGCCGGCACTACCGCGTTCACGCGTACGCCGTGCTCGGCAAGGGCCACCGCCCATTCGCGCGTCAGCGCCAGTGCCGCGCCCTTGGCCGCACAATAACCGCTGGTACCGCCCTGGCCGGTGAGTGCGGTTTTGGAGGCGATGTTCACGATGGCGCCGCGGTTGGCCTTGAGCTGGGCTTCGCACAGATGTGCCATCAGGTAGTAGTGCAACAGGTTGCGATCCAGCGATTGCTTGAAGGCCGCGAGCCCAGCGTCCAGCCCCACGCCGTCGTTGGCGCCGGCGTTGTTGACCAGGCCGTGGATGGGGCCGATGTCGATAGCGGCCGCCACGGCTTCGCGACAGGCGTTCTCGTCGGTCAGATCGGCCGCGATATGCCGGGCGCGGGGCTGGATCGCCTGGAGTTCGGCGACGAAGGCCGCGTTCTCGCCGCGATCGATGATCACCGGTATCGCGCCTTCGGCGGCCAGTCGCTGGCTGATGGCGCCGCCGATGCCGGCCAGGCCGCCGGTGACGATGATGAGTCTTGTCGGTGAGTTCCAGATCCACGGCGCGCTCTTACAAATTCAATGCATAGATCGACGCGGCATTGGCGCCGAACAGTTTGGCGCGGCAATCGCTGCCCTGGGCCCGCGCCCAGGCATCGATCAGCGCGAACCAGTCGCCGTAGCTGATCGCCAGCTGGCATACCGGCCAATCGGAGCCGAACACGAGCCGGTCTTCACCGAACAGTTCCAGGGCCGCATCCAGATGGCGGTGGATGCCGTCGATATCCGGCGGTTCGCCCGGGCCGGGCTGGGCCTCGGTGGCAAGCCCCGAGATCTTGACCGCGACATGCGGCATGGCCGCCAGTTCGGCCATCGCCCGCCGCCAGGCCGAAAAATCGGCGTCGCTGCCGGCGATTGCCGGCTTGGCGAGATGATCGATCACCAACGTATGCCGATCGTGATGGGCACAGAACGTGACCGTGTCGGACAGCTGGCGATGATTGACCAGCACGTCGTAGATCAGGCCGCGGCGCTGTACGGCATCCACGCCGGAATCGAAGCCGCGGTCGTCCAGCCGCGCCGGCTGGCCTTCGATCTGGTGGCGCAGGCCGACCAGCGGGCCGGCGGCCTGCCAGTCGGCAATGCGCGCATCGGCATCGTGCGCCGTCAGATCCACCCAGCCGACCACGCCGACGATCCAGTCCTCGGCTGCGGCCTGTTCCATCAGAAAAGCCGTTTCGGCTTCGTCTCCGGTGGCCTGGACGGCGATGGTGGCCTCGACGTCGGTCTCGGCCATCGGGCCGGCCAGGTCGATCGGCAAGCCAGTCGTGCATCAGTTCTTCCATGCCGGGGCCGATCCAGCCCAGACGGGCCGGATCGTAGCGCCAGAAGTGCTGATGCGCGTCGATGATCATGGCGGTGACCCAGCCTCCGTGAAGAACGATATTGCTCAAGCGATGTCGGCCTTCATCTCGCCGGAATAGCCGGGCGCGGTGGGTGGCATGTACGCCGCGTTTCGCACCACGCAGGGGTCGACGAAATGCTCGTGCAGATGATCGACGTATTCGGTCACCCGGCCCTCGGTGGTGCCGGAGAAACAGAGGAAGTCGATCATCGACACATGCTGGACATATTCGCACAGCCCGACGCCGCCGGCATGCGGGCAGACCGGCAGTTCGTATTTGGCGGCCATCAGCAGCACCGCCAGCACTTCGTTCACGCCGCCGAGCCGGCAGGCATCGAGCTGCACCACGTCGATCGCCTCGCGCATCATGAACTGCTTGAAGATCACCCGGTTCTGGCACATCTCGCCGGTGGCGACCTTCACCGGGGCCACGCCCTGCTTGATCGCGCGATGCGCTTCGACGTCGTCCGGGCTGGTCGGCTCCTCGATGAACCAGGGGCGGGCGAAGGCCAGTTCGTTGACCCAGTCGATCGCTTCATCGACTTCCCACATCTGGTTGGCGTCGATCATCAGCTCGCGATCCTCGCCGATCACTTCGCGGGCGATGGTCACGCGGCGCTTGTCGTCCTCGAGGTTGCCGCCGCACTTCAGCTTGACGTGGTTGTAGCCTTCGTCGACCGCCTCCTGGCACAGTCGGCGCAGCTTGTCCTCGCTGTAGCCGAGCCAGCCGGCGGAGGTGGTGTAGCAAGGGTAGCCGCGCTCTTCGAGTTCGGCGATGCGCTCGGCTTTGCCCTTGGCGCGCTCGCGCAGCAGTTCGAGCGCTTCGTCCTTGGTGATGCAGTCGGTCATGTAGCGGAAATCGATGCAGCGCACGATTTCTTCCGGCGACATCTCGGCGACCAGCCGCCACACCGGCTTGCCCTCGGACTTGGCCCAGAGATCCCAGGCCGCGTTGACCACGGCCGCCGTCCCCAGATGGATCGCGCCTTTCTCCGGGCCGATCCAGCGCAGCTGGCTGTCGCCGGTGACGCGGCGCCAGAACGCAGCCCATGTCGGCGGCGATATCGGCCAGATCGAGGCCGATCACCAGATGACGCATCGATTCGATCGCGGCACAGGCCAGTTCGTTGCCGCGGCCGATGGTGAAGGTCAGCCCGTGGCCTTCCAGCCCCGGGGTGTCGGTCTCCAGGATGCAGTAGGCCGCGGAATAATCCGGGTCCGGATTCATGGCATCCGAGCCGTCGAGCTGCTCGGAGGTGGGGAAGCGTACGTCGATCACGCGTACATCGGTAATCTGGGTCATGCGTTCACCGTGTGCTGGGATTGTTCGCCGAGGCCTTCGATGCCGAGCCGGATATGCTGGCCGGCGCGCAGAAAGACCTGGGGGGACTGGCCGGCGCCCACGCCGGGCGGGGTGCCGGTGGAGATGACGTCGCCGGGCTGCAGGCTCATGAAGCGGGAGAGGTAGGACACCAGATAGGCGACCTCGTAGACCATCGTGGAGGTACTGCCGTTCTGGTAGGTCTTGCCGTCCACCGACAGCCACATGTCGAGCTGCTGCGGATCGGCGATCTCGTCGCGCGGTGACCAGCCAGGGCCCGATCGGGCCGAAGGTATCGCAGCCCTTGCCCTTGTCCCAGGTGCCGCTGCGCTCGAGCTGGAATTCGCGCTCGGAGACGTCGTTGACCACGCAGTAGCCGGCGACGTGATCCATTGCCGGCCTCGGGCTCGATATAACGCCCGCCCTGGCCGATGATCACGCCGAGTTCGACTTCCCAGTCGGTCTTCTTCGAATCGCGCGGGATCTCGATATCGTCGTTCGGCCCGCAGATGGCGCTGGTCCACTTGTTGAAGATCACCGGCTCGGGCGGCACTTCGGCGCCGGTCTCGGCGGCATGGTCGGAATAGTTCAGGCCGATGCAGATGAACTTGCCGACGCGGCCGACGCAGGGGCCGATGCGGGTGTCGGGTCGACGCCGGCAAGGCCGACAGGTCCTGTCCGCGCAGGCGATCCAGGCGCATCGGGCGTGAGCGTATCGCCGGCGATATCGTCGACCAGCGAGGAGATATCGCGGATGGTGCCGTCGGCGTCCAGCATGCCCGGTTTTTCCTGGCCCGGCGGGCCGTATCTGAGCAGTTTCACTAAGCGCTCCTTGGAACAGATTGATCAAAGGGTTCGGCTAGTTCGCCCAGCCGCCATCGATGAGCTGGGCGGTACCGGTGATGAAGGCGGATTCGTCGGAGGCCAGATAGGTCGCAAGTGCCGCGATCTCGTCCGGCGTGCCCAGCCGGCCCATCGGCTGGCGGGCGATGAAGTCGTCGAGCACCTCGGCCTCGGTCCGGCCCTGGTCCGCGGCCTGGGCGGCGATTCGCCCGCGCAGCGAGGGCGAGTCGACCGTGCCGGGACAGATCGCGTTGCAGCGGATGCCGTCACGCCATGTAATCGGCGGCGATCGATTTGGTCAGGCCGATCACGGCGGCCTTGCTCGCGCCGTAGGCACAGCGGTTGGGGACGCCTTTTGCGCTGGAGGCCAGCGACGACATGTTGATGATGCTGCCGCCGGCTTTGCGCATGCCGGGCAGAAAGGCCCGGATCATGTCGAACATCGAGGTCACGTTCAGATCGAAACTGGCCTGCCAGAGTTCGCGCTCGCACGTCAGCACCGTCCCGGCCGGCACCATGCCCGCGCAATTGAACAGAATGTCGAGATCGGGCAGCGCGTCGCGCAGGGCTGCGATCGCGGCCGGGTCGGTCACGTCCAGCGCATGCACTTCGATGCCCGGCTCGTCGGCCAGCGGCGCGATATCGATATCGGTGGCGATCACCCGCGCGCCCTCGGCGCGGTAGCGGGCCACCGTCGCCCGGCCGATGCCCTGGCCGGCGGCGGTGATCAGCGCGGTCTTGTTCTCGAGCCTCATGCTCGACTCGGCGTTTGCATCATGATGTTGGACCATTGGTCAGGCCATTGGTCCGAGAGTAGTGTGGCAACATGATGCTGGCAATCCATTGCGGCCTGCCCGGCCTCGAACTTTCGTCTCATCCGGCGTGAGCAAGCCCGAGCAGCGGCGTCGCGATGGCGTACGAATCATCAACACGTCCCGTGGAGCCGCGCCGTGCCGATCGCCACTGTCCGCCAGACGCGCCTGTATCGCCAGATCGCGGATCAGCTGCAGCGGCTGATCCGCGACGGCGAGTTCCCGCCCGGCACGCGCCTGCCGCCGGAACGTGAATTGTCGCAGCAGCTCGGCGTGAGCCGGGCCTCGGTCCGCGAGGCGCTGATCGCGCTGGAAGTGGTCGGCGACGTCGAGGTGCGGGTGGGCCACGGCGTGGTGGTGCTGGATTCGAACCATGCCTCGGCCGAGCCGGTGATGCGGGCGGCCGCCAAGAGTGAGCCGTGGCGGATCGATCCGGAGTTCGCCAGCGAGATCGAGCTCAACCTCGACGAAGAGATTCCTCCGTTCGCATTGCTCCAGGCCCGGCGCCATATCGAACCGGAAACCGCTGCGCTCGCGGCAGTGAACGCTGATGCCGATGATCTGACCGCGCTGCGCGAAGCGCTGGATCGCAACATCGAGGACAACCGCGAGCCCGGCGGCAATCGCTTCGTGGGCGACCGGCTGCTGCATATCCGGATTGCCGAGGCCTCGAACAACGCGGCCTATGCGTTGTTGATCAAGCATCTGCTGGGCCATCAATACGGCGTGATGTTCCGCCGCTTGCAGGCCTACTACATGGAAAATCAGATGTGGAACCGCTCACAGGCGGACCACGAAGAAATCGTCTCGGCGATCGAGGCCGGCGATGAAGCTGGCGCCCGCGCGGCCATGGAAACCCATCTGGACCATGTGCTCGGGGTGTTCTTCACCGAGTGAAGCGCGACGGCCGGGCGGCCGCAGCCCGGACGTGCCACTAACGTATAAAGGTCAGACCATTGGACGTTTGCTTCAATCGAAGCGCGCGGTATTCGGGCGCGGCCGCTGAGTCGCCCGCGCTCTGGCCGACCGAATCATGAAGAAGACAGAACAGCCGGCGTCCTTGCCGCGATGCGATCGACGCAAGAGCCGCAAGGGCACGGCGCACTGTTCCGAACGAGGAGAAGACATGGTGTCATCGACTGCAGCGCATACGGCGGATGCCACGCCGCTGTTGTCGATGCGCGGTGTCAGCAAGGGCTTTCCCGGCGTCCAGGCGTTGTCTGGCGTCGATCTCGAGCTCTATCCGGGCGAGGTATTGGCGCTGGCCGGCGAGAACGGTGCTGGAAAGTCCACGTTGATGAAGCTGCTCAGCGGTATCCATACCGCGGATGCCGGCGAGATCGTGCTCGAAGGCGAAACGCTGCATCTCTCCGGCCCGGCCGATGCGCAGGCGCACGGCATCGGCATCATCCATCAGGAATTCAACCTGATCCCGCATCTCACCGTGGCCCAGAATCTGTTCATCGGCCGCGAACCGCGGCGCTGGGGCTGGCTCGATCATCGCGCGCTCAATCGTCAGGCCCAGGCGCATCTGGACGAACTGCAGCTGCCGCTCGGCGCGCGCCAGATCGTGGGCGATCTCTCGGTTGCGCATCAGCAGATGGTCGAGATCGCCAAGGCGCTGATGCAGAAGCCTAAAGTTCTGATCATGGACGAGCCGACGGCAGCGCTGAATCAGAACGAGGTGTCGCTGCTGCACGAGCTGATCCGGCATTTCATGACGCCGGACATGGGCGTGATCTATATCTCGCACCGGATGGAAGAATTGAAGGTGATCGCCAACCGGGTGTCGGTGATCCGCGACGGCGCGAATGTGGGCGTGCGCGACGTGGCCACCACCGATATGGACGAGATCATTGCCATGATGGTGGGGCGTTCGGTCGCCGGCGAACATCGCCCGGAGCATGTCCGCCCCGATCGCGCCGAGCTGCTGCGGGTGCAAGGCTTGTCGACCCGCAGCTTGCTCCGCGATGTGTCGTTCGATCTGCGCGAAGGCGAGATTCTCGGCTTTGCCGGGCTGATGGGGGCCGGGCGCACCGAGGTCGCGCGCGCGCTGATCGGCGCCGACCGGGTCGAGGCCGGCACCATCACCCTGCGCGGCGAGACCATCCGCATCAGCGGGCCGGCCGCGGCGGCCAAGCATCGCATCGGCTATCTCTCGGAAGACCGCAAGCGGCTTGGCCTGCTGCTCGAGCAGGATGTGAAATTCAATATCACGCTCGGCACCGTCACTGATCTGTTCTCGGCGGGCGGCCTGATACGCGACCGGCCGATGGCCGAGCGTTCCCGGCAGCTGGTCGATTCGCTGCGCATCAAGACGCCGTCGATCCGCCAGCCGGTGAAGAATCTATCGGGCGGCAATCAGCAGAAAGTGGTCATCGCCAAGTGGCTGCTGAAGGGCTGCGACATTCTGATTTTCGACGAGCCGACGCGCGGCATCGATGTCGGCGCCAAGGAAGAGATCTATCGGCTGATGAACGATCTGGTGGCCGAGGGCAAGTCGATCATCATGATCTCCTCGGAGCTGCCCGAGGTGCTGCGCATGTCGCATCGTATCGCCGTGATGTGCGAAGGCCGGCTGACCGCGATTCTCGATGCCGACGACGCCGATCAGGAAAAAATCATGCACTACGCCACGCTGTCGTCTTCGCCCGCGGCGGAAACCGCCTGAGAGGAAAACCGATGAGCATGGCCAAGGAAAGCACGCATATGGCAGAAAACGAAAAGCCGGCGACCGCCGGGCGGTTGCCGCCGGGTTTGCGCGGCAAGTTCCAGCAGTTTCTGGCCTTCGGCGGGCTGATTCTGATCTTTGCCTTCTTTTCCTTTGCCAGCCCGAATTTCCTGACGTTTTCCAACGTGATGTCGATCCTGCTGGCCACGGTGGTCATCGGCACGCTGGCGATCGGCACGACGTTCGTGATCATCTCGGCCGGCATCGATCTGTCGCTCGGTACCGGCATGTCGTTGTGCGCGGTCATGTCCGGCGTGTTCATTTCCCACTGGGGCCTGCCCATGCCGCTCGGTGTCGTGCTGACGGTGTTGTTCGGTGGGCTGATCGGTTTCGTCAACGGCTTCAACGTGACCGTGCTCAAGATTCCGCCGTTCATTGCCACGCTGGCGATGATGCTGGTCGCCGAAGGCCTGGCGCTGGTCATCTCGGGCAGCGCGCCGATCTATTTCAGCAACACGCCGAGCTACTACATGCTGTCGAATGGCAGCATCTTTCCCGGTTTCGATATTCCCAATGCCGTACTGATCTGGGCAGCGGTCGCCATCATCGCGGCGATCATCCTCAACAAGAGCGTGTTCGGACGCTATACCTATGCCATCGGCAGCAACGAGGATGCAACCGCGCTGTCCGGCATCAACACGCGGCGCTGGAAGATTCTGATCTACAGCTTCGGCGGGTTGTTCATCGGGCTGGCCGGGGTGCTGATCTCGGCCCGGCTCAACTCGGCCCAGCCGGCGCTCGGCATGGGCTACGAGCTCAAGGCCATCGCTGCGGTGGTGATCGGCGGCACCTCGCTGTTCGGCGGCGTGGGTTCGATTCTCGGCACCGTGATCGGCGCGCTGATCATGTCGGTGCTCACCAACGGCCTGCAGATCATCTCGGTGCCGCAGGAATGGCAGACCGTGATTCTCGGCGTGGTGATCCTGGGGGCGGTGTATCTCGACAATTTCCGGCGCAACGCCGCGGTCTGACGCCGTAGCCACGCCCATCGAACGTCCATAAGAATGAAACGGAGGAAAACATGACCCATATTCGATCCGCGCTGCTGGCGGCAGCCGCCGGGCTGGCACTATCGGTCGGTGCCGCGGCACCGGCGCTTGCCGACAGCGGCAAACCGTATATCGCGATCGTGTCGAAAGGCTTTTCGCAACAGTACTGGCAGGCCGTGAAGCACGGCGCCGAGCAAGAGGCCCAGAAGAAGGGCGCGCGCATCACCTTCGAAGGCCCGCCGACCGAGTCGGATGTCGCCATTCAGATGAACCAGCTGAGTGCGGCGCTCAACAAGCACCCGGATGCCATCGGCTTTGCTGCGCTCGACAGCCAGGCGGCGGCGCCGATGATGATGCAGGCCAAGAGCCAGAATATTCCGGTGATTGCCTTCGACTCGGGCGTGAAGAGCGATGTGCCGGTGGCGACCGTAGCCACCAACAACAAGGCCGCGGGCGCGGAAGCCGCCAAGCATATGGCGAAACTCCTGCATGACAAGGGCACGGTCGGACTGATCATCCACGACCAGACCAGCGTGTCGGGTACCGACCGGCGCGACGGGTTCATGAACTGGATGAAGAAGAACGCGCCCAACATCAAGATGCTGCGGCCGCAGTACAGCAACAGCGATATGTCCAAGGCGGCCGACATCACCAAGGCAATCCTGTCGTCGCACCCGCATCTCGACGGCATGTTCGCCTCGAACGAGGCGTCGGCCGAAGGCATGGCGCTGGGCATCAAGGAGAGCGGGCGCAAGAACATCGTCGCGATCGGCTTCGACTCGGGCAAGGCCCAGATCGATGCGATCAAGAACGGCGTGCTCACCGGTTCGATCACCCAGAACCCGGTCGGCATGGGCAAGGATATGGTCGATACCGCGCTCAAGGTGATCCACGGCAAGAGCGTGCCCAAGACCATCGACACCGGCTTCTACTGGTACGACAAATCCAATATGGATCAGCCGAAGATCAAGACCAATCTCTACCAGTAATACAGGCCATGAAACGGCGCGGTGTGCTCCGCGCCGTTTCGCTGTGCCTGTTGCGCGCGCCCTGGCGGGCGTGGAGTATTGAGGTCGCCCACGTTGTTCGGGAGGCCGACATCAGTATTCGCCGCATAAAAGCGCTGGCCGAAGAGGCCGACGCGAAACTTCCGACGGCTGTCGCGCGCTATTTCCGTCAGGGCGCGGCCGCATCGGTCTCCACGACGGAGGCGGCGGCCGCGTGGGAAGCTCGGCGCCTGCTGCCGCATGCGCTGACCGATGTGTCCCACGTCGAGACCGGCACTACGTTGCTGGGCACCCCCGTCCGTACGCCGATCGCGGTGGCGCCGAGCACTTTCCAGCGGGCAGCCGATGGCCAGGGCGAGCGGGCCATGGCGGCCGCAGTCGCCGACGTAGGCAGCCTGCTGACGATATCGAGCAACGCCGGGACCCGTTTCGAGGCCATCGCCGAGACCGGCGTGGCGTGGTGGCTGCAGGCTTATCTGCCGGCCGACCGGCGAGCCGCGTTGCCTTTGCTCGACCGAGCCGTGGCCGCCGGCGCCCGCGCGATCGTGTTGACTGCGGATACACCGATCGTGGCGAGCAAGGACGACGGCGACGCCGAGACGATCTGGCAGATCGCCGAAAAGGATTGGCTGCACGTCAATTTCGAGCCCGGTTACGGCAGCCGGCCCGAGCACGCCAAGGCCCGCGACCTGAGCCCGGCGGACATCGCCTGGCTGCGCGAGCACACCGGTTTGCCCGTGGTGGTCAAGGGCATTCTGCGTGCGGACGATGCCGTGCGTTGCGTGGCCGCCGGTGCGGCGGCGATCTGGGTATCGAATCATGGCGGACGCCAGCTCGACGGCGCGGCGGCCACGGCGGATTGTCTGCCTGACGTGGTGACGGCGGTCGACGGGCGCGCCGAGGTGTATGTCGACGGTGGCATTCGCTCGGGGCGTCATGTGCTGACTGCGCTGGCCATGGGCGCGCGTGCCGCGTTCCTGGGGCGCCCGCCCTTGTGGGCGCTCGCTGCCGGCGGGCGGGACCGGGTGGCGGTGGAAATGAACGCGCTGGGCGAGGAGTTGGTGGAAGCCATGCGCCTGGCGGGTATGTGTCGGCCGGGTGCCGATTCGAGCCTGATTGCGCCCGAGTACGGGATAACCCGAGTTCCGTAAGCCTGCGGATGGACCGATCGGCGCCCGACGCCGAGACTCGGCCGGTCGATTTCAACCGACCATCAATGGATACGACGCCATGCAGACCGAAGAATTCGTGAACGAAGTCGCTCGCGCCGCCAAACTGTCCGATCACGAGGTGGCCGCTGCGGTCTCGCGTGCCACGGTCGAGACGATCTGTGCGCATCTGCCGGCCGAGCAGGTGCGCGAACTGTCCTCGCAGCTGCCGCAGGATCTGACCCGTGCTGCCGAGGCCGGGCGGACACAGACCACGGAAACGCCGGCCGAGATCTCGCAGGATGAGTTCTTCAAGCAGGTCGCGATTCGCGCCGAGCAGGACCGCGCCGAGATCGAGCCGGCGGTGCGCGCCGCGATCACGGTGTTCAAGCGCGCGCTCAGCCGCGGTGAAACCACCGACATCGTGTTCGATGCGCCGCGCGAACTCGATGCTCTGCTGACCGGCTAGTTCGATAAGCCGGTTATCAGGCCGCCCGGCATTGGTTCGTGCCGGGCGGCCGTGATACACGGTGACGAACGCGCCGCGTTCGTCGCCCGCCTCGGGCACAATCGGAAACAATGCCGCATTCCGGAGCCCCAGTGCATCACGCCGAGTCTTCTGCATCGGTCGCTACGGTCGATTGTCTCCAGGCCACGCACTATGTCTTGCGCAGCCGTTTCTTTCGCTTGTTCGGCGGCGCTTACGAACTCCGCGATGGCCAGGGCCATCTATGCCTGTACGCCGAGATGAAGCGGTTCCGGTTGAAAGAGGACATTCGGATCTATGCCGATGCCGGTAGGCGCGACGAAGTCCTGCGTATCCGGACCGAAAGCATCTTCGATTTCTCCGGCGCCTACGACATACAGGACAGCCGCGCGCACGCGCGCATCGGCACGCTGCGCCGCTCCGGCCTGCGTTCGACCTTCGTGCGCGACCACTGGCAGATGCTGGACGCCAACGGCGAGCCCGTGGCGGAGCTGACCGAGGATTCACTCGGCAAGTCGCTGCTGCGCCGCTTGCTTGAGTTCGCCGGCGAGATGCCGCTGGTGGGCCTGTTGGGCTATCTGTTCCCGCAGCGTTATGCGCTGACGAGTCATGGCCAGCCGGTCGCCCATTATCGCCAGCACTTCAACCCATTGATCTACAAGCTCGACCTCGATCTGTCGCCGGACACCAGCCAAAGGGTCGACCGACGCCTGGCGATCGCTATGGCAGTACTGCTGGCTGCGATCGAGGGGCGGCAATAGCGCGCCCCTATGGACGGCCGCCAGTCAGGCGGCGGCGACGGCCTGGTGGATATCGGCGATCAACGAATCGATCAGTTCGGGCGTGGTGTTCCAGCTGCAGACGAAACGCACGCCGCCCTCGCCGATGAAGGTATAGAACGTCCAGTGGCGGCCGCGCAGTGCGTTCTGCAATGCCGCCGGCATCTCCAGGAATACGCTGTTGGCCTGCACGTCGAACATCAGCTTCACGTCCGACAGATCGGCCACGCCATCCGCCAGTCGCCGCGCCATGGCATTGGCATGACGCGCGTTCGACAGCCAGGCGCCGGTTTCCAGCAAACCGAGCCAGGGGGCGGCCAGATAACGCATCTTCGACGCCAGCTGGCCGGCCTGCTTGCAGCGATATTCGAAATCCAGCGCCAGCCGCTTGTCGAAGAAGATCACGGCTTCGCCGAAGGCCAGGCCGTTCTTGGTGCCGGAGAAACACAGCACATCCACGCCGGCACGCCAGGTCAGCTCGGCCGGCGAGACGTCGAGCCCGGCACAGGCATTGGCAAAGCGTGCGCCGTCCATGTGCACGCGCAGGTCATGGTGATCGGCGACATCACGAATCGCGCGCAGCTGTTCCAGGTCATAGACGGTGCCCACCTCGGTGGCCTGGGTCAGCGAGACCACCTTCGGCCGCGGGTAGTGGATGTCGCCGCGCTTGGTCACGGTGGTTTCGATGCCGTGCGGCGTCACCCGGCCGGAATCGCCCGGCACGGTCAGTAGTTTGGAGCCATTGGAGAAGAACTCAGGGCCGCCGCATTCGTCGGTCTCGATATGGGCCAGCTGGTGGCAGATCACGCTGTGATACGACTGGCACAACGAGGCCAGCACCAGCGAGTTCGCGGCCGTGCCGTTGAATACGAAGAACACTTCGCAATCGGTCTCGAACAGATCGCGGAAGGCATCGGACGCTTCGGCGGTCCAGCGGTCGTTGCCATAGGCCAGATCGTCGGCTTCGTTGGCGCGATGCAAATAGTCCATCGCCTGCGGGCAGATGCCGGAGGTATTATCGCTGGCCAGAAAGCGCGGTGTACTGGCGTCTGCCGCTATCGCGGCGGTCTCGGTTGTGGACATGCGCGAACCTCGATTCTTGGGCGCTGCGGCCGCTCGTGACAGGACGGCACGGATGCATGGCGGTGGGCTGCACCGGCGGTTTGTCGTCAATCGCGTGCACGAATCGTGCGATAGTGAAGGCGATTGCAGAGCGGCGTGTTCGAACTGTGCCGCGCATCTTACACCCGGACCAATGTTTCGGGCGGGAGCGGGAACATGGCGTATTCCGTAGCGGGGGGCGGCCGACGTGGCCCGATCGGGCTGGTGTTGACGGCCGGCGGGGCGCGCGGTGCCTATCAGGCCGGCGTACTCAAGCGCGTCGGCGAGCGGCTGGATCGGTATTCGCCGCGCTCGCCGTTCTCGATAGTGGCCGGCGCTTCCGCCGGCGCGATCAACGGGGCGGCGGTGGCCGCCCACAGCGATCGGTTTGCCCAGGGTACGATGCAGCTGGCCGCGCTCTGGTCGACGCTGACCGCCAGTCATGTCTATCGCACCGATGTGCGTGCCATCCTCGGCAATGCCGTGCGTGCCGGCATGGACTTCGGCCTTGGGGCCTGGCTCGGCGCCGGTCGGCTGGCGGCGCTGCTGGACGCCGCGCCTCTGCGTACGTTTCTGGCGCGCGAACTGCCGCTGGCCGGCATCGGGCGGGCCATCGAACGCGGCGATCTGTCGGCGATCGCGATCACCGCCTCCGGCTATCACTCCGGCATATCGTATATCTTCGTCCAGGGGGCGTCGGGCCATGCAATATGGCGCAAGAGCCGGCGCATCGTCATTCCCGCCGAGATCACGGTCGATCATATCTGTGCCTCGGCGGCGATCCCGCTGATCTTTCCCCCGGTGCGCGCTGTCGACCGGTGAACGCTCGGCCTGGTTCGGCGACGGCGCGATGCGCCTGACCCATCCGTTGTCGCCGGCCATCCGGCTGGGCGCCGAGCGCATACTGGCGATCGGCGTGCGTTGCGCCGGGACCGCCGAAACCCTTGCCGAACGGGAAACCGAGCTTGGGCGAGGGCGGCACAGGCAACGCATGCCGCGCCGGCCGCCGCTGGCCCAGATCATGGGCGTGTTCCTCAACGCGATCTTCCTCGATCATCTGGATGCCGACATCGATCATCTGGTGCGCATGAACGCTTTCGTGAAAGCCTGCGAAAACGCCGCCGGCGAGGGCCCCGCCGAGTTGGACGTCGTCGAGCCGATGCGGGTGGTGGAGCCGCTCATCATGGCGCCCTCGGTGGATCTGGGCGAGATCGCCGATGAGCTGTCGTATCGCATGCCGCGGGCCCTGCGGGTGGCCTTGAACGGGCTGGGCGAGCCCGATCCTCGCAGCGCGGATCTGAACAGCTATCTATTGTTTGATCCGGAATATGCCCGCGCGCTCATCGATATCGGCTACCACGACGCCGACCTGCGCATCGACGAGATCGAGGCATTTCTGATGGGAGACGCGCTGGCGTAACCCGATCGGAACCAGCGATCGGCCGCGCCTGTCCCCGCTGAATTCAAGTGCCGGGCGCGTGACGAGGGTTCGCTGGTCGCGGCTGCACTCCGAATCGAAAACGCCGCCTCGCGGGCGGCGTTTTCAATCGATACAAGGGGCGCTGCCGACAGCGTCGCGAGACGACTTCACGATCAGATCTGCCCGCGGATGATGGCCAGCATGCGCTTGAGCGGCTCGGCCGCGCCCCAGAGCAGCTGATCGCCCACGGTATAGGCGGTGAGGTATTCGGGCCCCATCGACAGTTTGCGGATGCGCCCGACCGGAATGCTCAGCGTGCCGGACACCGCGGCCGCGGTGAGATGCTCGAGCGTGGCGTCCTTGTCGTTGGGCACCACCTTCACCCACTCGTTGTGGTCGGCCAGCATCTGCTCGATCTCGGCGGTGGGAATATCCTGCTTGAGCTTGATGGTGAACGCCTGGGCATGACAGCGCATGGAACCGATGCGCACGCACAGCCCATCCATCGGGATCGGATGATCCTGGCGGCCGAGGATCTTGTTGGATTCGGCGCCGGCCTTCCATTCCTCCTTGGACTGGCCGGACTCCATCGGCGAATCGATCCAGGGTAGGGCCGAGCCGGCCAGCGGGTAACCGAACTGTTCGACCGGGAACTCCGCGCCGCGCATCGTCGCGGTCACATCGCGATCGATGTCGAGAATCGCCGAGGACGGCGTATCGAGCTGTGGCTTCACCGAGGCATGCAGCGCGCCCATCTGGTTGAGCAGCTCGCGCATGTGTTGCGCGCCGGAGCCGGAGGCGGCCTGGTAGGTCATGGCCGACATCCACTCGATCAGATCGCGCTCGAACAGGCCGCCCAGGCCCATGAGCATCAGGCTGACCGTGCAGTTGCCGCCGCAGAAGGTCTTGGTGCCTTTTTCGAGCTCGGCGTCGATCACATCGCGGTTGACCGGATCGAGCACGATGGTTGAATCGTCGGCCATGCGCAGCTTGCTGGCGGCGTCGATCCAGTAGCCGTTCCAGCCGGAATCGCGCAGCGGCTGATACACCTCACCGGTGTAATCGCCGCCCTGGCAGGTCACGATCACGTCCATCGCAGCCAGCGCATTGATGTCTTTCGCATCGGCCAGCGCCGGCACGTCGCGGCCGATATCCGGGCCGGGTTGGCCGGCCTGTGATGTGGAGAAGAAGACCGGTTCCAGCCCTTCATAGTCATTGTCGGCAAGCATGCGCTGCATGAGTACCGAGCCGACCATGCCACGCCAGCCCACGAAACCGACTTTCAACATTGTGTTACCTCGAGCGTCGTCGGGTTGAATCATTCCACGCGTGAGTCTAACGCGTGCAGCAGCGTTCGCCGAATCGAGCGCCCCGGGAGCGGCCCGTCTCGGGGTGCGTGGCGAATGGGTTCGACGCCGCCCGGTACTCTCGCGTATGCCAGCGGTGGCTTCTAGACTGGTGGCTTTCGATCGCGGCCGGCGATCGATGACCACGACGACCGACGGTATCGACATGTTCAACGACTGGTTCATCTCCCACCCTGCCAATCTGGTCTGGGTGGCGCTGTGCACGATCGCGCTTTACGCCGTGATCGTGTTGGCCGCGCGGTTGTCGGGGGTGCGCAGTTTCGCCGAAATGTCGACCTTCGACATCGCCGTGACGGTGGCGCTCGGCTCGCTGGTGGCCAGCGTCGTGGTCTCGAAGAATCCGCCGCTGCTGCAGGGCGTGGTCGCGGTGGCCACGCTGTATGCGCTCCAGCTTGTCGTCTCGCAGCTGCGCTCGCGTTTTTCGGCGGTCGAGGCGATGGCCGACAACCGGCCGATCCTGCTGATGGGGCCGGGCGGCGAGATCAAGCATGCCAATCTGCGGGTGGCCCGGGTGACCGAGGACGATCTGCGCGCCCACATGCGTCGGGCCAATATTTCGGATCCGACGCGGGTGCGGGCGATGGTGATGGAAGGCACCGGCAACATCAACGTGCTGCACGGCGAGCATCACGACCCGAGCCATGCACCCTGGATTCTGCAGGGCGTACGCGATTACACCCGCTGAGGGGCCGGGCCCCATTCCTGCTCGCCCAAGCCGGCTGACCGGAGACGGCGCGTTGCAAGTGTCGCGTCCTCTGGCCATGCTTGAGCTTCGTTCGATAAGGGGAGCATTACCGAATGCATATCACGACACGCCGCATTCGCGGCCTGGCCGCGGCTCTGCTCGTGGCTCTGACCGCCAGCGGTACCGCCCTGGCGGCCAGTGCGCCGATCACCATCTATACCGATAATTATGCCGGCGATGAGGCCATCAGCCGTGTCGCCCGCGACCTGATCGAGACGCACTACGACACCCAGGTCGATCTGAAAGCGGTCTCGGTGGGGGTGGCGTTTCTGGGCACGGCCCATAACGAGAACAGCCTGTTCATGGCCGCCTGGCTGCCCAAGACGCACGCCGATTACATGGCCCGCGTCAAGGGCCAGGTGGATAACCTGGGCACGGTCTATCCGGGCGCCCGGCTTGGCTGGGCGGTTCCCAGCTATGTCCCGAAAGACCAACTCAACAGCATCACCGATCTGAAGAAACCGGCGGTCGCCAAGAAGCTCGACGGCAGGATCCAGGGCATATCCGCCGGCGCCGGCGAGATGCAGTTGTCGCACAAGGCGATGAAGGCCTACCAGCTCGACAACATGAAGCTGATCACCGCCAGCGGCCCGGCGATGACCGCCGCCCTGAAGCGGGCGATCGCGCATCACCAGTGGATCGTGGTCACCGCCTGGAGCCCGCACTGGATGTGGGAGCGTTTTGATCTGCGCTATCTCAAGGACCCGAAAAACGTGCTCGGCGGCCAGGACCATGTCGATGTGATCGCCAACCCGTCCTTGAAGAAGAACAAGCCGGAGATTGCGGCGCTGTTGTCGCGCATGAAGTTCTCGATCGACCAGATCAACGCCATGCTGGCCGATGCCAACCGGACGTCCTATGATGCCGCGGGCAAGCGCTTCATCGCGCAGCATCCCGATCTTGTCAAACAATGGCTCGGGGATAAGTCGTAAGGACCCGACTCGCGGCCCGGCCCCGATGCGGGCCGGGCCGCGCTGCCGGTCTATTGACGCAGTGCGTAGCGTCGTTCGATCTGATCCAGCAGCAGCGTGACGGCGCTGACCAGCACCAGATAGATGAGCGCCGCAACCAGAAAGATCTGGAAGTACTTGAAGCTGTTGGCGCCGATCATCTTCGCCTGGCCCATCAGCTCCGGCACGCTGATGGCGAACGCCACCGACGTGTATTTCAGCTCGATGATCACTTCGTTGGACCATTGCGGCAGCGCAATGCGCCAGGCCTGCGGCAGCACGATATGGCCGATGGTCTGGATTCGCGTGAGCCCGATCGCGCGGCCGGCGGCGAGCTGACCCGGGCGCACGGCGCGGATGCCGGCCCGAAAATATTCGGCCTGATAGGCCGCGGTGTTGATGCCGATCGCGACCATGGCGGCGGTGAGCGGCGCGAACACGATGCCCACCTGCGGCAGGCCCTGGTAGACGATGAACATCTGTACCAGCAGCGGTGTGCCACGGATGAGTTCGATATAGCCGGTGGCCAGCGCGCGCGAGACCGGGTCGCCGTAGACCCGGCCCACGGCCAGTACCCAGCCGGCCACAAATCCGCCGAGCATGGCCACCACCCAGATCGCCAGCGTATAGCCGGTGCCGTGCAGCAGCGCGGGCAGATTCGCCCAGGCGAAGACGAACCAGTCGCTCATCGTGCGCTCGTCACGTCGTTCGGCCTCGCCAACCAGCGCGGCCGCGATGCCGTCGATGAAGCCGCGGGTGCGTTGCTCGCGTGCCTCATGAAAGATCTGGCGTGCCGGGCCTTCTTCCACCACGCGGCCCTCGGCCATGAACAACACGTCGTCGGCCACGGCCTCGATGAAGGCCATCTCGTGCGAGACGATGATCATGGTCATGCCTTCGGCCACGAGCTCGCGCATCACCCGCAGCACGCTGCCTACCGACTCCGGATCCAGTGCCGAGGTGGGTTCGTCGAACAGCATCAGTTCCGGCTGCATCGCCAGCGCCCGTGCGATCGACACGCGCTGCTGCTGGCCGCCGGACAGTTCCGCCGGGTAGGCGCGCCATTTCTCGGCCAGGCCGACGCGCTCGAGTTCCCGCCGGGCGATGGTTTCGGCTTCGGCACGTTTGCAGCGGCGCACCCGGCGTAGCCCGAGCATGAGGTTGTCGGCCACGGTCAAATGCGTGAACAGATTGAAGTCCTGGAACACGAAGCCGATGCGCGAACGCAGGGCGTCCAGGTCGGCTTTTTTCGCTGTGAGCTCGGTGTCGTCGAGCCAGATCTCGCCCGCCTCGATTGGCTCCAGGCCGTTCAGGCAGCGGATCAGCGTCGACTTGCCGGCGCCCGAAGGGCCAATGATGCCCTTGACCTCGCCGGCGGTGACATCGAGCGAGACGTCGTCGAGCACGGTGTGTTCGCCGAAGCGCTTGGTCAGATGCGATACCCGCATCAATTGTTGATCGGTCATGACAGATTCAGTGAGCGAAACCGGGGACGCGCAGGCGACGATCGAGCCGCGACAGGCCCCAGGTCGCGGCCAGCGAGAGCACGAGATAGACGGCCGCGGCCGCCGAGTAGACCGCCAGCGTATGCCCGTAGTTGGCGGACACGATGTAATCGGCCTGGCGCATCAGCTCGACCACGCCGATGGTGTAGGCCAGCGAGGTGTCCTTGAGTTCGGACAGCGCCTCGTTGGTCCACGGGCCGATCGCCTGGCGCATGGCCTGCGGCAGCACGATATGCACGATGGCCGCGCGTCGGGTCAGTCCGATGGCACGGGCCGCGGCCATCTGGCCCGATGGCACCGAAGCGATGGCACCACGCACGATCTGCGACTGATAGGCCGCCGAGCGCAGGCCGAGCGCAAGCGCGGCGGCCGCGAACGAAGAGATATCGTAGAACCCGGAGATACCGTAATAGAACAGGAACAGCAGTACGACCGCGGGAATGGCGCGGAACAGCCGTTCGAAGAGCGTGGCGCCGAGACGCAGCGTCCAGTGGCCGTAGCTCTGGGCGAGCCCGAGGCTCGTGCCCACCACCACGCCGATTGCGAGCAGCGCCACGGCCAGCGCGACCGTGATCGCCGCGCCTTCGGCGAGGTAGGGCAGATTCTCCCAGATGGCCTGATAGATCATCGGTGTGACGGCGCGAGTAATCGAATCAAAAAAGCCGGCGATCGCGGCTGGCGAGCGCCGGCTCGGTCATGGCCTGGTTGCTACTGCGGCAGGCCCGGGATCGGCTTGTTGTAGGAGTCGATGCCGGCCGGCATCTGGCCCGGCACCGGCGTGACCTTCGCGCTGGGCATGTACTGGTGCACGATCTTCGCCCATTCGCCGGACTTGTAGATCGCCACTTCGCCGGCGTTGAGTTTCTTCAGCAGCTCGGTGTTGCCCTTCTTGACGCCGATCGCATAGACCTGCGGCGGCTGGGGGCTGATCTCGCCGGCGATCTTTACCTTGCCCTTGTTGTCGGCCACGAACTTGCGCGCGGTATCGTCGTCGAGGAACTGGGCATCGATACGGCCGATCAGCAGATCCTGCAACGCGGTGGTGCCTTGTTCATAGGTCTTGATGTTGATGTTGCCGCCCTTGTCCACGATCTGATTCTTCAGATAATCGTAGTTGGTGGTACCGGTCTGTACACCGATGGTGTGGCCGTTCGACAGCGCCGTCTTGGCGGTGAGTTTCGAATCGGCCGGCACCAGCACGTCGAGCTTGATTTGCCACCAAGGCACGGTGAAGTCGATCTGCTGGGCGCGCCTGGGCGTGACGGTCAGGCCCGTGACCAGCATGTCGATCTTGCCGGCCTTGAGCGCCGGGATCAGGGACGAGAACGACATCGAACGGAACTTGACGTCGAACCCCTGCTGCTTGGCAATCGCCCGCACGGCGTCCGGCGCAATGCCGACCACCTTGCCGTGATCGACCGACGCCCACGGCGGAAACGACGGTTCCACGCCGGCAACGTAGGTTTTGGCCAGCGCGGCCGAGGAGCCCAGCATCGCGGCCAGCGCGATCGAGAGAATACAGATCAGGCGCATCGCAAGTTCCGGTTTGAAAAAGAGACGAAATCCACCCAGGTGGCACCAGTGCCCACCCGAAATCGCGGCGGCTGCAGCTTATTGAAGCATACCGCGATCAGAGATTCAGCCATTGCAACGATGGATCGTTGTCTCGCCCAGAAAAGTCTGATTAGTTGATTGACCGGATTACACCGGCTGGGGGGTGTTTTGGGCTTGGTTCTGCTATCGACGATCGCTTATCTGCCGTTGGTCGCCGTTGTTCTTCTGAATCTGATCGTGCCGGCGCGCCGTGTGCTGCATGCCAAAGCGTATCAGGATTCGCCTGACGAGGAGGCCAGTCGCGATGCCTCGCGCCAGACGTTGATCGGCGTGGCGCTGCTCGCATGCCTGACCGCGGGCCAGTGCAGCGTGCTGTTCTATGCGGTCCAGGATATGGAACTCGCGGTCGGCGCCGGCGGTGCTGCGACTCATCGTATTTCGCTGGCGCGACAGTCGGATTAGCGCGGATTGATGCCTCATGGCCGGCTGCGCCGGCGGCTCCGGGCTGCAGTTCCGAAAGATCGGCCCGTTCATGAAATCGACCGGAGCCCTCGCTCGTCTTGACCATGTCACGCCGGGGCCCGTGGGCCCACGCGTCTTGTCTGCCGCGACTTGCGGCGCCAATGCGGGTCTCGCACGAGGCATCAACAGGCTCTCGCCGTCGGCTACCGATCGCCCGGCATCCGGCGTTGCTCGATGATCGGCCTCGTGTCTGCGCGTTCGGCTTTCCGGCTCGGGACGGGGGCGGAGCGATGGCGGTGGCCGGGCCTGCCCGGCGAGACGATCGCTAATGACCGGGAGTCAATGCGCTGCCAGCCGGCGAGATTGTGGCGCCGTGATGCGCCGCGACGGCTGCTCCAGAGGCCGGCGCGATTCCAGAATACACGGATCGCACCCGCGCGACAGCACGCTACACTGTCGCCCATCGCGCCCACGCGGCGCACGGAAACAACGATTCTGGGGGTAGCGTGAGTCGTACGACCAGCCGGAGCTCGGGCATGGCCGAGCTGACCGTCAGGGGCATCGTCCTCGGCGGTCTCATCACTTTTTTCTTCACCGCGGCCAACGTCTATCTCGGGCTGAAGGTAGGCCTGACGTTCGCCACTTCGATTCCGGCCGCCGTGATCTCTATGGCCGTCCTGCGGGTCTTCTCCGATTCGACGATTCTGGAGAACAACATCGTCCAGACGGTGGCCTCGGCTGCCGGCACGCTGTCGGCGATCATCTTCGTGCTGCCCGGGCTGGTGATGATCGGTTGGTGGCAGGGTTTCGACTTCGTCACCACGGCCGTGATCTGTGCCACCGGCGGCCTGCTCGGCGTGATGTTCTCGGTGCCGCTGCGCCGCGCGCTGGTGGTCGATACCGATCTGCCGTACCCGGAAGGCCGGGCCGCGGCCGAAGTGCTCAAGGTCGGCGCCGGCTCGCGCGAAGGCGCGGCCGAGAGCGCAGCCGGGCTGGCGGTGATCCTGGTCAACGGCTTGGCCTCGGCGGCGTTCGCGCTGGCGGCCCAGATGAAGCTGGTCGCCGGCGAGGCGGCGCTGTGGTTTCGTAGCGGCGCGGGTGGCGCGACCGGCATTTCGGGCAGTCTCTCGTTCGCGCTTCTGGGCGCGGGCCACCTGGTGGGGCTGTCGGTCGGCATGGCAATGCTGGTCGGTCTGGCCATCGGCTGGTGGGTCGCGCTGCCGATTCTCACTGCCATGAGCACGGTCAGCGGCTCGGCGGAGCATGTCGCGAATACCGTTTTTTCCGCCGACGTGCGTTTCCTCGGCGCCGGCGTGATCGGCGTGGCCGCGATCTGGACGTTGCTGCGCATCATCGGCCCGGTATTCGCGGGCATCCGTTCGGCGCTGGCGGCGTCATCCGCCGCAAAGGCCGGCGGTGACCGGCCGGTGGTGGAACGTGATATGCCGATCGGCCTCGTCGGCGCCGTCGCGCTGGCCACGCTGGTGCCGATCGGCATTCTGTTCTGGGAACTGATCGCCGGCGGCGCGCTGGCGGCGAACGCCGTGCCGTTGATTGCGGGCTCGCTCATCTTCGTCGTCGTGGCAGGGCTCGTCATCGCCGCTGTGTCGGGCTACATGGCCGGGCTGATCGGCTCTTCGAACAGCCCGATTTCCGGCATCGGCATTCTTTCGATCGTGGCCGCCTCATTGCTGTTGGTCGGTCTGTTCGGCCGCGATCATGCGCCGGCCACAACGCAGGCGCTGGTGGCGTACGGGCTGATCGTGACCGGTGTGGTGTTTCGGCGTGGCCACCGTCTCGAACGACAATCTGCAGGATCTCAAGACCGGTCAGCTGGTCGGGGCCACGCCCTGGAAGCAGCAGGTCGCGCTGGTGTTCGGCGTGGCCTTCGGTTCGCTGGTGATTCCGCCGGTGATGGAATTGCTCAATACGGCCTTCGGTTTCGCCGGGGCGCCGAATGCGACCGCCAATGCGCTGCCGGCGCCGCAGGCCGCGCTCATTTCCTCGCTGGCCAAGGGCGTGCTCGGCGGCGATCTCAACTGGGGCATGATCGGGCTGGGCGCGGGTATCGGCGTGCTCGCGGTGATTGTCGACGAGGTGCTGGAACGCACCGGCCGCCTGCGGCTGCCACCGCTGGCGATCGGCATCGGCGTGTATCTGCCGATGAGCGTGACGCTGCCGGTGGTGGTCGGTGCGGTGATCGGCCGGTTCTACGACCGCTGGGCGTCGCGTCGGCAGAACGCCGAATTCGCCAAACGGCTGGGCGTGCTGACCGCGACGGGCATGATCGTCGGCGAGAGCCTGTTCGGCGTGGTGTTTGCCGGCATCGTGGCCGGCAGCGGCACGGATTCGCCGCTTGGCCGTGGTCGGGCCGGGTTTTGCGCCGACTGCATTGGGTGTCGGCACGGTCGTGTTCTTCTTCGTCGCTGCCCTCCTGTACCGGGCCACCATGCGGCGTGTGCCGGACTGACGACGGTCGGCGCGGGCCGCATCGGCTGTTCGGCATCGCGTTTTAGACTAAAGTATGATGCGTGCCAGTAGCCGCGTCATGGAAAGTGACTCGGGCCTGGATCCTGCCGGTGTCTGATCGCACCGGCCCGGAGGAACGACATCGATATGTCTGATACACCGCGCATAGTGGTCGTCGGCGGCGGCGCCGGCGGGCTGGAACTGGTCACACGGCTGGGGCGCAAGCTCGGCCGTCGCGGCAAGGCCGACGTCACCCTCGTCGATGCCAACCCGACGCATATCTGGAAGCCGTTGTTGCACGAGGTGGCGACCGGCGTGCTCGATCAGAGTCTGGACGAAGTGTCGTATCCGGCGCATGCGCGTACCCACGGCTATCGCTACCAGCTCGGCGCGATGACCGGGATCGACCGCGATGCACGAACCGTTCGCCTGGCGCCGATCCACGACGAGGACGGCGAACAGATCCTGGCCGAGCGTGAACTGCCCTACGATTATCTCGTGCTGGCCATCGGCAGTGTGTCGAACGATTTCGGCACCCCGGGCGTGGCCGACCACTGTTATTTCCTCGACAGCACGCGCCAGGCCGAGACGTTCCGCCGAGCGCTGCTCAACACCTTTCTCCGGCACAGCGACGGCGGCCCCGGGCATGCGTCCAAGCTCTCGATCGCGATCGTGGGTGGCGGGGCGACCGGCGTGGAACTGTCGGCCGAGCTGTTGTCGGCCACCGACATGCTCTCGTCCTACGGTTATTCGAAGATCGATCGCGAGCAGCTCGATGTGCACCTGATCGAGGCGGCGCCGCGGATTCTGCCGGCCTTGCCGGAACGGATCGGCCGCTCGGTGGCCGGTCAGCTGGACAAGCTGGGTGTGGCCATTCATACCGACACCATGATCACCCAGGCCGACGCCGGCGGTTTTCTGACCAAAGCGGGCGAGCGCATCGATGCGGATCTGACCGTGTGGGCCGCCGGCGTGCGCGGTGCATCGGTGCTGTCGGAACTGGGGCTGACCACGCGCCCCAATCACCAGATCCAGGTGAGCGAGACGCTGGCGAGCATCGACGACGCACGCATCTTTGCCATCGGCGATTGCGCCGCCTGCCCGATGGGCGAGAACAAGTGGGTGCCGCCGCGGGCCCAATCGGCACACCAGATGGCGAGCACCGTCTATGGCAATCTGATCGCCACCATCGAGGGCAAGTCGCCGAAGCCGTTCAAGTATCGCGATTTCGGCTCGTTGATTTCGTTGGCGCATTTCGATGCGGTCGGCAGCCTCATGCGCGGACGTGCCGCCGGGCGCAGTCTGTTCATCGAAGGCAAGCTGGCCAAGATGTTCTATGTCTCGCTGTATCGCATGCACCAGCGCGCCATCCACGGCATCTTCAAGACCACGCTCAAGGCGATCGTGGACGGGCTCAACAGTGTATTGCGGCCCCGGCTGAAGCTGCACTAGGGCCGTGGCCGACTAGGGCCAGGTGATCAATCGAGCGCGTAGGCCGCGATCAGGCGCCGGGCGGCCTCGCGCCCGGACAGCCAGGCGCCCTCGACCCGTCCGCCGGCGAGCCAGTCGCCGGCAATCGCGAGGCCCGCGGCGGTGTCGGTCCAGCACAGATCGTCGGCATCCGGGGCGCCTCCGCCCGGTCGTGCATAGCGCCAGCGATGGGTGCGCACGATTTCCATGTCGTCGGCGCGTTGTGCAGTTGCGGCGGCGAATTCCGAGACCAGGAGGTCTGCCAGTTCGGCCGTGGGCGTCTCGACTTCGGCCTCGCTGAAGGTCGCGTCGGCGTGCAGGGTCCAGAGATGGTGTTCGCCGCCGCGCCCGGCCTTGTGCGTGTTGTCGGCGACCCAGGACAGCCGCCCCGACTTGAAGAAGATCGCCTGGCGCTCGGCGAGTGCCGGCGCGCGCACCACCACTGAATGACAGGCTGCGAGCGCAGCGTCGGGGTGCGCCAGGGCATCGATGCCGGCAGCGCGTGGCCCGAGCAGCGCTGCGGTCTGGACCGCCGGCGGCGTACAGACCACCACATCGGCGGACTCGGCGGTGCCATCGGCGTATTCGACGCGCCAGCGCTTGCCCTCGGCGACGACCCGCCGGACGTGCCGCTCGGTGGCGACGTCGAGTCCGGCGGCCTGCAGGCGTTGCCGGACCCAGACGTTGAGCCCGTGCGGGCCGATCAATCGTTCGCGATCATCCGGCGAGGGGGTGAGCAGCCAGGTGCCGGCCACCCGCTCGGCGCTGGCGATCGCCGGCGACCAGTGGACGAGCCGTCCTGCCCGCAGATCTGCATCGACGAGCGCGCGGAACCCATCGTCGCGAACGGTGAAATACTGCGCACCGTAGTCGAACCAGTCGGCGTCGCGATCGGCGGCGACCCGCCGAGTGGCACAGCGCCCGCCCGGCCGGGCTGGCCTTGTCGACCAGCCGCGGCGAATAACCGGCGGCAGACAGATGCTCGGCGCGGCCATGCCGGCCACACCGGCGCCAATGATCACAATGTCGGTCATGGACAATACTCGCGAATGACATACCCCGGCGCACCGGATATCGGTATGATGAAGCAAATTTAGAGCTCGTTCAGGAGACTCGTGTTTTCAGTCATGTGCCGGCAATTTCTGGCCGGTCTGCTGGTTTCGTTCGCCCTGGCCGGCTGTGCCACCCAGGGCGGGCCCTCCGTCTCGAAACCTGATGCCGCCGCGGCTGCCTCGGGCGAGCATCATGTCAAACCCTATCCGTTCAAGAACGCGCTGACCGCGACCGTGCTCGGTACGCCGGATCGGCTGAAGGCCGATCTGCCGAAGAAGGCGAATTTCTCGATCCGTACGCTCGACCCGCTGGTCGATCGCAGACACGCCCGCCACGCTGCGCTATGCGCGGCCGCTTGCAGTATCTGCTGGCGGCGCAGGATCATCCGGCGCCGCTGGCGTTCGTGATCGCCGGCACCGGCGATTCGGCGTTATCGAGCAAGTGCGTGCTGTTGTCGCGAGCGCTGTATCAGGTCGGTTACAGCGTGGCCTGTCTGCCGTCGCCGACCAGCGTCACGTTCATGCTGGGGGCCGCCAAATACCCGGTGCCGGGGCGCATGAAAACCGACGTGGCCGATCTGTATCGATTGATGCAGGCCGTACGCGACGATCTGTCGGGCGACGTGGATATCACCGGTTACTCGCTGACGGGCTGGAGCCTCGGTGCCACCGAGGCGGCGTTCCTCGCCAAACTCGATCAGCAACGCGGCGTGTTCGGCTTTCAACACGTGCTGCTGCTGAATCCTGCGGTGAACGTTTGGGACTCGGTCGATCGCATGGACGCTCTGCTCAAGCGCAATCTGCCGGGCGGATTCGATGCGCTGCCCCATTTCTTGGCGCAGGTGCTGGGCAATATCCAGCAGAGCGAGGACCAGGGCCAGCCGATGCGCTTCAACGAAGACGCGCTGTACCGCGCCTACGAAAGCGGCACCTTCGACAAGAAGGACATCGGCGCCATCGTCGGCCTCGCATTTCGTCTGTCGCTGGCCAACATGGCGTTCGCGGCCGACGTGCTCACCCATTCGGACGTGATCGTGCCGGAAAACGTCAAGCTCGGGCCCTATGACTCGCTCGGCCTCTATTTCCGCCGCTCCTTCCGCATGTCGTTTTCGGATTACATCAATCAGCTGCTGGTGCCGTACTGGAATCGGGACGGCCGGCACGTGAGCAAGTCGGAGCTGATATCCGAAGCCGATCTGCACAGTATCGCGCCGTTTCTGGCCGGCGACGATCGGATGGGCGTGTTCACCAACGCCGACGATCCGATTCTGGATGCCGACGAAGTGGGCTTTCTGCGTCGCACCTTCGGCAAGCGGGCCCGCATCCGGCCCAATGGTGGCCACCTCGGCAATCTGAGTTACCAGAAGACGATCCACGCGCTTCAGGATTATTTTACCCAATGAATGTCTTGCGACACGCCCGATCGGGCCGGCAGGCGCTGGTTGTCGTCGCGCTGAGCCTCATGCTCGGCGCCTGTGCCTCCACGCCGCCGCCCAAGAGCATCGACAATTCCACGCCGGCCGGTACCCCGGCCAGTCAGACCACGGCCAATCCGCTGGCAATCTCGGACCCGGCACAAGGGCTCAACCGACGGATCTATCGCTTCAATGCGCTGACCGACGAGTATGTGCTGCTGCCGGTGGTCCACGTCTACGATCGCTACACGCCCGGTTTCATGCGAACCGGCGTCGCCAATTTCTTTTCCAATATCGGCGAGATCACGACATTCACCAACAGTGTGCTGCAACTCAAGCCCAAGAGTTCGGCAGTGACCGCGTCCCGTTTCGTGATCAATTCCACGGTCGGGATCGGCGGGTTGTTCGATCCGGCGACGCATATCGGGCTGCAAACAGCGCGACGAGGATTTCGGTCAGACGCTGGGGCATTACGGCGTGGGCACCGGGCCGTATCTCGTGTTGCCGTTCTTTGGCCCGTCCGACCTGCGTGACGCGGGCGGGCTGGCGGCCGATCAAGGCCTGCTCTATGCGCTCGACCCGGTGCAGACCCACGGCAACATGCCCGCCAGTGTGGCCTACAACCTCATGTACGTGCTCAACAAGCGCGATCAGACCAACTTCCGTTACTACCAGACCGGCTCGCCGTTCGAGTACACCCTGGTACGGCTGGTCTATATGAACTATCGCGCTTTGCAGGTGGCGCACTAGCGGAAAGCTCCGGTGGTGTCGGCGCGAACGCGGAGGGCGGTTGATGAACGCTCGGATCTGCGACGGAACCGCGCAGGGCGGTTGTATGGCGTCTGGGTGGTTTCGGTCGCGGATCGTTTGAGCGACGAGGCGATTTGAGCTCTGGTTTCGCACTGATGTGCGAGTCCCTTCTTTTGCTTGCTCAAAAGAAGGAACCAAGAAAAGAGCACCCGCATCGGCGCCGGCTACGCCGGTCCACTCCGATGCTCGCGGCGACGGAATGCGGCCAGAACTCGCGTCGCTTTGGCGACGCTCAGACAGGCTGGCCGCACCGGCGCATGCGCCGGACTCCCGTCACCGCTGTGCGTCTCCGTCGCCTCAGACGGGAGACAATACAGGCAGGCCAACTCCCGCGGCTTGGGGTGCCGTGTCTGTGTTCGGGTTCCCTTGAGCGCAGCGCCGAGCAGTGGAGGTCGCAAGAGGACAAGACAGCCGTGTGTCTGAGGACCGCGCAGCAGCGCGAAATCTCGGGTAACGTCAGACTCGCCAGCTTTCCAAGCGCGAACGATCGGGGCTTGTTCTGATCGATCCGTCCCGTCAGAGCCAGTTCTTGTGCTTGAAGTACAGATAGGGCGCGATGCCGGCGGCGATCATGAGCCCGATCGCCAGCGGGTAGCCGTATTGCCAGGCCAGTTCCGGCATATGCGTGAAGTTCATCCCGTAGATGCTGGCCACCAGCGTGGGCGGCAGAAAGACCACGGCGGCGATCGAGAAGATCTTGATGATCTGGTTCTGTTCGATGTTGATGAAGCTCACGGTGGAGTCCATCAGGAAGTTGATCTTGTCGAACAGGAACGCGATGTGGCTCATCAGCGTTTCCACGTCGGACAGTATCTCGCGCGCGGTCTCGCGCTCGGGCGCGCGGGCCGGCAGATGGCGCAGCACGAACGAGATCGAGCGCTGGGTGTCCATGAGGCACAGGCGGATCTTGCCGGAGGAATCCTCGAGCTTGGCCAGGGCATCGATGGCTGCCTCGTAGTCGGCGTCTTCGTCCTCGAGCACGGTGTGGCTGACCTTCTCGAGGTCGAGGTGTATGTCTTCGACCGTATCGGCCAGATTCTCCACCTTCTGGTCGAAGATCGTGACCAGCAGCGATTCCGGCGAGTCGACCTCGACCTGGCCGGTGCGGGCGCGCATGCGCAGCAGCCGGAAATCGGCCAGATCGTCGTCGCGCAGCGTGATCAGCCGTTCGGGCTGCAGGATGAAGGCCACGGTTTCGGTGTCGTGCCGGCCCTCGCTCTGCGACAGAAACAGCGAATGCACGTGAATGCCGTCGGGGTCGACGAAATAACGCGCCGAGGCCTCAATCTCCTCGACGTCCTCGTCCTCGGGCAATTCGTCGGTCAGAAACCGGGTCAGCTGTGCGCGTTCGGCCTCGTCGGCCTCCAGCGCGTCGATCCAGTGGGCATGGGCGAGCCGCTCGGCGACCGGCGTGTCCTGCGAACGGTCCTCGACAATGCGGCCGTGGTCGATGGCAAAGCTGCGCAGCATGGCCAGTCTCCGGTCTGTGGGGGCGAGCGCGGCCAATGATAGGGCAGCATCCGACGGATGTCGCCCCGATCCAGCATGCGCAGGCCGCGCGCTACAGTTCGGCGATCACATCGGCCAGATCGGCGCCGATCTCGAACAGCCAGCGCGCGGGTTCGGCGATGGCAGCCTCGATGCTGCCGGCTCGCTCGACCAGCGTGTAGGTGCGGGCGAAATAAGTCTCCAGTTCGGTCCGCGCATCGTCGGCGATGGCGCCGCAGACCAGTATCGTCGGCGTCGGCCGGGCGGCTCGGGCCACGGCGAGCGGCAACTTGCCGGACAGGGTCTGACGGTCGGAGCGGCCTTCGCCGGTGATCACACAGCGCGCCCGGCTCATGCGTTCGGTCAGCCCGGTCATCTTCAGCACGGCTTCGGCACCGGATTCGAGACGGCCCCCGATCAGGGCCAGCGCGAAGCCGAGCCCGCCGGCGGCACCGCTGCCGGGCCATTCGGTCCTGTCGCGCGCGCCGGTGGTGTCGGCCAGATGTTCGAAAGCGGCCTCGACCTCGGCGATGTCCTCGGCGGTCAACCCCTTCTGTGGTCCGTAGACGCGGCTGGCGCCGTCTGCGCCCAGCAAGGGGTTGTCGACATCGCAGAGCACGCGGATGCGCACGTCGGCCAGGCGTGAATCCAGGCCGGACAGATCCAGTCGAGCGAGCGAGAGCAGGCCGCTCATGCTCGGCGCGATGACCTCGCCTGCGGCGTCGTAGGGGATCGCGCCGAGCGCGGCCAGCATGCCGAGACCGGCGTCGTTGCAGGCGCTGCCGCCCAGGCCGATGGCGAGATCGGTGGCGCCGGAATCCAGCGCATCGGCGATCAGCGTGCCGAGTGCGTAGCTGCTGCGCTGGGCCAGCGGCGGGGCCTCGTCCATGGCCTCGATCAACGGCAGGCCCAGCACCGCGGCGGATTCCAGTACCACCGGGCCGTCGGCCATGGCATACCAGGGCGCATCCAGCGATTGGCCGTGGATGCCGACCAGCGTCGTGGTCTGCCAGTGGCCGTCGCAAGTCGTGGCCACGGCATCGAGCAACCCTTCGCCGCCGTCGGCCATGGGCGCAATCACCGTATGCGGCGGGTGGTCGTCGGCGGCCAGGCCCTCGGCGATCGCCTTGGCGACGTCGATCGCCGAGAGACTGCCCTTGAAGCTGTCCGGAGCGATCACAACGGTGTCGTTGGCCATACCTCGTCTCTTTCGCCGGCCTCAGGCCGCCGCGTGGTTTTGGTGTAGGGTTTGCACAGCCATAGTACGACATCGGCCGTCTGGCCGGTTCCACCCCCGATCGACATGTATTACTTCGCCTACGGCTCGAACATGTGCACGGCGCGCCTGGCCCGGCGTGTGCCCAGCGTCCGCCCGGCCGGCCCGGCCTGGCTCGACGGCCACCGCCTGCATTGGCATCTCATTGGCAACGACGGGTCGGGTAAATGCAATGTGGTCGCGACCGGTGATCCGAGCGATCGGGTGCATGGTGTGCTGTTCGAGCTGGATGCGGCGCGTCTGGAAGCGCTGCACGCCGCCGAGGGCCCGGCCTACGATTTTCTGGAGCTGGCCACCGGCCGCGCGGGCGGCCGGGTCACGGCGGCGATCTATCGCGGGCGTGCCGAATGGCTGGACGACACGCTCACGCCGTTTGCCTGGTATCGCGATTTCGTCGTCACCGGCGCGGCCGAGCACGGCCTGCCGGCCGACTGGACCGCCGGTCTGGCACGCGTGCCGGCGCAGGCGGACCCGGATGTCGAGCGGGCGGCCGAGAACCGGGTCATCCTCGAAGAGGATCCCGACAACGTGGTGACTATAGCCCGCTGACCCGCGGATTCGTCTGGTGGCGGCATGCGATCCGCTCGGCCAGCCGTTGCGCCACATGCTCCGGCGTCAGGCCATCACCGGCGACGGTCTCGCAATCCTGGCCGAGCGGGGCATAGTCGCTGGGCAGGGTGGCCCGGAACAGACCGATCACCGGCGTTCCGGAGGCCGCGGCCAGATGCATCGGTCCGCTGTCCGCGGCGACGAACTGATCCAGGCGCGACATCAGGGCCGCCAGTTCGGTGAGCGGCTTGACCGCGACATGGGCGATCTCGGGTACCACGGGGTCGGCGTCCGCGCCGGGCAGGATCTCCAGTAGTACGGCCCCCGGCACCATCCGGCGCACTTCCAGAATCCAGGCCTGCCACCAGTGACGGGGCATCGCCTTGCGCCCCGTTGCCCGGCTGAAGAAGCCGATCACCGGTGCGCCGGATGGGCACGCGCCGAGTGCCGCCTGCCAATGCTCGTCCGCAGCCTGCTGGTCGGCTGCATCGGGAAAGACGGCCAGCGTGTCGAAAGTGGTGACCGGTGGTTCCGAGATGGAATCCGTGAGCAGTTCCACTGCCTGCAGCGCCTGGTGGCGGCTTCTGCTCTTGCCCGCAGCATGGGTCAGCGGCAGCCACTGATCGGTCTTGGCAAAGCCCATGCGCTGACGTGCCCGGATCAGAGCCACGGCGATGCGGTTGCTGGCCGAGTTGCCGGTCGGATCGATGGCCAGGTCATAACGCTGCGCACGCAATTCGCGCAGCGTGCGCAGCATCGGCAGCAGCCGGTTTTCCTGAATCCAGATCCGGCCGATCCCGGGCAGGCTCTGCAACAGCCTGGCCTGGGCCGGGCTCTGGATGAGCACATCGATGCGGGCTTCGGGCAAGGTAGCGGCCAGACTGCGCAGCATGGGCGTGAGGAACAGGATGTTGCCGAGGCGCTTGTTTAGACGCACCACGAGGATGCGCCGGGTGTCGGCTGCCAGCGGCCGGCGTCGTGCTTCGGGCGTGCCCAGCAGGCGTGCCAGAAGGCGGTTGAAACGATGCCGGTTGTTGCGCCGCCAGCGCTTACCGGTCGTGCCTGAACCTTCGGATTGTGCGGTGCGCTTCTTGCTCACGGCGGATGTTGTCTTGCAAAAGTCGTCAGGATGCCCAGCGCCCTCTGCGTACGCTGTCAGCAATACATCACGCGAAGATTAAACCCGGTGGCGCCGGGCGTCGATCGCCACAAGCCCCGAGCGAGATGCGGGCGCGCGCTCAGACCAGTTGCAGCTCGATCCGCGTGCCTTCTTCGGGCCGGCTCGCCAGCCGGATGCGCCAGTGGTAGCGGTCCGCCACCCGCTTGACCAGATACAGCCCCAGCCCAAGCCCCGCACCGGGCCCGGAGCGATAGCCGCGCACGAATGCGTGCTGTAGTTCCTCGGTCGTCATGCCGTCGCCGTTGTCGGCCACCGTCAGACGCCGGTCGGCCAGCGTGATACGGATCTCGTTGCCGCCGTGGCGCAGGGCATTACGCAGGAGATTGCCGAAGGCGATGACCACCGCGATGCGCGGCGCGGCGATCTCGCACGAATCGAGCGTGTCGACTTCGATCGTCTTGCGTGCCATCAGCGGCCGATAGGCTTCCACGATCTCGCCGATCACCACATCAGCTCGGCACGAGGGCGCGGCACCGTCGGCCTCGGATTGTTCGTCGCGGGCCAGGAACAGCAGGGCCTCGATCAGCTCCGCCATCTGGTGCGAAGCGCGATCGATGCGGGTGAGCGGCCCGCTGTCGGCCAGCTGCGGGTTCTGCTGCAGTACTTCGACTGCGCCCTGGATCACCGCCAGCGGCGTGCGCAGTTCATGACTGGCGTCGGCCGTGAAACTGCGCTCGCGTTCAACGAACTCTTCCAGCCGGCTCATGAAGCGATCGAAGGCATGGGCGATCACGCCCACTTCGTAATGCTCGAACTGATCGGCCAGCCGGGTTGGACGCGCGCCGGGCTGGAGACTTGCCACATGCTCGGCCAGGGCATTGATCGGTTTGAGGCTGATGCGTGCGATCCAGGCGCCCAGCGGCACGGCCAGAATCAGGACCAGAAGCGCGGCGACGATCGCAATGATCTTGAACATCGACTCGCGACTCTCGATCGCGGTGATGTCGTAGGCCAGATAAGCCTGCTTGTGATCGCCGATCGCATGCGTACCGACGCGGTAGGTATGGTTGTCGTATGTGAGCGTCACGCCTTTGACATTCGGGCCGAGGCCACGCAGAGCGTCCGGCAGTTCATTGCGCTGGTCGGGCGCCACGACATAGCCGGTGAGATTGGCCGAGCGGGGGATCGCGTTCGCGCCCTGGGTCGGATAATCGTCGACCAGTTCTGTCATCTGGCGTGCGACCAGGGCGTTGAGCAGGTCGGTCTTGAGGCGCCCGTTGATCGTGAACAACGCCAGCAGCACGGCGCTGACCACGACGGCCACGAACAGCGCCAGCGCGAACGCGACGCGGAACTGCAGGCTGTCCCAGGGGTTGCGGAAAAGTCGGTCCAGGCCCGTTTTCATGCCCTACGGGGCGTCCGGATCGATCAGCCGGTACCCCATGGTCGGCACGGTCTGCAGCATGGCCTTGGCGAACGGCTTGTCGATGGCGGCGCGCAGCGCGTGGATATGCGTGCGAAGGGCTTCGGAATCCGGCGGATGATCACCCCAGATCGCGGCCTCGAGTTCGGCGCGCCGCACCAGTTTCGGCGAGGCGCGCAACAGCACTTCGAGCAGCCGCAGGGCAGTCGGCGTCAGCGTGAGCGTCTGGCCTTCGCGTTCGGCCTGCCAGGTATCCAGGTTCAGGCTGAGCTCGCCGGCCTTGAGCTGGTGATTGCTGCGCCGCGGGCCGCGATTGCCCAGGGCGGACAGACGGGCTTCCAGCTCGAGCAGCGAGAACGGTTTGATCAGATAATCGTCGGCGCCCGATGCGAACCCGGCCAGCTTGTCGTCGATGGTATCGCGGGCGGTGAGCATCAGGATCGGCGTCTGTTGGTCCGCCTCGCCGCGCAGGCGTTCGCACAGCGCGAGCCCGTCGATGCCCGGAAGCATCAGGTCGAGCACGATCGCATCGAAGTTGTCCACCACCGCCAGATGCAGCCCGGTCACGCCGTCGGTGGCGCTGTCGACGACATGTCCTCGGGCCGAAAGGAATTCGATGATGTTGGCCGCGAGGTCTTCATTGTCCTCGATGACGAGTATGCGCATGGGGCGGTTTCCGACGTTGTTGCGCTGATTCTAGATCAAATTTCGCTGGCGTTGTCGGCGCGCCGACCAAAGGACGATCGCACGCACGGCCCCGATTTGACGGCGTCGAATGAAGCGTTGCCTGGGCATGTCGAGGTTGGGTGGTGGCTGAGTCCAGGGCTTTCGGCTGCAAGATGAGGCACGGCGAGTGTGGCGTCGTGTTCTTTTCCAGGGGCCGTCGTGCCGAAGGGTTGCGCCGGTTGCCGATCAACCAGGGGTGTCTGTCGGCATTGCGCAACCCGGTCGGCGGTTCGCGCCGTGCCGGGCGCGCCATTCGGGGCGGCAACGTGGCGTTCGTGCGATGCTGCAACACGCCCTGGTGCACACAAGACGCCGACCATCTGCAAGTTGATGCAAACTGGACGGCATCGTCCCCGGTTTTCGTTCCCATGTCCGAGCCGCGCCCCCAGCCCGTCGTGTTCACCGATCTCGATGCCACGCTGCTCGACCACGACAGCTACGATTGGTCGCCGGCCGCCGGGGCGCTCGCGGCACTGGCCGAGCGCGATGTGCCGATATGTCTCTGCACGAGCAAGACCGCCGCCGAGCTCCGGGTGCTGCGCCGGCAGCTGGGCAACGAGGCGCCGTTCGCCGCCGAAAACGGTGGCCTGGTGGCTGTGCCCCGCGGTTATTTCGAGCCCGATGGCGCGCCCGATCCGGATGACCTGGTCACCACGACGCTGGGGGCAGAGCGCCGCGTGTTGCGCGAGCTGGCCGTGGCGCTGCGCGGAGCGCACGGCTATCGCTATACCGGATTTGGCGACATGACGTCGCTGAGGTGATCGAGGCCACTGGCCTGGATCCCGAGTCGGCCGCTGCCGCCAACTCGCGCGATGCGTCGGAGCCCCTGCTCTGGCAAGACAGCGAGGCAGCCGAAAGAGAGTTCGCGGCCCGGGTCGAGGCCGCCGGGTTCACCACGCGTCGCGGCGGGCGTTTCGTGCATCTGCTCGGTCATGCCGACAAGGGCGATGCACTGAACTGGCTCAGGCAGCGTTTCGCGGCGGTGCGCGGCCCGATTCTTGCGATCGCTTTGGGAGACTCCGCCAACGATGCCGACATGCTGGCCGCGGCCGACATCGGCTACTGGGTAGCCCGACCGGACGGCAGCTATCAGGAGCCAGCCACCGAGACGATCCGCCACGCCGCGGGGATCGGCCCGGCGGGCTGGGCCGCGGCCATCGAGGCGCTGATCGACAACAAGGAAATCTAGTCCGCAACGCCGGCCTGCCCGGGCGGCGATCCGGACGGGGAGACACCGCATGGCCGATTTTCATCAGAACGGCATCATCACCACCCTGCATCGCCTGAACGAGCGCCCGATCGCCGATCTCGAGGCCGAGCTGGCCAAGTACTCGCGCCGGCGGCCGATGTCGTTGATCCTGCCCTGTCTGTATTCCGAGCTGGAAGGCGACGCGCTGCCGGCGATCGTGGAGGAGCTGGCCGGCGTGGATTATCTGTCGGAGATCATCATCGGCCTGGACGGCGCCAGCGCCGAACAGTACGCCCATGCCCACCAGTTCTTCAGCGGGCTCGGCCCGCGTCATCGGCTGCTCTGGAACGACGGCCCGCGGCTGCAGTCGCTGTATCACCAGCTCGACGGCGAGGGCCTGGCGCCGGCGCGGCCGGGCAAGGGCGCCAACGTCTGGAACTGCATGGGGTATTTCCTGGCGTCCGGGCCGCGGGCGCGTGCTTGCCATGCACGACTGCGATATCCGGACCTACGACCGCGACATGCTGGCGCGGCTGTTCTACCCGATGGTGCATCCGAACTTCACCTACAAGTTCGCCAAGGGCTACTACGCGCGCGTGGCCGAGGGGCGATCAACGGGCGCGTGGTGCGCCTGTTCATGACGCCGATTCTGCGCGCGTTGATGACCGTGGTCGGCAACATGGAATATCTCGACTACATGGACAGCTTCCGCTATCCGTTGTCGGGCGAATGCGCGATGAGCGCATCGGTGGCCGAATCGATCCGCATCCCGAGCGACTGGGGGCTGGAGGTCGGCATCCTCGCGGAAGTGCACCGCACCTACGGGCCGAACGCGGTCTGCCAGGTCGATATCGCCGATCACTACGACCACAAGCACCAGGACGTGTCCAACCACGAGGCCAACGGCGGGCTGGCCAAGATGAGCGCCGACATCGCCAAGGCGCTGTATCGCAAGCTCGCTACCTACGGCGTGACCATGAACCCGGAAACCATCCGCACCATCAAGGCGGTGTATCTGCGCAACGCCCTCGATGCGGTCGAACGATTCTATTTCGATGCCCAGATCAACGGCCTGACGCTGGATCGGCACAAGGAAGAGAAGACGGTCGAAGTGTTCGTCGAATCGATCATCCATGCCGGCGACGAATATCTGGCCAACCCGATGGAAGTGCCGTTCATGCCCACCTGGAATCGCGTGCGCGCCGCCTTCCCCGATTTTCTCGACCACTTCTACGATGCAGTGGAAGCCGATCACGACGAAGCGGTTGGCGAACGCAGCCGCTAGCCGCGGGCGCTGCCGGGACGATCGCCGGGCATTGCGCCCGGCGTCACCAATACGCGGCGCGTGCCGGCGGCCGCGGTGGATGCGGGTTAAGCTGGCGGTCGTTCGCCCACGCCTAGCGTGGCGAGCGCCCGTACCGGGCCGTGTTCAAACCCAAGGAGTTGTCATGCGCCGTATCGTGCTCGCCGGTCTGTTTCTCGGCGTTTCGCTTGCCACCGTCAACGCATCCGCTGCCGATTCGGACGCGATCTATCCCAGCCAGCTGCTCAAGAGCAAACCGGCTCTCAAGGCCCAGTACGACAAGCTTGTGGCGCCGATCCAGGCGAAACACGGCTGGGTGCGTTCGATGGGCACTGAAACCCCGGTCTCGCGCATCACGATCGACGGCCAGGATTATGCGGTGCTCTCGAGCTGCAAGCCGCACGACTGCGCAGGCCAGAGCATGGTGAGTCTGATGACGCCGTCGTCGAACGAAGCCGTCGGCGCCCTGGTGATCAACCAGGGGCAGCAGGCCATGGGGCCGAAATCCTCCCGAATCATCTGGCTCGGCCAGCCCGATCGCCCGCAGCGCCGGTTCATTGCGGCGTATCTGTTTCGTTGAG
>CAWIGB010000003.1:0-16966 GCA_963835375.1 uncultured Gammaproteobacteria bacterium
TGGTTTCGGCGGCTTCTGGGGCGTGGCGATCCCGCTTTTCGTCCTCTTGTCGACGGTGGGCGTCGCCGGGGCGAACACGGTTGCCGGCCTGTTGGATCTGGCGCCCGATGCGGCCGGCGCGGCCTCGGCCCTGTTCGGCGTGTTCCAGTTTGCCTGCGGCGCGATCGCAACCTGGGCGGTGGGCGTGATCGGCGGCGATGCCCGGGCGATGGCGATCGTGATGACGGTAGCTGCAAGCGCAGCGTTCCTGTCGTATGTGGCTTTGCGTCGCTGGGCGCCGTCGCCTGACGAAACCTGAGTCGGAAGACGGCTCAGCGCGGCTCGGCCCGGTGCCGCGGCGAACAGCAGGCCGGCCAGTAGTGCGAGCACACTGTCGGGCGCTCCGGGCGCGTGCCCGGTGAGTTGGGTCTGGAGCAGAGCCGTGGCCATGAACAGGCCGGCGATTCCCAGAGCGCTGCGCAGTCTGCCCAGGCCGGCGCTCGCCGCCAGCCAGACCAGGGCGCCGGCATGATAGAAATGCGCGATCACATGGCGTGTGGTTCGCGCTGCTGAGTGATGGTCCACGTCCGCGAAACCGAATGCCGCCACGAGATCCGAGCTCGATTGCCAGTGCCAGGTCAGCACGTTCCCGGCCATCAGTACCAAGGCCAATGCCACAGCGAGCAGACCGGCGCGCAGCGAGCGCGCTCGGGTGGCCAATCCGTGCCAGCTGATCAGGGCGATGACGGCGCCGATCCATTCCGTGAGCGACAGCCAGATGTTGAGCATCACGATCTGGGCGCAGAAGACCAGGATCATCAGGCCCGGCAGCAGAATACGGGAACGGCGTGGGCCGAAAATCTGGCCGATCAGCATGGCGGCGACGAGCTAGCGCAGCGCTGCCCGGGCAAGGCTCAGGGCATCGATCTGCAGATGCCGCCACAGCGAGCTCAGCGCCGCTTGGTACCCCCCGTATTCAGCGTGGGCACGAACGGATAAAGCGCGGTCACGGCGAAGGCCGCGAGCAGCGTCCAGATTGCGGGCTGGCGCAGATCGCCCACGGGGGCGGCTGAAACGCGTCGGCAGACAGAGGGCGATCCAGGCGCCGATCAACCCGCCCAGAACATTCAGATAAAGATCGGTCAGCGTCGTTTGGCGCCCCCAGTTGTAGAACTGGATCAACTTGATACTCACGCACAGCACAAGACTGACCAGCCCGGCCAGCATGACGAGGCGCCATGGGCGGGCGCCAGCGCCCCCGGATCAGCTCGATAAACAGCCCGAGAGGTAGATGCAGCACCACGTTTGCGACGAAACCGGGGCGGGCGATTGCGACGGCGTACGCCAGTGCGCCAGCAGAAACAGCACCGGGTTACCGTCGCGCCCGGCATAGAACTCAAAGGAGCTGAGCGAACCGTAGATGATCACGCCTGCAGCGATAACCGCGGCCCACACATATGCACGGAGAGCGCACGGCGCATGTGGCGTCGGCGATGGCCAGCTGATCGGGGGTGGCGTTCGCCCGGAATGGACGATGAGGCTTTGGAATCAAAGGCCGGCATGCAACGAATGGCGGATGAATTTATACGGTCGCTACACGGACAGCTGTGTCAGGATAGCTGGATTGTCGTACGCAAAATGAACGTCCATGTCTCTTCGTATCCTGTTTACCGGTGGCTCCGGCAAGGCCGGTCGCCACGTGGTGCCTTATCTGCTCGATCGTGGCCATACGGTCGTCAATATCGACCGTACGCCGCTTGACGACCCGCGGGTTCACAACCTGATCGCCGACATCACTGAATCCGGCCAGATGTTCAACGCCTTGACGAGCTATGCGCATCTCGGCGAGCTGGAGCAGGCCAAAGGCGGCCCGAAGCCTTTCGATGCCGTGGTTCATTTTGCCGCTATTCCGCGCATTCTCGTCACGCCGGACGACGAGACCTATCGCATCAATACCGTGGGCACCTACAACGTGCTTGAAGCGGCCACGAAGCTCGGCGTACGCAAGATCGTGTTCGCCTCGTCGGAGACCACCTACGGCATCTGCTTCGCCGAGGGCGAGGTCAAGCCGGAGTTCCTGCCGGTTACCGAAGACCACCCGACCGAGCCCATCGACAGCTATGCCATGTCCAAGGTCTGCAACGAGGCGACGGCGCAGGCGTTCGCTCGACGGAGCGGGGCGGATATCTATGGTCTGCGCATTGGCAACGTGATCGAGCCGCATGAATACGCGACCTTCTTTCCGCGCTATTTCGATGATCCGTCACTGCGTCGGCGCAACATCTTCTGCTATATCGACGCCCGCGACCTCGGTCAGATCGTGGATCGCTGCCTGACCACCGACGGCCTGGGCTATGAAGTCTTCAACGCGGGCAACGACCACAATTCGGTCGATCTGACCACCACCGAGATCATCGAGGAGTTCTATCCCGACGTGCCGGTGACTCGCGATCTGGGCGAATACGAAGCGTTGTATTCGAATCGCAAGATCCGCGATCTGCTGGGTTTCGAGGAACAGCATCCCTGGCATCGCTACGTCAGCTCGCCGCGACAGGGCGACTGAACCCAGGGGCCCCGTGCCGGGCGGACGAGGCCGGCGCGAGGAGGGGTCCGGCATTGCGATGCGCTCGATCAACGCGGCTGCCGTGCTCAGGTCGGGCCGCGGTGGCGCGACCCGTTCGGTGGCCGGTTCGTGTCAGCTGCGAGCCACGGGGCGCTAGAGCCTCGATCAGGGCGATCATCGACTCGACTCCGGTGCGGCGACGGCCGGCCGCGGTGCGTTCTCGTGGTCCCATAGCCACAGGGTTTACCCGGCGAACGCGCAGATCGTACTCGAGCGAGCCTGCCGAGCAAGGGCCGGCGGCCTGATATTGAAATCCAGACCGGCAAGACACCTCGTCATCAAAAGCTTCGAGCCGGCATCGGTGACGATGTCTTCGCCGCAGAGGACGTCGGCGCTGCCCGCCGTGACGGCTTGCGCCCGGATGTGGGGCCAGCCGAAGCCAGAGCGCCGCGCGCGGGTCGACTGGTTATCCTGTCGGGAGCCGTTTCGTTGAATCATGGGAGTACGGCACGTGCGTATCCTTGTCACCGGTGGCGCCGGCTTTCTCGGCTCGGCACTGGTCCGGCATCTTCTCGCTGAAACCCGGCATAGCGTGATTAACGTGGATGCGGTGACCTATGCCTCGCTGCCCGGCGCGCTGGCCGATGTCGAGCACGACTCGCGTTACGTCTTCGAGCGGGCCGATGTCCGTGCCGCCGTGGCCATGGATGCGATCTTCGCGCGGCATGACCCGGACGGTGTGATCCATCTGGCGGCGGAGTCGCATGTCGATCGCTCGATCGCCGGGCCGGCCGCGTTCGTGTCCACCAACGTCGGCGGCACGCAAGTGATGCTGGAAGCGGCGCGGCGTCATCGCGATCGGCTTCCGGGGCTGCGCGCCGATGCCTTCCGGTGGCTGCAGGTGTCCACCGACGAAGATCTACGGCAGCGCCGCGCCCGATCAGGTCTTCGACGAGTCGAGCGGCTATGCGCCGAATTCCCCGTATGCCGCGAGCAAGGCGGCGGCCGATCAGCTGGTGCGAGCGTGGCGTGTCACCTATGGTCTGCCCACGGTGATCACTCATGGCGCCAACACTTACGGCCCGTTCCAGTACCCGGAGAAACTCGTGCCCGTCGCGATCTACCGCGCGCTCGCCGGTCGTGATATCCCGCTCTATGGCAACGGCACGCAGATGCGCGACTGGCTGCACGTGGCCGATCATGCCGCCGCGCTTGCCCGCGTGTTCGAAGCCGGGCGAGTCGGCGCCCGTTACAATATCGGTGCCGGGCAGGTGTGCACGAATCGGGAGCTGGTCCTGCGCGTCGCCGGCACCGTTGATCGACTGGCGCCTGAACGTAGGCCCAGCGGCGATCGCATCCGTTTCGTGGCCGACCGGGCCGGTCACGATCAGCGCTATGCGCTGGATACACGCCGCATCCGGGAGGAACTGCGCTGGCAGCCGCGGGTCGCGCTCGAGGAGGGTCTGGAGGCCACCGTACGCTGGTGCATGGCGCATCCGGAGCTGGCCGGCCTGATGGGGCAGGACGTGTGAGGTCTCGTGCGAGTGCTGCCGCTGCGGTTCCAAATCGTGCCTGACACGGCTGTGCTTGCGGAGCGAGCGCCTCACCCGCGGCGCGTGCGCTTGCAGCAAAACGGCGCTCGGCGTGATCCGGCGCGAAACCGCAACACGCCAGAGGCCTGTGTGCGCAGCCGTTATGTGATCGAGCTGCGCAGCCGAGGATCGCATCATGCGTGGGTTGCGTCGGTTGTTCTGGATCCTGTCGTGCTGTCTCGTTGCCGGTCCGGCCCTGGCTGCGCCGGCGTTCGACGAAGCGCTCGAGACGGGGCAGGGCCCGGTCCTGCTGCATATCGTTGAGCACGCCAGCTTCGTGCTGCGCTGGAACGGCCAGACGATCTATGTGGACCCGGTCGGGGCGCCGATCGCTATGCCGGGCTCGGTAAGCCCGATGTGATCCTTATCACGCACGCGCATCACGATCATCTCGATCCGGCCACGCTTGCCGGCATTGACGCCGACCCATGCCATGCTGGTCATGCCGAAGTCGGTCGACGCCGCGCTGGTCGGCCGCATCGGCGGCTCGCGCATCGTGCTCGGCCACGGCCAGAGCACCGACCGGTCGGGCTGGCGCCTGATTGCGGTGCCCATGTACAACCTGCCGAACACCCCGGACGCGCCTCATCCGAAGGGCTGGGGGAATGGCGATGTGCTCGAACTGGGCGGCCGGCGTGTGTATATCTCGGGTGACACGCAAGGCACGCCGGAGATGCGTGACCTCAGCAACATTGATCTGGCGTTCGTCTGCATGAATCTGCCGTACACGATGGACGTGGCCCGGCTGCGGACACCGTTGCCGACCTGAATCCGCGTATCTATCCCTATTACTACCGCGGGCAGGATATGGCTGAGTTCGCGCGTGGTCTGAAACAACTTAATCCCGGCGTCGAGATGCGGCGGCGGCGCGACGGGTATCTCGATCACGGGGCCTGATCTGCCGTTGCCGCACCGGCCAGCTAACGACTGGTAGTATTCCCGCCGGATTCAACAGCGACCTATTCATGTCGACCGATCGTCACACGGGGCTCGCAAGCCTGTGCATCGTGCTTGCCGGCTCACTATGGGGACTCTACTGGGTGCCGGTGCGAACACTGGCCGCTGCGGGCCTGGCCGGGCCGCGCGGTTCGCTTCTGGTGGTAGCGATCGCGTTCGCACTGCTGGTGGTGGCGATGATGGTTGTCCGCCCGCCGCTCGGTCGGGTCGATCCCCTCAGTGCCATGGCCAACGCCGCCGGCGGTGCGGCCTTCATGCTCTATTCGGTGGGGCTGGTGGAAGGTCGTATCAGCTCGGTGATCCTGTTGTTCTATCTGACCCCGGTGTGGACGACGCTGATCACGGCTTGCGTGCTCCGCTGGCCGGTGCCCAGGCTGCGCTACGTGGTGATTGCGCTGGGCCTGACCGGCCTCGTGCTGGTGCTCGGCGTGCAGGATGGCGTGCCATTGCCCCGTGCTCCGGGCGAATGGCTCGGTCTCAGCGCCGGCGCGCTGTGGTCGGTGGCCTCGGTCGGCATGCGCGTACGCGGCGAGATGCCGCCGTTGGCCGGCAGCACGGTGTTTGCTGCCGGGGCGTTGATGGTAGGTGGACTGCTCTGGCTGGCATTGCCGCTCGACGCGAGTGCGCCGGCGGTCTCGATCGATGCCGAATCCGCGGCCTGGGCCGTGGCCGCTGCGCTGGTCTGGTGGATTGGATCACTGCTGGCGCTGGTCTGGGCCGCCGCCCGGCTCGAACCGGCTCGCGTCGGTATCCTGCTGATGAGCGAAGTCCTGGTGGGCGTGCTCTCGTCGGCGCTGTTCGCCGGAGAAAGCTTGGCGGCGGCTCAGATCGCCGGTGCCGCGTTGTTGCTGGCCGCCGGCACGCTGGATGCGTTGACGAACTGAGCGGGGAGGGTCTACTCGGCCACGTTGAACGTGTCCTGGGCGCGCGGGCGATCACTTCGACGCTCGGCGCCGGCCCGCGCCACTGCCGGGGCGGCGGAAAGCCAGGCCAGTACCGCCGTCGCCCCGAGCGCGATCACGGCATCGGTGATCTCGGCCGAACGGCCGGGCAGATGCGTTTCCAGCATGCTGGTGGCAAAAAGGCCGGCCGCGGCCAGGGCGCCGGCGGCGGCATGGCGCATGCCGGCGGCCGTCATGAGCCAGACCAGACCGGAATACAGAAACACCTTGTCGGCGAGCGCCTGGGTATTGGCCGCCATCGACCCGTGCAGGATGGAGTAGAACGGCACCCAGCCGAAATCATGGCCGATCGGCTGCCAGTCAAAAGGCAGCAGTCGATCGCCGACAATCACCAGGGCAAGCGGCACGGCCAGCGCGCCGCCGGCCCGTGCCCGACGCATGGTCGACAACACCTGCCAGGCCACGATGGCGATCGGCAGGGCGATGAGCTCGGACAATGAAAGCCGGTTATGGGTGATGATGATCTTGGCGGTGATCACCGCGAGCATGGCGGCCACAATGAGCCAGCGACTGCGTCCGCGCCCGACCAGATCGGCCAGCAGCGCGGCAACTACGGTCCAGATCACCGCATAGGAGGCGACGTCGAACCCGTGCACGCTGGGGTGTATCAGCACGGGTTTGACCGCCCGCCAGCAGGAATGCAGATCCAGCGTCGGCACGTAGGGAAACAGCCGATAGGCGAGAAACGACAGCAATAACAGGGCAGCGATCTGACGTGCCGGCGAGTCCATGTCGACGCGCTGGTCCAGCCAGCGGGTCAGCGGCAATGCCAGCAGCGCGCCGAACAATGTGCCGGCCACGTTCGGATAGACATCGGTGAGCGTGGTGATGCGGCCGGCATCGAAGAACTGAGTGATCTCGATGCAGACACACAGCGTCGCGCCCATCGCTGTGGCCCACAGCAGCTGTCGCCAGGCCGGGCGCGCGTCGTTCTGTGCCGCCACACAGAACAAGCCCAGCGGAGTGTACAAGGCGATATTCGCGATCAGGCCGGACAATGGCTGATCGTGCACGTGATCACTGAGAAACAGCGTGTGGACCGCAGCCGCGAGGGATCCGCTATGGAACGCGAACGGATACAGCGAGCCATAGACGATGAAAATCGTTGCGGCCAGGCTGGCGTATACGAAGCGGCGGGGCGAATTGATCGACGGCATGGCGGCTATTGTAGCCGCGCTGGCTGAACGCTTGCGGGCATCATTTCGCGCGGGCCGGGGCATGGAATCGATCGATGCCCGGCAGTACGCTACAGGCATGCGATTCCAGTTCTTCGGCCGATCCGAAATTGCCGAGCAGGCGGCGCGTACGCGTCGCAAGCAGCACCGGCCCGGCACCGGCGATCGAGGTGAGGGCCACGCTGTAGTCGGCCATATGCTGGCCGGCGGTCGTCGTGGCCTGCCAGTAGCCGTGTTGCGCTTTCGCTCTCGAGCGTATTCAGGGAGACCCGGCGGCCGATGTAGCGATGCCCATGCGGCGGCTTCGGCAGGGCGGCCCACCGCGTATCGATGCGGCGGGCCATGTGGGTCAGCTGTGTCTTCACCTGGGGGTCGATGCACGAGATATGGATGTGCAGCTGGTTCTGCGTGCGTCCGTGGCGGGAATTCAGCGCGAGGAGAACGCCATTGTCGGGAATGGCGTGGCCGAAGCGCCGTGCCATGATGCAGCGGTTGTGCCAGGCCTCGGCGAAGTAATGCGGCGTGTCCGGCGCGAGCACGGCAGGGCTCTCGATCCCGGTCACGCGTGCGGTCGGGATTAGCAGATACTGTAACGACCCCACGAGATCCTTGAGCAGTACATAGCCACCATCGGGATCGACACGTGCACAGGGCTGTGGGCCATGGCCGGCACCGGCGGATGGCACGCAGCGATCATGCGCGATATGCCAGAGCGCATCGGGATCGTGGACGGATGCGGCAGACACGGCAAGGATGCGGAGTAGATCGATCGCTGTGATCAGCCGCCCCGTGGCCCCCTTGTGTGAGGGACGCGAGGTCGGACTACCGCGAGTTGCTGACGGTCTGATCGTGCACGCTGGGCTTGGCGAGTTCGCGATGGCCGTCGGGATAGGCCAGATCGATCCGGCCGCCGGACACGGCCGGGCCGAACGTGCCGCTGAATCTCGCGGCTTCGATGCCGGCGTGGCCGGGCCTGGCATGTTTTTTCCAGCGTGTCGTTGGTGTCCATCGAATCGCACATATCGGCGACCGGCTGCGCGGCATCGGCCTCCGCGCGCGAAAGATAGCCATCGCCGTTGGCATTGAGCTGACGGAACAGCCCATGCGCGCCGCACGGATCACCGGCCCCTTTTCGAGCCAGCGGCCTGCGCCGCGGCGAATGACCCGGCCTCAACCCAGTCCAGCCCTGCGCTGAAGAGCATGGTATGGCGCATGACGATCTCCGGTATGTCGGCGCGATGCATCACATCATCAGATTACCGCAGGCGCCATCCGTGTAGGTCGGGATGCGAACGCGGTACATCGGGTGCATGATGCAATCAGTTTATCAAGGCCCGGAGGCCGGCCATGGCTTCGACGATTCATCGGCGCATGGCGTTCGCGGCCGCCGCGCCATCGTCGACAGCCGCGGACGATCTGCGACACACGATCTACCACGCCGGCCACCTGATCGGTGAGCAGCTGGGCGCCGATCAGGTGGCCGGCGTGGCGCTGCGTCCGCTCGCCCGCCTGGGCACTGCCTACGACGATCCGATGCTGGGTCGGAATGGATCCGCAGCCCGCGACCATGACCGGCTATGTCGCGACGCAACAGGCCAACGGCGGCGTGCATATCAATTCCGGCATTCCGAATCATGCCTTCTACCAGGCCGCGACCGCGCTCGGGGGCGACAGCTGGCAAACGGCCGGCCCGATCGGCTATGCCACCCTGAACGACCAGCGTCTGACGGAGAATGCCGAGTTCGCCGGGGTGACGCTCGCCAATGCCCGCCCGATCAACAGCAGCGCCTCGCGGCCTTGATCGAATCCTGTCGCAGGCATGCCGGCGCGCGCGCCCGCCGGGCCGGTCAGCGTTTCTTCCGGCTCGAATTGTTTGCCGCTGCCGAGCCGAACGCCGTCGAGCAGATCACGATCGACGAAACCGATGCGTCGCCCGAGCTGGTGGCACTGTGGGAGGGGAGCACGGTCTTGCCGGCCTCGACTGATCGGTTTCGCCGCTTCCTTCAACTGAATCGACTCATCCAATGGAGTGACCATGGAATACCGCACACTCGGTCTGACCGAACTCAAGACCGCCCCCCTGATTTTCGGCGGCAACGTGTTCGGCTGGACGCTGAACGAAAAAGACAGTTTCGACATGATCGATGCCTGGCTGGATGCCGGCTTCAACATGATCGATACCGCCGACGTGTACTCGAAGTGGGCCGACGGTCATTCCGGCGGCGAATCGGAAAGCCTGCTCGGACGTTATTTCGCCAAGCGCGGCAATCGCGATCGTGTTGTCCTGGCCAGCAAGGTCGGCATGGAGATGCCGGACCAGGGCGAAGGGCTGTCGCGCGAATGGGTCACCGCCGAGATCGAGAACTCGCTGCGTCGTCTCGATACGGATTATCTTGATCTCTACTTCGCCCATACCGACGACGACAGCACGCCGCTCGACGAAACCATGGAGGCCTTCGATCGGTTGATCTCGGACGGCAAGGTTCGCAACATCGGGGCATCCAACTACGATGGCTCGCGGCTGGTTTCGGCGCTGGGTGCGGCCCGCGATCTGGAGGTGCCGCGCTATGAAGTGCTGCAGCCCTTCTACAATCTCTACGACCGGTTCGACTTCGAGCAGGATCTGGCCGAAATCTGCATCGAGCACGATCTTGGAGTCACGCCGTATTTCTCGCTGGCCAGTGGCTTCCTGAGCGGCAAATATCGCAGCCGTGCCGACGCGGAAGGCCGGGCGCGGGCGCCATTCGTGGACAAGTACTTCGATGCGCGCGGCATGCGGATTCTGGATGCCCTGGCCGATGTCGCCGAGCGCTACGGCACCACGCCGGCCGCGATCTCGCTGGCCTGGTTGATCCAGCGTCCGAGCGTGACCGCGCCGATCGTCTCCGCGACCTCGAAATCCCAGTTCGATCAGCTCGTCTCGGCGACCTCGGTCACGCTCGACGAGCAGGCCGTGACCCGATTGGACGAGGCCAGCGCAACCGCGCCCGAAGAGCGCGAGTAATCACTACAAGCCGCGTCATTCATTTCGAAAAGGATTGGCCATGAGCGATTTCAAGAATTCCGGCCCGCGACTGGACCGTATGGGGTTCGGCGGTGCGCCGCTGGGCGACATGTTCGCCCATTCCGACGACGACCAGGCCCGGGACACGCTGGCCACCGCCTGGCAGCACGGCATCCGCTATTATGACACCGCGCCGCACTACGGTGCCGGACTGTCGGAGCAGCGCTTCGGCTCGTTCTTGGCGCGCCGTCCGCGCTCCGACTATGTGTTGTCGACCAAGGTCGGCCGTGTACTGGAGCCTGCCGAGGAGCCCGAGGTCGCCGGCCCGTTCGTGGGCGGCCTGTATTTCAAGCGCCGCATGGATTATTCCTATGACGGGGCGAAACAGGCCGTGCACGACAGCCTGCAGCGCATGGGTGTGGGCTATCTGGATATCGTCTATATTCATGATCTGTCGCCGGACGCCCTCGGCGACGCATGGACCGGGCAGTTTGCCACCGCGATGTCGGGTGCCGCCGTCGCACTCACGGAAATGCGCGACCAGGGGCTCATCCACGGTTGGGGGCTGGGCGTGAACACCATCGAACCCTGTCTGCGCACGCTGGATGACGCAGATCCGGATGTCTTCCTGCTGGCGACCCAGTATCACCTGCTGAATACCGCCGCGGCCGACGAGTTGTTTCCACGCTGTCTCGACCGGGGAGTGAGCGTGGTGGTCGGGGCGCCGTTCGGTTCGGGGCTGCTGGCCGGCGGCGATCACTATCTCTACGAGAAAGCGGCCGACGAGCCGATCCGCATTCGTGATCGCATGGCCGGGATCTGCACCGCGCACGGCGTCGATCTGAAGGCTGTGGCGCTGCAGTTCGCGGCCGCGCACCCGGCGGTGGATTCGATCATCCCGGGGGCGAGCAAGCCCGAACGCGTTCCCCAGAACAAGGCGCTGTTCGAGGCCGATATTCCGGCCGATGTCTGGGCCGAGTTCAAGCGCGAGGGCCTGCTCCCGGAGTCGGCACACGTCCCGGACTGACGCGATTTTCGTCTCGGGGCGCCGCAGGGGCCGGTCCCACCTGCCTGACCGGGCCGGCTCTTGCGGACCCTCGGGGATGCCGATGATTGCACGGGCGGGCTATAGTGCAACCGCAACTCAGATCATGATCGGTTTCATGCAGAAGGAATTTCGGCGCCGCCTTGGAATAGTCTGCGCGGCTGGCCTCGTCGCCATCGGATTCGTGACCGGCGGTGTCGCGACAGCCGCGACCGCGAATTCGTCCGGCATCTCGGCCCGCGCGCTGGACGTGACCGCGCCGCCCACCACGCAGGCGGCGCTCGCGAAAGCGAAGCCGGTGACCGCCCGGCACGCGATGGTCGTGACCGCGCAGCATCTGGCCACGCGTGTCGGCGTGAACGTGCTCGCCGACGGCGGCAACGCGGTCGATGCAGCCGTGGCTGTGGGCTATGCGCTGGCCGTGGTTCATCCTTGCTGCGGCAACATCGGTGGCGGTGGCTTCATGGTCGTGCATCTGGCCCGGTCCGCTGATCATCCGGCCAGGAATCTGTTTCTCGATTTCCGCGAGAAGGCGCCCGAAAAAGCGACGCCGACGCTGTTCCAGAATGCCGACGGCGACGTGGTCAAGGGCCGCAGCACGAAGACCTATCTCGGCACCGGCGTGCCGGGCACCGTCATGGGGCTGGAACAGGCCCGCCGGCGTTTCGGCACGATGAGCCGCAAGCGGCTGATGGCGCCGGCGATCAAACTGGCGCGTCAGGGCTTCACGCTGGAGCAGGGCGACGTCAATATCCTGCACGAACGCAGCGACGATTTCGCCGACGAGCCCAACGTGGCGAAGATATTTCTGAATCATGGCCAGCCGTATCAGGTGGGCGATACGCTCAAGCAGCCGCAGCTGGCGCATACGTTGTCGCTGATTTCGAAGCAGGGCACCAAAGCCTTCTACCAGGGCCCCATAGCGAAGGCGGTGGTCAAGGCCAGCAAGGCCCATGGTGGCATTCTCACCAGGAAGGATTTCGCCGATTACACCGCGCCCTGGGGCCGGCCGGTAACTTGTGGCTACGAAGGCTATACGGTCGTCTCGACGCCACCGCCGAGCTCGGGCGGCACCACCATCTGCGAGATTCTCGGCATTCTGGATCCGTTGCCGCTGAAACGATGGGGCTACGGTTCGGTCAAGACGTCGCATTATCTGATCGAGGCCGAGCGGCGGGCGTTCGCCGATCGCAATACCTATCTCGGTGATCCGGCATTCATTGACAATCCGATCGACAAGCTGCTGTCGGCCGACCATCTGAGTCGCCTGCGCGGCAACATCGACCCGGATAAGGCGACGCCGTCGTCACAGATCGACGGCAGCCTCGGCCCGCGCGAAGGCCAGCACACCACCCAGTATTCGGTGGTTGATGCCAAGGGAGACGCCGTGAGCGTGACCTATACGATCAACTATCTTTTCGGCAACGGCCATATCGCCGGCAAAACCGGGTTCTTTCTCAACAACGAAATGGACGACTTCACCGCCAAACCGGGGGTGCCGAACGCCTTTGGTCTGGTCCAGGGCAAGGCCAATCAGGTCGAGGGCGGCAAGCGGCCGCTGTCGTCCATGTCGCCGTCGCTGGTGCTCAAGAACGGCGATCTGTTCATGGTCACCGGCAGCCCGGGCGGGTCGACCATCATCTCGACTACGCTGGAAAGCATGCTCAACGTGATCGATTTCGGCATGAACATCCAGCAGGCGGTCGACGCGCCGCGGATCCACAATCAGTGGCTGCCGGACCACACCAAGGTGGAGTCGGGCTATCTGACCGAGCCGGTGAAGCAGAAGCTGGAAGCCATGGGGCACAGCTTCAACGTGGTACGCTCGTGGGGCGCGGATGAGGCCATTCGCCGGCGCGCCGACGGATCGCTCGAAGGCGCCAATGACCGTCGTCGGCCCGCCGGGCTGGCGGCTGGCTATTGAACCGCCCCTCGCGCGTGTTCTGCCCGCGGTGGGCGATCACGGCCGATCCGGCCGTGATCGCTCTTACCACATCAGGTCGTCGGGGATCTCGTAGCCGGCGTACGGGTCGTCAGGATCGGTCGCTGGCGTGTCGGCATCGGTGATGCGTGACACTGCCTTCGGGATCAGCGTCTCCAGGCGCTGCGCGGTCTCGATGTCTACCAGCGAAGTCTGGCCGTCATAGCGCACGATGGCCAGCCGGCCGTCGGCCAGCCGGCGGCGTTGATCGCGACTCACCGGGAGGCGACGGATCTTGCCCTTGACGGTATAACTGTAGGGTGGCTCGTCGGCCTCCGGCGTCTCGATCGCGATACGGTGTTTGTTGATGATCTGGATCGCCTGGCGCTTGCGTTCACGCTGCTCGCGCTCGGCGTTGGCTGCTTCGGCGCGCTTGCGATCGGCTTCGCGTTTAGCGGCCTGCGCGGCCTCAACCTCCTTGGAGAGCTTGTGCTGTTCCTCATCGCCGGCGCCACCCGCCCGGCGCGCCGCCTTGTTGCGTCGTGCCTTGTCGTGGCGTGCCTTCTTGGCCTGTTTCGGCTTGGCGATACCGGCCTTGAGCAGCTGGTCCTGTAGCGACTGACCCATGGTGATGCGTCGATTGCGGTAGATCGACCGTTATTCTAGGGCCTGTGGCTGTTTCATACGAGCCGCTACCAGTCGATATCGCAGCAGACGACCTGTTCCGGCGGGCGGCCGCGGGCGACCGAGAGCGTCACACACATATAGGCGCCGGTGCTCGACAGGTAGGGCCGCGAGGTCTGCAGACGATGCGGTTCGGCCATGGCGGCTCGAAAATACTGGCGTCGATACCAGGTGCCGCCCGACGTGTCGGTGATCGGGCCGGCATGGAAGATCCGGCGCGTGCGCAGCGATCGGCCGTCCACATGCATGATCTCTTCGCCGCGCTCGTTGAGGATGTAGAAGCGCGCGGCGCGCGGCATGCTCATCAGTGTGCGGGCCGCGGTATGCGGGGATTCGCCGTCGCCGATACGCTCGATCGCGTCGCGAAATGCATTGGCGTAGGGCGCGATGCGGTCGGCCTCGATCCGTTCCTCGATCGTGGTGGTGGTCTCGAAGTGGCGCGTGATCTCGCCGAGTACGGGCAGGCCGTCGATCTCGACGTGGTCGATGTCGCGGCTGGGGCGTGCGAAATAGAAGCCCTGGACGAAGTCGATATCGGCGTCCATGGCAAGCAGAGCCTGCTCTCGGTTCTCGATGCCTTCGGCGAGCACAAGCGAACCGGCTTCGTGAATCAGCGAGACCAGGTTCGGCAGCATCTGCCGCAGTCGACCGGTGCGATGTTGCTCGGCTTCGACGATCAGGCTGCGGTCGAGCTTGATGATATCGGGGGCGAGCCGCCAGATCCGGTCGAAATTGGAATGGCCGGTGCCGAAGTCGTCGAGGGCGACCAGCGCGCCGATGGAGCGGAAATAGTCGACCGCCGCAAACAGCTGGGGTTCGTCGTCGATCGCGCCCTCGACAATCTCGATCACCAGACGCTGCGGCGGTACGCCGGCCTCTCGCAGCGCGCGTGTGAGCGTACCGTCGTGATACCAGCGATCGGCGATGGTGCTGGGATCGAGATTGAGGAAAAGCCAGCGTTCGTCCGGCGCCTGGGCCGAAAAATTGCGGATGTGCAGACTCTGGCAGAGCGTATCCAGCTGGCGGATGTCGCCGCGCTCGGAGGCCTCGCGGATGACATCGGTGGGAGAATGCGAGTGGTTTTCGGCGTCGGTCGGCCGCAGCAGCGATTCGAAACCGACGCTGCGTCGGTGACACAGACTCAGAATGGGCTGGAAGACGCTGTGTAACTCATAGCCGTTGTACTGCGCCGTGACCGCGTTCATGGAAGCCAGGAGACCAGGCAACGAGGCCATACCGATTCAAGCCCGAGCGCGTACGGGGGCGTCGGCCGGTCCAGGCGGGTCCAGCGGTAGGAAGGTGAAGCCGGCAGGTAGTCGGTCATACATCGTCTCGGTCGACGAGGCCGGCGAGTCTCTGGTGATGCGGATTATCGCCTCGGATGAGCTGGCCGGTGGTATCGATGTCGTCTACGTATTGTCACGGATCGTTCATCAAGGATACGCGTAAGATCGGGGCGAATCGAGCGTTTCGTTAATCATCTTGATTACCTTGCAAACGCCGCTATCTTGAGGGGGAGGGTAGGATCCCTTGCTTGAAAGAGGGTGTTGAATATGAATGCGTTGCGTACGACCATTCTGCTTTCGGGCCTGACCGTGCTGCTGGTTCTTGTCGGCGGTGCGGTGGGTGGCCGGGGTGGCATGGTGTTCGCGTTGGTGATCGCGGCAGCGATGAATTTCGGCAGCTACTGGTTCTCCGATCGGCTTGTGCTGAAGATGCACGGTGCGCGCGAGGCCTCGGCTGCGGACGCCCCCGAGCTTTACAATGTCGTGCGCGAGCTGGCGCACAGCGCTCAGCTGCCGATGCCGCGCGTTTATGTGATGGAATCGGATACGCCCAACGCCTTCGCGACCGGTCGCAACCCGTCGCATGCGGCGGTAGCCGCGACCACCGGTCTGCTGCGCATCATGAACCGCGAGGAGCTGCGCGGTGTGCTTGCCCACGAGTTGGCTCATGTGCGTCATCGCGACACGCTCATTGGCGCCATTGCGGCGACCTTTGCCGGCGCGATCACCATGATCGCGAACATGGCGCAGTGGGCCATGCTCTTCGGCGGTTTCCGGGGCAACGACGATCGCGACGGTGCGGGGGGCATGCTCGGCGCCTTGGCGATGATCATTCTCGCGCCGCTGGCGGCCGCCCTGATTCAGATGGCGGTGTCGCGCTCACGCGAGTTCGCGGCCGACCAGGGTGGGGCCGAGATCTCGGGCAACCCCATGGGTCTGGCCAGTGCACTGCGCAAGCTCGAGCAGGCCAATCAGCAACATCCGATGCCATCGGCCGAGCGTAACCCGGGTACTGCCCATATGTTCATCGTCAACCCGCTGGCGGGGGTGAACATTGGCAAACTGTTCTCCACCCATCCGTCGACCGCCGAGCGCATTCGGCGGCTCGAAGCGATGGGGGGGGCGCGCGCCCGGATGTAGTAGCGGTCGGGGTTTTGCCTCGACAACGAACAAGGCCGCCGAATGTTCGGCGGCCTTGTTCCATGTGCGCGCTTCCGGCGCGATCCTACTGGCCCGTGATGTAGTGCTCGAGCTGCTCGATCATGAATTCCTTATCGGCGATCACGCCCTTGACCAGATCGCCGATCGATACCAAGCCGACGAGCTTGTCGTTATCCATGACCGGCAGGTGCCGGAAACGCTTCTCGGTCATGAGCGCCAGGCACTGCTCGATCTCGGTGGAGGGCGCGATGTAGGCGACGCGCTCGGTCATCACGTCGCGCACCGGCGTTTCTTTCGATGAACGGTTCTCGAGGACAAGCTTGCGGGCATAGTCGCGTTCCGACAGCAGACCCACAAGGCGGCCGGAATCCATCACCAGCACGGCGCCGATGTTCTTGTCGGCCATGAGCTGCAGGGCCGTGTATACCGACTCGTCCGGTCCGATCGTCCAGATATTCGATGGCTTGTCGCGAAGTAAATCGTTGATGGTCGTCATGAGTGATCTCCTCCCTAAATCATGAAACTCAGATCGTACCGTGTTCGACTTGCCGATAACGAGCGGCACGGCGCTGGTGTCATGAAAAAGGCCCGGCATGAGAAGCCGGGCCAGTGCATCGGGAGGAGAACGGAAAGGAGC
>CAWIGB010000004.1:0-96303 GCA_963835375.1 uncultured Gammaproteobacteria bacterium
ACGAGCGGGCCAGTGGGGCGGCGTCGCCCATGATAATCGACGGTTCGCGAAGGCTGTTCTTTGGATCTTGCGAACCGGCGCGCCCTGGCCGGATCTGACGCCGTCATATGGCGATTGGAAAAATACTGATCGGCGCTTTTGTCGCAGGCGTGCTCGCGGCCTCTGGGAGGCGCTGCTCGAGCAGCTGATCGACGATCCCGATTACGAATGGCCGATGGTCGATGCCAGTCATTGCAAAGTGCAGGCGGCCGGGGCCCGGCGCGGCAATCAGGGCATCGGGCGCACAAAAGGGGCTCAATACCCAACTGCACCTGGCCGTGGATGTGCATGGTATGCCGCTCCGAATACTTGCAACAAAAGGTACCCGAGCGGATTGTGAAAAAGCTGAAGAATTGATTCGCGGGTTTACGGCCGATTATTTGATCGCCGACAAGGGCTACGATAGCAACGCGATTGTTCAGCAGGCCCAAGCGCAAGCTATGCAGGCCCGGATCCCATCGCGCCGCCATCGCAAAACCCCGCGGCCCATAGACGACGCGCTGTATCAACACCGGCATCTCGTGGAAAACGCGTTCGGGCAATTGAAGCAATGGCGCGGCATCGCCACGCGCTATGCGAAGCGTCTATCCTCGTTTGCAGCGGCCGCTCAGATCGTATGCCTCTGCCTTTGGCTCAAGATTTCATGACGACACGCCTTAATGCGTTGTCTTAAGTGTCGGTGATTTGATCAAGAATCAGCACGGGAATGCGAGCAGATACAGCAGCTAGCCGCTTGTCGGCCGTGATGAAAGCGCCGCAATCGGCTTGAATGGCGGTGGCAATATGTATCGCGTCGGGCAACTTAAGGCTCGAATAGTCAGCTCGCAGTTCGGCGGCCAGGTCGGCGATGCGAGGCTCCACTGGTCTTACATCGATAGGGCCGGCAGCCGTTAGCAAACGTCGGTAACGGTCTGCGAGTTCCACTTGCCGTTTCCCCAGCGGGTGGACCAGAACTTCAGCTCGCGATAATACACTCGTGCAGCCTGCGCTCTCGCCCATAAAGACACGCCGGACGATCAGCGATGCTGAATCTCGCAGCGGGCCCGTGCCACCCTCGAATGCATAGACAAACACGTTGCTATCGAGATAGAGCGAGACATCGGGCAACGAGGCGAGCTCGCTCATCCGCGGAGGTCGCTACGCTCGGCGCGTAGCTCGTCCATCAGTTCTTCCACATCAGCCAGCGTGTGAAGATTGCTGTATTGATTGTCGGACAAAGCGACGTCTAGTTCCTCCAATGTCAGCGGTTGGCCTTTCGGCGCCGGCGCATGTTGTGCCGACTGCTTATCGCCTGCACGAACCGCCTGTTCGATGATGCTGGCCGCTTCTTTATTAAGCGATCGATGATGGCGGCGTGCACGCGCTTTGAGCGCCTCATGTAGATGCGCGGGTAGGTCTTTCACGACGAGCGTGCTCATGAAAATATCCATTTCGCTAGCGTTATGGATGCATTGTAGCGTGCCAAGTGCCTAGTTAGAACTGTGCAGCGATCTCTACTGAGCAGAGCACCAGTGTGAAACCTGTATAGGGTCAGTCGGTCACCGGGCGTTATCGGACTGCCACTAGACCGCTTGGCGAAGAAAATAGAGCAGTAGCGTTGGGCGATTCGTCTGCTTTTACATTCGAAAATTTTTCTGTTCCATCTTATGATCATGCCGTTCAACCGGCATTGTGGGGATGGGGGACATGGCGATTTCGATCGAGGGGGTTGTCAGCGCCAAGCTGGGGCTGGCATCGCATCAGAATGCTGTGCCGCTGCTACAGCAACTGAGCATAACGAATGAAGGCGAGGAGCGGCTCGACGACCTCGTCCTTGAGCTTGAGCCAAGTTTGCCATTTGCTACCGTGAAAACATGGCGTATCGACAGGCTCGCTCCTGAGTCCAGCATGGCGATATCGGATCGCGATGTAGAGCTCAAGGAAGGCTATCTGGCAGACCTTACAGAGAGTATGCAGGCCTCGGTGCAGCTTCGGTTGCGGTCCGGCGATGATCTGGTTGCAGAGCAACATCTACCTGTCGAGCTTCTGGCGCGAAACGAGTGGGGCGGGGCCGGGAGCATGCCGGAGCTACTGGCCGCCTTCTGCATGCCCAATGACCCTGCTGTAGATAAGGTACTTAAGAGCGCATCCGAGGTACTGCGTCGGGCCGGGCGTCCGGACGGTATCGATGGCTATAACGCAGATTCCCGACAGCGCGCCTGGGAGTTGACCTCGGCCATCTGGTCGGCCGTATGCGGATACCGGATCAGCTACGTCCTCCCGCCGGCGAGCTTTGAGCGCCAAGGGCAAAAGATTCGCGCACCTTCTCAGGTGCTTGATCGCAGCGTTGGTACCTGTCTGGATACCGCGCTGTTGTTTGCTGCCGCTCTTGAGCAGGCTGGTCTCAACCCGGTTCTGCTATTGACGCAAGGCCACGCGTTCGTGGGCGTCTGGTTGCAGTCTCAGGAATTCGCACAAGTACTCAACGAAGAGGTTTCGTCGGTTCGAAAACGTATCGAACTACAAGAGCTGCTCGTCTTCGAGACAACGTTGGCCACGCGATCGCCGGCGCCAGGGTTCAGTCACGCGATAGACGTTGCCAAGCGCCAGTTGACCGACGAAGATTTCGTGATGGCGGTCGATGTGCGCCGTGCCCGTATGCAAAGACTGCGCCCGCTTACGGTCACCGCACAAACGCCCGAAACGCCCGAAAAGCTCGAAGACCAAACGACAGCGCAAGCCAGCGAAGCGCTGGAAGCAGCACCCGATCTACCCGCTGTCGACGTCGAGATTGAGGAGGTGCCTGAGACGCCAGCCGGCAAGCTTGAGTTATGGCAGCGGAAATTGCTCGATCTGACGACACGGAATCGTCTGCTTCATTTGCCCGATAGCGCCAAGGCGGTTCGTCTGATCTGCCCCGATCCAGCAGCGCTTGAAGATCTTCTGGCCGCCAACAAAAGTGTGCGCATTGTTCCGATGCCCGATCTAGAAGTCGGGGGTAGAGACAGCGAAATCTACGAGAAGCGCAATCGTGAGAGCCTCGAAGAGGAGGCTGCTCGGCAGGCGATGTCCCGTAATGAAGTGCTCTCCCGCAAGGAGAAGAACAAACTCGATGCGGCGCTGGTCGATCTTTATCGCCAGGCCCGGTCGGATCTCGAGGAGGGCGGTTCAAACACCCTGTTTCTTGCCATCGGCTTTCTGAGTTGGAAGAAATCGGAAAGCGATCCCAAGAGCTACTCGGCGCCGCTCATCCTGCTACCGGTGAAGCTTGAACGGCGCAGTGTGGTATCTGGGGTAAAGCTGTCAATGTTGGATGAGGAGCCCCGGTTCAATCTGACGCTCCTGGAACTGCTGCGCCATGATTTCCAGCTCAATATCCCCGGCCTGAGCGCAGAGCTACCCACGGACGAAAGCGGCATCGACGTTGAGGGTATATGGAATACCGTGCGTCGCGCGGTACGCGATATGCCGGGCTTTGAGGTCACGACCGACGTCGTCCTGGGGACCTTCTCATTCGCGAAATACCTGATGTGGCGCGACCTGATCGATCGCTCGGATCAGTTGATGCAAAACGAGGTGGTTCGGCATCTGATGCACTACAAACTGGGCGATTCCGCGCTTGAATCGGCCGGTGAATTTCCCGAACCCCGAAAGCTCGATGCGGTCGTCGAGCCGGGCGATCTGTTCACTCCGTTACCGGCCGATTCTTCTCAGTTGGCAGCTGTAGTTGCGTCTGCTCAAGGACATAGTTTTGTGCTTGATGGTCCGCCGGGCACGGGCAAGTCGCAGACGATCGCAAACATGATCGCGCACAACCTGGCGTTAGGCCGTCGCGTCTTGTTTGTGGCCGAGAAAATGGCTGCCCTCGATGTCGTTAAGCGCCGTCTTGAAGACCAGGGCATCGGACAGTTCTGCTTGGAACTGCACTCCAGCAAATCTTCCAAGATGGCCGTGCTCCAGCAATTGGACCGTGCATGGTCGTCTCGCGATACGCTCACGCAAGAAGAATGGTCTGCGCAGGCCGAAAAGGTCCGTGCGCTTCGGGATCGGCTCAACGGCGTCGTTGAGGTACTGCACAAACGCTGGCCCAACGGCTGGTCGATACACGAGGCGATTGGTCGTGTCGTCAAGGATGCGACGGCAACCACACCGCGTTTGTCATGGCCCGAGGGAACTGAGCACGATGCTGCTCAAATGGAGCGGTTAAGGGAAATCGCCCAGCGCCTCGATCTGAACCGAGGCGTCACCGAGCGTATTAGTGCGCCGATGCCGCTCGTGACGCGGGCTGAATGGTCGAATGCATGGCAGGAATCCATAGTGAAGGCGGCCCGGCAAGTATTGACCACAGCCGAGGCATGCGACGAGGCATGTGTTCAGGTCGTGTGGAGTACCGGGCTGTCGGTCGACGGGTCGTCGACGGTCGCGGCCAAGCTGCTGACGTTCGTCGAACTTTTGCCAGATACCTATGGCGTAGACTTGCGTTTTGCTTTCTCGCCCGAGCTCAAGGCGATTTGTGCAGCAGCCCAACAAGCTGCCGCTCTGTTGGAAGAGTACGCAGCGCTTGAACAGAACCTTTCGCAAAGCTATGCGGCCGAGGCGATTCGTCGCATCGATGTTGATGCGTTGAGAAGTGAGTGGGCCGAAGCCTCCGGCAAATTCTGGTTCCTTTCTACGTTAGCCAAAAAGAAAGTAGCGAAGACACTGGCGTCCACTGCGGGTACGGCGGCACGGCCCGATGTCGAAGCGGACCTTCCCGCGTCTGGCGACCATGAAAGAGCTGGTCGCCAAGATCGATGGCTTGGATCACGACCTGCGTGATGTGCCGGGCTGGTCTGCCGTAAATACCGACGCGGCGCGTATGGTCTTTGTGACCAAGCTCGCGGAAAGCCTCCGCGCGAATTTAGTGCCCCTGGCGGGTTCACCAGAGCAAATCGCGACACTGCGCGCCGAAGTACATCGGCTCGTGGTTGACGGGAATGATCTACTCGCCCCGACGGCGCTGTCGCAGAGGCTATCCGACAGCTATCGAATCGCTACAAAGCGCTTAGCAAGGCAACCAAGCAATTTGGCGCCGCAGCGGGAAGCGATATTGATCTCAACAAGCAGGTGCCGGAATTGTTGGCCAACGCTCAAGCGGTGGTCGACAACGAGGCCGCCCTGAATGCCTGGTGTGGCTGGCGGCGAGTCCGTCAAGAGGCGATGGCCTGCGGTTTGCAGCCGCTCGTCGAAGCAATAGAACAGAATGCATTGCCTGACGGTTCGGCAGCCCATGTATTCGAAGTCGCCTACGCGCGCTGGTTTGCTGCCAGAGCGATTGATGCAGAACCGCTTCTGCGTCAATTCGTTCCGGCAGAGCATCAGAGCGACATCCATGCCTACACAGAGGCCGTGGATGAACTTGCTGATCTCACCTCGGCGTATATTCGTGCCAAGCTGTCTGGAAATATTCCGGACAAGAACGGGGTTACCCAGCGCAGCGGTTTCGGCATTCTGAAGCACGAGTTGCAGAAGCAGCGCCGTCATAAACCGGTGCGCCAATTGGCTCAGGAGATGGGGCAGGACTTCACGGTCCTGGCGCCATGTATGCTCATGAGCCCGCTATCCATCGCGCAGTATCTGCCGGCCGACCATGAGTTGTTCGATCTGGTGATCTTCGACGAAGCCTCGCAGATTTCGCCGTGGGATGCCGTTGGATCCATTGCCCGTGGCAAGCAGGTCGTTGTCGCCGGCGACCCCCGGCAAATGCCGCCGACCAGCTTTTTCAATCGTGGTACTAACGCGGGCGACGACGACACCGACGAGGATCTGGAAAGCATTCTGGACGAATGCATCGGCGCGGGTGTGCCGCAGCATAGCCTGAGCTGGCACTATCGCAGTCGGCACGAGAGCCTCATCACATTTTCGAACTACCGCTACTATGGTGGCGGATTGATTACCTTCCCGGCCGCCGATACGCGGCCAAGCATGGTGTCGTGGCGCAAAATTGAAGGGACTTACGCTCGTGGGAAGGCTGGGCGTCGGAACTCAGGCCGAAGCCAAGGCGATCGTCGAAGAGGTGGTGCAGCGACTTACGGATCCGGCTTTCATCGCCTCCGGCCAATCCGTCGGCATCATCACGCTCAATTCGGAACAGCAACAGCTGGTCGACGATCTGCTCGACCAGGCCCAGCGCGACCACCCACAGATCGAGCCGTTCTTTAAACACGATCTCGCCGAGCCGGTTGTCGTCAAGAATCTCGAAACCATGCAAGGCGACGAGCGTGACCTGATTATTCTCGGCATCGGCTTCGGCCCTACAGAGCCGAATGCGAACACCATGTCGATGAACTTCGGTCCGCTAAACCGGGAAGGCGGTTGGCGGCGCCTCAACGTGGCGGTAACGCGGGCGCGTCACGAGATGATGGTCTTTACCTCCTTCGAACCGTCGATGATCGATCTCAATCGCACCTCGGCGAGGGCGGTTCACGATTTGCGCCATTTCATCGAATTCGCGCAACGGGGGTCGAAGGCCATCCCCTCGGCCGTGCGTGGATCGGTGGGCGACTATGATTCGCCGTTCGAGCAGTTCGTCGCAGAGGGCCTTCGAGCGAAAGGCTGGGAAACCCATCCCCAGATCGGCGTATCACGCTTCCGCATCGATCTTGGGTGTAGTGCATCCCGACCGGCCGGGCGATTACCTGGTCGGCGTCGAATGCGACGGGGTGACCTATCACAGCGCTGCCACAGCTCGTGACCGTGACAAAGTCCGAAGCGAAATTCTCTCCGGCCTTGGTTGGACGTTGCTTCGAGTATGGTCGACGGAATGGTGGGTGAATCGTGATGGTGCTCTCGAGCGGTTGCACGAGGCCATTAGCGCTGAGCTTGAGAAGCAGCGAGCCCAAACGGCAGAAGAAGAGCGTGTTCGGGCGCTTGAAGTGGACAATACCGCTCAACCCATCGGCGACAACAATAGGGACGCGCAGCAGACAACGAAGACGCCCATGGGGAAGAGGCTTCATCCGTAAACGAGGCAGAAGCTGTAGATAGTCAGGGTGTCGAACATGCTGAGCCTATGCGCTTGGTTGCTCGCGGTCCGATAGCGACGGGGAGTCCGGTCAAACGGATCTACCGCATGGCTGACCTATTTAGCTTCAGCTCGTCACTTCAGCCGGATAGCTTCTACGACGAGTCTTATGACCCGACGCTAGAAAAATGTATTCGTGAAGTGCTGCAACAGGAAGCGCCAATACTGGATAAGGTTCTCGTTGACCGAATTGCCCGTGCTCATGGGTTCAAACGCTCTGGGCGTCTGATTCGTGAGCGCATTCTCGAGCTGGCGGAGCGCCACTACCATTTCCAGCCTGATCCGACGGACTCCGACCACGGCGATTTTGTTTGGCTAGCGCCTGATGACGTAGAGCGGTGGAACAGCTATCGCGTGCCTGAGCTGGAAGAAGACATGCGACCTATGGAGGAGATTGCTCTAGAAGAAATTGAGCTGCAGCCGAAGCGGCCGGCGGCGAGGACCTTTTACCGATATGGCAAGGCGTTCGGAATTCGCAGGCTCTACGACAGCGCAAGAACCGAATAACAAAAAGCGTAGCGATGGCGCGTGCGTTGAAAAAGGCCGTGGACATTCGCGGGTTCCACCCGCTCTATGCGACGTTGATGAGTGCAGACGATGCATGCCTGCCTTACCATGCACCACGGGTGTGCCTATGATGTATCTCTAAGCAACCGGCCGGGCAAGGAGACGATCTAAGTTATTGATTTTAATGGTGGGCCCGGTCAGATTCGAACTGACGACCAAGGGATTATGAGTCCCCTGCTCTAACCGCTGAGCTACAGGCCCCCAAATGAAAGCGCCGGGCGTGCATTGCACGCCCGGCGCGGAACTATAGCGTGGCGGCCGTCGGGCCGCCAAGCCGTCCGGCGAGCCTACTCGTCGAGGAAGCTCTTGAGGAAGGTCGCCCGCGAGGGGTGACGCAGCTTGCGCAGCGCCTTGGCCTCGATCTGGCGGATGCGCTCACGGGTGACATCGAACTGCTTGCCGACTTCCTCGAGGGTGTGGTCGGTGTTCATGTCGATGCCGAAACGCATGCGCAGGACCTTGGCCTCGCGCGGGGTGAGGCTGGCCAGGGTGTTGTGCGTGGCTTCGCGCAGCGATTCGCCGCTAGGCCGAATCGTCCGGGGCGATGGCGTTGATGTCCTCGATGAAGTCGCCGAGATGCGAATCCTCGTCGTCGCCGATGGGCGTCTCCATGGAGATCGGTTCCTTGGCGATCTTGAGGACCTTGCGGACCTTTTCCTCCGGCATCTCCATGCGCTCGGCCAGTTCCTCGGGCGTGGGCTCGCGGCCCATTTCCTGGAGCATCTGGCGGCTGATGCGGTTGAGCTTGTTGATCGTCTCGATCATGTGCACCGGAATACGGATGGTGCGCGCCTGGTCGGCGATCGAGCGGGTGATGGCCTGGCGGATCCACCACGTGGCGTAGGTCGAGAACTTGTAGCCGCGACGGTATTCGAACTTGTCGACCGCTTTCATCAGGCCGATGTTGCCTTCCTGAATCAGGTCCAGGAACTGCAGGCCGCGGTTGGTGTATTTCTTGGCGATGGAAATCACGAGACGCAGGTTGGCCTCGACCATTTCCTTCTTGGCACGGCGGGCCTTGGCCTCGCCAATCGACATCTTGCGGTTGATTTCCTTGATGTGATTGACGTCGAGCGACGACTCGGCCTCGATTTCGCGCACGCGGTTCATGTGCGCGCACGAGTTCTTCGCGGCGGCTGGCGATGGTCGAGGAATACCGGCGCTTGGCGCGGATCAGCTTCTCCAGCCAGTCTTCGCTGGTGATGTTGTCGGGCAGCTGGCGCACGAAGTCACGACGCGGCATGCCGGCTTCCGTGACACAGATGCGCAGCATGTCGCGCTCGGCGCGAGCGGATGTCGATCATGGCCGTGCGCAGTTGCAGCGTCAGGTCGTCGGCCGTCTTGGGCACCAGCTTGAAGCGCATGAAATGCGTGGCCAGCGCCGACAGGGCGGCCTCGGTCTCGGCGTGCTCGCGGCCGTTGCTCTCCAGCGAGGCGACGGCAGCGTCGTGCAGCCGGCGCAGTTCCTCGAACTGGACCTTGGCTTCCTCGGGATCCGGGCCATCATTGGCCGGGGCGGAGCTGTCCTCCTCGTCCTCGTCGGCTTCGCTGTCCGCGGCGGCGGCTTCGGCGTCCTCGTTGCCGCTGTCCACGGGGTCGCCGGTGTCGGGATCGACGAAGCCGGCGAGCACGTCGGTCAGCCGCTTGTCTTCGGCGACGACCTGATCCCACAGCTCGAGCAGACGTCCGGTGGTGGCCGGGAAGTAGGCCAGCGCGAACATCATCTCCGACAGGCCTTCCTCGATCCGCTTGGCGATACGGATCTCGCCCTCGCGGTCGAGCAGTTCGACGGAGCCCATTTCGCGCATGTACATGCGCACCGGATCGGTGGTCCGGCCGAACTGCGGATCGAGCGCGGCCAGCGTGGCGGCGGCTTCCTCGGCATCATCATCGTCGTCGTCGTTGACGGTGTTGCCGGCGATGACCAGATCGTCCTCATCCGGCGCCTGCTCGTGCACCGTGATGCCCATGTCACTGATCATGTTGACGATATCTTCGATCTGCTCGGGATCGACAATATCGTCCGGCAAGGTATCGTTGACCTCGGCGTAGGTCAGATAGCCTTTCTGCTTGCCGTGGGCGATCAGTAGCCGAAGCTGGGATTTCTTGTCTTTGCTCATGTGACTCGCTGCGTGTTGGGCTCGTGGGGCAAGGCGCACTCGGCGATAACCGACCATTATACCATCGCGACGCGGGCCGAATCGATTCGATACGGCTCGTGCGGTGTCAGGTCGGGGCCTGCGATCGACCTTGCAGTTGGCTCAAGACTTCCTTCAACTCCTTTGCGGCCGCCTCATCGAGCGGGCCACGTTCCTGTTGTGCGACCAATGCGTTGTAACGTTGTCGCAGACTCGCGCGGGAGCGACTGTGTCGCTGCAGCCGCGCGACCACGTCGGCGAATTCGCCGGCGCGCTGTTCGTCGTCGCCCGGCGGATTGGCTGCGGCCAAGCCGCTGCAGGCGATCGAAAAACCGATGTTCGCGGTGATGTTCAAGCCATTGCGCAACGGATACGTTTGGGTTGCTTGCGAAAAAGTCAATCGCTTCGGCCAAAATTTGCGCGCCGGGATTGTCGTTGTCGCGCAATCCGTCGGTGTTCTCGATACGGCCGGCGAGGCTCGGATCGGCCAGTAACAGCATGAAACCGCGGGTGACCGGCGGCAGTTCCGCGCTGTAGGCGTTTTTTTTCGATTCCTCGCCGTTGCCGGGCCGGGCCGGCCTTGGCGCTGGTCGATTGGCGGCATAGAGCTCGCGGATGTCATCCGATGGCAGGCCGGAAAGCCGGCTGATCTCGGCGACCATTTCAGCGCGAAAAGCGTCCGGGCGGCAGGGTGTTGATCGGGGCACGGGCACGCTCGACGAGTTGGGCGCGGCCATCGGGCGTGGCCAGATCGAGGCCTTCGCGGAGCTCGCCGAGCAGCACTTCCGAGGCGGGCCGGGCGGCTTCGATCGCCGCGGCCATGGCCTCGCGGCCGCCGTCGCCGCGTACGAGGCTGTCCGGGTCCTCGCCGTCGGGCAGGAACAGAAAGCGCACGCGTCGCGCGCCGCGCATCACGCCCAGGCTGTGTTCCATCGCCTTCCTCGCTGCGCGCACGCCGGCGGCATCGCCGTCGAAACAGAAAACCACTTCCTGGGTATGTCGAAACAGCGTGGTCAGATGCGATGCGGTGGTGGCGGTGCCCAGCGTGGCCACCGCGTTGGGGAAGCCGTGCTGGGCGAGGGCGATGACGTCCATATAGCCTTCGACCACGAGCAGGCGGTCGAGCTGGCGCAGGGCCTGGCGCGCTTCGTACAGCCCGTACATGTGGTCCGACTTGTGGAACAGCGGCGTCTCGGGCGAGTTCAGATACTTGGCGCTGTCGTCGCCGAGCGTGCGCCCGCCGAAGGCGATGGTGCGCCCGCGGGTGTCGCGGATCGGAAACATCAGCCGGTTGCGAAAGCGATCGAAATAACCGCCGGATTCGCGCTCGATCAACAGCCCGGCCTGGGCGGCGGCCGATTTGTTCGGCAGGCGGCGGGTGAGATCGTCCCAGGCATCGGCAGCGAAGCCGAGACCGTAGAGCTTGGCCATTTCGCCGGACACGCCGCGATTCTTGAGGTAATCGATCACGCCCTGATGGCGGCGCAGTGCCGTCTGATAGTGGCGATCGGCCTGGCGCATGGCGTCGAGCAAGGGTTCCCGGGGCGGCCCGCTCGGGGTCGACGCGGCGGCCTCTTCGGGAATATCCATGCCGGCGGCGTCGGCCAGCACTTCCACTGCATCACGGAATTCCAGCCGATCGTATTCCATGAGGAAGCTGATCGCCGTGCCATGCGCGCCGCAGCCGAAGCAGTGATAGAACTGCTTGACGGGCGAGATCGGTGAACGAGGGCGTCTTCTCGTCGTGAAACGGGCAGCAGGCCGTGTATTCGCGCCCGGCTTTCTTCAGCGAGACGCGGGCATCGACCAGCGAGACGATATCCGTGCGTTCGAGCAGCTGATCGATGAAGTGCTGGGGGATGCGCGCCATGAAGCCATTCTAAACGACGGATGGGCCGCCGCGCGGAACACGGCGCGCGGCGGGTCAGGCCGAATCGGCAGGCAACTTCCGAAGGCCCAGCCGGGCCGTGGGGCCCGGGCATGCAGTCTACTGCAGCTTGGCCTTCAGGCGCTGGCTGACCACGGACATGTCGGCCTGGCCGGCGAGCTCGCTCTTGAGCTGGCCCATGACCTTCCCCATGTCGCGCATGGATTCGGCGCCCGTGTCGGCCATGGCGCGGTCGATCGCAGCATCGATCTCGGCTTCGGACAGCTGGGCGGGCAGATAGTGCTCGAGCACCGAGATCTCGGCGGCCTCGGCGTCGGCGAGTTCGTCACGGCCGGCGTCGCGGTACTGGGTTTCGGCGTCGCGACGCTGCTTGACCATCTTCTCGATCACCGCCAGCACGTCGGGGTCTTCGAGCGTGGTGCCGTCGTCGACTTCGCGCTGCTTGATCGCGGCGTTGACCATGCGGATGACCGACAGTCGCTCCTTGTCGCGGGCACGCATGGCCGACTTCATGTCCTCGGACAACTGATCCTTGATGTTCACGTTCGAACTCTCCCTTGAGACCGTGTTGACGTTCCGTACCAAGCTGCATCGAGAGCGATTCCGCCGAAAGACGAGGCACGGCGAGGCGGTGTCGCGAGTCCGGATGAGCGCCCTGCAGCGCTGGATCGCGGCAAGCCAGCCTGGTCCCGGACGGTGGTGCCACAAGCCGATCGCCTCTGTGTGGCCCGCATCAATCGCGGTACCGCCCCATCGGCGCGGGTGGCACCGTGCCGTACACAATTGCGTGGCGCCAGCCCGGGCTGCCCGCGAGACGTCGACATGCCCCGAGCCAATGATGAAATACACACGAGTTGCCGACACAAAAACAGCGGCCTGGAGGCCGCTGCAATCATCGATTCAATCGATTGTCGCAATCGATTCGTGAATCGATGCGATGGCCAGAATCAATACTGGCGCGTAAAACGCTGCTGTTCGCGCTGAATGCGCTTGGCATGGCGCTTGACGGCAGCCGCGCGCTTGCGCTTGCGAGTCTGGCAGGGCTTTTCGAAGAACTCGCGACGGCGTACTTCGGTCACGACGCCGGCTTTCTCGCAACTGCGCTTGAAACGACGCAGTGCGACTTCAAACGGCTCGTTCTCTTTGACGCGTACGCTAGGCATTGAGCATCACTCTCCGGGAAATCTGATGTATGGCTTTCAGTGCCGGTGACCGAGTTGGAGCGACCGGCTAGAATAGGGCGATGAATAATACGCCCGAGCGCGCCGCTTTGCAACGCCCTTCCATGATCCTGGGAATCGAGAGTTCCTGCGACGAATCCGCCGCCGCGATCTACGGCGAATGCGGCCTGCAGGCGCATGCGCTGCACAGCCAGGTCGCGCTGCATGCCGATTATGGCGGCGTGGTGCCGGAGCTGGCGTCCCGGGATCATATCCGCAAGCTTTTGCCGTTGATCGAGCGCGTTCGCGCCGAGGCGGGCGACCCGGAGCTTACTGGCATCGCCTATACGCGCGGCCCGGGCCTGATGGGCGCGCTGCTGGTCGGCGCCTCGGTTGCCGCCGGGCTCTGGCATGAGTCTGGAGCTGCCGGTGCTCGGTGTCCACCACATGGAAGGTCATCTGTTGTCGCCGCTTCTGGAAGACGGATGCGCCCGCATTTCCCTATGTCGCGCTGCTGGTGTCGGGTGGGCATACGCTGTTGGTGGCGGTCGAGGGGCTGGGCCGCTACCGGCTGCTCGGGCGCAGCGTGGACGATGCGGTCGGCGAGGCCTTCGACAAGACCGCGAAGATGCTCGGCCTTGGTTATCCTGGCGGGCCGGCGCTGGCCGCGCTCGCGGTCGAAGGCGATCCGATTCGCCCATGCTTTCCCGCGCCCGATGCTGAAACGGCCCGGGCTCGATTTCTCGTTCTCCGGGCTGAAGACGGCCGTGATGCTGGCGGTCAAGGCGGGCGAGCGCCTCGCCTGCCGGCGCATGCCGACATCGCCGCCAGCTTTCAGCAGGCGGTGGTCGATACGCTGGTCGCGAAATGCGCGCGGGCCATCGAACAGACCGGCATGCGCCGGTTGGTGGTGGCCGGGGGCGTCGGGGCCAATGCCGCGCTGCGTGCCGCTCTCGGTGCACGTGCGGAGCGCGATGGTTTCACGCTGCATTTCCCGCGCCAGGCGTTCTGTACCGACAACGCGGCCATGATCGCGCTGACCGGCTATCTGCGTCGAGCCGAGTTCCGGCCCGGGATCGCGCCGGCCGAGGCGGTGGCGCGCTGGCCGCTGGAGGAGCTGGCGCCGCCACGCACGTCGGCCGAGCCGGTCGCCGCGGGCGACGAGGCTCGCGCCGGCCTCATGTGATTCCGCGCGCGTTTGCTTTTGATAAGCTGCGCCTCGCCGCACTGGGCTGGGAGCAACCGTGGACACCATTTTCATCGATCAGCTGGCCATCGACACGGTCATCGGTCTGTACGACTGGGAGCGTCGGATCCGGCAACGGGTGATCGTTGACCTGGAGATGGATTTCGATATCCGCGAGGCCGCCGCGACCGACGACGTCGCCAAGACGCTCGACTACAAGGCCGTCGCCAAGCGCGTGATCGCCTTCGTGGAGGCCAGCGAGTTTGATCTGGTGGAGACGCTTTCGGAAGGCATCGCCGCAGTCATCCTCGATGAGTTCCCGGTCGCGCGCGTCACGCTTCGGCTCGACAAGCCGCATGCGCTGCGCGGGGCGAAGGGCGTGGGCATCCGGATCACGCGGGAGCGCAGCCAATGACGGAGGTCGTGGTCGGCATGGGTTCGAACATCGAGCCCGAGCGACATGTGCGCGCCGCGCTCGGGCAGCTGGCCGAGCGCTTCGGCGCGCTCGATGTGTCGCCGATCTATACCTGCCCGGCGGTTGGATTCTCCGGCGCGGACTTCGTCAATCTCGTGGTCGCCTTCGAGACCGACGAACCGATCGAGACGGTGCAGGCCGGCCTGCGCGAGATCGAGGCTGCAGGGGGGCGTGACCGCGCCGGGCGTGACGGTTCGCGGACCATGGATCTCGACATGCTGTTGTTCGGCGATCGCGTGTTCGACAATGGCGATATCCGCGTGCCCCGGGCCGATATTCTCGAGTATGCGTTCGTTCTGCGGCCGTTGGCCGAGATTCGCCCGCACGCCCGACATCCGGGCAACGGTCGGAGCTATCGCGAGCTCTGGGCGGCGTTCGACCGGTCCGGCCAGCCGTTGACCGAAATCTCGCTCGACTGAGGCTCAGCGACCGAGCCGCCGGCCGCCGTCCACCGCCACCACGGCTCCGGTCTGGTAATCATTATCGAGCAGGGCGCGTACCGCGCCATAGATGTCTTCCGGCGAGCCGGTTCGGCCGAGCAGTGTGGCGTCGAGCACCTGGGCACGCTGATCGGCATCGACCCAGTCCTCGAAGGTGATCGGCCCCGGCTGGACGACGTTGACCTTCACCTCCGGCGCCAGCCGTTTGGCAAACGCCGTCGCCAGATTCTGCAGGCCGGCCTTGGTCGCACAGTAGAGGTCGTACTGGGGGGCAGGGTTGTCGGCATAGATATCGGTGATGTGCACGATGTCGCCGGCGCCGTCTTCGGCACGAATACGATCGGCCAGCCGCGTGTTGAGCAGATAGGGCGCGCGCATGTGCACCTCGAAGAACATCTGGAACTGCGCGGCCGCGTCGCGGGCGTCGTCGTCGGTCGGCGAGAAGGCCGAGGCGTTGTGAATCAAGGCGCGGATCCGCGATGCGTGCGCAGCGATCGCCTCTGCCACGGCGAGAATCGAATCGGTATCGGCGAAATCGCCCTGTACCAATAGTCGCGCCGCGGTCGGCCAGATCCTCGATGGCTTCGGTGGGCGTCCGGTAATGCGCGATCACTGCAAAACCGTCGTCGAGAAAACGATGCGCCATGTGTGCGCCGACATTGCGATTGGCGCCGGTGACGACGACGGGGGCGGTTTCGTGGGGCGATTGCGAGGTGGTCATGGTGGCGGTTGCTTTTCTACTCGGGCGTGGCAGGTCTATAAGGCCGCGGCGATCGCCCGGATGCGTTCCTGGCGCAGAGCCTGACCGATCTCGGGGCCGGCGAGGCCACGCCGGGCAAGCGCCGCGCCGTCGATGGCGGCGGCCGCCGCCAGTGCGGCGCGAACCCGGTCGGCCTGCGGATAGGCACGATCCTCGTAGCCGAGCCGGCCGCGGACGTCCGCCGCGCATACGGCGATCAGGTCTTCGAGCCGTTCGGGGCGGCGAAAGGCATCCATCGCTTCCAGCAGTTTGAGCACCGTGCCCGGCCTGAGCTCGTCGATGCGATGCAGATGGGTGTGCCAGCGGGTGATCAGCCGGGCCGTCTCGCGCAGGCGCTTGGGCACGCCGAGACGCGCACTGGCGGCATCGGTCGGTGCCACGCCGCGTTCTTCGTGGCCGCGATGCCCGGGCAACAGCTCGGCAGGTGTCGTGCCCTTGCCGAAGTCGTGACAGATTGCGGCATAGCGCGCCGCCAGGCTGGCTTCAGCTCGGGCGCACTGGCTGAGCACCAGCAGGGTATGCACGCCGCTGTCGACCTCGGGGTGGTATTGCACCGGTTGCGGCACGCCGAACAGCGCATCCAGTTCCGGCAGTACCACGGCAAGCGCCCCGGTCGCGCGTAGCAGGTGGAAGAACAGCTGCGGCTCGGCGCCCATCAGCGCGCGCTCCATCTCAGCCCAGACCCGCTCGGGCACGAGATGATCGATCTCGCCGGCCGCGACCATCTTGCGCGCCAGGGTCATGGTTTCGTCAGCGACGGTGAAGCCCAGCGGCGCGAAGCGGGCATAGTAGCGGGCCAGCCGCAACAGCCGGACCGGGTCTTCCACAAAGGCATCCGAGACATGCCTGAGGATCCGGGCGTCGAGATCGGCTCGGCCGCCGTAGGGATCGACCAGCGTGCCGTCGTCAGCCCGGGCCATGGCATTGATGGTGAGATCGCGGCGGGCGAGGTCGGCCTCCAGGGTGACGTCGGTGCCGGTATGAAAGACGAAGCCGTGATAGCCGCGGCCGGACTTGCGCTCGGTGCGCGCCAGCGCATGCTCTTCGTGCGTGTCCGGGTGCAGGAACACGGGAAAATCGCGGCCGACCGGCGTATAGCCGGCAGCGGTCATTTCTTCCGGCGTGGCCCCGACCACGACCCAGTCGCGATCGGAGATCGCGAGCCCGAGAAACGCGTCGCGCACCGCGCCGCCCACCAGATAGCGTTGCATCAGAACGTGGTCTGCGTGTCGTCCGGATAACTCGATTTCACGTCATCAATGCGCTTGTCGAGCGGAACCACGGACTCGGACAACCGATGCTGGAAGACGGTCATGTGGGACATGGCGCGCTGCACGTAATGGCGGGTCTCGGTATACGGAATATTGGCGATCCAGATATCGGCCGGCATGTCGTTGTCGGGCAGCCACTGTACGATCTTGCGCGGGCCGGCGTTGTAGCTGGCCGTGGCCAGCGCGATATTGCCCGACCAGTCGGCCATCATGTCGTGGAGATAACGCGCACCGAAACCGATATTGGTGGCCGGATCGTTGAGATCATGCGGGGACGGCGCCGCCTGACCCATGGCCCGGGCCAGGTGGTCGGCCGTGCCCGGCATGAGCTGCATCAGGCCGCGGGCGCCGACCGGCGAGCGCACCGTGGGCTGGAACAGGGACTCGGTACGCATGATGGCGAACACATAGGCCGGATCGAGGCCGTTGTTGTTCGCAGCCTGGCGCACGGCGCCGGCGAACGGCGTCGGATACCGGATATCCAGATCGTCCCAGTAGTCGGCCTTGGCCAGCGTGGTGATCGCGCGGGCATACCACTGCCACTGATAGGCCAGCTTCGCGGCCTGGGCGAGCTCGGCTGAATTGAGGTGCGCGGTCAGGTTTTTCCACTCCAGATAGGCATAGCTCCGCATGCCGAGCTCGTGCAGCTCGTGAGCACGCGCGAGCGCCGGATCCGCCTCGACGCGTGCCAGAGCCGATGGATTGTCCGGTACCGACTGCTCGTTGAAGCTGTAGTGGCGACCGATTGCATCGGCGGCGAGATAGCCATGATAGGAACGATGCGTCGCCAGGCGCGCATAGATCGCTCGGCCTGCGCTTTGTGCCCGGTCTGCTGCCAGCGCGCGGGCCTTCCAGTATCGCCATTCCTCGTCGCCGGCGATATCGGCGGGCAGGCGGTTGACGGCATCGAGCACCAGCGGCCAGCGCTGCTGATAGATCGCCGCGCGGATTTCCCAGCCCAAGGCGTGTTCGTCGCCGGCCATGCGGGCATGATCGATGCGCGCGAACCACAGCAGCGCCTGCGGGCTGGTGATCTTCGGCGTAGAGCAGGGCGACATAGCGCCGCATCTGATAGCGCTGGTCTGTCGTCAGGCCCAGTCGGGCGACGAGCGGTTTGAGCAGACCGTGCCGCGCTGTCAGTATCGCGCAGCGCGAGCCGCTTGAAGGCATACACCGCGATCCTGTGATCGAGGTCGGCCGGTGCATTGGCCAGATGCGACGGCGTTTCGGCGACATCGAGCCAGCCGTCGATGGTCGCGGTGTCGGCGGTCGGCATCTGGCCGCGAAAGATAGCGCGCCAGGCCGTATTGATCGTTGAGGATGGCCTCGTGGGCACGTTTCCGGATCACCGATGCGGTCAATCGACCGGTGTTCTCCAGCCACGAGAACACCGGATCGCAGGTCGAGGGCTGGCTCTGGCCGACCGTGTACAGATCGATCGCTTTTTCGGTGGGCGAGTGGCCGAGCTCGATGGCCGCATGGACCGCCCGGCACTGCGCGCTGGTGCCGTCGGAATCCCGGGTTTCGTCGATCACCTGCTGCCACTGGCCACGATCGGCGAGGTTGGCGATCCAGGCGCTGCGCAGCTGGTGGGACGGCGGCAGTTCGGGATGGGCGGAAATGAAGCTCGAGATGCGCGAATCCAGCGCTGCACCGGCGTTGCTGCGCAGCTCTGCGCGGAGCTGGGCGGCCTGCAGATAATCGTAGAGCGGGTAGTCGCGCAGATCCGCGACTTCGGCCGATTTGCTGGCCAGATTGCCGTGACGCGCTGCCGACAGAGCGTCGAGGAATTCGCTGCGCGTGGCGTCGCTGGTAGCGGCGTGGGCGAGCCCGGCACAAGCGAGGCCGGCGGCGATCAAGAGCGCGCGCATGGCGGATCGGGGACGGCGGATGACCCGGCGAGTGTACCGCATCCGCTTCGTATGCCGACGCTTGCGTGCGGCGACTAGGAGGCGTCCAGCAGCGTGTCGTCGGCGTTGTGGGTACGGGCGTCAGGCAGCAGGGTGACCCCGGCCGGATCGCATTGCATCACCGCCGCGCGCAGTGCCGTGATGGCCTTGGGCCGCGGGAAACTTCGTCGCCAAGCGATGGCGATCTGGCGCTGCGGGGGCTCGCCGGCGAACGGCCGGGTCTCGAGCAGGCGCGACTCAGCGGCCAGATTGGGGATCGACGAGCGCGGCAGGACCGTCACGCCAAGGCCGCTGGCCACCATATGCCGGATGGTTTCCAGGCTGGAGCCCGAGCGGGTGCGATTGGCTTCCTCCGATTCGCGACACTCGGCGCACAGGGCCAGCACCTGGTCCCGGAAGCAATGGCCCGGGCCGAGCAGCAACAAATTGTCGCGCGCCAGATCATTGGGTTCGATCGCATCGCGTTCGGTCCAGGGATGGTTCTGCGGCATCACCACCACGAACGACTCGTCGTAGATCGGCCAGGTCGCCACCCCCGACACTTCATAAGGCATCGCCACGATCGCGGCGTCCAGCTCGTTGTTGCGCAGTTGCTGGGTGAGGTTGCCAGTCAGGTTCTCCTCGATGATCAGCGGCATTTCGGGCGTGCTCTCACGCAGGCGCGGAATCAGATGCGGCAGCAGGTAAGGGCCGACGGTATAGATCACGCCGAGCCTGAGCGGCCCCTTGAGTTCGTCGCGGCCTTGTTCGGCCACCGCTTCCAACGCGCTGACCTCGCCCAGCACGCGATAGGCCTGTTCGATGATGCGCCGGCCGATCGGGGTGACCCGCGCCTCGCCGCGGTTGCGTTCGAACACGGTGACGCCAAGCTCGCCCTCCAGCTTCTTGACCGCAACAGACAGCGTCGGCTGGCTGACGAACGCGCGCTTGGCCGCACGACCGAAGTGGCGCTCCTTGTCGAGCGCGATCAGATAACGCAGTTCGGTGAGAGTGATATGCATCATCTATCGAGATTATAGTCTATTCCGCTGCAAGCCAATTACGCGGCACCAGAAAACGCTCCGAGAGATCCGCCTCGGGCGAGCCGGGCTCGGGCGTGAAGCCGTACTGCCAGGCAGCCAGCGGCGGCATCGACATGAGGATCGATTCGGTGCGCCCGCGCGATTGCAGGCCGAACAGCGTGCCGCGATCGTAGAGCAGGTTGAATTCGACATAGCGACCCGCGTCGATAGAGCTGGAACGCGCGCTCGCGCTCGCCCCACGCATGGTGCCGTCGTTTCTCCACGATCGACGTATACGCCTCGATGAAACCCTCGCCCACCGCACTGCACGAAGGCCAGCGAGTCGGCGAAGCTCAATTCATTGAAGTCGTCGAAGAACAGCCCGCCGACGCCGCGTGTCTCGTCGCGGTGCGGCAGATAGAAGTATTCGTCGCACCACTGCCTTGAAGCGGGGATAGAGATCGTCGCCGAACGGCGCACAGGCGGCCTGCGCGGCGCGATGCCAGGCAACGGCATCGTCCTCGAACGGGTAGTAGGGCGTGAGATCGAAGCCGCCGCCGAACCACCAGACCGGCGCTTCGCCTTCCTTCTCGGCCACGAACAGCCGCACGTTGGCGTGCGACGTCGGGACATAAGGGTTGCGCGGATGGATCACCACCGATACGCCCGAGGCAATGAATGAGCGCCCGGCCAATTCCGGTCGCCGCGCCGAGGCCGAAGCCGGGAGCTCGCTGCCCAGAACGCGCGAGAAATTCACGCCGGCCCGTTCGAACACGTCGCCGTCGGCCAGAACGCGGGTATCGCCGCCACCGCCTTCCTCGCGCGTCCAGGTATCGGCCTGGAACCGTGCGCTCGGCTCGAAGGCCGCCAGGCGCTCGACGATACGGTTCTGCAGAGTCGCGAAAATAAGCCGATCGCGGCGTCGGGCTTGGCGTCCTCGCGCGCGGGTTTCGATTCAGCCACGGATGGTCTCGTTGGTGCTGGCGTTGCGGATGGTGCTGGCCCGGCCCGGTGTATCGGCCCGTCCGCCCAGCACCAGGTCGATGCGGTCGCCGAAGCAGGCGCGCGCGCGCCAAGGTGACGCCACCGGCGGGCTGGCCGGAGACATTGGCACTGGTGGAAACGATCGGGCCGCCGAATTCGGTGCACAGAGCGCGCGTCAGCGCGTGCGCCGTTTCGCGCAGAGCAATCGTCGTCTGGCCGCCGGTCAGCCACCACGGCGCATTGGCGCGGGCGGGCAGCAGCCAAGTGATCGGGCCGGGCCAGGATTCGACGGCGCGTTGCCAGGCGGTGTCGGCGTGCCGGGTCGACCAACGGCGCGAGTTGGGCCGAGTCGGCGGCTACCACGATCAGGCCGCGCGCGACATGCGCGTTGCTTGGCTGCGATCACGCGCCACGACCGCATCGGCATCGTAGGCGTCGGCGGCCAGACCCCAGACGCCCTCGGTGGCATGCGCCACAATGCCGCCCTCGGCCAGCGTGCGCGCAGCTTGGCGCAGTCGATGCGGCGATACGTGGACATCGTGCATGGCCGGCTCCCCCGGAAAAGATTGCAGGATCACCGGGGCCGCGGCCCCGGCGGCAACCCGGAAAACGGCCTCGGATTGTACGCCGGATCACCGGCCGGCGGGGTACACCGGCCGTGAATTCGATCAGCTCGATGCGGGGCCGCTGCTGGACGACTTGCCGCGGCGTCGAGCCGCTCTTGCTCGTCTTGGTTTTCGCCGCGCTCTTCTTGCTTGTCGTGCTCTTCGACGAAGACGACTTCTTGGCCGCCGTCTTGCCGTTGGCAGTCTTGCTCTTCGAAGTCTTGGCCTTGGATGCTGACGACTTGCTGGTCTTCGCGCTGCTGGAGGCTTTCTTGCTGGCGCTCGTCTTGGCGTTCTTGCGGCCGCGCTTCTTCTTCTCCGGCGCCTTGGCGATGATCTCCTGGCATTGCTCGAGCGTCAGCGATTCGGGCTCCATGTCCTTGGGCACGCTGGCGTTCTTCTTGCCGTCGGTGATGTAGGGGCCGAACGGGCCGTGCTGGACCTTGATGTTCTCGGCCTCGAAGTGCTTGATCAGCTTCTTGGCGTCGGCTTCCTTCTTCTCGGCGATCACCTCCAGCGCGCGCTCCTTGGAGATCGTGTAGGGATCGTCCTCCTTGAGCGAGGCGAATTTCTTGCCGTAGCGCACGTACGGGCCGAAGCGGCCGATATTGACCTGGATCTCCTCGCCCTCGGGCGTCTCGCCCAGATCGCGCGGCAGGTTGAACAGATACAGCGCTTCGTCGAGCGTGATCTTGTCCATGTCCTGGCCCTTGCGCAGGCCGGCGAACTTGGGTTTTTCCTCGTCGTCCTTGGAGCCGATCTGCACGAACGGACCGTAGCGGCCGATGCGCACGATCACCGGCTTGCCGGATTTCGGATCGGTGCCGAGCTCGCGCGCCTGGGCGACTTCCTCGCGCGACAGATCCTGCTTGGACTCGATCTGGTCGGAGAAGCGCTCCCAGAACTCGGCCAGCAGCGGCCGCCATTCCTGCTTCGCCGCGCGAGACCGCGTCCAGCCGATCCTCGAGATTGGCGGTGAACTCGTAGTCGACGTAGCGGGTGAAGTGATCGGTCAGGAACTTGTTGACGATCTTGCCCAGCGGCGTCGGCATGAAGGCCTTGCCGTCCATCTCCACGTATTCGCGATCCTGCAGCGTCGAGATGATCGAGGCATAGGTCGACGGCCGGCCGATGTCGTATTCCTCGAGCGTCTTGACCAGCGCGGCTTCGGTGAAGCGCGGCGGCGGCTCGGTGAAATGCTGGGTCGGCACGATCTCCTGCAGGCGATCGTTTCGCCTTCTTCCAGCGCGGGCAGGCGCTTGTCGTTGTCGTCCTCGGCCTTGTCGCCGTCGTCGCGGCCTTCCTTGTAGACCGACAGGAAGCCGGCCTCGCGCAGGGTGCGGCCGCTGGCGCGGAACAGGTGCTTGTTGTCGGCATCGGCGGCCAGATCGGCCGAAACGGTATCGAACAGGGCATGCACCATCTGGCTGGCGACGGTGCGCTGCCAGACCAGTTCATAGAGCCGGAACTGGTCCGAGGTCAGATACTGCTTGATCTCGCTCGGGATGCGCGCGCTGGCGGTCGGGCGGATGGCCTCGTGGGCTTCCTGCGCGTTCTTCGACTTGGTCTTGAACGTGCGCGGCGAATCCGGGAGGTTCTTGTCGCCGTAGCGATCGCCGATGGTCTGGCGGATCTCGGTGAGCGCGTCGTTGGCGAGATTCACCGAGTCGGTACGCATGTAGGTGATCAGGCCGGTCTCTTCGCCGTCGCCGAGCTTGACGCCTTCGTACAGGCCCTGCGCGGTGCGCATGGTGCGCCGCGCGTTGAAGCCGAGCTTGCGCGCGGCTTCCTGCTGCAGGGTGGAGGTCGTGAACGGCGGCGACGGATTGCGCCGGCGCTGTTTCTTCTCGACCGTGGCGACGCGCAGCTGGCCCTGCGCGGCGGCCACGAGTTTTTCATAGGCGGCATCGGCGCCGCCCTTGTCGTTGATCGTGAACTGCTCGATCTTCTCGCCGTCGAGCTGGGACAGGCGCGCGGAGAACGGGATGGCGTCCTTCTCGGCCTTGGCCTCGATGCGCCAGTACTCCTCGGGCACGAAGGCCTCGATCTCGGCATCGCGCTCGCAGATCAGCCGCAGGGCCGGCGATCTGCACCCGGCCGGCCGACAGGCCGCGCTGGACCTTGCGCCACAGCAGCGGCGACAGATTGAAGCCGACCAGGTAATCGAGCGCGCGGCGGGCCTGCTGCGCGTTGACCAGATCGTCCGAAATCGTGCGCGGGTTCTCGACCGCGTGCGCGACGGCGCGCTTGGTGATCTCGTGGAAGACCACGCGGGCCACGTGCTTGTCTTCGAGCAGCCCGCGATCCTTGCAGCAGCTCGAGCAGATGCCAGGCGATGGCCTCGCCTTCGCGGTCGGGGTCAGTCGCGAGCAGCAGCGTATCGGCCTGCTTGAGCGATTTCGCGATCTTGTCGACGTGCTTGGCGTTGCGATCGATGACGTCGTAGTGCATCGCGAAGTCGTTCTTCGTATCGACCGCGCCTTCCTTCGGGATCAGATCGCGCACGTGGCCATACGAGGCCAGGACCTGATAGTCCTTGCCCAGATATTTCTCGATGGTCCGGGCCTTGGCCGGGGATTCCACGATGACGAGATTTCGGCTCATCGACTCACACTTGAAAGGGGATGAATAGGGCGGCGAGAGCGCCGCGTGGCGAACCCTAGCACAGCCTTTGAAGCACGCGCGATGCACCAGCGTCAAGATATGTCGGCTGGGCAGGGCGAGCCGGGCAGGCGGTATTCAGGGGGCCGGGCGGTCGGAAACAGCGTGTCGGCGTCGATTTCGCGACAAGCGGCGAGGCACGCGGGCAGGGGCTGTTGTCGTTTCATGCAAGACCGCGCCACGGGCCGTTTGGCTGCAAGCCAGCGCTACTCCGGTCCCGGCCAAGGTCACGCCTCGCGCCTCGTTCGGCGCGATTCCGGGGCGCAATGACTGCATGGCGCGAAAAAGTGCCGAAACAGTGCGACGAATTTGCGTTACAGGACGCTAGTGGCTGGCGCCCGGCGCCTCGGCGTGAAGCATGGCTTCCATGCGCGCCTGCGCGGTCTCGTGGCCGTCGGCGGACGACAGCACCATCATCACGACCCACTTGACCTGTTCGAGCTCGGCGCCTTCGTATTCATCGTCGACCAGCGCCATCAGCCGATCGATCACCAGCTCGCGATTGGCGGCTGACAGCACGCCGGCGCGTTCGAGTCGAGCAATGTAGCCGCGGCACTCAGCGTCGAGCACATACAGTTCCGGCCCGGCATAGATGCGGATGCTGTCGTTCGAGGGCGGCGTGATCGGCGCACGCCCTTCCGGCTGCGCTGCGCGCAGCCAGTCGAAGGCATCGTCGATCTCGTCGGGGAAGAATCCGGCGTCGCCCAGATCGCCGGCGCACGTCGCCGGTAGCGCCCACGTCCGTCAACGAAAAGTTCTCGAACAGGTACAGCAGGACGTCCAGGACATTTTCGTTCATGTCGCCAACTTTACCACGACGCGATCCGAACGAGGCGTTGCGAGCATGCGCGACGAGCGCCGTGTTCGCGCTCATGCCCGAGCGGACGTAGGCGCCGCCCGCCACGGCCTGTACGCGGCCTTCGAGCTCGAGAATGAGCAGCGTCGAGGACACCGCATCCGCGGGCCAGCCGGTGCGCGAGACCAGGTCATCGATGCGCACCGGATCATGGCCGATCGCCGCCAGCAGATCGGCGGCATCGTCCCGGCCGCCGGATTCGGCAGGCGCCGTGTCGGCCTCGTCGGCGCCTGCGGCCGGGCGTGCGGCGGTAGCCGCTGATCGAACCGGCGATCTCCTCGAGGATATGGTCGGTGGTCTCGACCAGCTTGGCGCCTTCGCGGATGAGTTGGTGACAGCCGCGCGCCAGCGGATTGTGGATCGAGCCGGGCAGGGCGAACACCTCGCGATTGGCGGCACTCGCCATGCGCGCGGTGATCAGCGAGCCGGAGGCGCGCGCGGCCTCGACCACCAGCGTGGCCGTGCACAGGCCGGCGATCACGCGGTTGCGGCGCGGGAAGTTGCCGCGCGCCGGCTGGGTACCGAGCCCGAACTCCGACAACAGCAGCCCGCGTTCGGCGATGCGTTCGGCCAGCGCCTTGTTGGCGGCCGGATAGACACGATCGAGCCCGGTGCCGGTGACGGCGATGGTATGACCGTCGGCGGCCAGCGCGCCTTCGTGCGCGGCGGCATCGATGCCGCGCGCCAGGCCCGACACCACGACCAGCCCGGCCGTTGCCAGCGCGCGGCCGAATTCATGCGCGGCTTCGCGCCCGGCATGGCTCGGGTTGCGGCTGCCGACAATGGCGATCGCGGGATAGTCCAGCAGATCGAGATCGCCCAGCGCGTAGAGCCAGGGCGGCGGTGGATCGAGTTCGGCGAGCGCGGTCGGATACGCCGGATGGTCGAGGGTCAGGAAATGATGCCCCGCCTCGGCCAGCCAGGTCTCGGCTCTCGTCATGCGATTCGCCGGGCGGCTCGGCCAGCGCCCGACGCGCCGGCGCGCGCAGCCCGGCCTCGCGCCAGCCCGATTCGCTGCCGGCCAGCGCGGCTTCGACGCTGCCGAAGCGCTCGATCAGGCGCGCGGCGAGCGTGGCGCCAATGCCCGGCGTGGTGGCCAGACGCAGCCAGGCGACGCGGTCGGTCATGTCGCGTCGGGCGAATGCACGACGTCGTCGACGTGGATGGCGCGGGTGGCGTGCATGACCAGCGCGAAGCTCACCTTGTCGTCGACCTTGAATACCATCAGATAGCCGGCTTCGACCTCGGGCAGTTTGACTTCGCCGCCCGCGACCGGATCAGACACCGTGCGCCCGGACTTGTAGATATCGAGTACGTCGCCGCGGCGCAGCCCGATATTGCGACCGCGATCGAGCGTGACCACGTCGTACTGGCCGATCTCGCTGACCCCGCCATAGACCGAGATGATATGCGCACTGAGCGGCTTGGCCGGCGCATGCGGATAGAAATCGCGCAGCAGATCCGCGTCGGCGACCGGCAGCAGGCGGTCGCCGCGCCGCGCTTCGCGGTAGGCCTTGTCGATGCTGGCCGTGGCCACATTCTTGCCGAAGGTCTGAATCGTGACCCGGCCGACCGGCAGGGCCTTGCGGCCGAGAACCTCGTTGGTTTCGGCATCGCGATAGGGGCCTTCCGGGTGTACCAGTTCATAGCGATCGGGCCCGGCGGGATCGGCGCCGCGCACATAGACGGTGGCCCCGTTACCCGCCACCAGATGCTGGTCGTCGAAAGACACGACGTAGGGCGCGTTCGCGAGCGCGTTGTCGTCGACCAGGCGCGGGCTTTCCAGAAAATTGCGGATGGCGGAGTAGGGAATGACCGGGATCGCCTGCGACAACGGTTCCTCGCGCACCTGCGGCTCGAGACGCACGGTGTTGCCGCGCGCCAGCTGCGGCTGGCCGTCCATGCCGCGGGTCAGCACCAGCACTTCGCCGGGATAGATCCGATGCGGATTGGCGATGTCGGGGTTGGCATCCCAGAGCTGCGGCCAGTACCAGGGGTCGTCGAGATATTTGCCGGCGATGTCCCAGAGCGTGTCGCCGCGCTTGACCACATAGCGCAACGGCGCGTCGCCGCGGATATGCCCGGCCAGATTCGACGCCGTCAGATTCTTCGGCGCGGGCGCGGCCTTGGATGCCAGGGGCGGCGTCGCGTCCGCATCGCGCGCGGCGTCGGCCGTGGCGCTGTTCGCATCCGAACGGCCTGGCTGTTTGCCGGGCGCATGCGCGCAGCCGGCCGCAAGCAGCGCCAGGCCGAGCCCGGCGAGCCGCCATCCCCCAATCCGCGTATGCCTCAAACCGTTATACTCCCCGCATTTCGATCGCCGGCTGCGATCCTGCCGCCGTCTGAACAATCGACGTCAACTGCCGACAGAATATGGCCATTCTCGAGATTTTGCATTTCCCCGACCCCCGGCTGCGCGAGGTCACCGATCCGATCACCGTGTTCGACGACGAGTTGTCGCGCTTTATCGACGACATGTTCGAGACCATGTACGACGCCCCGGGCGTCGGCCTGGCGGCCACCCAGGTCGGCGACACGCGCCGCGTGGCGGTCATGGATTGTTCCGAGGACAAGAGCCAGCGCCTCGTGATGTGCAATCCGCGCATCCTCTGGTCCGAGGATGAAGAAGTGGTCGACGAAGGCTGCCTGTCGGTGCCGGAGCACTACGACCGCGTCACCCGCGCCACGCGGCTTCGCTTCGCGGCCCAGGATCGCGACGGCACGCGCGTACGAGATGGACGCCGAAGGTCTGCTGGCGCAGTGCGTGCAGCACGAGCTCGCCCATCTGGACGGCGGTCTGTATATCGACAAGCTCTCGCCGGCTCAAGCGCGAGCGTATCCGGCGCAAGCTGACCAAGGCCGCCAAGCGCGAGAGCGCGAAGGCCGACTGACATGCGCATCGTCTTTGCCGGCACGCCCGAATTCGCGCTGCCCACGCTGCGAGGCCATCGCCGCCAGCGGCCATGAGCTGGTGGGCGTGTTCACCCAGCCGGATCGCCCGGCCGGGCGCGGTCGCAAGCTCAAGCCGTCGCCGGTCAAGGCGGCCGCGCTGGAGCTCGGGTTGCCGGTGTTCCAGCCGGAAAAACTGAAGCGGAACGCCGAGGCGCGCGATCAGCTCGCCGCACTCGCACCCGATGTGATGGTGGTCGTGGCCTACGGGCTGATCCTGCCGAAGGCCGTGCTCGAACTGCCGACCTACGGCTGTCTCAACGTGCATGCATCGCTGCTGCCGCGCTGGCGCGGCGCCGCGCCGATCGCCCGCGCCATCGAGGCCGGCGACGCCGAGACCGGCGTGACCATCATGCAGATGGACGTGGGGCTCGATACCGGCGACATGCTGGCGGTGCGTCGTACGCCGATCGACGAAACCACCACGGCCGGCGCCCTGCACGATGTGCTCGCCGCCGAGGGCGGGACGGCGCTGGTCGAAGTGCTCGATGCGCTGCCCGACGGCCTGGCGCCCGAAGCCCAGGACGACGCGCAGGCAAGCTATGCCGCCATGCTCGACAAGGCCGAGGCCGCGGTCGACTGGTCGCAGCCCGCCGTACGCATCGCCCGGCTCATGCGGGCGTTTTCGCCCTGGCCGGTGGTGCATGCCGAGCTCGATGGCGATCGGGTGCGGTTCTGGCAGGCCGTGTGCCGGGACGGGGCAACCGATGTCGCAGCGGGAACCGTGATCGCCGCGGGGCGCGAGGGCATCGATATCGCGACCCGTGACGGCATCCTGCGCGTCACCGAACTGCAGCTGCCGGGCAAGCGCCGTATGAGCGCGGCCGATGCCGCCAACGGCCGCGACTGGGTCGGCACCCGTTTTGGCTGAGTCGGCGGGCACGGCGGCACGCGTTCACGCCGCCCGAGCGGTGGCCGCGGTGATCGACCAGGGCCGTAGCCTGGATACGGCGATGGCGGCCTGGCCACGCGAGCTCGCCGGTGCCGACCGATCGCTGGCGCGGCTTCTGGCCTACGGCACGCTGCGGGATCATCGCCGGCTCGGTGCGCTGCTGTCGCCCCGCTTGAAGAAAAAGCCGCAGCCGCTGCTCGACGCGCTGCTGCGGGTCGGCCTCTATCAGCTCGAGGCCACGCGAGTGCCGCCGCATGCGGCGGTGCATGCGACCGTGGCCGCGACCAACAAACTCAAGCTGGCCAAGGCGCGCGGCCTGGTCAACGCGGTATTGCGCGGGCACCAGCGCGAGCCGGCGGCGCTGGGCGATGCCGGCGTCGCAGTGCTTGAAAGCTATCCCGACTGGCTGGCCGCCATGATTGCCGACGACTGGGGCGTGGATGCTCCGGCCGTACTGGCTGCCGGCAACGCGCGCGCGCCGATGCATACCCGTGTGAACACGCGCCGCGCGACGCGGGAGGGCGTGCTCGAGCGCTGGGCCGAGGTCGGTGTGATGGCGACGCCGATCGAACACTGCGCCGACGGTCTGACGCTCGACGAGCCGGTCGCCACCGAACGCCTGCCGGGTTTCGCCGCGGGCGAGGTATCGATCCAGGACGGTGCGGCCCAGCTGGCGGCCGATCTGGTGGCGCCCGCCGACGGCCAGCGCGTGCTCGACGCCTGTGCGGCGCCGGGCAACAAGAGCGCCCATCTGCTGGAGCGTGCCGATATTGCGCTGACCGCGCTCGATATCGATGCCGAGCGGGTGCAGACGCTGGAATCGACGCTGGCACGGCTTGGTCTGGAGGCCGCGGTGCGCGTCGGCGATGCCGCCGAGCCCGCGCCCTGGTGGGACGGCGAGCCGTTTGATCGTATCCTGCTGGATGCGCCATGCAGCGGCACCGGCGTTGATACGTCGTCATCCCGACATCAAATGGCTGCGGCGGGCATCCGACATCACCGCCGCCGCAGACCGCCAGCGCGCCTTGCTGGCCGCGCTCTGGCCGTTGCTCGCGCCCGGTGGCCGGCTGGTCTATGCGACCTGCTCGATCCTGCGTGCCGAGGGCGTCGACGTGATCGCCGACTTTCTGTCGGCCACGCCCGCAGGCACGGGAACGACCGATCGACGCCGGCTGGGGGCGCGCCGAGGCGGTCGGCCGGCGTATCGCCCCCGGCGCGCATGATTTCGACGGTTTCTATTATGCGGTGATCGAGCGCCGGGGCGAGTAGACGTTCCGCTCGCGCGCCGTCGTTGAGCCGGCCCGGCAAACCACGCCGCTGCGTCGTGCCACGGTCACGGCGGGCAACACGGCATGGCGTGCGCAATGCATGTCACATGGGCTGCCGCTTGCTCCTGTGGACCGGCGGTCCCGTGCTGGCGCCGCCTCATCTTGCAGGCCGCGACCGATCGACAGGGTTGCCCACGCAGGCGCGGCGCGTCCTCGGGGTATGGCTGGGATAATCTGGGTGACTCTACTGATTGGAATCGGCTCGGCCCGGCGTCAATGTCTCGCGGTAACGCATTGCATGCCAAAAGGAGCAGCAACATGGCAGGCCAACTCGAAGGCAAGAAGATCGCGTTTCTGGTCGCGGATGGTTTCGAGCAGATCGAACTGACCCGCCCGCGGCAGGATATCGCCGATGCCGGAGCCGAAGTGCATCTGATCTCGCTCAAGACGGGCGAAGTGCAGGGCATGAACGGCGATATCAACAAGGCCGATACGTTCAAGGTCGACAAGACGGTGGATGAAGTTTCGGCGTCGGACTACAACGGTCTGGTGCTGCCGGGCGGCACCATCAACCCGGATGGTCTGCGGGTGAACGACAAAGCCGTTTCGTTCGTGCGTGACTTCTTCAAGCAGCACAAGCCGGTCGCTGCGATCTGTCACGCGCCGATCACGTTGATCGAGGCGGACGTGGTGGATGGACGGACAGTGACGTCCTTCCCGTCGATCAAGACCGATCTGAAGAACGCTGGTGCGAACTGGGTCGATCAGGAAGTCGTCTGCGACGAAGGGCTGGTGACCAGTCGTACGCCGGACGATCTGGATGCCTTCTGTGCAAAGGCGATCGAGGAGTTCGCCGAAGGCAGGCACGAGGAACAGACCACCTGAAGCCGGCCTTCGTAGCGCAGGCATTCGAGCCCGGGTTTCGGCCCGGGCTTTTTCCGGCACGCGATCCTTGGCCCGCCGATACATCGCGGGCGATCGCGGCCGCACTGCGCGGTGCAGATTTATCGGTCGGTTAGTCGTCCAGCGCGTAGTTGATCGTCGTGACGACCCGTATTTTCTTGATTTCCGGGGTATAGCTGTCGAGATCGGAGATCGAGAAATAACCCTGCGAGGCACTGCGGATCTGGCCGACCTCGCTGCCCGAGTCCTGGGCGAACTGACGTGCTGCGGCCCGTGCATCGGCGGTCGCCTCGGCGATCATCTGCGGCTTGATGCGATCGAGATGGGTGTACAGGAACTCGGTGCGATAGTTGTAGTTGGGCGCGAGCAACACGCCGTCCGCGATAAGCGCGCCGACCTCGGGCCGGGTCTTTTTCACCGCGGCGATATTGGGGGTGCGCACCAGCATGGTCGCCTCGGCCGAATAATGCGCGAGACTCGCGCGTTGATTGGCCGGCCGGTTGGCATATTGATCGGTGACCGCCGGGGAGGTCAGCGTGATCTCATCGGCCTTGAAGCCGGCTTGTCGCAGGAAGCGACGCACGACCTCCGCCTGGTGATCGATCTGTTCCTGCAGTGCCCTCAGGGTCTCGCCGGTGACCTTGAAATGCAGCGGCCACAGCGCCAGGTCGGCGGCCACTTGACGCTCGGCGAGCCCCTTCACGGTCACGCTGCGCTGCGCGGACTGCCAACTCACCGCCGCGCTGTTGATATAACTCCCACCCAGGGCCAGCCCGATCGCGATGAACAGGCCAAGCACGGCCGCGGGCAGGACATTACCTTTCATCGGCCGATTGTCAGCGGCCCGATGGTGGCCCGGTATTAGCGATAGGTCGTGTCGCGCACCGGAATGCCGCGCTCGGCCAGATAATTCTTGGCCTGCTGGATGGTATAGGTGCCGAAATGGAAGATCGAGGCGGCCAGCACGGCATCGGCATGGCCGGCCGACAGGCCGTCATACAGGTCTTCCAGATCGCCCACGCCGCCCGAGGCGATCACCGGCACCGGCACCGCGTCCGATACGGCCCGCGTGATCTGGATGTCGAAGCCCGACTTGGTACCGTCGCGATCCATGCTCGTCAGCAATACCTCGCCAGCGCCGAGCGACACCAGTTTCTTGGCCCAGCCGATGGCCTCGATGCCGGTCGACTTGCGCCCGCCGTGGGTGAAGATCTCGTAACGCGGTTGCTCGTCCTTCTTCGCGGCGTTCTTCACGTCGAGCGCCACCACGATGCACTGGCTGCCGTAGCGATAGGCCGCCTCGGCCACGAAGTCGGGGTTGCCGATGGCGGCCGTGTTGATCGACACCTTGTCGGCGCCGGCCGACAGCAGCCGGCGGACGTCGGACAGCGTACGCACGCCGCCGCCGACGGTCAGCGGGATGAATACTTCGCCGGCCACCTGTTCGACCACGTCCATGAGCGTGCCGCGGTCCTCGGTGGAGGCCGTGATGTCGAGAAAGACCAGCTCGTCGGCGCCTTGCTGGTCGTAGCGACGGGCGATCTCGACCGGGTCACCGGCATCCGCGATATCGAGGAACTTCACGCCCTTGACGACGCGGCCCTTGTCGATGTCCAGGCATGGAATGATGCGTTTGGCGAGAGCCACTCAGCCTCCCTTGCGCTCGTTGACGCGCTTGCGGGCCGCGGCCAGATCAAGCGTGCCTTCGTAGATGGCCCGGCCGATGACCGCGCCGGCGACGCCGTCGGACTCGACGGCGAGCAGGGCGTCGATATCGGCCATGTCGGTCACGCCGCCCGAGGCGATCACCGGAATGGTCAGCTCGGCGGCCAGAGCGCGCGTGGCTTCGACATTGAGGCCCTGCATCATGCCGTCGCGGCTGATGTCGGTATGGATGATGGCGACCACGCCGTCTTCCTCGAACTGCTGGGCGAGATCGGCCACGGTGTGATTGGACAGCTTGGACCAGCCGTCGGTGGCCACCATGCCGTCGCGGGCATCCAGGCCCACGATGATATGGCCGGGGAACTCGACGCCGACGTCAGCCACGAAATGCGGCTCGGAGACCGCCCGGGTGCCGAGGATCACGAATTCGACGCCGCGTTCCAGATAGGTTTCGATCGCGGATTCGTCGCGGATACCGCCGCCGACCTGGACCGGGATCGGGCCCGCGGCATCGACGATGTCGCCGATGATTCGGTCGTTGACCGGATAGCCGGCCTTGGCACCGTCCAGATCGACCACATGAATGCGGTCGGCGCCTTCGTCGATCCAGCGCTGGGCCATGGCCACGGGGTTGTCGTCGAATACCGTGACGTCGTGCATGTCGCCCTGACGCAGGCGTACGCACTGGCCGTCCTTGATGTCGATGGCAGGAATGAGTAGCACGCCGTTTCTCCTCGCTTTGCTGACGGCAGATGAACCGGGTCGGGTGCCCGGGAAGCCGGCGAGGCCGTCAGGCCGCGCCGTTCCACTCCAGGAAATTGGCGAGCAGTTGCAGCCCGGCGGACTGGCTCTTCTCGGGATGGAACTGGACCGCGAACACGTTCTCGCGCAGTACCACCGAGGTGAATCGCACGCCATAGTCGGTCGTGCCCGCGATATGCCTGGGATCGTCGGGCACGACGTAGTAACTGTGCACGAAATAGAACCAGGAATCCGGCGCGATGCTCTTCCACAGCGGGTGGGGGCGCTCCTGGCGCACCTGGTTCCAACCCATGTGCGGAATCTTGCGCCGCGAACCGTCGGGCATGATCTCGGTCTCGGCGAACTTGACCGTGTCGCCCGGGAAGGCGCCCAGGCAGTCCACGCCGCCGGATTCCTCGGAGTGGGCCATCAGCGCCTCGATGCCCAGACACACGCCCATCAGCGGTGTCTTGCCGAGCACGCTGCGCAGCATGTCGTCGAGCTCCAGACGCTGGAGTTCGTCCATGCAATGCCCGATCGCGCCCACGCCGGGCAGGACCAGCCGGTCCATGCGGGCGAGCGCGTCCGGATCGAAGCTGACCTCGATCTGTTCGTCCGAAGCGACGTAGCGCAGAGCCTTGGCAATCGAGTGCAGATTGCCCATGCCGTAGTCGATGATGCCGACGGTTGCCATAAAGCGACGTATTGAGTTCTACAAACTGCCCTTGGTGGAGGGCAGGGCGTCGAGGGCGCGTTCGTCGCGGGCCACCGCGGCGCGCAGCGCCCGGCCGAAGGCCTTGAACAGCGTTTCCGCGATGTGGTGGGCGTTGTCGCCGGCCAGTGTATCCATGTGCAGTGTCAACGCGGCGCCGCTGGCCACACCGTTGAAGAATTCGCGCACCAGTTCCGTGTCGAATGTGCCGATCTTCTCGGCAGTGAACGGCACGCGGAAATGCAGACCGGGGCGCCCGGAGAAATCCAGCACCACGCGCGACAGGGCTTCGTCGAGCGGGACATAGGCATGGCCGTAGCGCATGATGCCTTTCTTGTCGCCGACCGCCTGCTTGAGCGCTGCGCCGAGGCAGATGCCGACATCCTCGACGGTATGATGATCGTCGATATGCAGGTCGCCTGCCGCGCGCACATCCAGATCGACCAGCCCGTGGCGGGCCAGCTGGTGCAGCATGTGCTCGAAGAAGCCGACGCCGGTCTCGGCCTTGAATTCGCCGGTGCCGTCCAGATCCAGGCTGAGCTGGATATCGGTTTCGGCGGTGCAGCGTTCGATCGTGGCGCGACGCGCTGTCATGGTCTAGCGGTGTACTCGGAATGCCCCTCTGGACGGTCGATCATACGCGGTTGATCCGGCCGATGCGAGAGGCGTCGGGCACAATCATCGATCCCGCTGATCAGGCGCTCAGCCAGAAGGTCACGGGGCCGTCGTTGACCAGTTCGACCTGCATGTCGGCACCGAATCGACCGGTTGCGATCGGCGCGTGCCGCTCGGTCAGCACCGAGGTGAACTGATCGAATAGCACCTCGGCGCGTTCGGGGGCGCAGGCGGTCGAGAAACCGGGCCGATTGCCGCGGCGAGTGTCCGCGGCAAGAGTGAACTGCGGTACCGCCAGCACGGCCTTGCCCGCGCTCACCGCGCCCAGGTTCATGCGCCCGTTGTCGTCGGCGAAGATGCGGTAGGCGAGCACGCGTTCGGCCAGGCGCTCGGCGCGAGCCTCGGTATCGTCGGGCTCGGCGGCCACCAGTGCCAGCACGCCGGCATCGATCGCCGCGATGCGCTCGCCGGCCACCGAGACCGAAGCCCGGGTGACGCGCTGAATGAGCGCGATCATTGCGGCATCAGGGCCGGCGCGTCGGCGCGGTGGGCGAGTAAAAGACGCTTGAACGGGGCCGGATCCTTGATATGCACGACTTCGCCGCTCATCGGGAAGTGGGCGTCGATCAGGCGCGAGGCCCAGAAACGCAAGGCGGCGGCGCGCAGCATGGCCGGCCAGGCGGCTCGTTCGGCCTCGTCGGGCGTACGCCGTCTGACATAGGCGTTCATGAATGCCTGCCACTGCGCCGGGCAGTAATGCTCGGCGTCATCGAAGGCCCAGTCGTTGCAGATGATGGCGAGGTCGAACAGCAGGTAGTCGTGACAGGCATAGTAGAAATCGATCAGGCCCGACACCCGGGCTTGGTCGAATAGTACGTTGTCGCGGAACAGGTCGGCATGCACGACCGCGGTCGGCAAGTCGGCGTAGAGCGTGTCGGTGGCGCGCTGCTGGAAGGCGATCTCGTCGGCCAGCAAGGGCATGCTCGTCGGCCGCCATCACGCCGTCCAGGCGCTCGGCAGCGCTGGCGATCCAGTCGAGACTGCGGGCATTGCGCTGCACTGGTGTGAAGCTGGCGACCGCACGATGCATCTCGGCGACCACGCCGCCCGAGCGAGCGGCAGTGCTCGGGACCGGGCGACTCCACGCTGGCCCCGATTCAGCCGATAGACCAAGGCCGCCGGACGGCCGCGGACACGGCTCAGAAAGCCGCCGTCGTTGCGGGCGACCGGATGCGCGCAAGGCACGCCGTGGCCGGCGAGATGATCCATCAGCTGCATGAAGAATGGCAGCTCGGTTTCGTCGACCTGCTCGAACAGCGTCAGCACCCAGCGCCCGAGGCTGGTGTCGACGAAGTAATTGGTATTGGTGATACCGGCCGAGATGCCGGTGAAGTCCTCGAGTTCGCCGACAGCATAGTCGGCGAGCAGGGTACACAGATCGTCGGCTTCGACGCGGGTATAGACAGACATGTACTGGCGCCTAGGCTTGCGCGCGTCGGCGCGCGCTTGAGAAACACGTGCATCTCCTTGGCGGCCTGATTGTCGCCGCGTTGTTCGGCGACTTCGATGCCGCGGGTCAGCGTATCGATCGCGGCATCGATCTGGCCCGCTTCCAGCAGAACGCGGCCGTAGAGCTTCCAGGCGGCCGAATACTGCGGAGTCCTGACGCACGGCCTCGGCCAGATGCGTGCGCGCGGCCTCGAGTCGTCGCCGTTCTTGTAAAGCAACTCGCCGAGCGTGAAACGCGCCAGCGGCGCATCCTGTCCGGCGTCGATCATGGCCTGGAGTTGTTCCTGCATCGTCATGGCGGCGATTGTACCGAATGGCCGGGCGGGCCTGTCAGTCGCGCAGGGGTCAGCGGCGCCAGAAAGCGGGGGTGAGAATCACCAGCAGCGTGAACACTTCCAGACGCCCCAGCAGCATGGACAGGCACAGCACCCACTTGGCGAGCTTGGGGATGCCGGCCATGTTGGAGGCCACCGCCCCCAGGCCCGGGCCCACGTTGTTGATGGTCGCGGCCACCGCCGAGAACGAGGTCAGCTCGTTGAGTCCGGTGGCCAACAGGATAAGAAATATCACCGCGAACACGGTCACGTAGACCGAGAAGAACCCCCAGACCGCATGCACGACGCGGTCGGGAATGACCTTGCCGCCCATCTTGATGGGAATCTCGGCGTTGGGATGGACCAGCCGGCTGATCTCGCGCGGTGCCCTGCTTGGCGAGCAGAATGAAACGCACCACCTTCATGCCGCCGGTGGTCGAGCCCGCGCAGCCGCCGATGAAGCTGCCCAGCAGCAGGAACATGGGCAGAAAGCTCGGCCAGATGGTGTAGTCGGTGGTGGTGAAACCGGTGGTGGTGCCGATCGACAGCACCTGGAACAGCGCCTTGATGACGGCATCGGGGGCGTCGACGTAGGTGCCCGAGGCCAGCAGCACGATCGTGGCCACGACGGTCGCCGCGATGACCATGATCAGGAACGTGCGGGTTTCCGAGTCGCGCCAGTAACCCAGCGGGTTGGCGCTGCGCCAGATCGAGAAATGCATGCCGAAGCTGATCGAACCGATCAGCATCGATACGATCGCCGCCAGTTCGATGACCGGGCTGTCGTGATAGCCGAGCGATAGGTCGTGATTGGAGAAACCGCCGGTTGCGATCGCCGAGAAAGCATCGCTGATCGGCATCGAATGGCGTGGTCCCTGCGGCCCAGAACAGCAGGGCGCAGAACAGGGTGAGTGAGACGTACAGATACCACAGCGCCTTGGCGGTCTCGCGGATGCGCGGCGTGAGCTTGGAATCCTTGATCGGGCCCGGGCGTCTCGGCGCGATACAGCTGCATGCCGCCGACGCCCAGCATGGGCAGCACCGCGACCGCCAGCACGATGATGCCCATGCCGCCCATCCAGTGCAGCAGCACGCGCCAGAACAGGATGGCGTGGGGCAGGGTGTCCAGCCCGGTGAGTACGGTCGCGCCCGTCGTGGTCAGGCCCGAGACCGACTCGAAGGCGGCGTCGGTGAAGCTCATGTCCGGCCGGGTCGCCAGCCACAACGGGATCGCACCGAACAGGCTCAGCACCATCCAGAACAGCACGACGACCAGAAAGCCGTCGCGAATCTTGAGCTCGCGCTGGACGTGACGGCTCGGCAGCCACGCGGCCAGGCCGGTCGCCAGGGTGATGGCGAAACCGATGGCAAACGCCTCGATTTCGCCGTCGCCGTAGATGAGCGCGACCACGATCGGCGCCAGCATCGACACCGAGAAGATCATCAACAGCAGGCCGAGCACCCGCTGGACCACGGCGTAGTAGTAGTTCAGCCGCCCCCGGACGATAGCGGACAACGACATCAGACGTACGACACGCCGACCTGGAAGAGCTGCTCCACCTCGGCGGTGTATTTCTTGTCGATGATGAAGATCATTACGTGGTCGCCGGACTCGATCACGGTGTCGTGATGGGCGATCAGCACATCGTCGCCGCGCGCGACGGCGCCGATCGACGCACCCGGTGGCAGTTTGATTTCGTCGATGCGTCGGCCGACCACCCGCGAGTTGGAGCGCTCGCCGTGGGCGATCGCCTCAATCGCCTCGGCCGCGCCGCGCCGCAGCGTGTGCGCGCGCACCACATCGCCACGGCGTACATGCGCCAGCAGCGCTGAAATGGTCGACTGCTTGGGCGAGATGGCGATATCGATCTGGGTGCCGGAGGATTCGATCAGGTCCACATAGGCCAGCCGGTTGATCAGCGACATCGCCTTGCGCGCGCCCAGCCGTTTCGCGAGCATCGCGGACAGGATATTGGCTTCGTCGTCGTCGGTGACCGAACAGAACACGTCGACCGACTCGATGTTCTCCTCGCGCAGCAGCGCTTCGTTGGCGGCGTCGCCCTTGAGCACGATCGAGCGATTCACGCGCTCGGACAGCCAGGCCGCGCGTTCGGGATTGTGCTCGATCACCTTGACCTGGCACTGGTTTTCCAGCGCCAGCGCAAGCCGCGTGCCGATGTTGCCGCCGCCGGCCAGCATCACCCGCTTGACCGGACGATCGATCTTGCGCAGCTCGCCGATCACCTGCTTGATATCGCGCCGGGCGGCGACGAAGAACACTTCGTCGTCGGCCTCGACGATGGTGTCGCCTTCCGGAATCAGCGGCTTGCCGCGCCGGTAGATGGCCACCACGCGGGTATCCACGTTCGGGATGTGCTGGCGCATGGTCCGGAGTTCGTTGCCGACCAGCGGCCCGCCGTAATAGGCCTTCACGCCGACCACCTGGACGCGGCCTTCTGCGAAGTCGACCACCTGCAGCGCGCCGGGGTACTGGATCAGCCGCTTGATGTAGTCGGTGACCAGCTGTTCCGGGCTGATCGACATGTCGATCGGGATCGCGTCCTGATGGAACAGCCGATCCTCGACCAGATACTCGGCGGAGCGGATGCGCGCGATCTTGGTCGGCGTGTGGAACAGGGTGTAGGCGATCTGGCAGGCGACCATGTTGATTTCGTCGACCGCGTCACGGCGATGATCATGTCGGCGTCGTTGGCGCCGGCGTCGCGCAACACGGCCGGATGCGCGGCATAGCCATGCACGGCCCGGATGTCGAGCCGGTCCTGCAGCGGGCGCAGCAGCGATTCGTTGGTATCGACGACGGTGACGTCGTTCGACTTCGTGGGCGAGGTTCTCGGCGAGTGTGGCGCCGACCTCGCCCGCCCCCAGGATGATGATCTTCATGCGCGGCAACAGTAGATCGGCGCCCGCAGGCGTTGCAATAGCGCGCGCCGCCAGCCCAGCCGGGCGCTGTGGTTGTGTTCGCGTTCGAACGGTAGGATACCGCGCGACGCCATTACAACGGAGTTCGGCATGGGTTCGAGCGAGGCAAACGACTGGCTTTCGGTCGTGGACTGGGACGAGCGGGGGCTGGCGCCGGTGATCACGCAGTCCGCGGATACCGGGCGGGTACTGACGCTGGCCTGGATGAACCGCGAGTCGCTCGCCGCCACCGTCGCAATCCGGCTATGCCACGTATTGGTCGCGCTCTCGCGCCGTTCTGTGGCGCAAGGGCGAGACCTCCGGCAATCTTCAGCGTATTGTCGAGATTGCGCTGGACTGCGACAACGACGCGTTGCTGCTGCGCGTCGAGCAGATCGGCGGCGTGGCTTGTCACACGGGTCGCGAGTCCTGTTTCTTCCAGATCCTGCACGGTGAGACGCTGGGTCGACCCACGATCCCGTGCTCAAGGATCCTCAGCGAATGTATGGTCTGCATGAGTAGTTCAGCCCCGTCCGACAGCGATGTTTTCACGGCCCTGGATGCCGCGCTTGGCCAAACGTCGCATGTCAGATCCCGCGCACAGTTACACCGCCTCGCTGTATGCTGGCGGTGTGGCCGCGATCAGCGAGAAGATCGATGAGGAAGCGGCCGAAGTCATCGAGGCCGCGCAGCGGCGATGACGATTCGCATGTCGTGCATGAAGTCGCCGACCTGTGGTTTCACTGCATGGTGCTACTCCAGTCGCGAGGGCTGGATTCCACGGCGGTACGGAATGAACTGGCCCGGCGCTTCGGCGTATCGGGCCACGAGGAGAAAGCCGCCCGTGGCACACACGGCGGGGACAACGCCTAACACGAAGAGGTTTATATGCTTTCCGGTATCAGTATCTGGCAGCTGCTCATCCTTCTGGTCATTGTGCTGCTCGTCTTCGGATCGAAGCGACTGCGCAATCTCGGGCCGGATCTCGGCAATGCGCTCAAGGGCTTTCGCTCGGCCATGAAGGACGACGACGAACAGCGCGAATCCGACAAGGACCCCAAGGTCGTCGATCACGCCAATCGCGAGGACGGCTCGAGTCACGGCGAACACCGCAGTCACGACACCGGCGCCGAGAACGATAGCGCCAGCCGTCGCGACTAGCGCGGGCCCGCGTCATGTTCGACATCGGTTTCTGGGAACTGGCGGTTCTCGGCGTCATCGGGCTGATCGTGCTCGGGCCCGAGCGTCTGCCGGTGGTCGCCCGTACGCTCGGGCGCTGGGCCGGTCGCGCGCGCCACTACGTCAATGCGCTGACGACCGAACTCGAGAACGAAGTGGCTGCCGAGGACATCCGCAAGGACGTTCGGCGTGCGCGCGAGCAGATCGAGGCGGAAACGCGCGAATTCCGCGACAGCACGGAACGGGCGGTCGGCCCGCTGATGGAGCCGATCGAAGGCGAGGCCGAGCGCGCCACGCATTCCACCGCGGATGAAGAAGACGCGGCGCAATCATCGATCGCGGAACCCGAATCGAGCGCGCCGCCGGCCGAAGCCACGCCGTCGTCGGAGCAAGCCGACGAATCGACAACGAATAGAAACGACGAGAATCGCCCGTGAGCGACGACGAGATCGACGATAACGAACAGCCGTTGATGGCCCATCTGTTCGAGCTGCGTACGCGGGTGATCCGCATTGCGCTCGGCATTGTCGTGGTGTTTCTGCCCTGTTTCTATTTCTCCCGCTCGTTGTTCACGTACCTGTCGGGACCGCTGCTGGTGCACATGCCGCACCACAGCAGTCTCATCGCCACGGGTGTGACGGCGCCGTTTCTGGTGCCGATGAAGCTCTCGCTCATGGTCGCCTTCGCGGTCTCGCTGCCCTGGACGCTGTACCAGGTGTGGATGTTCATCGCGCCGGGCCTGTACATGGCCGAGCGACGGCTCGTCACACCGCTGCTGGTCTCCAGCACGCTGCTGTTCTATCTCGGCATGGCGTTCGCGTATTACGTCATCTTCCCGATTGTGTTCGGTTTCTTTGTATCGGTGGCGCCGGCCGGCGTGGCCGTGATGACCGACATCTCGAACTACCTCGATTTCGTGCTGAAGATGTTCATGGCCTTCGGCATCGCTTTCGAGTTGCCGGTCGCAATATTTCTCGTCGTCTGGGCCGGTTTCGTCACGCCGAAGCAGCTTGGCGGCTATCGGCCGTACGTGCTGGTCGCGGCGTTCGCGGCCGGTATGCTGCTTACGCCGCCGGACGTCATATCGCAGACGCTGCTCGCGGTACCGATCTACCTACTGTATGAAGTGGGGCTGTTCACTGCGCGCATGTTCGCGCCGGGCGCGCGCGAACGCGAACGCGAGCAGGAAACCGCGGACCGCTAGGGTATGTTGCGATTGGCATAATTCAGGCCTAATTCATTGGCGGCGCGTAACGTCCGGGTGTCTCTTACAACGCAGTAGGACGCCACCATGTTCAAGAAGACCGCGATTGCTTTTGGCTTGGCCATTGTCACCGGCTCGGCGTTTGCCGCCTCTGGCATGGGGGCTTCGAGCGATACCAGCGCCGGGACGAGCGCCTCGGCGGTCGGTAGTCAGGCGAGCATGTCCGCCAGTGGTTCGCTTGCCGCCGAGTTCCACAAGCTCGACACCAACCACGACGGGGTGCTGAGCCCGAGCGAAGCAAAGGCTAACCCCAAGGTGGCCAAGCTTTACAATTCCATGGACACCAATGCGTCGATCAAGACCGATCCGCATGCCAAGAAGGGCGATGAAAGTGCGGGCGGTATCACGCTCAACCAGTTCGAGGCCGGAATGCAGGCGGCCCGTGGCGGCGCCGCGGGACCGGCGGTTTCCGGTGGCGAGACCTATACCGTCATGAAAAACGGCAGCAAGCGCGTGATGTCGGACTCGGCCGGGCAGACCGGCAATGCCATGAATCGCACCCAACAGGGCATGCAGTCCGCCGGCCAGTCCATGAACAACACGGCTTCGCAGATGAATCAGAGTGCGCAGGATCGGATGTCCGGTATGCAGGACAACATGCAGGATCGCGCCTCGCGGAAACGCAGCAACATGCAGAGCCAGACCGATCGCATGCATAACAACGCGGCGCAGACGGTGCAGCAGTCGGGCCGTGCCATGTCGAATAACGGCATGAGCGCGAGCGGCAGCATGAACCAAGGTTCGACCGCGCAGCCGCAGCAGCAAAAGTCGGGCGATTATGGCAACAAGCAGTACTGAGGCCTGAGCTCGCGGCAACAGTCGCGGTACGCGGGCTGACACAGCTCGCGTGACCCGACCCGCCGCCCCGTAGCTTCAAGGCGGCGGCGTCGACCGGTCGCAGAGTCTGGATTCGATGGATCGAACCGGACTTGGCGGCCGGTTTTGTTTTGTGTAGAAGATGACAGCTGAATCGCGCTCGGAGTGATCGATCAGCTCGCCCACCGACATTGCCACGGACACGTCTTGGCCCGAACCCGGGTGGCGCGCTCGGCTCGATCTCACCATCGCGCGGCGCGGTGAACGCAGCGTGGCAACGCGGCGGCGTCATCGGGGCCCGGTTTACGTGCAGCGGCCGCTTTATCCCGAGCGGGACGGTACCGCGCACATCATGCTGCTGCATCCGCCAGGTGGCGTGGTTCAGGGCGACGAAATCGCCTTCGACATCGAGCTCGAGCCGAGCTCGCGGGCGCTGGTCACCACGCCGTCGGCGGCCAAGCTGTATCGATCTCCGGTTCGGGCCAGCCGGCAGTGCGCCCGCTTGCGTATCGGTGCCGCTGCCCAGATGGAGTGGCTGCCCCAGGAAACCATCGTGTTCGATGGGGCGCGGGCGGAGAATTCGCTCGATCTGGACCTGGCGTGCGATGCGCGCGCCATCACCTGGGATATCTGGACACTCGGCCGGCCCGCCGCGAACGAGGCCTTCAATAGCGGTCATTATGACGGCCGGTTGTGCGTGCGGGTCGACGATGAGCTGAAGTGGCACGAGCGCACGCTGGTGCCCGGCGCCGGGGAATCGTCCTTCCAGAAGGCACGCTGGGGATTGAATGGTGCGCGCGCCATGGGCACGTTCATTGCTTATCGACCGGAAGGGTTCGATGAAACCGTGACGGCGGATATCCGGAGACAATGTGCGGAGCACGACATCGCCAGCGGCGTATCGGCGGTCGACGGCCTGTTGATCGTCCGGGCGACGGCGCGCGAAGCGCGATTGCTGCAGGCCCATTGCCACCGGTTGTGGCAATCGCTGCGGCCGCTGGTATTGAACAAATCGGCCGTTGTGCCCCGTATCTGGGCAACTTAGGCTCTGCGCCCCCGGCTAACGCCGGCCTGGGTATCGGGCCCACCGTCTCGGCGAATGTTTTGCGATTCGGCGGGCGGCGCAGGCGGCTGTCATTTTGGCACCTATTCGTGCATCAGCGCGCCGTACATCGATTGTCAGGCCGGGCTCGATCGACGTGCCGATCGCCCACCGAATGAGAATGCGCCATGGAACTCACGCCTCGAGAAAAAGACAAGCTGCTGATCTTCTCGGCCGGGCTGCTCGCCGAGCGGCGTCGCGAGCGTGGTCTTAAGCTGAATTATCCCGAGGCCATGGCATTCATCGCCTCGGCGCTCATGGAAGGCGCCCGGGCGGGCCGCTCGGTGGCGGAGATGATGGACTACGGCCGCACGCTGCTCTCGCGTGAGGACGTCATGGAAGGCGTGCCGGAAATGCTGACCGAGGTCCAGGTCGAGGCGACGTTCACGGATGGCACCAAGCTCGTTACCGTCCACGACCCGATTGTCTGAGGTGGCCATGATTCCAGGCGAAATTCTGCCGGCTGAAGGGGAGATCGAAATTAACGCGGGCCGGGAACGACGCGAGATCGAGGTCGCCAATACCGGCGATCGCCCGGTGCAGGTCGGGTCGCATTATCATTTCGCCGAGACCAATCCGGCACTCGAGTTCGATCGAGCGGCAGCACGCGGGTTCCGGCTCGATGTACCAGCGGGCACGGCGATCCGCTTCGAACCCGGGGCCACGCGAACGGTTGCCCTGGTGGCCTACGTGGGCCGGCGCACCATCTATGGTTTTCATGGCCAGGTCATGGGCCCGCTAGATGAGGATTCGGCATGAGCCATATGGATCGGACAGCCTATGCCGAGATGTTCGGGCCCGCAGCGGGTGATCGCGTGCGACTCGGCGATACGGCTCTGGTCATCGAGGTCGAATCCGATACCGGACATTACGGCGACGAAGTGAAGTTCGGCGGCGGCAAGGTCGTGCGCGACGGGATGGGCCAGAGCCAGCACGACAACGATATCGCCGCCGATACGGTGATCACCAATGCCGTGATTGTCGACTGGTGGGGCATCGTCAAGGCCGACGTCGGCATCTCCGGCGGCCGAATCTCCGGCATCGGCAAGGCCGGCAATCCGGACGTCATGGACGGCGTGCAGATCGTCATCGGGCCGGGCACCGAGATCATCGCCGGCGAGGGCCAGATCCTGACCGCCGGCGGTATCGATGCCCATATCCATTTCGTCTGCCCGCAGCAGATCGAGGAGGCGCTGGTATCGGGCGTGACCACCATGATCGGCGGCGGCACGGGGCCGGCGACGGGCACCAAGGCCACCACGGCCACGCCGGGGCCCTGGCACATGCACCGTATGCTCGAAGCGGCCGAGGCCTTTCCGATGAACCTCGGGTTTCTCGGCAAGGGCAATGGCAGTCTGCCCGGACCGTTGCATGATCAGGTCGCGGCCGGGGCCTGCGGCTTGAAGCTGCATGAAGACTGGGGCACCACGCCGGCCGCCATCGACAACTGTCTGACCGTGGCGGATGAGACGGACGTACAGGTCGCCATCCATACCGATACGCTCAACGAATCCGGTTTCGTGGAGGACACGTTCGCGGCCTTCAAGCATCGCGTGATCCACACCTATCACACCGAGGGGGCGGGCGGCGGCCATGCGCCGGACATCATCACGGCGGCCGGCAAGCCCAACGTGTTGCCGTCGAGCACCAACCCGACGCGGCCGTACACCGCCAATACGGTCGACGAGCACCTCGACATGCTCATGGTCTGTCATCACCTGAGCCCGTCGATCGCCGAGGACGTGGCGTTCGCCGATTCGCGGATCCGTCGCGAGACGATCGCCGCCGAGGATATCCTGCACGATCTGGGTGCGTTTTCGATGATCGCTTCCGATTCGCAGGCGATGGGTCGGGTGGGCGAGGTGATCACCCGCACCTGGCAGACCGCGCACAAGATGCGGGTCCAGCGCGGACCGGCACCGGGTGACTCCGAGCGGGCCGACAACGCGCGCGTGAAGCGTTATATCGCCAAGTACACCATCAACCCGGCGATCACCCACGGCATTGCCCGGGAGGTCGGTTCGGTCGAGGTCGGCAAGCTCGCTGATCTGGTGCTGTGGAAACCGGCGTTCTTCGGCACCAAGCCGGCCACGGTCATCAAGGGCGGCGTGATTGCCATGGCACCGATGGGCGACCCGAACGCGTCCATTCCCACGCCGCAGCCGGTGCACTACCGCTCGATGTTCGGTGCCTACGGCCGTTCGGTTACCTCGACGTCGGTGACCTTCACCTCGGCTGCCGCGCTGTCTGCCGGCATTGGCGACCAACTCGGCCTCGCCAAGCGCCTGGTCGCGGTTGCCGATACCCGGCGACTTTCCAAGGCTGACATGCGCAACAATGATGCGCTGCCGCACATAGAAGTTGACCCTCAGACGTATGACGTACGCGCCGACGGCGAACTTCTGGTTTGCGAACCGGCCGACGAACTGCCGCTGGCACAGCGTTATTTCCTGTTCTAATTCGGCCCCTCGTCCTCGACCTGCATGATCCATCTCCACATGATTCGACTCGTTCACAAATACAGTGGTGCCCCGGTCGCGGCCGATGCCACGGCGACTCTGGATTTCGATGCGCGCCAGAAATCGCGCCAGCGCCTCGCGCTCGATAATGGTGGCTTTGCGGGCGTTGTACTGGCCCGTGGCACGACACTGTCGGATGGGGATCTGCTTACCGATGCCGAGCGACGTTTCCTCGTCCGAATTGTCGCCGCAGCCGAGCCGTTGTCCTATGTGCATTGTGTCGACCGGCTGCTGTTGAACCGGATCTGCTATCACCTCGGCAATCGACATGTGCCGCTCCAGCTGCATGCGGATGCCTTGGCGTACCGCCATGACCACGTGCTGGACGCGATGGTCGCCGGACTGGGCGCGCGGCCGCAGCTGTGCCATTGTGCCTTCCACCCCGAACCGGGCGCCTATGATCATCACGGCCACGGCCACGGCCACGGCCACGGCCACGGCACGAGCACGAGCACGAGCACGAGCACGAGCACGAGCACGAGCACGAGCACGACGCTCTGAAAGGGAGTCTGAGTCACGCTCATGGTTGACGCCGGCCGCGACGCTCGCGCTGCAGCGATTGCTGCAACTGGCCAGCCCGTCGCTTCCGGTCGGCGCCTTCGCGTATTCCGAAGGCCTGGAAGCCGCCGTGGAACAGGGCGGGCTGCGCAGCGAAGCGGATGTACGTGACTGGCTCGCTGCCAGCCTTGAGGCCACGCTCGTACCGCTCGATCTCGCCGTGTATTTCCGTCTGCACGCCGCCTGGGAGGCAGGATGCGTGGAGCGGGTCAGCCGATGGAGCCGTTATCTGCTGACCTCGCGCGAAACCGCCGAGCGACGGGCTCAGGAGCGCCATCTTGGGCACGCCCTGGCGACCTTGCTCGATGGCATGCATGAGCCTGACGCCGGAGACTGGCGTCTCGGCGGGGCGCATGCCGGAGCCGTTTCGTTCGCGGCACTATGGGCGCTTGCCGCGACACGCTGGCATATCGAGTCGCGGATGGCTGCTTCCGGGCTGGCCTGGGCGTGGCTGGAAAATCAGGTTCTGGCAGCGGTGAAACTGGTGCCGTTGGGGCAGACGCAGGGCCAGCAATTGTTATTCGATCTGGCCGAACGCGTGCCAGGCGCTGTTGCGCGTGCGGCGGAACTTACCGACGCCGAACTGGGCGGTTCACTGCCGGGCGTTGCGCTGGCCAGCACGGCACACGAAACCCTGTACTCGCGTCTTTACCGTTCCTGACTGATCATCTGAATGAGGTACTGATGGACAAGCAATCCCCCCTGCGGGTCGGCATCGGCGGACCGGTCGGTTCGGGCAAGACCGCGCTTACCGATGCGTTGTGCAAGGCCATGCGCGGCCGCTATTCGATTGCCGTGGTCACCAACGACATCTATACCCGTGAGGATGCGGATTTCCTGATCCGCAGCGGCGCCTTGCCGGAGGAGCGCATTCGGGGCGTGGAGACCGGCGGTTGTCCGCATACCGCGATTCGCGAGGATGCCTCGGCGAACCTGGCCGCCATCGATCAGCTTGCCGCCGAGTTCGACGATCTGGATGTCATCCTGATCGAAAGCGGAGGAGACAATCTGGCCGCGACATTTTCACCGGAACTGTCGGACCTGACGTTGTATGTGATCGATGTTTCGGCCGGCGACAAGATCCCGCGCAAGGGCGGGCCCGGCATCACGCGCTCGGATCTTCTGGTGATCAACAAGACCGATCTCGCGCCGTATGTGGGCGCGTCGCTCGAGGTCATGGAGCGCGACGCGAAAATGATGCGCGGCGAGCGCCCGACCCTGTTCACCAATCTGCGGGCCGGTGACGGGATCGAGGAAATCACCGCCTTTATCGAGCGTGAGGGCGTTCTGGCCTGAGTGATGCACGCTCATGGTGCGCATGCACCCTGAGCGAACTTCTGTGGCCCGCGGCTCGCCGCCGGTCTGTGGCCATTCATTTCGGGCGTCGCGCCCAAGGCCGCCCGAATATGTTCGGATTGCCGCAAGGCAAGGCGCGAGCCGCCGTTCATAGGGGTTGCCACGATCATCGCAACCACCCCGTCCGAGGCGATACCGGGCAGCAATACGGAGGCCGAGAGGTATCCGCAGCTCTCCGGCCGCACAGCCGGCGCGTTCGCGGCGTCGGGTATCGGCCGGCCCGTGCGGCTCGGCTACCGTGGCATCAACCTTGCAGCACATCGACCAAATTCCAAGGGATGGTGGATGTGGCAGTCACAAGCGAAGAAATCACTCGGCCTCGGGAACAGCTCGCGGCGAAAAACGAGACACTGGAGGATTACACCCTGCGCTATGCGCCGCATTCGTTCCGGCGCTGGGGCCCGGCGACGGTCGCGATCACCGCGCTGGGCGGCATTGCCTATCTGGCCGATTTCTCGATCGGCGCGAGCATTGCCATCAGCTATGGCACGGCCAACGCCATTCTGGCGATTCTATTCGCGGCTGCGCTGATCTTCGTCACCGGACTGCCGCTGGCCTACTACGCGGCGCGCTACAACATCGATCTGGACCTGATCACCCGCGGCTCGGGCTTCGGTTACTACGGCTCGGTGCTCACGGCGGTCATCTTCGCCTCGTTCACCTTCATCTTCTTTGCTCTCGAAGGGTCGATCATGGCTCAGGGGCTGCTGCTGGGGCTGGGCATTCCGTTATGGCTGGGCTATCTGGCATCGACACTGATCGTGCTGCCGCTGGTGATCTATGGCATGAAAGCCTTGTCCAAACTGCAGCTCTGGACCACGCCGTTCTGGCTGATCCTGATGGCGGCGCCGGTGATCTATCTGGTGTCCGCCCAGCCCCAGGTCATCGGTGACTGGCTGGCATATACCGGCACCCAGGGGTACGGCGGGGTCAGCCTGGCCGCGGTGATGCTCGGTGCCGGCGTGGTGCTGGCGCTGATGGGCCAGATCGGCGAGCAGATCGACTATCTCCGCTTCATGCCGGCCAAGACCGAGGCCAATCGCGGCCAGTGGTGGGCGGCGGTACTGGCGGCCGGCCCGGGCTGGGTGATTCTGGGCGCGATCAAGCAGATGATCGGAGCGCTGCTGGCGTTCTATCTGCTGTCCAAGGTTGCGAATTCGGCAGCGACCGAGCCGGTACGCCAGTTCGTCTCGATATTTTCCGACATGGTTCCGGCCTGGCTGGCGCTGGCTCTCGCGGTGGTTCTGGTGGTGATCAGCCAGATCAAGATCAACGTCACCAACGCCTACTCCGGATCGCTGGCCTGGACCAACGCCTTCACCCGCATCACCCGCCATTACCCCGGCCGTGTGGTGTTCGTGGTTGTCAACGTGAGCATCGCGCTGGCGCTCATGGAAGGTGACATGTTCGCCGTGCTCAACAACATTCTGGGGTTCTACTCGAACTGCGCGATCGCCTGGGTGGTGGTCGTGGCCACCGATATCGTCGTCAACAAGTATCTGCTCGGTATCTCGCCCAAACTGCCGGAGTTCCGCCGCGGCATGCTCTATCCGGTCAACCCGGTGGGCACGGTATCGTTCCTGCTGGCCGCCGGGTTGGCGATCGTGGCTTATTTCGGCGGATTTGGCAGCTTCCTGTCGTCATACCCGCCGCTGATTGCGGTCTTTCTGGGCGTGATCTGCCCGCCCGTTCTGGCGCTGGCCACCGGGGGCCGCTATTACCTCAGAAGCACGAATGACGGGGTGGACACGCCGCGCTTCACGGCAGACGGTACACCGTCCGATCAGGGGTATGAATGCGGCGCCTGCAACGCCGAGTTCGAGCGACCGGACGTGCTGCATTCGTCGCATCACGGCGGCGTCGTCTGTTCGCTCTGTCGTGCCGTCGAGCCGATCGGGGCAAGGTAAGCGGCATGCGTGGTTTCGAATGGCTGAGCCGGCTGCCATGAGCGCCGGCGAGGGCCATGCCGACGACAGCGGTCCGCGGCGCATCGCAAGCCTGGCCGCCGCCGTTGTCGGCTTGCACCTCGTCGGCGTTGCCGTTCTTGTGGCGGCCGCCGCCCAGGGTACGTTGCTTTTCGGCCTGGGCACGCTGGCGTATCTGTTGGGTCTGCGTCATGCCTTCGATATCGACCATATCGCGGCGATCGACAACGTGACCCGCAAGTTGACGCGGGATGGGCGCCCGCCAGCGTTCGTGGGATTTGCCTTTTCGCTCGGGCATTCCTCGGTGGTTTTCGGGCTGTGTGTGCTGGCCGCCGTCTTTTCCCGACGCATTGGTGCGCATATCGACGGCGTGGCCGACGCGGGGGCATGGATCGGTACGCTGGCTTCGGCGTCTTTTCTGACCCTGATCGCGCTGGTCAACTTTCAGATCCTGCGCCAGCTGTGGCATCGATACCGGCAGCCGGATAACATCGGCGCCGACGGAGAGATCGAGGCGCTGCTGGCCCGGCGTGGTCTGCTGCTGCGCTGGCTTGGGCGCGGTTATCGCTGGATCGATACGAGCTGGAAGATGTATCCGCTCGGGCTGGCTTTCGGCCTCGGTTTTGATACCGCCACGGAGATCGCGTTGCTGGGCCTGTCGGCCGCGGCCGCGCAGCATACCGGCTGGGCGCCCTGGATGATGCTCGCACTCCCGGTACTGTTTGCCGCGGGGATGACGCTCATGGATTCGGTCAACGGCCTGCTCATGCAGCGGGCCTATCGCTGGGGGGATGGTGACCGGCGTCTGGGCTTCAATCTCGTGGTGACGGGTCTGTCGATCGTGCTGGCGTTCGTTGTCGGCGGGCTCGAATGGGTTCGACTGGCGGCGGATGCGTGGGCGCCGAATGGCCTGTTATCGGCCTGGCTGGATGCCATGCCCACGGCTGTCTTCGGTCTGGTGGTGCTGGTCGCATTCGCGCTGATCTGGCTGGCCGGCTATGGCATGCAGCGTCGCGCGGCTGGATCGCGGTCGTCGGGCTGATACGAAAAAGCCGGCGGAGCGTCATGCCCCGCCAGCTCGATGTTGCGGGCTGTCGCCCGAGGGGAACCGGCCGTATCAGGCCGTTTCTTCTTCCAGCGTCGGATAGTCGGTGTAACCGGTCTCGTCGCCCCCGTAGAAGGTCGATGGGTCGGGTTCGTTGAGCTCGGCGTTCTGCCGGAAGCGCTCCACCAGATCCGGATTGGCGATGTAGGGCCGGCCGAAGGCGGCGCCGTCGCCATAACCGTTCTCGATCAGCTTCTCGGTGCGTTCCGCCGTGTAGTGGCCGCAGAAGATCAACGCGCCACGGGCGAACCGCTTGCGCATCGCTGCACGGAATTCATCGGTGAGCTTGATGTCGCCGCCGGCCCAGTCCGGCTCGTTGATGTGCAGATAAGCCAGGCCGCGCTCTTCGAGCTGCTCGGCCAAGTGGAAGGCCATCGCCTTGGGTTCGTCGTCGGTCAGGCCGAAGATCTCGATGAACGGCGAGATGCGGATGCCCACGCGATCGGCGCCCATCACCTCGACCACGGCATCGACGACTTCGAGCGTCAGCCGGGCGCGGTTTTCGATCGAGCCGCCATAGGCATCGGTGCGCTGGTTCGAGCCGGTCGCCATGAACTGCTGCAGCAGATAGGCGTTGGCCGCGTGGACTTCCACCATGTCGAAACCGGCCCGCTTGGCGCGGATCGCCGCCTGGCGGTATTCGTCGATGACGTCCGGGATTTCCTTGGTCTCCAGCGCGCGCGGCGTGGAGGTCGGATGGTTGCCCGAGCTGCCGTCCTCGAACTCGACATAGCACTCCGCGCCTTCGGCCTTCAGCGCGCTCGGCGCGACCGGCTTGCGGCCGTCGGGATGCACCATTTCATGACCGATGCGGCCGACGTGCCAGAGCTGCAGACACATGCGCCCGCCGGCGTCGTGCACCGCGTCGACCACCTTCGACCAGCCGGCCTCCTGTTCGTCGGTGAAGATGCCCGGCGTGTAGACATAGCCGCGAGCCGATTCGGAGATGTTGGTGGCTTCCGAGATGATCAGCCCGGCGCCGGCGCGCTGGGCATAGTAGGTCTGCTGCATCTTGCCCGGTACGAGATCGGGGCAGCGGGCGCGCGTGAGCGGGGCCATGACCACGCGATTGGGCAGTTCCAGTGAACCGAAACGAATTGGCGAAAGCAGTTTGTCGTAAGACATGAACGTCCTTTGATGAACCTTGACGTCAATGACTTGACGGCACTCGGCGCAAATTCAACGGGGAGCGATCAATTGGCGGGCGACACGGTCAGCGTGCCCTTCATCCCGGCGCGAAAGTGACCGGGAAATGTACAGATGTATTCATAGTCGCCGGGTTTTGTGGGCGCGGTGAACGTGATCGTGTCGCTGTGGCCGCCGCCGACCATGGCCGTGTGCGCGATGACGCGGTCGCTCATCGATTCGGGGATGTAGTCGTTGTCGGGGGCGCTCCGGGCTGCATTATCGAAGGCGCCGGCATCCGTGCCCGACTTCAGCAGCACCCAGTTGTGCGACATGGCCGAGGCCGGCAGGTGCGACTTGTTGACCAGCTTGAGGGTGATCTTCTCGCCGGGGGCCACGGTGATGTGATCCTGTGAGAAACGCAGGTCGTTGCGTCCGACAATGGTGACGCTCTTGGTCGGCGCGGCCAGCGCCGCCGTTGTAATGAGTAACAGAACGCTTGCGGCGATCAGGCGACGAAACATCGAGAACTCCTTGGGCCGGTGGTGACGGCCGATCGAATGCATCAGGGCTCGGACATCGTCGCGAGAGCGACGTTCCTCAGAACTGAATGACCTGACGGATGGCCTCGCCGGCGGCCAATCGCTCGAAGCCGAGGTTGATCTCGTCCAACGCCAGGCGATGGGTGAGCAACCGGTCCACCGGCAGCCGGCCGGCCTGGTAGAGCGCGATGTAATCGGGGATATCGAGCTTGGGCACATGCCCGCCCAGGTAGGAGCCGAGCAGGCGGCGCTCCTGCGCCACAAGCGTGAGGGCGGGCAGCGACATGCGCGAATCGGGATGCTGCAGGCCGGCGGTGACGGTGGTGCCGCCCTTGCCGGTGGCGTCATAGGCGAATTCCAGCGCCTTGGCGACCCCGGCGAATTCGGCGGCGATATCCACGCCGCCGCCGGTCAGGTCGCGAATCTGCTCCAGCGCGTTGTCGTCGCTCGGGTCGACGGTAGCGGTGGCACCGAGCGAACGCGCGGTCTCGAGCTTGTCCGGGACGATATCCGCCGCGATCACCTGGGAGGCGCCGCCCGCGATCGCGCCGAGCACGGCCGACAGGCCCACGCCGCCCAGCCCCACCACGAGCACGCTCTGGCCGAGCCGCATCTGCGCGGTCTGCAGTACCGCGCCGACCCCGGTCAGCACGGCACAGCCGAATACGGCGGCGATATCGAAATCCAGCGACTTGTCGATCCGGATCAGCGATTCGGTGGCCACCACCGCGTATTCGGCAAAGCCGGATACGCCCATATGATGATGAACGTCGTGGCCGTGCTGCGACAGCCGGCGCCCGCCGGACAGCAGGATGCCCGCATTGTTGGCTTCGGCCCCCGGCGTACACAGCGCAGCGCGTCCATCGGCGCAGTAGGCACAATGGCCGCAGCTCGGCACGAAGGCACAGACCACATGATCGCCGACCGCGAAATCGGTCACGCCGTCGCCCAGTTCCACGATTTCGCCGGCGGCTTCGTGGCCGAGCACCATCGGGGTGGGGCGGGGGCGATTGCCGTCGATACTCGACAGATCGGAATGACACAGCCCGGCGGCGTGCATCTTCACCAGCACTTCGCCGCGCGCGGGGCCGGCCAGTTCCACCGTCTCGATCGACAACGGTTTCGATTCGGAATAGGGGCGCGCGGCGCCCATTTCGTGCAGTACGGCGGCACGGGTTTGCATATCGACCTCGCGGGCTGAGTCGGCGGGGCGGCCATCGCGCTTGCGCCGCCGGTTGATGGAGCGATGGGGTCAGACTACACGAGCCGATCGCGCTCATGCAGCGCCCCGGGTCGGGTCCGATTTAGATTTGTCGCCCGGCCTGTTGCACAATGCAGCGCTGATTCGAATCCAGCCCTGCCCACCGATGGAAGCCACGCAACGCACCTATCCCGTCGAAATCGCCGGACTCAAGCGCGAACTGCCCCTGTTTCAGGTGGCCTCGGGGGTCCGTATCGCCGTGCTCAACGTGCTGGGCGACACGGCCCTGGTGCAGGCCGCGGCGACCGGGTTGGCGACTCGCCTGGCCGCGCTCGATTACGGCGTGCTGGTGACCGCGGAAGCGAAGTCGATTCCGTTGATCCATGCCCTGTCGGTGGCCACGGCACGTCCGTACGTGGTGCTGCGCAAGAGCTACAAGCCTTACATGGGCGATGCGCTCTCGGCGACCACCCACTCGATCACCACGGGCGACGAACAGACGCTGTATCTGGATGCCAAGGATCGTGATCTGGTGGCGAATGCGCGGATCGTGCTGGTCGACGACGTGATCAGCTCCGGCTCCACGCTGGAGGCGATGCGCAAGATCATGGACCACGCCGGCGCGATCATCGCCGGCGAGGCCGCGATCATGACCGAGGGCGATCGCAGCGACTGGTCCGATGTCATTGCGCTCGGCCATCTGCCGATATTCGATGGCAGCGACGTCTCGGCGGGCTGAGATCGCCGCCCTGCAACAGCCGTTGCATCGCAGAAAAGGGCGGCCCGGGGCCGCCCTTGACTGTTTGCGCGTCAGCCTTTGAGATGACGCTCGAAAAACGCCATGCTGCGCTGCCAGGCCAGCTTGCTGGCCTCGGGGTCGTAGTAGTCCCACTCCTCGTTGCCGAAGGCGTGCTGAGCCTCGTAGCGATAGCACTCGTGCTCGACGTTGCCGGCTTCCAGTTTCTTCTCGAAGGCATCCGCCTGCTCGATCGGGAAGAACGTATCCTGCGTGGCGAAATGACACTGGAGCGGCACATCGATCGCGCTGGCATCGCCGGCCTCGTCCGGCGGGATGCCGTACCATGATACGGCCACATCGGTTTCGGGGACGTGCATGGCCGCGAGAACGGCAAGCACGCCGCCCATGCAGAAACCGATCACGCCAACTGATGCGCTGTCCTGCTTGAGATACTGGACCGCACCGCGCACGTCCTGCGTGGCGGCATCGGAGAAATCCAGATCGTCCATCTTGTGCTCGGCTTCGGCGGCGTCCAGCGCCTTCTCGCCGCGGTACAGATCGGGGATGAGTACGCGGTAACCGGCATCGGTCCATTGCTTGCCTACGCGCTTGATCTGGTCATTGAGACCCCACCATTCCTGAATCACGACGATACCCGGCGCATTGGCCTGGCCATCCGGTTCGGCATAGAAGCCGGGCGCCGTGGCGCCGTCGGGTCGGGTGAATTCGATCTGCTTGCCCATGAATAATCCTCATTGTCGATCAGTGCGCTCATCCTAACCCGATGCTCGCCATGGACAACACGGGCAGCGGCCGGCGCGCACCGCCGATCGGGAGTCGGTTCATCGCGCTCGGAGATGTTGTCCGATGGATGCGCGCAAGCCTGTGAAATACCACAGGAGCCGGCTGTTCGCGCGGCCTGGCCGGTGATTGAAGGGACGGGCCTGCTTTGACAGCGTGCCCGCCAGCCGGCACAAGTACGGTCTCCGGGGGATTCGAAACAGGTCAGACTATGCAGGGCGCATCGGCCGGTGGCCCACGCCAGGCCGGCTTCACGCTGATCGAACTGATGATCGTGGTGGCGATCATCGGCGTGCTGGCGTCCATCGCCGTGCCGTTGTATCGCCACTACGAGGCGCGCGCCAGGATCAGCGAAGGATTGGTGCTGGCCCAGCCGCTCAAGCAGGCCGTGGCCGAGTACTACAGCACGCACGGCCGTCTGCCCGAAAGCGGTTCCTGGAATGGCGTGTTGGCGGAGCTGAACATGCCGAGTGGCGCAGACGGTGCCGCCAGCGGGCAGTACGTCAAGCGTATCTGGTGGCACAACAATGCAGCGCAGCCCGGGATCTATATCCGATACGCAGGTGGGGCAATCGACGGCCGGCTCCTCTACCTGAACGCGAATTTCGGCTCGGGCGCCATCAGTTGGCGCTGCACGGCGCCGTCAGCGCACAGCAGCGAGGACCCTGGCGTTCCAACGGACGACCTGCCGTCGAGTTGTCGTTAACCTCGGGACAGGCCTTGCGGGGCGCTACCGCGACTACCCGATCGAACTCGCCGACCAGGCGCTGACGATCAAGTGCGACAACGTCCCGCTGATGGCGGCCGGGAACGTATCGCTGGATGACATCGAAAACGTGATCAAGCTCAGGCCGGCACGTCCACTGCGGCCTGCAGCGGGGCGCGCCCGATGTCTGGTATGCGCTCCACTGGCGGCACTGGGCTCGTTGCCGGGCTGGGCCGGAGTCATTGACGCGGCCAGAGAACCGGTCCGGGCTTCAGCGCCGAGCGTCCGGGCGAGTTGAAAACCCTTATGGCGACGCGCGGGGAGGCTCGCTTCGGCCGCAGAGCCGGCCTCAGTCGCCGTGCTTGAAGCGCCGCAGCTCGCGGCGTTGTTTCTTGTCCGGTCGGGCCGTGGGACGCGGCATGGAGATCCGCGCCGCGCGGCGCTCGGCGGCGCGTTCGGTGCGGCGTTCGCGGCTGGCCTCGGTTTCAACGTACAGAGCCTCGGCCTGGCTCGCGGGGCCGCGCTTGTCGGATACGTCGACGACCTCGATCTCGAATACCACCTCGCCCTTGGTCACCCGTAACTGATGGCCAGCGCGAACCGAGCCGCTGGGCTTGGCCTTGTGACCGTTGATCTCGATCTTGCCGCCCTTGACGGCGGTCGAAGCCAGACTGCGGGTCTTGAAGAACCGAGCCGCCCACAGCCATTTGTCGACCCGCACGGCGGGTTCGGCTGACGATTCCGACTTGCGTGATGCTTGGCTCATGCCGAGACTTTGACAGGCCATGACTGTGAGGCCAAGACGTGCTCGACCGATTTCGTATCAATTATCGACTCGCCGTCGAACCAGACGGCCGTGTGACCACCCGTACCGGCCGGGCGCCCGCCGGTTTCGTCGCCGCGGTGGCCGACATCGTGCGGCTGCACGGTATCGAGCGCGGTACGATCGAATGCAAGGGCAAAGGGGCCGCGGCAAGACTGCGTTTCACCGGCGGTTTTCCCGAGCGCGGGCGGCAGGCGATCCGCAATGTCTGGAAGCCGCCGGTCGGCCCAGGCCCCGGCGGCGGAAGCCGTGCCGTCGGCTGACGAAGCGCCCGCGGCGGGTTATGGTCGGAATCGTCATCATCACGAAAGCCGACCATGATCACGGTCCATCATCTCGAAAATTCGCGTTCCCAGCGTGTGCTCTGGCTGCTCGAAGAACTGGAGATCGAGTACAAGGTCGAACGCTACGCGCGTGACCCGAAAACGCAGCTTGCGCCCGATTCGCTCAAGCGCGTGCATCCGCTTGGCAAGTCGCCGGTGATCACCGACGGGCGCCGTACCGTCGCCGAGACCGGCCTGATCATCGACTACATCGTGCGCGAGCACGGCGGCGGGCGGCTCGCGCCGAGGCCGGGTAGCGAGGATCATCTGCGCTATCAGTACTGGTTGCATTACGCCGAGGGCTCACTGATGCCTCCGCTGTTGCTGCAGCTGGTATTCGATACCGTTGAGGAGAAAACGCCGCGGCTGGCGCGGCCGGTGGCTCGCGCGATCTCCGGGCAGGTCAAGAAACAGTTCATTCGACCGCAACGGCTGCTGCATTTCGATTATCTGGAAAACGAGCTGCGCAGTCATGAATGGTTTGTCGACGACACCTTCAGCGCGGCCGACATCATGCTCAGTTTTCCGATCGAGGCTGCGGTGGCGCGCGGCGGGGCCGGCGAGCGTTGTCCGAAACTGCGCGAATTCGTCGAGCGCATTCACGCCCGGCCGGCCTATCAGCGGGCACTGGAGCGCGGCGGCCCGTACGCCTACGCGTAAGTTTCACGCATGAAAAAGCCCGGCCGGAGCCGGGCTTCATGTCAGTCACCGTCGGACCAGCCTAGCTGTTGCTGTTCGAACCGGCGGAAGACTGCTGCTGCTGCTGCAGCTTGCCGCGTACGCTCTTCATCTCGGAGATGAGCTGCGGGGTCTTCGGGTTCTGCTTCTTCATGGCCGTGATGGTGTCATGCTCGAGCTTCTGGCCCGATTTCTGCACGTCCGGCTGCGAAAGCGCCGCGTTGCGTGCCTTGACCATCTTCTGACGCTCTTGCTGGAAGTTCTGCATCACCTGCTTGCGCTGCTTGTCGCTCAGGTTGCCGGACTGCAGCTTCTTGGCCATCGCCTGCATGTGCTTCTGGCCCTGTTTGATGTCATAGCCCTGCTTCTTGATGGCGCTCTTCACCTGATCCTGGAACTGCTGCTGTTCCTTGGCGAGCTGCGGATTGCTCTTCACGGTCTTGTCGTGGATCTGCTTGAGCTGCTGCGCGTCCGAACGGTACGTCTTCATCAGCTGCTGTGTGTTGTTGTTCTGGCCGCTGCTGTCGGCGGCGACAGCCATGCCCGTGACGGACAGCGCGGCAATCGCCAGCGCGCAGATGGTGCAAACACGTTTGATCATAGAAAAACCTGTTGGTATGAAATTAACCGAATCGCCTGTGACCGCAGAAAAGCATAACAGTTGCATTGAAACGGCCAAAAATTTGCGATCAGTGGGCTTGAGTCGCGCTTGCACGCGATATCAGCGCCGTGAAGCGAGCCGATCGGCGGCCCGCGTCGTCTCCGGCAGGCGATAACGAGTCAGCGTTCGTGCTGTCCAGTCGATCGCCGTACCGAGATCGATACGATGCCCGGGCGATATGAAGATCGGCTTAACGCCGACCCTGGAGCGCAGGACGGCACCGATGGTCTCATCTCCGTCCATCAGTGGCGTCCAGGCCAAACGTTCCTCGGGGGCGGCCTCATGCGCTCCGGTCAGGCGTTTCTTGGCCACGCCGATGGTCGGCAGGCCGCTGACCAGGCCGAGGTGGGTGGCGACACCGAGTCGCTTGGGATGCGCGATGCCGTGGCCGTCCACCATCAGCAGATCCGGCAGCGCCGAGAGTTCTTCCAACGCGTCGAGCGCGGCCGGGAGCTCGCGAAACGACAGCAGCCCGGGAATATAGGGCATGCGCGTCGGACGACGTACCAGCACCTGCTCGATCACACTCAGGTCGGTCGGATCGAGCACCACGATCGCCGCACGCGTGGTCCGGCCGCCGTCCTCGAAACCGATATCCACGCCGGCGACGGTATGAATCTCTGCCGGCAGCGAATTGCGCGTGTCCACATGTTGCGCGATCGCATCCTGAATGGCGCGCCCGGCACGGGCCTCGCGCGGCCAGGCATGCTCGATCCGGCGGCGGCCGTCGGCCGTCTCGCGAATCGCAGGGGTGGGCTCGGTCTGGCTAAGACTCACGATCGTCAGCAAATCGGCGCATGATCTCGATGGTTTCATCCGAGACGTGATGTTCCACGCCCTCGGCGTCCTGGCGGGCCGTGTCTTCGGAAACGCCGAGCGCGCGCAGAAAACGCAGCACCACGATATGGCGCTCGCGCGACAGGCGGGCCATGTCGTGGCCCGCCTCGGTGAGAAAGATCGAGCGATAAGGCTGGCTGGTCACGAGCCCGGCCTCGGTCATGCGCCGGATCATCTTGCCGACCGTGGCCTGGGTCACGCCCATGCGCTGGGCCAGTTCGACCGCGCGGGCTTCGCCCTTGGCATCGATCAGGTCGGCGATCAGCTCGACGTAGTCCTCGATCAGCTCGGTTTCGTGCGCCTTGCGCACGTAGCTGTACTGCCGCGCATGGATCTGCGGGTCGAGCAGTTCGCCCGAGGTGTCGTCGCGCAGGACGTGATCGAGCTCTTGGGCCGAGGACCGTGGGTTCATAGTGGCGTCATTATAGCGGTTCAGTCCGGCTGACGTGTGGCGCCGCGCAGCGCCGCGATCACCGGCGCGGTCTGCGGGCGGACGCCGCGCCAGAGCGCGAACGACTCGGCCGCCTGCTCCACCAGCATGCCGAAACCGTCGCGACCCGTCGGTCACGCCGTATCCGGCGGCCCAGCGCAGGAACGGCGTCGGCTCGTCGGCATAGATCATGTCGTAGACCGCGCCCGCGCGGGTCAGCACGCGTGCGTCGATCGCGGGCATCGTGCCTTCGGTGAGCCCGGCGGAAATGGCGTTGATCACCAGGTCGGCGTCGTCGGGCGGCTCCGTCGAGCCCGCAGGCCGAGACTTCGCCCATGCCCGCACAGGCATCGGCGATCGCGCGCGCCTTGTCCGTGCTGCGATTGGCGATCGTGATGCGTGCCGCCCCGGCGGCCAGGAGATTCGGCACGACGCCGCGCACCGCGCCGCCGGCGCCGAGGATGAGCACATGACGACCGGCGAGCTCGACGCCCAGGTTGTCGACCAGATCGGCAACCAGGCCGGCGCCGTCGGTGTTGTCGCCGAGCACTCCGTCGGCGCTGGCCATCAGCGTGTTCACCGCGCCGGCCCGGCGCGCCCGTTCGGTCAACTGGTCCGCCAGTTCGGCCGCAGCCAGCTTGAACGGCAGCGTGACGTTCAATCCGGCGCCGCCGGCGGCGAAGAATGCGTTCGCGACCCGTTCGAAGCCGTCGATCGGGGCCGGCAGATGGGTGTATTCCATGCGTTTGCCCGCACTGTTCGGCGAACAGACGATGGATATCCGGCGATCGGCTGTGGTCGACGGGATGGCCGATGACGGCATAGCGATCGGGGGCTGGCGACATGAAACAGGCGCTCGCTGTGGTGACGGGCGTTTATCGTGACCAAGCCGCCGGCCGCGCGCAAACCTTCAGTCAGCCTTGATCGCGGGGCCGTAGTGCGTGATCGCGTGCAGAGAGGCGATGACGGACGAGCCGGGATGGGTGCAGGCGGCGAAGACATCGCGCACGGGCAGGTCTTCCAGACAGGCATGATGCCCCAGCGGGCACTGGCGTTCACGACAGGGCGAGCAGTCCATGCCGCGCCATAGCCGTTGTGAGGTGGCAGCCAGCGGCGGCGCATAGTCCGGGTCGGTGGAACCGTAGAGCCCGATCACGCTGGGCGCGGTAGCCGAGGCCAAATGCATGACGCCGGTGTCGTTGCCGACGAACTGCGTGGTCAGCGCGGCCAGGTCGACGATATCGATCAGGCTCGTGCGCTCGGCCAGATTCACGCCGTGTGCCGGCGCGGCTGCGGCCATCGCCTCGGCCACGGCGCGATCGTCGGCGCTGCCGAAGATCCAGCAGGCGTGACCGGCGGCGTCGAGGCGGGCAGCCAGTTCGGCATAGTGACGCGTCGGCCAGGCCTTGGCGCCGCCGTAGGCCGCCCCCGGCGCGAAGCCGACGACCGGCCGCTCCAGATTGAGCTCCAGCTCTGCGACCAGCTCGCGTTGCCGCCCGGTATCGATCGTTAGCCGCGGCCAGTGCATCTCGCCGAGCGCGTCGCCTTCGGCCGCTGTACCCAGCAGGGCATAGTGCTCCGCCTTGAGCGGATATCGCGTCTTGTCGAGCGTGCGTACATCGTTGATCAGGCCGAAGCGCAGTTCGCCGCGATAGCCCGTGCGCACCGGAATGCCGGCCAGCCACGGTACGAGTGCGGCCTTGGCGCTGCGCTGGAGCACGATCGCCTGATCGTAGCGGCGCTTGCGCAGCGCCTGTGCGGCCTCGCGCCGGCGCGCCCAGGCGAATTCGCCGTGCTCGATATTCATGATCACGGCGTCGTCGACTTCCGGCATGCGCGCCACGAGCTGGGCCGTCGATGCCGGCGCGAGCACGTCGACCGTGGCCGCGGGCAGCCGCGCGCGCAGGCCCATGAACAGGCTCTGGGCCATCACCATGTCGCCGATCCACGACGGGCCGACGACCAGCACGCGCTCGGGCTGGTCCATCGAGCAGTCTATTCGGCCAGCCAGCGGGCGGCGTCCTTGGCGAAATACGTCAGCACGCCATCGCAGCCGGCCCGCTTGAAACTCATCAGGCACTCCAGCACGGCCGCGCGCTCGTCCAGCCAGCCGTTGTTGATGGCGGCCTTGAGCATCGCGTACTCGCCGGAGACATGATAGGCGAAGGTCGGTACGCCGAAGGTTTCCTTCACGCGGTGGATGATGTCCAGATACGGCATGCCCGGTTTGACCATGACCATGTCCGCGCCTTCCTTGAGATCGAGGGCCACCTCGCGCAGAGCCTCGTCGGTATTGGCCGGATCGACCTGGTAGGTACGCTTGTCCGCCTTGCCCAGATTGGACGCGGAGCCGAGCGCTTCGCGGAACGGGTTGTAGTAGGCCGAGGCGAATTTGGCCGCATACGACATGATCACCGTGTTCACGTGGCCATCGGCCTCGAGCGCCTGGCGCATCGCGGCGACGCGGCCGTCCATCATGTCGGACGGCGAGACGATATCCACGCCGGCCTCGGCATGGGCCCGCATCTGTTCGACCAGAATGCCGATGGTCGGATCGTTGATGACATAGCCGTCGTCATCGATCACGCCGTCCTGACCGTGGCTGGTATAGGGATCGAGCGCGACGTCGGTCATCACGCCGAGCTGCGGAAATTCCGTCTTGATCGCGCGGATGGCCTGCGGAATCAGGCCGTCCGGATTGGCCGCTTCGGCCGCGTCCGGCGTCTTCTTGCCCGGGTCGATGACCGGGAACAGCACCAGCGCGGGGATGCCGAGCTCGACCGCCTCGGCGGCTTCACGCAGCAGGCCCTCGAGGGTATGACGCTGCACCCCCGGCATGGCCGCCACGTCCACCGCGTCGCCCTCGGTGACGAACACCGGGTAGATCAGGTCGTCGACCGACAGGCGGTTCTCGCGTGCCAGTCGGCGGGTGAAGTCGCGGGCACGCCCACGACGCAGGCGGGTGGCCGGGAAGCGACCGGGAAAGGTATGCGGCATGACGGGCCTCAGACAGCGTGCAAAGTTGGCGCTGACGATAGAACCGGCCGGACGCCGATTCAACTCCGATAGAGCCGCGTGACCCGCCGCTTGGGCGGAACATGGCATGCGCGATACCGTCGATGCGAGGCAGCAGCCGACGCGCTTTACGGAGATCCGTCGCGATCGATGGCACGCGTAGCAGAAGACGAGCCCGTATTTTCGCGATGTCGTGGGCGCGATTTTGGACGCAACCCGAAGGGCCGGGGCTGCCCGAATATACTCGAGCTCCCGCAATACAGCGTTGCCGTTCGCTTGTGTAGCTCGGCTACACGGCGCTCCCGGCGCCTTGTCTTGCACGACAATAGCCTCCGGCGCGCCCCGCGCCGGTCGTGTTAACAGGCCCTAATATAGGCATCGGCTCAAGAGCGCCTATCGGGTCGAGAAACCCGGTGACGTGATGTCTTGATCGCTGATCAGCGTGGATTGGCGCGGTTGCCCCTACGACTGCGATTTCGACCACGAGGCTCGAGCTCTCGTTGGGTGCCGGCGGCAACCGGCACCTGGCCGATCGCGGTGGCCGATCGGCGACCGCGGAGGCACCGCCGGACAGGGCGGAACCTGCGCCGAGCACGCCGCTGAAACCGCTGGCGCGATCACATGCTCAGACGCGCACGATTGAGTCGCGCGGCATAAACGGTCAAACTAGCCCGATCGATTGGGGATCGTGGTCGACGATGACAACCCGATATCTGTTTACATCGCGCCCGGCCGGTGCAGGGCGGCAGGATGGCTGAGCGCGAACAGCTGGCCGAATGGCTCGCGGCGACGGCGCGTGGCGACGAGCAGGCGTTCAAACGCCTCTATGCCGCGACGTCACCGCAACTCTATGCGTTGTTGCTGCGTATTCTTCGTAGCCCCGAACGGGCACAGGATGCCCTGCAGGATGCGTATGTGCGCATCTGGCAGAAGGCCGATACCTACTCGCCGGAGCGTGGCGCGCCGCTGACCTGGTTGTTGTCGATCGCGCGCTACCGGGCGCTGGATCTGCTGCGCCGGCGTCGCCCCGAAGTGGCGATGCCGGAAGAACCGGATCGGGTCGCCACGCTTCTGGAGGATGAACAGAGCTTGTCTCCCGCGCAGGAAAACGAGAATCAGCAGTCGCTGGCTGCGATCAATGCCTGTCTGGGACAATTGTCCGACGAGCAGCGTGAAAGCGTGCTGCTCGCCTATTACGAAGGGCTGACGCATCAGGAGCTGGCCGAGCGCATGGGCGCGCCGCTGGGTACGGTGAAGAGCTGGATCCGACGTGGTCTGTTGCGTCTGCGCGATTGTCTGGCGGAGGGTTCGGCATGACGACGCCCGAACACGACGAGCTGGACCTGATCGCGGCCGAGTATGTGCTGGGCACGCTGGCGCCGGAAGAGGCCACCGCCTTCCAGCAGCGCCTGGTGGACGATGCGGCAGCGCGTGCGGCGCTCGCGGCCTGGGAGCAACGCCTCGCCCGGCTCGGTCTCGACCTCGAGCCGGTCGAACCGCCGGCGCATGTCTGGGGCCGCGTGGCGCGTGACACCGGTCTCTTGCGCGAGCGGGTAACGACGGATCGTACGACCATCGCGCCCGCCGCCGCGGCCAATGAGGGCCGGGGCGCGCGGCGCTGGCGACGCCTGGCGATCGCCGCCTCGGTGGCGGCGATCGTACTGGCCGGCCTGTCGATCTACGAGCTGCCGGTGTGGCAGGGCGGTAGCGAGAGTGCGCCGACGTATGCCAGCGTCATCTATGACAAGCCCACAGGCATGAGCTGGCTCGTCACCTCCTCGGACAACGGCCGCAAGCTGTCCGTGCAGGCGATGAGCGACTTCAGCGTGCCCTCGGGGAAGATGCTGCGCATGTGGATCAAGTCACCCGATGGCCCGCCTCATCTCGTGGGTCAGCTCCCGCATACCCGAGGCCACTACACGATGTCTCTGTCGCCCAAGGTGAGCGCTGACCTCGGTGATCACAGCGAGATCATGGTCTCGATGGAGGACACCTCGCGAGCAGGCACGACCACGCCGGGCGGCAAACTGATGTGGGTGTCGCCGCTCGCGCATCGTACGGGCTGATGCCGATCGTCTAGCGGCCGCGGACCGCGCTGCGGGAAGCCCCGCTCGTCAGTCGTCGTTCGGCTGGAATCCGCGCTGCTGGATGTTGTGCTCGGAATTGAGCGCCCAGTCGTAGACATAGCCGTCGATCTGCCCGCTTTTCGCGTCGAGACGAGCTGACAGCGCCGGTTTGGCGAACCGGCGCAGGTGCTGAATCACGCCCAGCGCGTCACCGCCGAAATCGCTCTGGTACCAGTCGTAGATTTTCGACACGATGAGTTTGCTGCCATCGAAGTGCACGCCCTCGGGCGAATTCACGTAATCCGCGGCATTCTTGGCCAGCGCGCGGTCGACATTGGCGCCGGTGTAGGCCGACGCGCGCAGGCTGGGGCAGGAGATCGAGGCACAGTTGACGCCGTAGTGCGTCATGCCGTCGGGCCAGATCGGGCGCAGGATGCGGTGTTCGATATCGTTGAGGCTGAGTTTCTTGCCCTCGACCTTGAGTACGTGATCGCCCCAGGGGCCGTGGTGGAAGAGCCCGCCGCCGATGTCGCGGATGGAATCCACCGGATAGTTCGTCAGCACCAAGTCGATCGTCTCGGCGTTGTACAGATCGATCCAGTACGCGCGTTGCACGTCGCGGTTGTAGTGATCGATCTTGATCTTTTCCAGCGCCGCGATGTAATGCTCCAGTTTCTTCCGGTCAGCATCGGAAACGTCACCGTAGCGCACGCCGTTTGGACCCTCGTCGTGAACGACAACGTATTTGTGCAGAAATGCGTTGAACGCGCCGTGATTGATGGTGGCCGTGGAGTCGGCGTCGTGCGCCTTCCAGCGCGGCCAGAGCTTGGCGTCCGGGGCGGCCTGCGCGGCGAGCGGGGCACAGACCGACGCAAGGGCAGCGACGATCGATAGGGCGGCGATCAGACAGCGCATTGCGCGACTCCGGATGAATACAGGACACGACTCGTGTATTGAGCGAATCTAGACTATCGGTGGGCAATGCACCTTACAAATCGCGGCGATATGAGCCCCCAATAATTGTCGGACATGAAAAAGCCGGCTCGAGGCCGGCTTTGTCGCCCAGCAGGCGTGGCATATGGCCTAGAGAAGATGGGCCACTGCTTCGCGTTCGCTGCGCAGTTCGTCCTCGGTGGCCTGCATGCGTTCGCGGGCGAAGTCGTTGATCTCCAGATCCTGAACGATCTTGAATTCGCCGTTGTCGCAGGTGACCGGAAACGAATACATGATGCCCGGCTCGATGCCGTAGCTGCCGTCGGCCGGAATGCCCATGCTCACGATCTGGCCATGGGTACCGGCCACCCAGTTGCGCATGTGGTCGATCGCTGCACTGGCCGCCGAGGCCGCGCTGGAGGCGCCGCGCGCCTCGATGATGGCCGCGCCGCGCTTCTGCACGGTCGGGATGAAGTCATTCTCGTACCAGGCCTGATCGACCAGCTCGAGCGCGGCCTGGCCTTTGACCGTGGCATGCGACAGATCGGGGAACTGGGTGGAGCTGTGGTTGCCCCAGACCATCATCCTGTCGATGTCGGTGACCTGGCTGTCGGTCTTCTGGGCCAGCTGCGACAGCGCGCGGTTGTGGTCCAGACGCATCATCGCGGTGAACTGGTTGTTGTCCAGATCAGGGGCATTGTTCGCGGCGATCAGCGCGTTGGTGTTGGCCGGGTTGCCGACCACCAGCACCTTGACGTTCTTCGAGGCGTGATCGTTCAGGGCCTTGCCCTGGACCGAAAAGATATCGCCGTTGGCCTTGAGCAGGTCGGAACGCTCCATGCCCTTGCCGCGCGGCCGCGAGCCGACCAGCAGCGCATAGTCCACGCCCGCGAATGCTTCTTCCGGGTTGTCGGTGCCGTGAATCTCGGTGACCAGCGGGAAGGCGCAGTCGTTGAGCTCCATGATCACGCCCTTGAGCGCATCCATGGCCGGCGGAATTTCCAGCAGCTGGAGGATGATCGGCTGATCGTGTCCGAGCATCTCGCCGGTGGCGATGCGAAAGATCAGCGAATAGCTGATCTGGCCGGCGCCCCCGGTCACGGCGACGCGTACGGGATCTTTCATGGCGGCTCCTTGGTTGAACGACGTGTTCGTATATACGAATCAGCGGGCCGGCATCGCGAGGCCGGCCGATGCGATGAGCGGCAAGCCGAAGCGCCCGAAAGCGGGCCGCGCCTTGCCAATAATGCGCGACAGAGCATAGCCCAAACCCAAAATACGGTCCAAAGACCGCGCGCTCGACTCGGGTGTTCGCCCGGTCATGGCACTATGAGCAGAGTTCAACGTTCGGAATACATCGGATGCAGACAATCGCAATTATCGGCGGTGGCATAGCCGGCATGGGCGCGGCCTGGCTGTTGCGCGAAACCGCCGATGTCACGTTGTTCGAGGCGGCCGATGGGCTGGGCGGTCATGTCTGCACGATCATGGACGGCGAGCAGCCCGTGGATACCGGTTTCATCGTCGCCAACGATCGTAATTACCCGTACTTCAACCATTTTCTAGCGGATCTGGGTGTGGCCACCCAGCCCAGCGACATGTCGTTCGGCGTCTCGATCGGTGACGGTGCGATCGAATGGGCCGGTGACAGCCCGGCCAAGCTGTTCGCCCAGCCTGGCCTGGCGCGTGATCCGTCGCACTGGCGCATGATCGTCGATATCGTCCGGTTCAACCGTCGGGCCAAGCGCATGCTCGCGGCCGACCAGGTGCCGGATATGGCGCTCGGTGAGTTTCTCGATACCCACCGCTTCAGCGAAGCGTTCGCGGCGCGCTATCTGCTGCCGATGGCGGCCGCGATATGGTCCACGCCGACCGCGGGGATTCGACAGTTCCCGCTGGCCGCTTTCCTGTATTTCTTCGATAACCACGGCTTGCTTGACGTCCAGAACCGGCCGCAGTGGCATACGGTCGTCGGCGGTAGTCATGCCTACGTGCAGGCCGTGTCGGCGGTGCTCGGCGATCGCGTGCGCTGCGCCACGCCGATCCAGCGCGTCCGGCGCCAGGCGGACGGCGTGACCGTGATCACGGAACGTGGGCGCACGCTGCATTTCGATCAGGTCATATTCGCCTGTCATGCCGATACGACCACGAGACTGCTGGTCGATGCCGAGCCTCGGGAACGCGAACTGCTGGGCGCGTTCTCGTTCCAGCCGAACCGCGCGGTGCTCCACAGCGACGCGAGCCTCATGCCCAAACGTCGGCGCGTGTGGTCGTCCTGGAACTACCAGGCCGATCGGGCCGGGATTTCCGATCAGCGCGTGGCGGTGACCTACTGGATGAATCGGCTGCAGTCGATCCCCGGTCCGCGCGAGTATTTCGTCAGTCTCAATCCGTTGTCCGAGCCGGAACCTGCGCAGGTCATCGCCGATATCGGCTATTCGCACCCGGTGTTCGATCGCGGCGCGCTGGCAGCCCAGAAGCGCCTGCGCGAGATCCAGGGCAACGGCGGGGTATGGCATGCCGGCGCCTGGTGCGGCTATGGCTTTCACGAGGACGGCCTGGCTTCGGCGACGCGTGTGGCCGAGGCCCTGGGCGTGCGGGCCCCGTGGCTGGGGTGAGCGCGCCCGCGCTGTATCGCTGCCGGATCATGCATCGGCGGCCGGGACCGCCACGCTACCGGTTCGCGTATCGGGCTTTCTTTCTTCTGCTCGATATCGACGCCATCGACGCGGCCTGCGCGGTCTCTCCGCTGATATCGCGCAACCGCTTCAATCTGTTGTCGTTTCACGATGCCGACCATGGCCCGCACGACGGCAGCGATCTGCGCGCGTGGCTCGATGAGGTGCTCGCCGAACAGGGCGTGGCGCTGGCCGGCGGCCGGGTGCGGCTGCTGGCGATGCCGCGCGTGCTCGGCTACGGCTTCAACCCGATCAGTCTGTACTACGCCGAACACCGCGACGGCACGCTGCGCGCGATCGTCGCCGAAGTGCACAACACCTTCGGCGAGCATCACGTCTATGTACTGCACGACGACGGCCGGCCGATGGACTGGCGTGCGGCGCGCGACAAGGCCAAGCAGTTTCATGTGTCGCCGTTCTTCGATCGCAGCGGAACGTATCGCTTTCATGTCATGGAGCCGGGCGAGCGCGTGGGGCTGGGCATTCGGCTCTATGACGAGACCGACGATCTGCGCATCGCCACCGCGCTGTCGGGCACGCGACAGCAATTGTCCACACGCAGCATCGCAATCGCCGCCTGCGTCGTACCTTTAATGACACTCAAGGTCACGGCGGCAATCCATTGGCAGGCATTAAAGATCTGGCTGCGTGGGGCGAAGTTCCATACCAGGCCCGAGCCGCGGCGGCCGAATCGATCGTAAGAACAACCACATGACTTCGACTTCCTACCACGCGACCGTGGAATCCGGTTGTCCGAGCGGCTGGCGCGAACGCGCCGTGGTCAAACGGCTTGACCGTCTGATCTGCGGCCGGCTGGATGTGAACCTGCCGAGCGGCAGCGCCGCGCGCTTCGAAGGCGAGAGCCCCGGGCCGACGGCGACGTTGCATATCCATTCACCGCGTATGGTCACGCGGCTGTTCAAGGCGGGCTCGATCGGCTTCGCCGAGGGTTATATGGCGGGAGACTGGGACTGCGACGATCTGCCCACGCTCATCTATCTGCTGCATCTGAACACCGAAGCACTCGAGCCGGATTTCTCGCGCCTGCAGGGGCTGTACACGCTGTTATCGAGTCTCCGGCACCGGATGCGGGCCAACAGCCGATCCGGCTCGCGAGCGCAACATCGCCTATCATTACGATCTCGGCAACGAGTTCTACGCACACTGGCTGGACGAGACCTGGACCTATTCCTCGGCGATCTTCGCCTCGGCCGATGAACCCCTGGCTGCGGCCCAGCGGCGCAAGTACGATGCGCTGCTCGATCGCCTTGCCCCCGAGCCGGATGCGCACATTCTCGAGATCGGCTGCGGCTGGGGCGGCTTCGCACGGCATGCGGCCGAGACCCGCGGGGTGCGTGTGACCGGCATTACGTTGTCGGAAGAACAGCTCCGTTTCGCATGCCAGCAGGCCGAAGCCGCGGGCCTGGCCGATCGCATCGATTTCCAGCTGCGTGATTATCGCGATGTGACCGGCCGCTACGATCATGTGGTCTCGATCGAGATGTACGAAGCAGTGGGGGCGTCGTACTGGCCGGGGTATTTCCGGACCATTCACGACGCGCTGAAGCCGGGCGGGCGCGCTGCCATTCAGGCGATTACGATCGACGACGCACGTTTCGATTATTACCGCCGGAATGTGGATTTCATCCAGGAATACATCTTTCCCGGCGGCATGCTGGCCTCGCCGGCGATCTTCGCCGAGTGCGCCGAGGCCGCCGGCCTGAGTGAGCGAAGCCGCGATTTCTACGGCCGGCATTACGCCCGTACGCTCATGCGTTGGGACAAGGCCGTGGTCAAAGCGGGTGCCGAGATACGGGCCGGGCGCGGTGAGCGTTTCTATCGCATGTGGCGCTACTATCTCGCCTACTGCAACGCCGGCTTCGCCTCCGGCAATATCGATCTGATGCAGATCGGTTTTCAGCGCCCTCGATGAGCCGCCGCTACCCGTTATCGCGGCTCGTACCGTACGGCGGACTGGGCTTGCCGCTGGCCGCGCTTGGTCTGCCGCTCACGGTCTTTCTGCCACCGTTCTATTCGCAGATGCCGGGGCTCAATACCGGCATCGTCGGGATCGTCATCTTTGCGGCGCGCCTGTTCGATGTGATCACCGACCCGGTGATCGGCACCGTCTCGGACCGGACGCCCGCGCGCTTCGGCCGGCGCCGGCCGTATATCGCCATCGGTACGCCGATTCTCATGCTCGCCGCCTGGTTTCTGTTCGTGCCGGGCGGCCAGGCCGGCGCGGGCTATCTGCTGGTCTGGAGCGTGGCGGCGTATCTGGGGTGGACGCTGATCTACCTGCCGTACACGACGATGGGCGCCGAATTGTCCGTCAGACTACGATGAGCGCACGCGCATCACGGCCTGGCGCGAAGGATTCTTCGTACTGGGCACGATGGTCGCGATCGTACTGCCGGCGGCTGTGGGCCAAGCTGGCCGGTGGCGCAGGCGGCCGGGCTGGAGGCGATCGCGATCTTTCTGCTGGTCGCGCTGCCGGTAGCGGTCGGCCTGTTCCTCTGGCGTGTGCCGGAGCCGGGCGGGGCGCCCTCGAGCGTGCCGTGGTCCGAGAGTGCGCGCCTGCTGGCGGCGAACCAGCCGTTCCGCCGGTTGGTCATCGCCTATCTGCTCAACGGCGCGGCCAACGGCCTGCCAGCGGCATTGTTCCTGTTCTTCGTGCAAGCCGTGCTGGGCGCCAGCCAGGCCACCGCCGGCCTGTTTCTCGCCATCTATTTCCTGTCGGCCGTGGCCGGGCTGCCGGTGTGGTTCCGGATCGGGCGCAGCTGGTCCAAGCATCGGCTGTGGTGCGCCTCGATGGCGTTCGTTGCCGCGTGTGTTCATTTTCACGATCACGCTGTCGGACAACACATACAGTTATGTCGTCTATACGATGATCTGTATTCTCGGCGGCTCCTGCCTGGGTGTGGATCAGGCCACCGCGGCTTCGATCCAGGCCGACGTGATCGACGAGGACACGGCGGCCGGCGGCGACGGTCGCGCCGGGCTGTATTTCGGGCTCTGGGGCATGGCGACGAAGCTGGCCTTTGCGATCGCCCTCGGCATCGCCTATCCGATGCTCTGGCTTGCGGGGTTCGATGCCGGCGAACGCAACGATGCGACCGCGCTATGGACGCTGGCCGCGCTCTACGGGTTGCTGCCGGTGGCGATCAAGATCGGTGTCATTGTGCTGATGTGGGACTTCCCGCTGGATCGGAGCTCGCCACGCCGAACTGCAGCGCACGATCGGAAGTCGCGGCGCCGGGAGCGGAGAGGCGCCGTCTCGCGGGCTGAATGAGGCAGGCGCGATTGCCGACTTTCGACCACGGGCGGAAGTCGCTGTCGCGTCGTGAGACCCGGGAGGGACGCCGGTAGCGGCTCGGGCGACGGGCTGGAAAACAGATGGAGATCGATTGGGCTGCAGGCGCGGCGTTGAGCGGCTCAGCCGCCCGTGACGCGACGAATGATCGGAAAATAAGCCGCATACGGCAGACGCTGAAAAGCCTTGAGCAGCCAGGCCAGCCGGCGCGGGAATGCGATTTCGAAACGCCCGGCTTCGAGGCCTTCGCGGATGCGCCGGGCTGCGGCCTGGCGCTGATCACGAACGGCATCGGCTGGCGATTGTCGGCGGTGAGCGGGGTCGTGACATAGCCCGGGCAGATCACGCTCACGTCCACGCCGGTGCCGGCCAGATCCAGATACAGGCTTTCGGCCAGCGAGATCATGGCGGCTTTGGAGGCCGCATAGGGCGCGGCACCGGGCAGGCCGCGATAGCCAGCCACACTGGCGGTCATCGCGATTCGGCCGGTGCCGCGGGCCTGCATGGCCGGCAGCACGGCGCCGATGCCGTTCACGGTGCCGCCGTAGTTGACCGCCATGCGCCGATTCACGTCCTCGGCATCGAAATGGCGGATATCGAAACTGGCGCCGATGCCGGCATTCAATACGGCCAGATCGATCGGGCCGAGCGTCCGACGCGATCTCGCCGTGCAACGCGCGTCGCACGCTGCGGCATCGGTCACGTCCAGCGGATAGGCGATATCGCCCCGGGACGCTGCGGGCACAGCCTTCGGCCAGCGCCTCGGCGCGTCGCGCGGAGAACGGCCACGCGCCAGCCGTGATCGGCGAGTTCGAAGGCCAGCGCCTCTCCAATGCCCGAGCTGGCGCCGGTGATCCAGGCGATGCGTTCAGGCATGAGTCGATCTCCGTTCGGACAGGTCGATCGAAAGTGCGTTGCGGGTTGCTTCGGATCCTGAATGGCCGCGACCTCGGTGTCCTTGCTCGCCCAGAGGTCGCCCAGCCAGGTCTTGAACCGGTCACGATATTCCGGATCGGCGCCATAGTCGCCGTCGGCGAGTTCGGCCGGGACGCGCGAGATAACGCACGCGTACCACGACCTCGGGGATACGGCCGCACAGCAAATCCCAGAACTTCGGCTCGGGCGTATCGATGTAGGCGACGGTCATGTCGAGAATGCCGTCCAGCACGTCGCGCATGGCGTTGACGGCAAACGCGGTACCGCCGGCCTTGGGCGGCAGCATCGTGCGATAGGGCGAGTCCGCCGCGGCGCGCTTGGCCGGCGTGGAGCGCGTGCCTTCGGCATAGTTGACCAGCGACACGGGCTGGCGCCGGAACACCTCGCAGGCACGCCGTACCGTGTTCATGTCCTCGTTGCGCAGGCTGCGGGTTCTTCTCGATCGCGGCTCGGCTGTGGCGTTTCATGAACGGGAAATCCAGCGCCCAGCAGGCCAGGCCGATCACCGGCAGCCAGCGCAGCTGTTCCTTGATGAAAAACCGCGGGAACGGCAGCTGTGGATCGATCGCCTTGATCAGCAGCATCACGTCGGCCCAGCACTGATGATTCGAGATCAGCACGTAGCGGCCATCGGGATCGTCGGCCATCTGCTGCTGATAGTGCAGCCGTGTGCCGCTGACGCCGAGAATGAGTCCGTTGGCGCTGCGGGCCCAGGTCTTGGCGATGCCGAGCAGCGCGGCGTTGGCGCGATCGCGGGCGCGACCCGGCAGGCAGTACCAGTTTGATGACGCTGGCCGGCACGAGCGGGATGCCGCCGATGAATCGTGATCCCGATCAAGCCGACGATGATCGCTGATACCCCGCAAGGGCCCGGGCAGCGCAGACATCAGCGGGCCGAGAACTCGTGTACCGCGTCGACGAGTGCGGCGACATGGTCGGGTTCGACCTGCGGCGTGACGCCGTGGCCGAGGTTGAACACATGCCCCGGGCGGTCGCCGAAGCGATCCAGGATGTCGCGCACTTCGGCACGGATGCGCTCCGGTTCGGCGAACAGAATCGCCGGGTCGGCATTGCCCTGCAGCGCCACGCGTTCTCCCACCCGGGCTGCGGCGTCGTCGATATCGATGGTCCAGTCCAGCCCGATGGCGGATGTGCCGGTGGCCGCGATGTCCTCAAGCCAGGGGCCGCCGCCCTTGGTGAACAGAATCGTCGGTACCGCGCCGTCGGGGCCCGGTTCGAGCTGGGCCACGATCTTTTCCATGTAGGCCAGCGAGAACGCCCGATAATTGGCCGGCGACAACACGCCGCCCCAGGTATCGAAGATCTGCACGGCCTGGGCGCCGGCGGCGATCTGGGCGTTCAGATAGGCCGCCGTGGCGCGTGCCAGCAGATCGAGCAGCCGATGCAGCGCGTCCGGCGCATTGAACATCAATGCCTTGATGTGCTGGTAATTCTTGGACGGCCCGCCCTCGACCATATAGGTCGCCAGCGTCCACGGGCTGCCGGCAAAACCGATCAGCGGCGTCTTGCCATCCAGCTCGCGCCGGATCAGCTTGATCGCCGCCGGGACATAGCCGAGTTCGTCTTCGATGTCCGGAACCACAAGCCGGTCGATGGCAGCCGGTGTCCGCACCGGATGCGCGAAATGCGGGCCTTCGCCGGCCACGAAATGCAGGCCCAGTCCCATCGCTTCGGGGATCGTGAGGATATCGGAGAACAGGATCGCGCCGTCCAGAGCGAAGCGGCGCAGCGGTTGCAGCGTGACCTCGCAGGCCAGCTCCGGGTTCTGGCACAGATCGAGAAAGCTGCCCGCTTTCTCGCGCAGCTTGCGGTATTCGGGCAGATAACGCCCGGCCTGACGCATCAGCCATACCGGCGTGGCGTCCACCGGCTCGCGCCTGAGGGCTCGCAGCAAACGGTCGTGGGACATGGGATACGTCGGCGGCCGATGAGTGGTCCGGGGATTCTACCGATAGCCACAGGCCGGGCGATAGCGCGCCCCTGCATGGCCACGGCGCGCAAGTGGTCGCCCGGGGCTGGCTATGCAGGCGGTCAGCGCTTAATTGGAGCGCCGTGGATCTGTCCGTCTGACGAGCTGCACCGGACTAGATGTATGACGACGACAGCGAGCCGGCGCTCGGATTGGCTATGGCGGCGCCGGCGATGGCGCAGAAGACTGCGCCCTATGCGCGCCAGGCAAAAAACAGCAAAACAGTTTCATGACCAGTTCAACCCTCACCGATGATTGGGGCGGGGCGCGTAGTCGATTGAAAAGCTAAGGTGTCGATCTGCACGCGGGCTACGACGGTGAATACGCGCGTACGCTGTCAGGCGGAATGCATGGTGGAGGCGATGACGCCTATGCACGGCAGGTGAGTTTCGGCGCGGACTTCGATATGGCGCCGCTGGTGGGCCGGCACGGCGCGAGTTTTCACCGGCAGCTCAATTATCGACAGGGCCACGATCTCGCCGCCGAATCGATCGGGGGCAGCCATGCCTCGGTACAGGAGGCCTATGGTGCCGGCGAGAATTTAAGGATGGTGGAGCTCAGTTATAGTCAGGTGTTGGCCGATGGCGCGTTCGAGACCCAGGTCGGTTTCTATCCGCTCGGCAATGAATTCGGCCACTTTGCGCCGCTGTGCAAGTTCCAGAGCGGAACTGCCTGCGGCCATTTGAAGAACCTGCCGTCGTCCAGCGGCTGGAATGACTATCCGAGCAGTGGAACATCTCGGACAAGTCCTACGCCGAGATCGGGGTGTTCGAAGTGAACCCGACATACGGCACGTCGAATCATGGCTTCAAGATGGACTTCCAGGGCGCAACCGGCGCGATCATTCCCGTCGAATTCAGCTACAAGACGGAATTCGACGATGGCGCGTTGCCGGTCTCGAGACCAAGATCAAGCTGTAACCGGATCGAGAGAAAAAAGGCCCGCGATCGGTTGCCCGGTCGCGGGCCTTCGTCGTCTGAAGGGCCCCTTGGCGTGCCGGCGGGTTCACATGGCACCGACAAGAAAAAGAGCCGGCGTGATGCCGGCTCTTTTCGCTGCGTGCTTGCCCGGAGCGGCCTACAAGCCAGCCGTGGTCATGTCGCCGTTGACCAGGCGCCGGATCCCGAGCGGATTGTCATCGGCCAGTGCCTTCGGCAGCACCGCGGCCGGCGCATTCTGGAAACACACCGCGCGCAGATAGCGATTGATGGCCAGCGTGCCTACCGACGTGCTGTGGAAATCGGTGGTCGCCGGATACGGCCCGCCGTGCACCATCGAATCGTTCACCGCCACCCCGGTGGGGAAGCCGTTGAACAACACCCGCCCGGCGCGGCGCGACAGTTCCGTCACCAGCGCCTTGTGCTTCGCGATCTCGGCGTCGTCGCCGGTCACCGTCGCCGTCAGCTGGCCGTTGATCGCCCGGGCCGCGGCTTCCAGCTCCTCGGCACTGTCCAGCTCGACCACCACCGTGCTCGGGCCGAACACTTCTTCCATCAACGGCTGGGCCTCATCGAACAACACCGACTTGTCGGCCATGAACAACCGCGCCGCAGCCTGGTTCGATGCGGCTTCGCCGACCGTGACTTCCTGGACCCCGTTCATGCCCTTGAGCCGTTCCACGCCGCGCTGGTAGTTCTCCAGCAGCCCGTGGTTGAGCATCACCTGACCGGGCTTGGCCTTGAGCCCTTCACCCAGCTTCTCGATGAACGCCGTCATCGCGGGCGACTTCACCCCGATGATCACGCCGGGCCCGGTACAGAACTGGCCGACCCCGAGACAGACCGAACCGGCCAGCCCCTCGGCGAGCTCGTCGCCGCGGGCCTGGATCGCTTCCGGCAGCATGAACATCGGGTTCACACTCGACATCTCGGCATACACCGGAATCGGCTCGGGGCGTGCGGCGGCCATGTCGAACAGGGCGCGGCCGCCGTTCTGCGAGCCGGTGAAGCCGACCGCCTTGATCGCCGGTTCCTTCACCAGCTGGGCGCCGACCTTGTCGCCGAAGATCATGTTGAAGGTGCCGGCCGGCATGCCGGATCTTCTTCACCGCCGCCTCGATGGCGGTGCCCACCATCTCGGAGGTGACCATATGCCCCGGATGGGCCTTGACCACCACCGGGCAGCCGGCGGCGAACGCCGAAGCGGTATCGCCGCCGGCGACCGAGAAGGCAAACGGGAAGTTGGAGGCGCCGAACACGGCGACCGGGCCGATCGCCTGCTGGATCTGGCGCAGATCCGGGGCCGCGTCGGTCGCGGTATCGATGCGTACGCCGAGATAATCACCGCGCCGCAGGACCTTGGCGAACAGGCGCAGCTGGCCGGTCGTGCGGCCGACTTCGCCGGTCAGGCGTTTTTCCGGCAGGGCGGTCTCGCGCATGGCTTCACGGATGACCGTCTCGCCGAGTGCTTCGATCTCGTCGGCACAGGCCTCGAGGAACGCCGCCCGGGTTTCCGGATCGGTGGTCGCGAAGGTATCGAACGCGTCGTGCGCGGCTCGCGCTGCGGCGGTGACTTCTTCCGCTGTCGCTTCGAAGAAATCCTGCTTGTAGGGGGTGTTGTCTTCGGCCGATTTGCTGGCAAGCGTGCTCTGGCCGGCAGCCACGCGGGCGCCGCCGATGAATTGCTGGCCGGTGATCTCGGGCATGGAAAGCTCCTCTTTAGATCAAGACAGTAAGAAAATCGAAGGCGCCCGTATCGCAACAAGGCGCCTTCGATCTTCAAGTTGTCAGCAGATTGATGGTGACGATGGGCATGTAATACAAGCGCTATGGACGTGTATGTTCGACACAGTCAATTGTCGTCTTCCGGATGGCCGCTGGCCGCGAAACCGCCCCCTTGATACAGCACGGCCGGATCGTTCGGGTTCTTCCGGAGCGGCCTCGGCCAGCACGGCGTCGCGCCATGGCGATGCGCTATGGCGGGGGCGCCAGCCCAGGAAATCGGCCGCCGAATTGTCCCACCAGAGCTCGTCGTTGTCGGATACGCCATAGACGATGGTATTGCCGAGCCGCGGGGCAGTGAAGGCGCGTTCGCACAGGTCCGCCAGATCCTCGGCCGCCAGCCAGGTGGCGAGCATGCGTGGATTCCTCGGCCGCGCGAAGCAGGAGCCGATGCGGATCGACAGACACTCCTGGCCGAACTTGTCGAAATACAGGCTGGCGAGATTCTCGCCGAAGGCCTTGGATACGCCGTACAGCGAATCCGGCCGCGGCAGGCTTCGTGCGTCGAGTCTGTCTTCGCGCTTGTAGTAGCCGATCACGTGATTGGAACTGGCGAACACGATGCGCGGCCGGCCGTGGGCGCGGGCGGCTTCGAACAGGTTATAGCCGCCGATGATGTTGGCATCGAGGATCTGGTCGAACGGCTTTTCGACCAGATACGCCGCCGAGATGGATGATGCCGTCGCAGCCGGCGACCAGCGTCTTTCACCGCCGCGCGATCCGCCAGGTCGCAGGCGGCCGAACTTTCGTGATCGGCCGTGTCGTCGATGGTCTCACGATCGGACAGCACCACATGGCGCGCCATTCGTGAAAGCAGCGGCCGCAGGGCGGTACCCACACCGCCGGCTGCTCCGGTCAACAGAAGCCGTTCGAGCATGGCTGTCTCCTTCAGGATGTCGAATCAATCGAGCAGATGCGGCAGCGTCATCGAGATGGGCGCGATGTAGGTCGTGAGCATCAACGCCACCAGGATCGCCAGATAGAACGGCCAGATCGTCTTGGCTGCCTGCTCGATGCGGATATCGCCGATGACGCAGCCGACGAACAGGCACGAGCCGACCGGCGGCGTGCACAGCCCGAGCCCCAGGTTCATCATCATCACCACGCCGAACTGGATCGGATCCATGCCGATGTCGGTGACCACCGGCAGAAAGATCGGCGTACAGATAAGGATGAGCGCCGCCATGTCCATGATCATGCCGAGCACCAGCAGCATGAGATTGAGCAGCAGCAGGATCACGTACGGGTTGCTCGATACCGAGGTGAGGAACGTCGCCAGATTGTCCGGCACCCGATAGAGCGCGAGCAGGTAGGCGAACGCCGAGGCGCAGCCGACCAGGATCATGACCAGCGACGTCGTGCGCACGGCTTGCGCCACGGCCGTCTTGAACGCGCTCCAGGTCAGTTCGCGATAGACGAGCAGCGTGACGACCAGCGCATAGATGGCGCCAAAGGCGCCCGGATTCGGTCACCGTGAGTACGCCCGACAGCACGCCGCCGACGATGATCACCGCGGTGAGCAGGCCCGGCAACGACACGATGAAGCTCGTCAGCAGCGCCATCCAGCCCGGGAACGGCTCGGAACCGTAGCCGCGCTTGACCGCGACCGCGTAGGCGGCCACCGCCAGGCACAGGCACATCAGAATGCCCGGCACGATACCGGCGATGAACAGTTTGCCCACGGAAATGCCGCCGCCCGCAGCCACCACATAAAGCAGCATGTTGTGGCTCGGCGGGATCACCACGCCGGCGGTGGAGGAGGTGACCGTGACGTTGACGGCATAGTCCGCGTCGTAGCCTTTTTCCTTCATCACCGGCATGAGGATCGAGCCGAGCGCCGAGGTATCGGCCACGGCCGAGCCGGAAATGCCGCCGAACAGCATCGATGATGCGACGTCCACCATGCCGAGCCCGCCGCGCATGCGGCCGACGGCGGCCGCCGCGAAACGCACCAGGCGGTTGGCGATACCGCCGTGCAGCATGAGTTCGCCGGCGAAGATGAAGAACGGGATCGCCAGCAGGGAAAAACTCGCGATGCCGGACAGAATGCGCTGGAACGCCACGAACAACGGCAGCCCTTCATAAATGAAGGTCACGATCGAGGCGAGTCCGAGCGCAAAAGCCACGGGCGCTCCGGCGATCAGGCCGAGAAAGAACAGCCCGAACAGAATGGTCAGTCCCATCAGCGTGTTTCTCCCGGCGGGGCGAACAGGCGTTCGATGAAGTCGAATAGCGTGAACACGACGATCAGCACGCCACAGAGCACCAGCGGCGCCGCACGCCAGGCGGCGGTGATGCCGAGCATCGGCAGTTGGTGGTTGGCTGTCGGTCAGCGTGAGAGTCCAGCCCTGCCAGGCCATCAGCCCGCCGAAAGCAACCACCATCAGATCAGCCAGCACGTGCAGAATGCGTCGCGGCCAGCGCGGCAGGCCATCGCGCACGAAATCGATGCTCAGATGCGTGTGCCGATGCACGCCGGCCGCCGTGCCGAGGCACACGATGTAGATGATCAGCAGCAACGCGAGTTGCTCGATCCAGGTCGGCGTGTTGTTGAGAACGTAGCGGCCGTAGACCAGCCAGCCGAAGCTGGCCACGATGAATACCAGGCCCAGGCCCGGCTGCCAGCATGCACAGCCAGGCGATGCCGTCGAGCACCCGACGTATGGCCGCCAGTGCCGGTGGAGGGATCGAGTCCGCCGGCGACTTGCCTGGGCTCGGCCGGCCGGCGGTCGGGGAGTGCCGGCCGAGCTCGTGGGCCGCTCGGTCGGCATGGTCGCGTTCGTCAGCAGCAGGTCGCACGCTCATGGCGATCGCTCACTGCGTGTTGCGGATCTTCTGCACCAGGCTCTTCTGCGCCGGGTGCGCCTTGTAGAACTTGGCGTAGACCGGCTTCATGGCGTCCTGGAACGGCTTGAGGTTCTTGATCTGGTTGATCTTGGCGCCGTGGCTTGCGACATATTTCTTGGCCTCGCGCGAATCCTTGGCCCAGAGCTGGCGTTGTTCCTTGGCAGCCGCGACCGCGGCCTGGCGCACGATCTTCTGATCCTTGGCTCGAAAGCGCATCCCAGCTGCGTCTTCGCGATGCACAGGCATTCCGGAATGATCAGATGATCGTCTTCGGAGTAGTACTTGGCCACTTCGTAGTGGTTGGTTTCCTTGTAGGACGGGTAGTTGTTCTCGGCGCCGTCGATCACGCCGTTCTTGAGCGCCTGATAGACATCGCTGAACGGCATGGGCGTGGCGTTGCCGCCCAGTGCGGCGACCATGTCGACGTACAGATCGTTGTCCTGTACGCGGATCTTCATGCCCTTCAGATCCGACGGTTTTCGGATCGGGTGCTTCGAGTTGTAGAAGCTGCGTGCGCCGGAATCGAACCAGGACAGAACGACCAGCCCTTTCTTGTTCATGTCGGCGGCGAACTGCGTCGCCGATGGGGCCGTCCATGACGTGATGCATCTGCTGCCACGCTGTTGAACAGATAGGGCAGCGAGAGTACGTCGGTCTTGGGGACATACTGGCCCATCGGGCTCATGTTGAAATTGGCGAAATTGATCGCGCCGTTGCTGACCTGCTGGATCGCGTCGGTCTGATCGCCGAGCACCGCATTGTTGTAAACCGTGGCCTGGATGTCGCCGTGCGTCTTCTTGGTGATCGTCTGGGCGAAGTGCTTGAGCGCCACCGAGTTGGGATAGCCGGGGCTGTGAATGTTCCAACCGCGCCAGGTCGTGGCGGAGGCCGATGCGGCCATGGACAGGCCGGCCACCAGACCGGCGGCGAGCAGAGTTCGGTGGGTGATCGTTCTCAGTGTCATCATGCGGCTCCTTCCTCGGTGCGTGCCGATCGCGGTTGTTGTAAGATGACAGAGCGATAGTGCTCATACAACTGAGACGTTGGTCGGAAAGGTCAGGTTTGCCGCCGAGGGCTGGAATGAGCAAACCTGACGATGGGCCGGCTCGAACCACGCAGAAGGGGTGAACGACGTGAACAATTCGGAAACCACGGCAGGTACGCAGGCCAAGCGCGCCGCCGCGCCATCGAAGAAGAACAAGAACCGACGCAATCTCGTCGCCGAGGTGAGCGGCCGGCTGCGCGAATTCATCGTCGGCGGCGATCTGCAGCCCGGCGACAAGCTGCCGAGTGAAGCGGGTCTGACTCGTGAATACAGCGTGAGCCGCACCGTGGTGCGGGAAGCGATCGCGTCGCTGCGTGCCGACGGTCTGGTCGATGTCCGCCACGGCGTGGGGGTGTTCGTGCGCGAGCCTGTCGAGCAGGCGCCGGTGTTCAAACCGGTTGATCGGGCACGTATCTCGTCGATGATCGAGGTGCTGGAACTGCGCTCGGCCATCGAGATCGAGGCCGCAGGCCTGGCCGCCGAGCGTCGCTCGCCGGCTCAGGAAGAGATTCTTTTCGAGCGCTTCGACGACCTGAACCGTCTCATCGAAGCGAACAAGCCCACCGTGGCGGCCGATATGGCGCTGCATCTGGCCGTGGCGGATGCCACCAACAACCCGCGCTTTCGCGAATTTCTTACCCTCATGGGCGAGCATCTGATCCCGCGTTCGGTGCTACCGGAAAACGTCGAGGCTGCCGCGCCCGAAGGTTACATGGAGCAGATCCAGGCCGAGCATCTCGCCCTCATCAGGGCGGTGTCGGAACGCGATATCGACAGCGCGCGCGAAGCGATGCGGGCGCACCTCAAGGGCAGCCAGGATCGCTATCGGCGTCTGATTCGTGGAACCTAGACAATGTGATAATACATCTTCAACTACGAGATAAGACGAGTTAGGATCGAGGCGTCGACCACGTAATCGGAGCGGTACCGCCGAATCTTATGCAGCCCAACGAACTGAAATCCGCGCTGGCCTCGGGCCTGCTTTCCTTCCCGGTCACCCCCTTCGATGCCGAAGGCGAGTTCGCGCCCGCGCCCTACGCCGAGCATATCGGCTGGCTTTCCGAGTTCGATGCGGCGACGCTGTTTGCGGCCGGGGGCACCGGCGAGTTCTTCTCCCTTGCCCCGGAAGAAATCCCGGCGATCGTGCGTGAAGCCAAGGCCGCCGCTGGAAATACCCCGATCGTGGCCGGCTGTGGTTACGGTACGCGCATGGCGGTGTCGATCGCCCGCGAGGCCGAGGCCGCCGGGGCCGACGGTATCCTGCTGCTGCCGCATTATCTGATCGGTGCCAGCCAGGCCGGCCTGATGGCGCATATCGAAACAGTGTGCAATGCCGTGGATTTCGGCGTGATCGTCTACAACCGCGGCAACTCGATCCTGCAGGCCGATACGCTCGAGGCGCTGTGCGAGCGGTGCCCCAATCTCATCGGGTTCAAGGATGGCTCGGGAGATATCGGTCGGGTCCGCGAGATCACCGCGCGGCTGGGCGATCGGCTGACCTATCTCGGCGGCATGCCGACGGCGGAGTTGTTCGCCGAGGCCTATCTCGGGGCCGGCGTCACGACTTATTCCTCGGCGGTGTTCAACTTTGTGCCGGCGCTGGCTCGAGCGCTTTTACAACGCGCTGCGTGCCGGGGATCATGCGCAGACGACCGCCATCCTCAACGATTTCTTCTATCCATTCGCGGCGATCCGCGATCGCAACGTGGGCTATGCGGTGTCGGCAATCAAGGCCGGCGTGCGTCGAGTCGGGTTCGATGCCGGATCCGTGCGCCCGCCATTGACCGATCTCACCGAAGAGGAGACCGAGATGATGGCCTCGCTCATTCGGAGTGCCGGCTGATGCGTGTCTCCGAGGTCCGCACGCACGGCCTGGATCACGAATTGGCCGAGCCCTTCGAGAGCGCGTCCGGTCGCTTCGAGCGGCGCCAGCACTGTCTCGTCGAAGTGATCTGCGACGATGGCACGATCGGCTGGGGCGAGTGTCTCGGCCCGCCACGGGTCAACGCCGCCGCGGTCAAGGCATACGCCGCGTTGCTCATCGGGCGCGATCCGCTGGCGACCGACGTCCGTTGGCTGGAGCTTTATCACGCGCTGCGCGACCAGGGGCAGCGCGGTGTGACCATGACGGCTTTGTCCGGCATCGACATCGCGCTCTGGGACATCAAGGGCAAGCACTTCGGAGCGCCGGTGTCCACGTTGATGGGCGGGCGTTTCCGCGACACGATCCAGGCTTATGCCACCGGCGGCTTTCGCCCGGACGGCCCGGATCGCACCGCGGCCACGGCTGCCGAGACGGCGCGTTATGTCGCGGAAGGCTTCGTGGCGGTCAAGATCAAGATCGGTTTTGGCCACGACGAGGATCTGGCGACCATCGGCGCCGTGCGCGAGGCGATCGGCCCCGACGTCCGGCTGATGATCGACGCCAATCATGGTTACGATGCACTCGAGGCGATCGAAGTCGGCCGCGCCGCGGCGCGCTTCGGCATCGACTGGTTCGAGGAGCCGGTGATTCCGGAGGAGCCGGCGGTGTATGCCCGGGTGCGCGCCGCGCAACCCTTGCCGCTCGCCGGCGGCGAAACCTGGCATGGCCGGCATGGCATGCGCCAGGCTCTGGACGCCGGGGCGGTCGATATCCTGCAGCCGGATGTCTGCGGTACCGGCGGCTTCAGCGAGATGCGTCGTATCGTCGACATGGCCGGTCTGTATGGCGTGCGTGTCGTCCCGCACGTCTGGGGCAGCGGTATTGCGCTGGCGGCCAGCCTGCATTGCCTGGCCGCCATCCCGTTTCAGCCGCCGCGTCCGAAGCCGCGGGCCCCGATGCTGGAATTCGATCGCACCCCGAACCCGATTCGTCAGGCCGTCCTGCGCGCGTCGATCGAGCACGAAAACGGCTGGGTCCGCGTGCCGGACGGGCCGGGGCTCGGCATCGAGATCGACCGTGATGCGTTGACTCGCTATGCCTGGGCGGAGAAGGTTTGATGGCCGATATACCGGCCAACACGCGCCCGCTCGACGGCCCGGCACCCCGGATCGATGTGCCCGAAGGCGCGACGGACTGTCATATCCATGTCTATCTCGAGGGGCACGCGCCGCAGCCCGGCGGGCCGCCGATCGCCGAGTTGGCCACGCCCGACGACTATGGCGTGGTCCAGCGCCGGCTGGGCCTGACGCGGGTGGTCATCACGCAGTCCAACGCCTACCAGTTCGACAACGGTGCAACGATCGCCGGCCTGAAAGCCATTGGCGCCGAAACCGCCCGCGGCGTCGTGGTCGTCGGACCGGACACCACCGATGCCGAGCTGGCCGAATACCATGCGCTCGGCGTACGCGGGGCGCGGGTCATGAATCTGCCGGGCGGTGCCGTGGGCATTGACGGCATGGCCGAGGTTGAAGCCCGTATCCGCGGGTTGGGCTGGCATCTGATGGTGCAGTTCGACGGCCGTGAGATCGAGCGCCATCGCCGCGCGCTGGAAGCGATCCGCACCGACTACATCATCGACCATACCGGCAAGTTCCTGGTGCCCGTGCCCGCCGACGATCCGCGTGTGGATACGCTGCTGCGGCTGATTGATCGCGGCAATGCCTGGTTCAAGGTGGCCGGTCTGTACGAAACAAGCCGTACCGGCGCGCCGGATTTCGCCGATGTCGCGCCGATCGCGCGCCGCGTAATCGAGCATGCGCCGGAACGCGTGATCTGGGGTTCGAACTGGCCGCATGTCGGCGTCGCGCGCGAGAATTATCCGGACGACGCTGTCCTGCTCGACAATCTGGCGGCGATCGCCGACGAGGCGACGCGCCGGCGGATACTGGTCGACAATCCGGCGACGCTCTACGGGTTTGCCTGATTCAGCTCAGCCACGCCCGGCGACCGCGGCGGCGATTTCTTCCTGAATGGCCGCGGCTGCTGCTGCCGGATCGGCGGCCTGCCGGATCGGCCGGCCGACCACCAGGTAATCGGCGCCGGCCGCGATGGCGCGCGCCGGTGTCATCACGCGTTTCTGGTCGTCGGGCGGGGCATCGTTGTCGACCGGCCGGATGCCCGGCGTGACCGTGATCAGCGTCGCGGGTGCCTCGGCGCGCAGGCGTTCCAGTTCCAGACCCGAAGAGACGATGCCGTCGCAGCCGGCTTCCAGCGCGCGGCGGGCGCGCGAGAGCACGAGTTCGTCGATATCGCAGTCGAAGCCCAGATCGTTCATGTCGCCGCGATCGAGACTGGTAAGCGCGGTGACGGCGAGGATCTTGGCCTTGCCCTTCCGTGCCGCGCCGGCTGCCTCCATGATGCCCTGGTTGCCGTGAACGGTGATGAAATCCACATCACGCGCATCCAGACGGGCGACCGCGGCCGCCACGGTGGCGGGCACGTCGAACAGCTTCACGTCCACGAAGACCTTCTTGCCGCGCGCCTTCAACCAGTCGACCAGTTCGAAATAACCGGGCGCCATCGCCAGTTCCAGGCCGACTTTGTAGAAGGTGACGGTCTCGCCCAGCGTGTCGACCAGGGCGCGGGCCGTGTCTGTGTCGGGCACGTCGAGCGCGAAGATGAGACGGTCGCGATTGTCCGGAATATGCGTCATGAGCGGCCAGATCGTTGAAGCAGTGGCGACGGGTTCGTCGCACTTGGGGGCGCATTATAAAACGGCTGCCGCGGCCGGGCAGCGGATGAGCGTGCGGTGTGGCATCCGGGCAGGCTCGATACCGTCGTCGTTCGGCGGCCACGTACCCGCGGTGCTGTTCGTTGTGGGCCGGTCGGCTCAATGATCGCGCGACAGCGCTTCGAGAATGCCGCATTCGCGCATTTCGTGTCCGCCGTCGCAAGCCGTCTGCAACGCGAGGAGCTCGCGTTCGAGGCGCCGCAGATGCGCGACACGCTCGCGAATGGCCGACAGTTGCGCAGCGACCAATCGATCGACGCCGTCGCAGGGCTCGTTCGGATGATCGGCCAGGCGCAGCAGATCGGCGACCGCCTCGAGGCCGAACCCGAGCGTGCGGGCGCGGTGCACGAACGCAAGCCGGTCGAGCGCGGCGTCGTCGTAGTAGCGATAGCCGTTATCGCCGCGCATTGGCGGCGCGAGCAGGCCGATGCGTTCGTAATAACGGATGGTCGAAGCCGGGCAGCCCGAGCGGCTTGCCGCTTCGCCGATAGTCCAGCGCATGAACGTTGACCTTGAAGTGACTACAGGGTTGATATTAGGGCCGCGTATCCGACGGAGACAAACATGGCCGGTTGTTGCTGCAGCGAAACCGATCCGCATCTGCAGGCGATGCGCCAGCGCCAGGCACGCATGCTATGGGCGGTGTTGTCGATCAATACGCTGATGTTCGTGGCCGAGTTCGGCGCCGGCTGGTGGGCGGGCTCGACCGCGCTACTGGGCGATTCACTCGATATGCTCGGCGATGCACTGGTCTATGGTCTGAGCCTGTTCGTGGTCGCACGCAGTGTGCAATGGAAGGCGGTTTCGGCCGCGGCGAAAGGCGCGCTGATGCTGGGTCTCGGCCTGCTGGTACTGGGCGAGGCGCTCGCCAAGACGTTGTCGGGTCATGTCCCTGATTCCGGCTTCATGATGGGGGTCGGCGCGGTCGCGCTGGTGGCGAACATCGTCTGTCTGTTCCTTCTGACCCGTCATCGTGACGATGACGTGAACATGCGCTCGTCCTGGATCTGCTCGCGGAACGATCTGTTCGCCAACGGCGGGGTGATTGTCGCCGGCCTGCTGGTCGCGCTGACCGATACGGTCTGGCCCGACGTCATCGTGGGCGCGGCCATCGCGGTGTTGTTTCTGCAATCCTCGATCGGGGTGTTGCGCGACGCGCGCCGGCGTTACATCCAGGCACAGGCGAATGAGGAGACCGCTCGAGGTACGGGTTCGGTCCTGATCATTGCCGCACACGCAAAATCGAAACCCTGGAACGAACACGGCCCGCGTATCGCGGGCCGTGTTCGTTCGATGGCGTGTTGAGCGCGCCGCCGCTAGACCTCGAGATAATCCAGAATGCCCTTGGCCGCCTCGCGGCCTTCGAACACGGCGGTCACGACCAGATCCGAACCGCGCACCATGTCGCCGCCGGCAAAGATCTTCGGGTTGGTGGTCTGGTGTTTGAAGCGGCCCTGCTCGGGCGCGATCACGCGGCCGCCGTCATCGCATTCGATCTCGTGGGTATCGAACCAGTCCTGCGGATTCGGCCGGAAACCGAAAGCGATGATCACGCGATCCGCTTCGATGACTTCCTCGGTGCCCGGCACCGGCTCGGGGCGGCGTCGGCCGCGTTCGTCGGGTTCGCCAAGCTGGGTGGTGACCATCTTGATGCCCTCGACGTGGGTGTCCCCGACGATTTCGACCGGCTGTCGATTGAACAGGAACTGCACGCCTTCTTCCTTGGCGTTTTCCACCTCGCGGGCGGAGCCGGGCATGTTCTCTTCGTCGCGCCGGTAGGCACAGATGACTTCCTTGGCGCCCTGGCGAATGGAGGTGCGGTTGCAGTCCATCGCGGTATCGCCGCCGCCGAGCACGACCACGCGCTGGCCTTTCATGTCGACGAAGGGGTGTTCGCCCTTCACGCCGATTTCGCGATTGATGTTGCCGACGAGGAAGGGCAGGGCTTCGTACACGCCCTTCAGGTCTTCGCCCGGGAAACCGCCCTTCATGTAGGTGTAGGTGCCCATGCCCATGAACACCGCGTCGTATTCTTCCATCAGTTGTTCGATGGTGACGTCGCGGCCGACTTCGACGCCGAGCCGGAACTCCACGCCCATGCCTTCCATGACTTCGCGGCGGGTTTCCACCACGTCCTTTTCCAGCTTGAACGGCGGGATGCCAAAGGTCAGCAGGCCGCCGATGCGCGGGTACTTGTCGAACACCACGGCCTTCACACCGCCACGCACGAGAATATCGGCTGCGCCCAGGCCGGCCGGGCCGGCGCCGATCACCGCGACCTTCTTGTCGGTCCAGACTACGTTGGAGACGTCCGGCCGCCAGCCCTGTTTGAAGGCTTCGTCGGTGATGTACTTCTCGACCGAGCCGATGGTGATCGCGCCGATGCCGTCGTTCATCGTGCAGGCGCCTTCGCACAGGCGATCCTGCGGGCAGATGCGGCCGCAGATTTCGGGCAGGGTATTCGTGGCGTGCGAGAGTTCCGCCGCCTCGAACAGGTTGCCCTCGTTGACCATCTTGAGCCAGTTCGGGATGTAGTTGTGCACCGGGCACTTCCACTCGCAGTACGGGTTCCCGCAGGAGATGCAGCGCCCGGCCTGCTGCGCGGCGGTCTCCTTGTCGAACTGGCCGTAGATCTCGGCGAACTCGTGAATGCGCACGGGCACGGCCACCTTGGCCGGGTCCTGACGCGGCACGTCGAGAAACTGAAGATTGTTCTTTGCCATCGATGTCCCTTGTCGCGTTGTCGGCAACGGGCCGCAGCGAGCGCCGCGGCCCGGCTTCGCGATGTGCCTCGTTAGGCTGCGCGAGTCGAGCGTGTCGAGAATGGTTTCCACGCTCTCGGCCTTGGGCTTGACCAGCCAGAACTGGCCGACGTAGTCGCGGAAATCCTCGAGAATTTCCGTGCCCCAGGCGCTGCCGGTGGCCTCTACATAGGCCTCGATGAGCTGGTACAGATAATGCCGGTGGGCCTCCATGTTCTCCGAGACCACGCGATGGATATCGATCAGCTCATGGTTGTAGCGGTCGACGAATTCGCGTTTCTCGTCCAGCACATAGGCCGCGCCGCCCGTCATGCCGGCACCGAAGTTCACGCCGGTGCCGCCGAGTACGACGACGCAGCCGCCGGTCATGTATTCGCAGCCGTGGTCGCCCACGCCCTCGACCACCGCGGTCGCGCCGGAATTGCGCACGCCGAAGCGTTCGCCGGCCTCGCCGGCCGCATACAGCGTGCCGCCGGTCGCGCCGTACAGGCAGGTATTGCCGATGATCGCCGCGTCGCGCGCCACGAAGTCGGAGTTCTCGGGCGGGCGGATGATGATGCGCCCGCCGGCCATGCCCTTGGCGACATAGTCGTTGGCGTCGCCGGTGAGGTGCAGATGCAGGCCGCCGGCATTCCATACGCCGAAGCTCTGGCCGGCCGTGCCGGTGAGTTCCAGCGTGATCGGCGCGTCTTCCATGCCGAGATTGCCGTGGCGGGCCGCGATCTCGCCGGACACGCGCGCGCCGATCGAGCGGTCGCTGTTGCGCACCTTGTATTCGAACGTGCCGCCGGACTTGTTCTCGATCGCCTCCAGCGTGTCGGCCACCATGCGCTCGGCCAGTTCACCCTTGTCGAAGGGTTCATTGTGCGGTGAGACACAGTACATCGGCTTGTCGTCGGCCAGACCGCCCTTGGACAGCAGCGGCTTGAGATTCAGTCCGGCCTGCTTGGAGGTCTCGCCCGGCAGGATTTCCAGCAGATCGGTGCGGCCGATCAGGTCTTCCAGCCGCTTCACGCCGATCGAGGCCATGATCTCGCGGGTGTCCTGAGCGATGAACTTGAAGAAGTTCTGCACCATTTCCGGAATACCGATGAAATAGCGATCGCGCAGGGTCTGGTTCTGCGTGGCCACACCCGTCGCGCAGTTGTTCAGATGACACACGCGCAGAGTACTTGCAGCCGAGTGCCACCATCGGGCCGGTGCCGAAGCCGAAGGACTCGGCGCCCAGAATCGCGGCCTTGATCACGTCCAGCCCGGTCTTCAGGCCGCCGTCGGTCTGCACCCGGACCTTTTCGCGCAGATCGTTGGCGCGCAGGGTCTGGTGCGTTTCCGACAGACCCAGTTCCCAGGGCGTGCCGGCATAGCGCACGGACGTCAGCGGGCGAAGCGCCGGTGCCGCCGTCGTAGCCGGAGATGGTGATCAGGTCGGCATAGGCCTTGGCCACGCCGGCCGCGATCGTGCCCACGCCCGGGCCGGCGACGAGCTTCACCGAAACCAGTGCCTTCGGATTGACCTGCTTCAGATCGAAGATGAGCTGGGCCAGGTCCTCGATCGAGTAGATATCGTGATGCGGCGGCGGGCTGATCAGCGCCACGCCGGGGCGCGAATAACGCAGCCGCGCGATCATCTCGTTGACCTTGTGGCCGGGGAGCTGACCGCCTTCGCCGGGCTTGGCGCCCTGGGCGATCTTGATCTGCAGCACTTCGGCGTTGACCAGGTAGTGCGGGGTCACGCCGAAGCGGCCGGAAGCCACCTGCTTGATCTTGGACATCTTGTCCGTGCCGAAGCGGGCCGAATCCTCGCCGCCTTCGCCGGAGTTCGAACGTCCGCCCATGCGGTTCATGCCCTGGGCCAGCGACTCGTGGGCCTCGGGCGAGAGCGCACCGAGACTCATGCCCGCGGAGTCGAAGCGGGGCGTGATGTCGTCGATGGATTCGACCTCGTCGATATCGATCGGCGTGAGATCGTCGCGCAATCCGAGCAGATCACGCAGTACCGCCACCGGGCGGCCCTGCACCACGCGTGCATATTCCTGGTACTTGGCGTACTCGCCGGAAGACACGGCTTCATGCAGCGTGGCGATCACGTCCGGGTTGTAGCAGTGGTATTCCTGACCGTAGACGAACTTGAGAATACCGCCCTGGTCGATCGCGATACGCGTGTTCCAGGCGTGCTCGGCCAGATGCGCGGCATCGGCCTGCAGGTGGGCGAAACCGGCGCCGCCGATGCGCGACACGGTGCCGGCAAAGCACAGATCCACGACTTCGTCGGCCAGGCCCACGATCTCGAACAGCTGGGCGCCGCGGTAGCTCGTGACCGTGGAAATGCCCATCTTGGACATGATCTTGTACAGGCCCTTGTTGATGCCCTTGCGATACGACCCGCACAGTTCGTCGGCGTCGCGATCGTGGATCTGGCCGATCTGCACCAGATCGTTGAGGCATTCATAGGCCAGATACGGATGGATCGCGGTCGCGCCGTAGCCGATCAGGCAGGCGAAATGATGGGCATCGCGCGCGGTCGCGGTATCGACGACCAGATTGGCGTCGCAGCGCAGGTTCTCGCGGGTCAGGCGATGATGCACCGCGCCGGTGGCCAGCAGTGCCTGAATCGGCAACTGGCCCTGTTCGACGTTGCGATCGGTGAGCACGATGATGGTCTTGCCGTCGCGGACTTCGTTCGACCACGCGGTCGCACAGCGCCTCGATCGCCTCGCGCAGATCGCCGTTGGCGGGATAGGTCAGATCCAGCGTGACGTTGGCGTAGTCTTCGTCCTCGATCGACAGCAGGCGCCGGAACTTGCCGGTGGAGAGCACCGGCGAATCGACCACCAGCCGCTTGGCGCGTGCCTCGGATTCGTCGAATACGTTCAGCTCGCGACCGAAACAGGTCTCCAGGCTCATCACGATGCGCTCGCGCAGCGGATCGATCGGCGGATTGGTGACCTGGGCGAACTGTTGGCGGAAATAATCGAAGAGCACGCGGTCGACGCGCGACAGCACGGGGAACGGCGTGTCGTCGCCCATCGAGCCGGTGGCTTCCTGGCCGGCCTCGGCCAGCGGGCGCAGGACCTGGTCGCGTTCCTCGAACGTCACATGGAACAGTTTTTCCAGCGATTTGAGTCGCGGGCGCTCCATCCAGGCTTCGTCGCGCGTGTCGGTCAGGCGCGATTCGAGGATGCGGGCGTGCTTCTTCAGCCACTTCTTGTACGGCGCCCGCCCCGCCAGACGGGCGTCGACGTCACGCGGGTGCAGCAGCTCGCCGTTCTCGGTATCGATCGCCAGCATGTCGCCGGGCTTGAGCCGGCCCTTGGTGACGACGTCCTCGGGCTGGTAGTCCCATACGCCGATTTCCGAGGCCAGGGTGATGTGGCGATCCTTGGTGATCACGTAGCGCGCCGGGCGCAGGCCGTTGCGATCCATGGCACAGGCCGCATAGCGGCCGTCGGTGAGCACGATGCCCGCCGGGCCGTCCCACGGCTCCATATGCATGGAGTTGTATTCGTAGAACGCGCGCATGTCGGCCGACATGTAGTCGACGTTCTGCCAGGCCGGCGGCATCAGCAGCCGCATGGCATAGAAGATATCCATGCCCCCGGCGAGCAGGATCTCGAGCATGTTGTCGAGGCTGCAGGAGTCCGAGCCGTTCATGGAGACCAGCGGCAGGATCGATTCCAGATCCGGCAGATCCTTCGAGGCGAACTTGGAGGCTCGGGCGGTCGACCAGTTGCGGTTGCCGGTGATGGTGTTGATCTCGCCGTTGTGCGCGAGATAACGGAATGGCTGCGCCAGGCGCCACTGCGGCAGCGTGTTGGTCGAAAAACGCTGATGGAACACGCACAGCGAGGTCTCCAGCCGTTCGTCGGCCAGATCCTTGTAGAACACGGTGAGATAGCTCGGCATCACCATGCCCTTGAACGAGAACACGCGCGCGGAAAGCGACGGCACATAGAACGTGTCGTCGTCGGGCAGGGCGTTCTCGGTGCGCCGGCGGGCGATGATGAGCTTGGTCTCGAACACGTCGCGGTCCATGTCCGCGGGCGCGTTGACAAAAATCTGTTCGAAGCGCGGCAGGGTTTCCAGCGCCTCGGCGCCGCAGGCCGATTCGGCATCGATCGGCACGTCGCGCCAGCCGGCAACGCAACAGGCCGGCCGCTTCCAGCTGTTTTTCCAGCTCGGCCCGGGCGGCTGCGGCGATGTCCTCGTCCAGACTGAGAAACACGATGCCGCTGGCATACAGTTCGGCCAGCTCGATGCCGGCTTCCTCGGCGACCGTGCGCAGAAACGAATCGGGTTTCTTGATCAGCAGGCCACAGCCGTCGCCGGTCTTGCCATCGGCAGCGACCGCCCCACGATGGGTCAGGCGCTCCAGCGCGCCGATCGCGGTATCGACCAGCCAATGGCTCGGCTTGTCGTCCATATGGGCGATCAGGCCGAAGCCGCAGGCATCTTTCTCGAACTCCGGTGAATAGAGTCCGCCTTCAAGTTTGTGCATAGTCCATTCCCTCGGATGGGCTACGGTCCGAACAGCCACGCGCATCGCGCAGGGCCGGCCGGACCCGGAAGTCGTCGCAGCGCAGGCCGCGGCCCGTCAGGCGGGTTACGCAACTGGGGAAGCGCGGTTTCGGCAGCGACGGGCGGCGCCAGTCTGTTGGCGCGCGAGCGGTGGAACCGCTCAATTCAATATAAAAGGCCAGCGAGCGACAATCAATCACTCGCCGATGAGCCAGTCGTCTAGGCTGCCAGATAATGGCGCAGGGTATCGTCCAGCGCCGCGCCATAGTCTTCGTGAATCACCGCCTGGCCGATATCGGATAGTAATACCAGACGTAACGTCCCCGCTGTGACTTTCTTGTCGCGGCGCATCAGGTCGCGGATGCGCGCGGCGGACGTTTCGCCCGGCGGGGCGATCGGCAGGCCGGCGGCGGCGATCACCGTTTCGATGCGCGCGACCTGTTTCGCGCTCAGCCAGCCAAGCCGTCGCGACGTGTCGGCTGCCATGCACATGCCGGCGGCCACGGCTTCGCCGTGCAGCCAGGCGCCGTAACCCAGCTCGGCTTCCAGCGCGTGGCCATAGGTATGGCCGAGATTGAGCAGGGCGCGTTCGCCGGCCTCGCGCTCGTCGGCGACCACCACTTCGGCCTTGTTGGCGCAGGAGCGACGGATGATCTCGGTGATCAGCGCCGGATCACGGGCATTGATGCCCGCCATGTTGGCTTCCAGCCAGTCGAAGAAGCCAGCGTCCCGAATCAGCCCGTACTTGATGACCTCGGCCATGCCGGCCGCGAATTCGCGTGCGGGCAGGGTCGTCAGCACATCGACGTCCGCGAGCACGCGTTTCGGCTGGTAGAAGGCGCCGATCATGTTCTTCCCCAGCCGGTGATTCACGCCGGTCTTGCCGCCGACCGAGGAATCGACCTGGGCGAGCAGGGTGGTCGGCACCTGCACGAAATCGATGCCGCGCTGGTAGATTGCGGCCGCGAAGCCGGCCAGGTCGCCGATCACGCCGCCGCCGAGTGCCACGATGGTGGCGTCGCGCCCGTAGCCGTGGGCCAGCAGATGCTCGGCGATCGTGTCGAGCGTGGCCATCGTCTTGTGGGCTTCGCCGTCGGGAAGAATCAGCGTATCCACCTCGTGCCCGGCGTCACTCAGCGCGGCCTCGACCGGTTCGCGGTAGTGGAGGCCGACCGTGTCGTTGGTCACGATCAGCACCCGCTGGCCGCCGATGGCGCCGTCGTAGGCGGCGGACTGACCGATCAGCCCGGGGCCGATAAGGATGTCGTAGGCACGGGTATCGAGTTCGACGCGCAGGGTGCTTGCGGCAGGGGTATCACTCATTGTTCCATCCGGTCTGGGGGCTCGATGCGTCATCGGCGGCTTCGAATCGAACGGGCTCGACCGTGCGCCGCCGACGCACGACCACGGTGCCGGCGAGTTTGTCGTGCCAGCCCTGTTTGCGCGGATCGATGCCGACCCAGATCAGGCCAAGGCCGAGCGGCAGGGTGGAGACGTAGTAGCCGAGGTAGCGCAGGATCGACTGGCCGGTGCGCAGGCGCTCTCCGGTGGCTGCGTCGACCACGCGGGCGCCGATCGCCATCTTGCCGGGCGTGGCCTTGCGGGTCAGCCAGAAGATCACGACCACGGCCGCCGGCAGGACCCAGTACAGAAGGATATGCAACGGACCGGGCGGCGCCGGGGCGAGCGCATCGAAGTTGATCCGTCCCGATGCCTTGAACAACGACGAGGCCGCGGCATGATCGCGCGCGGCCCCGGGAATCATCGACAGCAGCGGAAAGAGCAGGAACAGCAGCAGCGCGCTATCGATGATCGAGGCCCATACGCGGATCCAGAATCCGGCATAGACCCACGCGCCGCCGGTGTCCGGCTGTCTCATCAGGCCGTGCCGATGGCTTCCAGCTGCTCGACGATCTCACGTGCGAGCTTGCGCGCCTGTTGATCGCCTGTGGTGACCACGACGTCGGCGATCGAGCGATACAGCGGGTCGCGCACTTCCATAAGCTGGGTGAGCGTGGCTTCCAGGTCCTCGCTGCCAGCCAGCAGGGGCCGGCTGTTGGACTTGCGCGTGCGCGCAAGCTGTTGTTCCAGCGACGTCTCGAGGTAGACCACCACGCCGCGCGCAGACAACAGATCGCGCGTGCTCGGATCGAGCACGGCGCCGCCGCCCGTGGCCATCACGGTGTTGGGCTGTTCCGACAGCTCGGCGATCATGTCGCGTTCGCGCTTGCGGAAACCTTCTTCGCCTTCCATGTCGAAGATGAAGGAGATATCCACGCCGGTGCGCTTTTCGACTTCCTGATCCGAGTCGACAAACGTCATGCCCTTGAGCTCGGCGATACGCCGGCCCACCGTGGTTTTGCCGGCCCCCATGGGGCCGACCAGATAGATGTTCGGGTTTGCTGCCATGTACTCGTTATAAGTAGTTGAATACTAAAGCCACGACCACGGGTCTTAACCGTGTTCGGATCGTAGGTCGTCGCGCATACGCCGTCCATGCCGAACGGGCTGATCTGGCCCGGAGGATCGTCGGAGCTGGTGCTGACGTCTGCTGCGGCAGCCTGCACAACAAAAAGCGTTCCGTGTCGTGTCGCTGCCCTGCGCGGCGACCGTGGCACGCAGGCGTACTTTAACCCAACCGAAGACGCTTTTTTGGATAGGTTATATT
>CAWIGB010000005.1:0-98012 GCA_963835375.1 uncultured Gammaproteobacteria bacterium
ATGCGTGCGATGCGCTCAACCGGCTTCGTCGTCTCCGAGGCCAGTACCCGCCGCCCGATCCCGCGCCGACCGCGATCGCGGCAAGACCAGATTCAGCAACACGCCCAGCACGCCCGCAAGGGCGATGCCCTCCAGCGAAAAGCGACCGAACGAGAAATGCAGTCCACCGATACCGCAGATCAGAATCAGGCCGACGATCGCCATGTTGCGGGACTCGGTGAGGTCTTCGCCCGACTGCACCAGGCTGTTCATGCCCACCACCACGATGGCGCCGAACAGCAGTACGATGATCCCGCCCATCACCGGCGTCGGTATGCTGGCCAGGAATGCGCCCAGCTTGCCGATGAATGAGAACACGATGGCAAAGCCGGCGGCCCAGGTCATCAGCGCCGGATTGGTGGCACCGGTGAGCGTCACCGCGCCGGTGACTTCCGAATAGGTCGTATTCGGCGGCCCGCCGAAACAGGCCGCCAGCGAGGTGGCCAGCCCATCGCCCAGCATGGTGCGATGAATGCCCGGATCGACCAGATAATCCCGCCCGGTCACCGAGCGAATCGCGACGATGTCGCCGAAGTGCTCGATCGCCGGCGCGATCGCTACCGGCAGCATGAACAAGACCGCCTGCCAGTTGAACGCGGGCGCAACGAAATCGGGCACCGCGAACCACGGCGCATTGGCCACGGTCGACAGATCCACCAGGCCCAGACACAGGCTTGCGATATAACCGGCCGCGACACCGATGATGATCGGAAGCAACGCCACAAAGCCGCGGCCCAGCAGCGAAACCGTCAGCGTGGCCACCAGCGACACGCCGGCCACGATCATTGCCGGCGTGCTGGCCACCAGTGTCTGATCGCCCGTGCCGTTGTGGCCGGTCGCCAGATTCACCGCGACCGGCGCCAGCACCAGGCCGATCACCATGATCACCGGCCCGGTCACCACCGGTGGCAGGATGCGCTCGATCAATCCGACACCGCGCCAGGCGATCAGCGCCGACAACACCAGATAGACCATACCGGCCGCCATCAACCCGCCGAGCGTGGCCGGAATGCCCCAGGCCTGCATGCCGTAGATGATCGGCGCGATGAAGGCGAATGACGACGCCAGAAACACCGGTACCCGGCCCTTGGTGACGATCTGGAACACCAGCGTGCCGAGCCCCGCCGTGAACAGCGCCACGTTCGGGTCGAGCCCGGTCAGCAAGGGCACCAGCACCAGCGAACCGAAGGCCACGCAGAGCATCTGTGCGCCCAGCAGCCCGTCCCGAAGCCGAAACGAATAATCCTGCGCACGGGCCGTGTGAGCGGTCTGCGTCATGCTGTCCTCGTTGGTTATGGCGGCGTGGTGTCTACTTGGTGCCGTACATGCGATCGCCGGCATCGCCCAGCCCCGGGCGGATATAGCCGTGATCATCCAGGCGCTCGTCGATGGCAGCGGTATAGATCGGGACATCCGGGTGCTCGGCGCGCAGCGCGGCGACACCCTCGGGCGCGGCCAGCAGGCACAGGAACTTGATGTTGGTGGCGCCCAGCTTCTTCAGATGGCTGATGGCAGCGCCGGCCGAATTACCGGTGGCCAGCATCGGATCCACCACGATCACGCGCCGGCCCGGCAGGTCGTCCGGCATCTTGCAGTAGTACTCGACCGCTTCCAGCGTTTCCGGATCGCGATACATGCCGATATGGCCGACACGCGCCGAGGGCAGCAGCGCCACCATGCCGTCGAGCAGACCGTTGCCCGCGCGCAGGATGGACACGAAGCACAGCTTCTTGCCGGCCAGCACCGGCGCATCCATTTCCTCCAACGGCGTTTCGATGCGTTCGGTGGTCAGCTCGAGATCGCGGGTGATCTCGTAGGTCAGCAGATGCGCGACCTCACGCAGCAGCGCCCGGAACTTCTGGGTCGACGCCGTGGCACGCCGCATCAAGGTGAGCTTGTGGGCGATCAACGGATGATCGACGACGGTGACGTACTCGTCCATGGTTCTCCCCAAGAGCCTGTTCAGGATATGCCGGCGGCTGCGCGGCGCCAGCGCCGATATGCTACTACGAGCGCCCGATGCGCCCCAGCCCGGGCGTTCATGCCGACCGCGCGAAGGCCTCGGCTTCCCGGCGCCGCCACTCGCCGAATCGACGCGCCGGCCGCGCTGGCGAGACATTAATCTCGGCAGGCCGCGGCTTTTTAATCGCTTGCCGCCGCGACTCCCCGGTGCTTCACTGGCCTGCGATTCAAACGGAGCCTGTCATGAGCCACCGCACCGAGCGCCCCGCGACCGCGGCGAAGGCCCCGCAGGCGATCCGGCAACCGCTGGATGCGCGTGCCGCCGGGCTCATGATCGTGTTTTGTCTGGTGATCGGGCTGCAGCAGGTCGCGATCAAGTCGGTCGCGGACGCCGTCAGCCCGCTGGCCCAGATCGGCATTCGATCGCTGGTCGCGGTGATCGTGATCGCCGCCATAGCGCGTTGGCGCGGTATTGCGCTCTGGGTTCCGGAGCAGTTCGGGCCCGGTCTGGTCGTGGGCATCGGCTATACGCTGGAATTCGCCTTCGTGGCACTGGGCCTGAACTACACTTATGCCTCGCATATGTCGGTGTTCTTGTATACCGCGCCCGTATTCGCCGCGATCGGACTGCATCTTTTCGTCGCTGGCGAACAGCTCGGGCCGCGGCACTGGGCCGGTGTCGTCGTGGCGTTCGCCGGGCTCGTCATCGCGCTGGCGCCGAGCGCGCATGTCTCCAGCCGCGTATTGCTCGGCGACGGGCTGGGCGTAGCCGCAGGCGCGTCCTGGGCCGGTACCACGCTGGCGCTACGCACCAGCTCGCTTTCGGAAGCGCCGCCGCTGCGCACCATTGCCTATCAACTTATCGTGGCCAGTGTGTTGTTGCTGCCAGTGGCGGCCGCGCTCGGCGATCTCGGTTCGATCCACATGACGACCCTGGCCTGGGCCAGTCTGTCTTTCCAGTCGGTGATCGTGTCGGTCGCGGCCCTGCTGGTGTGGTTCTGGCTGTTGCGGCGTTATCTCGCTTCACGGCTCGGCGTGTTTGCGTTTTCTCGCCGATTTTCGGCGTCGGCTTCGGCGTGCTGCTGATGGGCGACCCGATCTCGCTGAACTTCGCCTTCGGCGGGCTGGCGATTCTGGCCGGGCTGCTGTTGGTCAATTCCCGCGGCCGGCGCCGGGTCGTACCGCGCAACCCCGCCTGATCGGGCCAGGAGACGCCATGATCTGCACGCTTGAAGGCCGCTGCTTCTGCGGCACCATCCGTTACCGTGTCACCAGCACGCCCCGTCAGTTCTACTACTGCGAATGCGCGCAGTGCCGTCGGCTAACCGGCTCGATCGCCGCGACCAACCTGCGAATGGCGCCGGCGCCGATCCAGTGGCTCGCCGGCGAGAGCCATGTCCGAATCTTCCGTGCCGCCGACGGGCGCGATTTCAGCAAGGCGTTCTGTACCCAATGCGGCAGCGGCCTGCCGTATCTCAATGTGGCCGGCGATGCCCTGATCGTACCCGCCGGCTCGCTCGACACACCGGCGCCGCTGGCCGTGCAACGCCGCATTTTCGCCACGGAGCGGCCGGGGTGGGCAGTGTTCGCGGACGAACTGCCGGCCCATCCGGGCTTTGCCGATTAGGGCCCGGGCGTTCATTGCGAACCACGATCTCCCGCAGCCAGCCGTTATTGGATGCGACTTATGGCCCGGGAGAAAAGGCTCGTGCTACATCGGCGTGAATCTGCGTCGAGCTGCAGACGCCGGCCTTCACTCGTCTAGCGTTCGACCGCCAGCACCAGCTTGCCGAAATTCTCGCCAGTGAACAGCTTGAGCAGTGTTTCCGGGAACGTCTCGAAGCCTTCGACGATATCCTCGCGATGCTTGAGATCGCCGCCCGAGAGCCAGCCGGCCATTTCGCGCGCGGCCTCAGGATAGCGATCGGCGAAATCGAACACAATGAAACCTTCCATGCGCGCGCGGTTGACCAGCAGCGACAGATAGTTCTTCGGTGCATAGCCAGTATCGCCGACGTTGCCGGTAACGTTGTACTGCGATATGGCGCCGCAGATCGACTACGCGGGCGTGCAGACGCAGATTGGCCAGCGCTGCATCGAGAATTTCACCGCCGACGTTGTCGAAGTACAGGTCAATACCGTCGGGGCAGTGCTGCTGGACCGCATCGCCGATTCCTCGGACTTGTAGTCGATGACGCTGTCGAAGCCGAGTTCGTCGACGACATAGGCGCATTTTTCCGGGCCGCCGGCGATACCGACCACCCGCGAAGCAGCCCTTCATCTTCGCGATCTGGCCGACCAGCGCGCCCACCGCGCCGGACGCGGCCGAGACCAGCACGACGTCGCCCGCTGCGAGCTTGCCGACGTCCAACGTACCGAAGTAGGCCGTCATGCCCGGCATGCCGAGCGCGCCGAGATAGACCGGCAGATCGGCCAGCGAGGTATCGACCTTGCGTAGCTCGTCGCCGGGGAACACGGCATGGGTCTGTACGCCGAAGTTGCCGCTGACCTTGTCACCGGCCGCGAAATCCGGATGCTTCGAATCGATCACCGTGCCCGCAGCGCCCGCGCGCATCACCTCGCCGATGCCGACCGGCTTGATATAGGACTTGCCGGCGTTCATCCACCCGCGCATGGCCGGATCGAGCGAGATGTATTCGACGGCGATCCGTACTTCGCCGTCGCGCGCCTCGCGCAGCGCTTCGGTGGCAAACTCGAAATCGTTGCGCTCGGGCATGCCCTTGGGACGCCGGGCAAGACGGAATTGACGGTTGTCGATGGTGTCGGTCATGGCAGTTTTTTCAGAACGGTTGCAGCCTGACGTTAGGCGGTGCGCATCCGCCTGACAAGCGCTATGACAGGCGAGCGCCGCAAAGCCCCGCATGGGGCCGTATACGTCGGACCGATCAGGTCGGCGACAACGGTCGCCGCAGGGTAATGCCGCTTACCCTGCTTCCGGCGAAGCGTTTTGGCCGGACGCGGCGCCGGGCCGGATCAGGAACAACAGAACGGCGATGGCTGCCCCGATCGCATCCGAAACCCAGCCCGGGAAGATCAGCGCCAGCGCCCCGACCAGCGCAAGCAGCCGGAACAGGACGTTGAGCGGCGCCCGCAGATAGCCCTCGACCGCAACCGCCAATAGCAGCACGCCGAGCGCGCCGGTGGTCGCCACGATGATCACGTCCCACCACGTGGCATCGATCATGAGCATGCTGTGGGCGAACACGAACATGTAGGGCACGACGAAGCCAGCAACAGCAAGCTTCATGGCCTGTACGCCCGTCGCGTTCGGCGAGCCGCCGGAAATCCCCGCCCCGGCATACGCGGCAAGCGCGACCGGTGGCGTGAGGTTGGCGAAGATGCCGAAATAAAAGACGAACATATGGGCGACGAAGATCGCGGTATCGTTCGAGCCGGCCAGTTCGCGGAACAGCGGCAAGTTGAGCAGGATCGGCGCCGCCATCGTGGAGGTGATGATGTAGCAGGGAATGCTCGGCAGGCCCATGCCAAGCACGATCGAGGCGCCCATGGTGAGCGCCAGGGTGACCAGCAGGCGCACCATCTCGGAAGGGATCGCCTGGCCCATCGAGACCACCCAGTCGGCCGCATCCAGCGCGATGCCGGTGAGCGTGGCCACGCCCACGATGATGCCCACCGCACCGCAGGCGATTGCCACCGGAATGGCATTGCGTACGCCCTCGACCATCGCGTCGCGACAATCGGCGATATCCATCACTTCGGACGGCTCGATCGGCAGCCGCGAGCGGATCATGTTGATCGCGATCGGCAGGCCGATCACGCCGAACAGCCAGAGCCGGCTGGCGGCCAGTTCAGGTACGGTGCGGCCGTCGAGCATCGCGAGCCACTGCGGCTGCAGCACGAGTGCGACCAGGATGGCGGTGACGCCGATCACCAGCCGCGGCGTGCCGCAGATCAGCACGGTCGCCGCGATCGACCAGAACGCGGCGAAGAACGGCGCGCGGCCGTCGAAGATCATCCACAACAGGATGACCATCGGCAACAGCAGATGCCCACGCTTGGCCAGCACCTGACGCAGCGGCGTGAGTTCCGAGCGCGGAATGCCGGACAGGCCGTTGCGGGTGGCCCGCAGATGCACCTGAAACAGGATGCCGAGGTAGTACAGCAGCGCCGGGATGATGCCGGCCAGCATCACCTGCGTGTAGGGCACCGACAGCACCTCGGCCATGATGAACGCCGCCGCGCCCATGATCGGCGGCAGGATCTGGCCGCCCACGCTGGCCGCCGCCTCGACCGCGCCGGCGAAATTGGCCTTGTAGCCGGTGCGCTTCATCAACGGAATGGTGAAGGCGCCGGTGGTGACCACGTTGGCGATGGCCGAACCGTTGATCGAGCCGAGAAAACCGCTGGCGACCACCGCCACCTTGGCGGGCCCGCCCCGGCTCGGCCCGGCGATGGCCAGCGCCAGGTCGTTGAACAGCTGGCCGAGACCGGATTTGACCAGGAACGCGCCGAACAGGATGAACAGGATGATGTAACTCGCCGAGACCGCGATCGCCGTGCCCAGCAGGCCTTCGGTGATATACACCAGATGCGAGACCACCTGCCGGCAGGTCGCCATCACGATCGGCTCGGAGAGCACTGAATACAGCGACAACTTGGCGTAGAAGCCATAGAATAGGAAGATCGCCGCCAGAATAGGGAGGCCCCAGCCGGTCACCCGGCGTGCGGCGTCGATCACCAGACCGATCGCAACCAGGCCGACCACCATATCGACATCGTTGATGCGCCCGGCGGTTTCGATCACCCGATGCGAGACGCCGATCATGTAGAGACCGATCGCGAACGAGGCCAGCGCCAGGATCACGTCGATCCACGGCACCCGGTCGCGGGCCGACGAGCGCATCAGCGGGAACAGGATGAAGGTGAGCCCGAGCAGCGTGTAGAGATGGATCGAGCGCTGCACGACATCCACCAGCGGCCCGGCGAACGACGTATACAGATGGAACAGGGCCAGCGCCACGCAGACCGTGGCGATGCCGATCATCCAGGCGCGCGGCAGGCCGTCGCGGACGGTCGACTCGCGGTCGTATTTCTCCAGCGTCTCACGGGTGCCGTGAACTTCGCTGGCTTCGGCGCTCGATTGATTCGTGTTCATCTCAGGCTCGGGTTGTATCCGCGGCCGGGCCGCGCCAGATCGTGGCCAGTCGCGACCAGGCGACGGCGACCCACGGTGCGCGCACGATGCGAAAAACAAGAATCGGCGCCGCGCCGTTGTACGACAGCCGATGCCAGGGGCCCTTGTCGTGGCCGTAGCGGAAACGATAGCGCTCGGCGGCCGCCGCCTGCACGGTCAGCGGATCAACATCGCGATCGATGCCCGTCATCACCACCCAGCCGTGCTCCAGTTCGGTGTGCCGGCCGGCATGCGCCGGCACGCCGGCACCGAAGGTCTTGAAGCGGGTGGCGGCGATGTCGATGGCACCGGCGTCGGTCACACGAAAACATTCGATCCAGTCCTCGCGCTCGACCGAATGCATCCAGCGCAGCGAGAACCGGGTGCCGGGGGCACCCGGATAGACGGCGACCACGTTCTGACCGTGCCGGATCTCCAGCCACGACCTCGGCCAGCCCAGCCACAGGGCCGCGCCGGCGAACAGCACCAGACCGGCGATGACGACCGCCGGCCGCCAACGCCGCCCGGCCACCGGCAACTAGGAGTTGCCGGCGTCGTCGGTGCTGCCGCTGCCGCCGCTGCCGGAGTTGTCCGAGCCCGAACCGCCCTGGTCGATCGTCTTGTAGAACGCCTTGGCGCCCGGCTGCACCGGCAGCACCAGGTTCTCGTTCATCTTGTTGCGATCGAACTGCTTGAGCGCGGCCACCGAGACGCTGTCGGAGCCGAGGTAGTTGTAGAAGCGCTTGGTCAGATCCTCGGCAACCTTGTCGTCCATCGAGGCCGGCACAATCAGCAGATTGCGGATCGAGACCGTGTGCACGTCGTTGGCGAGGTCGTATTCGTTCTTCTTGTGCGCCGCGATATCGTAGTTTTCGTAATACGGATATTTCTTCAACAGCTTCTTGGCGGTATCGCCGTCGACGTTGACGAAGTGCACCTTGGTGTTCTGCATCAGGCCGGTGATCGACGAATTCGGCACGCCCGAGGTGAAGAAGGCCGCATCCAGATTGCCGTTGCTCATGTCGGTGACCGAGTCGGCATAACCGGTATGCGACACGCGCGCCAGGTCGTCGTACTTCAGCCCGGCCGATTCCAGCACTTTCTTGGCGCTGGCCTCGACGCCCGAACCGACCTTGCCGACGCCGACCCGCTTGCCCTTGAGATCGGACACACTGTGGATGTTCGAACCGTCGAGCGCCACGATCTGCACCACGTTGGGATACAGGCCCGCGATCGCATCGATCTTGGCCGGGCGGCCCTTGAACTGGTTGTTGCCCTTGATCGCATCGTAGGCGACATCGCTCATCACGATGGCGATCTGATTGGTGCCGTCCATGATGTTGTTGATGTTCTGGACGGACGCACCGGTCGAGACCACCTGCACGTTGTCGATGCGATCGCTCTTCTCGAACACGCCCTTGAGCGCGCCGCCGATCGGGTAGTAGGTGCCCGAGGTGCCGCCGGTGCCGAAGATCAGGTTCACTGCCTTCCCGCCGTTGTCGAACGAGCCATCGGCCGAAGCCTGATTCTGACTTTGATCCTGGCTCTGATCGTTATTCGACTGGTCGTTCGACTGGCCACAGCCGCCCAGCACCATCATTGCCGCCAGTACGCCGGCGGCCCAGAAATTTCGGCTCGTCATGTATTTCCCCAATATGGATTGCAGCAGCGCGGCTCGACGGCCGCTTGTGGTTCGCAAAGCCTCGCGGGCGCGGGCCGCTTGGTCAATTGGGCATAAGTCGACCCCGGTCGCCGAGGCCGCTCAATCGTGGCCCAGGCGATGAGCGCCGCTGTAACAATTGAAACGCCCGCCCCGAAGAAACCCGACCAGGGTGGTCGAGAACCGACGCGCGAGTTCGACCGCGAAACTGCTCGGCGCCGATATCGCGCAGACGACTGGAATGCCGGCGGCGATCGACTTCTGCAGCAATTCGAAACTCGCCCGACCAGACAGCATCAAGACATGCCGATCCAGCGGCAGCCGATCCTCGATCAACGCCCGGCCGATCAGCTTGTCGAGCGCATTGTGGCGCCCGACATCCTCGCTCGACGCGATCAGATCGCCGCCGGCGTCGAACAGAGCGGCCGCATGCAGCCCCCCGGTCGACTCGAACACACCCTGCTCCCCGCGCATCCGATCGGGCAAACCCAGCAACCAGCCCGGCTCGATGTTCCATGCGCGACTCGGCCGTCAGGCCCGCGCGGCGCGGTTGCGGTGCGCGAAAACTCGGCTTGCCGCAGACACCACAGGCACTGGTTGCAAGTGTATTGCGCTCGATGCGGTCGAGGCGGGCGCGCGCTGAAGGCTTGAGCATGGCGCGGATCACGTCGGGCTCGTGCGGACTGTGGCGCAGGTAGACGATGTCGTCGATCGTCTCCACCACGCCTTCGCCGTGCAGCAGGCCGGCGGCCAGCTCGCGATCGTGGCCCGGCGTGCGCATGGTGATCAACGGCTCGGCGCCGGCGATATGGATCTCCAGCGCGCGTTCTACCGCCAGCGCGTCGTCGGCCGTGCGCCAGGCACCGTCGCGATAACTCACGATCGAAACACGCTCGCGAGCCACGGACGGGCGCGCGCCCGTCGCGGCCGAATCGGGAAGGTCGGATCGGCACATGCGCGGATTTCCGTCGATGGGATGCCGCCATGATACGGCCTGAAGACCTGTCGCCGCCCTGCTCTTGGCGATGACTGTATTCGACAAAGGTCTTACGTCTATACTACGGCTCGTTGAGGTTTCGTTCGAGCCCCGCATTGGCGTCCGCAAACCGTGTCCGGCAAGGCACAAGCCGTGGCAGGGCGCTCATGGCTGTTGCATGGGCGGGCCAACCCGAAGGAACAAGCGCTCAGGGTTGTTGAAACGACGGCAATCCAGTCGTGCGGCGCGCTGGTACAGAATGGCCACACGGCGCGTACTACGCCTTTTCTTGCTGGCCGCCGCCGATTTTTCAGACTGCGCCTGCGCGACTCGTACCCAACATCCAACTGAGTCTGGTTCCGTTTCCGCCGTTTTGCCCACGATCTCCGACCTGTTCCATGTCTATTGCCGCGATTTTCATGCAGACGCTGAACACCACCCTGCCGGTGTTCGCCCTGGTCTTCGTGGGTATTGCCCTGCGCCGCATCGGCTGGATCGACGATCGTTTCGTGTCGGCCGCCTCGAAGATCGTGTTCAAGGGCAGTATGCCGGCGCTGATCTTCGTGTCGATCGTGAGTGCGGATCTGGGCAACGCGATCCGGCCCGGCATGATCGCCTATTTCGGCCTTGCGACCGTGGCGAGCTTCGTCCTGGTATGGCTATGGGCGATCTGGCGCGTGCCCGAATTGCAACGCGGGGTCTATGTCCAGGGCGCGTTCCGCGGCAACTGCGGCATCGTGGGCCTGGCGCTGGCACAGAATATGTACGGCGATTTCGGGTTGTCCGCCGGCAGCGTTCTCGTCGGCGAAGTGATTCTGATCTACAACGTGCTCGCCGTGATCATCCTCACCTGGTATCAGCCCGGCGCAAGCGCGGACTGGCGCTCGATCACCCGCGGGGTGGCCGCCAACCCGCTCATACTGGCAACGCTGGCGTCGGTGGTCGTTGCGGGCATCGGCATCCCGATCCCGAAATGGGTGATGACCAGCGGCGATTATTTCGCGCAGCTCACCCTGCCGCTGGCGTTGATCTGTATCGGCGGCGCGCTGTCGGTGCGTGCGCTCTACGACGCTCGCGGCGTGGCTTTCTCGTCGAGCGCGATCAAGATGACGATCCTGCCGGGCGTGGCCGTGATGGGGGGGTGGCTGCTGGGTTACCCGCCACGGGAACTCGGGCTGATGTTCCTGTATTTCGCCTGCCCGACGGCGGCCGCCAGCTTCATCATGGTGGAAGCCATGGGTGGCGATGCCCGCTTGGCGGCCAATATTGTCGCCGTGACCACGCTGGCCGCGAGCGTGACCATGACGGCCGGCGTGTTCGTGTTGCGCGTCGCCGGCATCATTTAGGGCCTGTTGACCCTTCATGCGAGCGTCTCACGGGCGGTCGCGAATCGTGTCCGGCAAGCCGCGAGCCGCCACCTTTGGGCGCACGCCCGGTCAAGGCCTGCAGCGCCGCCGGGCGCCCGTGATTAATTTTGACGAGCGTCCCAACCCTTCGCGACAGGCGCCCTACGATTCAACGACACAAAGGCAATCCAGCGTTGTAGCACGCGGGTCCAGAATGACTGCCCCACGCGTACTACGCCTCGTCCTGCCGCCCATAGTCAATTTTCGGGAAGCGCTTGGCGCGGACTCGCATGAAGGAGAACAGGCCCTGGAACGGGCCCGTCAGTCCTGGTCTGTGCGGCCGATCGCGGCGTCAACGAATCCTAGTCGTTCGAACCGCCGCTGTTATGCGGGTCCGTATTTTCGGCTTCCTCACGCTGCCGACGCGAGGCGGCCGAGAATGCCTTGGCGCCTTCGATCACCGGTGCCAGTGTGTGCCAGAGCTCTTCGTCTCGTAGCAGCTTGAAGACCCCCGTCACGCCCGGCGGGTCGTAGGGCGAATCGTGCTTGCCGGATGCGGTTTCGTCGGCTCGGTCGAGGCCGCTGTGCACGGCATCGAACATATGCTCGAGTTGATCCGGATCGATCTTGCCGAGTTGCTTGGCCAGCACCAGCAGATTACGCATGCCGGCCCGCCCCTGATCGGTGTTCAGGCCGTCGAGCGCGATCATCGAGACTTCGGGCATCGCGCCCACGAAGTCCTTGAGCCAGCGCATCAGCCCGGATTCATAGAGCTGGTCGAGCAGGCCGTTGATCTCGCCAATACGGCCCTCGAATTTTTCGAGTTCGTCGACCGTTTCCGGGCGCAGCCGCCGGGCCTGTTCCGGACGATAGTGAATCTGTTCTGCCATCGGGAAAATCCTGTCGGGCGACGGCCGCGAAGCGGCCATCGCTTGATACAAAGGCGCGCTACAAACCGCTGCCGGTGGGACGCATCTTGGGCGGGCGCTTGTAGTCGTCGCGTTCCCATTTGCTGGTCGACTTGTACGCCGGTGGTGGGATGACGAGCCTTGTTGCGCTGGTTGTTGGGTTTGAGCGGCGCCGGGCCGTGGTCCTCGAGCAACTGCATGTTCACCGCCAGCTCCTTGTAGGCCGGCGTGTCGGTGTCCTTGTCGGCTTCGAAGCTGGTGAGGACGTTGATGGCCTCGATGTTCTTCTTGCCGTGCATGGGCATGTAGAGCTGCTGGCCCTGAACCCGGTCGGTGACCTCCACGGCCACCTTGATCGCACCGCGGCGCGACTTGAGCCGCACCATGGCACCGCTTTCCAGCCCGCGTTCTTCGGCCAGCTCCGGCGAGACTTCGACGAAACCATGCGCGAATCTTGTAGACGATGCCCGGGGTCTCGTCGGTCATGTTGCCTTCGTGGAAATGCTCCAGCAGGCGACCGTTGTTCAGGTGCAGGTCGTACTCGTCGTCGACCTGGTCGGTCGGCTCGGTCCAGCTGCACCGGATGGAAATTGGCGTGGCCGTCGTCGAAATGGAACTTGAGCTCGGGGTAGAGATCCGGCGCGCCGGTGCCGTCGGCGCGCCACCGGCCACTGCAAGGAGTTGAAACCATCCAGCAGATCGTAGTGCACGCCGGCGAACAGGGCGCCAGCCCGGCCGCCTCGTGCATGATCTCGCTCGGGTGGGTATAGCCCCAGTCGTGGCCAAGGTGTTTGGCCAGTTCGGTGAGGATGAGCCAGTCGGGCTTCGAATCGCCGAGCGGGGGAAAGACTTCGTAGAGTGCGCTGAATCCGGCGCTCGGTGTTGGTGAAGGTGCCTTCCTTCTCCACCGACGGGCTTGCCGGCAGCACGACGTCCGCGAACTCGCAGGTGCGCGAGAAGAACATGTCCTGCACCACGAAGAATTCGAGCTTCTCGAAGGCACGCCTGCACGTTCAGCGCGTCCGAATCGACGATGCTCATGTCCTCGCCGACCACGTACAACGACTTGAGATCGCCGTCGTGGATGTTGTGCACCATCTCGTGGTTGTCCAGGCCCTTGTTCGTCGACAACTCGACGCCCCAGGCTTTCTCGTAGCTGGGCGCACCTCGTCGTCGGAGACGAACTCGTAGCCGGGAAAGCGATCGGGCATGTTGCCGAAATCGGACGCGCCCTGGACGTTGTTGTGGCCGCGCATCGGATAGCCGCCCGAACCGAAACGCCCCATGTTGCCGGTCACCAGCAACAGGTTGCACAAGGCGGTGGCGGTATCCGAACCCATGCGAATGCTGGGTCACGCCCATCGCCCAGACGCCGCAGATGGTATCGGCTTCGACGATCATATCGGCCGTCTTCTGCAGCGTCTCGCGGGTGATGCCGCAGCGCTCGATGGCGAACTCGAACGTGAATTCCTCCAGCGACGCCTTGAATTCGTCGAAATGATCGACGTGCTCGCGGATGAATTCCTCGGCGTGGTAGCCGTTGTCGATCACGTATTTCGAGATCGCGTTCATCCAGATCATGTCGGTGGCCGGCGCGGGCTTGAGATGCAGATCGGCGCGCTGGGCCAGCTCGTTCTTGCGCAGGTCGGCGACGATATGCTTCTGCCCGTGCAGCTTGGCCGCCCGCTTGAAGCGGGTCGCGATCACGGGATGGCTTTCGGCCGTGTTCGCGCCGACGATCAACAACAGCTCGGCGGCTTCCAGATCGGCGATCGAGCCAGTATCGGCGCCATAGCCCACAGTACGCCACAGCCCCTCGGTGGCAGGCGCCTGACAATAGCGCGAGCAGTTGTCGATGTTGTTCGTGCCCATCACGCCGCGCGCGAGCTTCTGCATCAGATAGCCTTCCTCGTTGGTGCACTTCGAGGAAGCGATGTAGGCCAGCGCATCCGGACCGTGGGCGTCCCGGATCTCGTTGAACCGACGCGCGATGAGCGCGTATGCCTCGTCCCATTCCGCCTCGCGGAACGCGCCGTTCTCGCGAATCAGCGGCTTGGTCAGACGATGTTCGCTGTTGATATGGCCCCAGCCGAACTTGCCCTTGATGCAGGTCGAAATCGGTTGGCCGGCGCTTCATGCACCGGCTGAACCTTGAGCAGTTCCCGCTCGCGCGTCCACATCTCGAACGAACAGCCCACGCCGCAGTAGGTGCAGACTGTCTTGGTCCGTTTGAGCTCGGTCTCGCGCATGGCCGCGTCGATCTCCGATACGCCGAAGATCGGACCGAAACCGGTGGTGTGTTCAGCGGCTTTGACCAGGTCGATCGCGGCGCGGCCCAGCTTGCGATAACCGTCGCGATTCTGCGGCGAGAGCGCCGTCATCGGCCCGACCTTGCCGATCGCGGTTTTTTCCATCAGCGCGTTACAGGGGCAGACGGTGACGCAGTGACCGCAGGAAACGCAGGACGAATCCTCGATCGCGACGTCTTCGTCCCAGATCACCCGGGGGCGTTCGCGCGACCAGTCGATCGATAGCGTCTCGTTGACCTGGAGATTCTGACAGGCTTCGACGCAGCGCCCGCAAAGAATGCACTGGTCGGGATCGTAGATATAGAAGGGGTTGGAGTAGTCCTTCTCGTAAGGCTTGCCGCGATATTCGTAGTACTGCCCGGGTACGTGCATATCGCGCACGGTGTTATGCACCGCACAATCGCCATTATTGTTGTCGCAGACCGAACAATACAGATCGTGATTCGCGGTCACGCGGTGAATGGCTTCCATGCGGGCCGATTCGGCCTCCTGGACGTTCAACCCGATTTCCATGCCGGGCTTGACCGTCACCGCGCAACCACGAACCAGATTGCCGTCGACCTCGACGAAACAGGTATCGCAGGTCTGTATGGAGCCCAGGTCGGGGTGGTAGCACAGATGCGGCAAGTACAGACCCGCCGCATCGAGGGCCTCCGGCAACGGCTGTCCGGTACGTACGGTAACCGACTGGCCGTCGACCGTGATGTCGAAAAATTCAGCTTCCTGATCCACGAAGGCGCTCCTGTTCATCGTCGACGACGACTCTTCCGAAACAAACGCGCGGCCGGCTTCGGCGGGACGCGTCATCGTAGGGGCTTCCGCCAGCTCGGGTCATGCCCGCAGGCGCCGGAACAACAACACGGCGCTCAGGCCGCGAGACGTCGCCCGCCAAGCGGTGTCGGATACGGGTCGTCGACGATATTGGATTGTGTTGCCTTGAGTATCCCCACGTTTCGACGCCGGAATCAATCGGTATTCCCGCGGTGGCGCCGGCACCGGGGCGCGCTGCGAGGTGGCGCCGCAATCCGCGGGTAAGCCCGTGCCGCTGTGCCGGCGATCGCCGGCCACGCGCCCGGGCATCGCGCTGGAAACGTGGCGGGGCAAAGCCTGCACGGCTATCGCACCGACGGCATACGCATGGTCAACCGGGGGTATCCAGGCCCGCCACCGCGCCGATCGCCGGGATCGCAGGACGTCGATCCCCCATTAAAAATACCGACGCTGCAGCGGCGGTCGTCCGGGCTGCTCGACGTATTGCGCGCGATGTTCTCGCGCGTTGAGCGTCAGCGATCGACCGGCGCCCAGATCGTCTGGGCGAACGGCTCCACCGTGACCGGCGTACCGGCCGGCACGTCGCCGCATTCGGCCGGCAACACGATGAAGGCATCGGCCCGACTCATGGAGCGCATCACCCCGGACCCCTGATGATCGATCGCGATCACGGCGGGAGACTCACGCGAGAAATCGAGCCGTGCACGCAGGAAATGCTCGCGTCCGGGCCGCTTGGCAAGATCGGTCGCCGTCGGGAGACTGAAACGAACGGGCACGGCCGGCGTCGCTCCGGCGAGCCGCACCAGCGCCGGCCGCACCAGTTGAATGAACGTCACCGCGGTCGACACGGGGTTGCCGGGCAGGCCAAAGAATCGGGCGCGTCCGACAGTGCCGAAAGCGAGCGGCTTGCCCGGTTTGATGGCCACGCGCCAGAAATCGATGACGCCCTTGTCGCGCAGCACGTCGACCACGAAATCGGCCGAGCCCACCGATACGCCCCCGCTTGTGATCAGCGCATCGCAATCCGCGGCGCGGTCGAACGCTGCTGCCAGGGCATCGGGCGAGTCGCCCACGGCCCCGAGGTTGACGCCTTCCATGCCAAGGATTTGCAGCTGCGCAGCCAAGCCGTAGCGGTTGCTGTCGTAGATCGCGCCGTTCTCGAGCGGACCGTCGATCGGCCTCAGTTCGTCGCCGGTCGAGAAGAACGCCACTCGCGGGCGACGAACCACGGTCACCTTCGCCGCACCGACTGATGCCAGCACGGCGATATCGGCCGGGCGGAGATAACTACCCGCCGGAAGCACGGTATCGCCGCGCGCGAGGTCTTCCCCGGCGGGCCGGATGTTCGCGCCGGCAGCAGCGGGCGTATCGACCGTGACAGCGTCGGCCTCGGTCGTCACGTTCTCCTGCATGACGACCGTGTCGACGCCCTCGGGGACCACGGCCCCGGTCATGATGCGCACACACGCCCCGGCACCGACCTGCCCGTCAAACGGATGCCCGGCCAGGCTCTGGCCAGCCACGGTCAATCTTGTGCCCGGGCCGGTCACATTGGCCGCGGCATAGCCGTACCCATCCATCGACGAATTGGCAGCGCTCGGCACGTCCACCTTGGCGAACACCGGCTCGGCCAGCACACGGTGCACTGCATCCGGCAACCGGACTTCTTCGCTCTCGCGAATGGGTTCGATCGCTTCCACGATACGGCGACGGGCCTCGGCCAGCGGCATCGGGGCATCATGCTCGGCCGGCCGAAAGGCCGATTGACGGGGCGTCGGCGACATAAGATTCTCTTTGGCGATCGGCAGGACGATCGGTTGGGGCGGGACGGCCGGCGGTTAGATCCGGTCGGTCAGCGACTCGGCATCCTCGTCGCTGTTGATGTTGGCGAAAGCGTCGGCGTCGGCCCAGTCGACTACAACGCGGTCGGTATTCTGCTGCCATTCGGTGACCCGGCGCACGCCCGAAAACAACGCCGCCTGCAAATCATCCAACAAAGAGCGGCGCATCAATGCATGCAAGGGGTGCAATTCATCCGGCGTACGCGCGACCGCGATATCGGTTTCCGGGCGCATCGCGGCCGCCAGACGCTCGGCGAGATCCAGAGGCAGCAGAGGCGTGTCGACGGGCACAATCAGAACGTACGGCGTGGCCGCCGCCTTCAGCACCGTGGCGATGCCGGCAAGCGGGCCGCGGTGATCGTCGGTGTCGTCGCCGTGTACGGTATAGCCGAGGCTTCGATAGCGCGGTATGGAACGATTCGCACTGATCACGATGCGGCCGACCTGGGGCTTTACCCGATCAAGCGTATGCTCGATCAAGGGCCGCTCGCCCACGGCGTACCAGCCCTTGTCGACGCCGCCAAGGCGCCGGCCTTCTCCGCCCGCGAGGATGCCCGCCGTAATCTGTTCGGGAGAAATTTTCATCGCCTTATTCTGTCCGGCCCGGCGTGGTTCGGGCAATCCTTTGTCACCGTTTCGGAACATTTGTTAGCCGGAGCAGTCCGGCCCACATGCTAGTTTCACTGCTCGTCGGCCATTTCAGCGAGGCCCGAGGCACTATGCGACGGTTTGTAATCGGCCTGTTGGCTTCAAGTCTGCTTACATTGGTTACCGGCGCCCAGGCAAGCGGCCTCGGCGCACGGATGGAGCGCGCCGTGGCGGCGCCGTCCGCAGTGAGCGCGTCAAGAACGCGCCGTATTTCCGGCGAACGTACCGCAAGCGTGGTCAGGAATATGCTGGTCGACGGCGCGGCCCTCGCGGTGATGGAACTGGGTACGCCCGGCGGCTTCGATCGACATACCGGCAGCTCCCATAGGGCGGCATCGGATGAAGATCGAGCCGGCATGACGCCCGCTCGTATCAGACTCGCGGCAGAGAACACGGCCAGTCAGGCCGGCCCGGTTCTGAGGGAGGCGATCAACGCGCTCCATGTTCGGCATCCGCGCTCCCTGCTCGACGGCGGATCGATGACGGCAACGGAATTTCTCCGCGACAACGCAGGCGAGCGTCTGCGGGCCGCGCTACGTCCCATCGTCGCCGGTGCCCTAGCCGACAGCGTATCGGATCACGCGCTAAGCGCCAGCGGCACGAGAGCCGATCCGGATTCGCGGTTGGCGCATCACATCGCGTACGCCGCGGTGGATGCCCTGCTCGACGTGATGGGACGGCACGAAGCCGTTGTGCGCCAGCTGCGCTCGGGTAGCCCTTTGATGGCGGGCGTTACGGGGCGTGCGATCTAACTCGCCATGCGTACCCGTCGGGGCGCCAGGCGCTCGAGAAAAGCTTGTTGATCCGCGAGTATGCGGCGGTTGGCGAGAATAAGCCATTCCGCCAGGTTCGGTTCGTAGGGCAGCGCCAGCAGTTTCATCCCGGCCTGCTCCGGCGTCCGATCGTCCTTGTAGCGGTTACAGGGTTCGCAGGTCGATACCACGTTGCGCCATGCGTGCTCGCCCCCCTTAGATCTCGGCACCACGTGTTCGATCTGCATCTGCGAGAAGCTCAACTGGTCGCCGCAGTACATGCATAGACCGCCGTCGCGATGGAACAACTCGCGTCGGGTGAGGGTCGGTACCAGATTACGTGCGAACCGATGCGAGCGATCGCGTACCGCAATGATGGAGTCGATTGCGATCACGCTTCGTGCGCCTGTTTCACGAGACCTCCCGCCTCGCAGCACGATTTTCTCGCTACCTGCCTCCCACGCGATCTTGTCCGTGAAATAGAGGCTCACGGCTTCGCGCCAATCCACCCATTCCACGGGTAGACCGCCGGCATCGAGTTTGAGAATGCGAGGTATGACCAACACGAAGCACGACCTCCTTGACGAACCGCCGGATTCAGAGAGCGATTTCTTTGTCAACACTTCAATCTTGTACCGGAAACCTCATGACTGACGCAATCGTGCCGCGGTCACGATAGCCTGAAACAAAGATGACGGGCCGCTTCGGCCCTGCCCGAACCTCCGCGGGCGCGGGCATTGTAGAGAATCGCGTGGCACCGCTGCGCCAGCGGCAACGCGAGGCAAGCGGCGGTGCAGATGGACGGACAAAAGCCGTCGCGTCAAAAGCCAGCAACAATCCCGTGCAGGCACTCTCGCGCTACGCGGTCGTGACCTGTGGTACTGAGACCGCCGAATTACATGGTTGATGCATTCCGGGCGTGACCTCACAGAGCCGGGGCGAGCAGGCGATGCGGAAGTTGATCTCGATTGTCGGGCTTGGAGTGACGCATGGCCGCGCTGATGAGGATGCGCGCCTGCCGCCCGTACAGGAATCCAGCATAGCCACCTGTAGAAAAGCCTGTTCGCCGAAGTTTTCGGCAGTCCCGGGTTGTTTTTTTGGCGGTTGCGGCGAGGCACTCCTGTGGCATTGCGCTGCGATAGGGACATAAAAAAAAAGCCCCGACGCGGATGCGACGGGGCTTTTTCGTTTGGAGCCTGGCGGTGACCTACTCTCACATGGGGAGACCCCACACTACCATCGGCGCTGAGCGGTTTCACTTCCGAGTTCGGAATGGGTTCGGGTGGTTCCCACTCGCTATAGCCGCCAGGCAAACTGGAACAATCGGTTTTGTAATCGAACACTGAGTTGTCATGCGCTGCGCTGTTACAAAAGCGCTTGAGCGTTATATGACCAAGCCTCACGGGCAATTAGTACCAGTAAGCTGAATACGTTGCCGTACTTACACACCTGGCCTATCAACGTCCTCGTCTCGGACGACCCTTAAGAGCTCTCAAGGAGCTAGCGAGATCTCATCTTGAGGTGGGCTTCGCGCTTAGATGCTTTCAGCGCTTATCCCTTCCGTACGTAGCTACCCGGCAATGCCACGGGCGTGACAACCGGAACACCAGAGGTACGTCCAACCCGGTCCTCTCGTACTAAGGTCAGATCCTCTCAAATCTCGAACGCCTACGGCAGATAGGGACCGAACTGTCTCACGACGTTCTAAACCCAGCTCGCGTACCACTTTAAATGGCGAACAGCCATACCCTTGGGACCTGCTTCAGCCCCAGGATGTGATGAGCCGACATCGAGGTGCCAAACTCCTCCGTCGATGTGGACTCTTGGGAGGAATCAGCCTGTTATCCCCGGCGTACCTTTTATCCGTTGAGCGATGGCCCTTCCATACAGAACCACCGGATCACTAAGACCTACTTTCGTACCTGCTCGACCCGTCGGTCTCACAGTCAAGCACCCTTTTGCCTTTACACTCGTTGCACGATTTCCGACCGTGCTGAGGGTACCTTTGCACTCCTCCGTTACTCTTTGGGAGGAGACCGCCCCAGTCAAACTACCTACCATACACTGTCCCTGATCCCGATAAGGGACCTAGGTTAGAACCTCGAACATTTCAGGGCGGTATTTCAAGGGTGGCTCCACGCTGGCTAGCGCCAACGCTTCATAGCCTCCCGCCTATCCTACACAAAAATATTCAAGATCCAGTGCAAAGCTGTAGTAAAGGTGCACGGGGTCTTTCCGTCTTGCCGCAGGAACACTGCATCTTCACAGCAATTTCGATTTCACTGAGTCTCGGGTGGAGACAGTGTGGCCATCGTTACGCCATTCGTGCAGGTCGGAACTTACCCGACAAGGAATTTCGCTACCTTAGGACCGTTATAGTTACGGCCGCCGTTTACCGGGGCTTCAATCAAGAGCTTCGCCGAAGCTAACCCCATCATTTAACCTTCCGGCACCGGGCAGGCGTCACACCCTATACATCCACTTACGTGTTAGCAGAGTGCTGTGTTTTTAGTAAACAGTCGCAGCCACCTGGTCTCTGCGGCCCCTCCCAGCTCAGACAGCAAGTGTCTTCACCAAAAGGGGCGTACCTTCTCCCGAAGTTACGGTACCATTTTGCCGAGTTCCTTCACCCGAGTTGTCTCATACGCCTTAGGATTCTCACCTTATCCACCTGTGTTGGTTTGGGGTACGGTCTGCTTAACCTGAAGCTTAGAGGTTTTTCCTGGAAGCGTGGTATCAGCTACTTCGCGCCCTTGGGCACTCGTCATCGCTTCTCGGCATCAGCCTTCCGGATTTGCCTGGAAGACCTGCCTACAAGCTTAAACCGGGATAACCATCACCCGGCTAGCCTAACCTTCTTCGTCACCCCATCGCAGTTAAGCGAGGTACGGGAATATTAACCCGTTTTCCATCGACTACGCCTTTCGGCCTCGCCTTAGGAACCGACTCACCCTGCGCCGAATAGCGTTGCGCAGGAAACCTTGGATTTTCGGCGGGCAGGTTTTTCACCTGCCTTATCGTTACTCACGTCAGCATTCGCACTTCTGATACCTCCAGCAAACCTCACGGTTCACCTTCACGGCCTACAGAACGCTCCTCTACCACTTGCAATAAATTGCAAGTCCGCAGCTTCGGTGCATGGCTTTAGCCCCGTTATATCTTCCGCGCGGGCCGACTAGATCAGTGAGCTATTACGCTTTCTTTAAAGGATGGCTGCTTCTAAGCCAACCTCCTGACTGTCTGTGCCTTCCCACATCGTTTGCCACTTAGCCATGACTTGGGGACCTTAGCTGGCGGTCTGGGTTGTTTCCCTTTCCACTACGGAAGTTAGCTCTCGCAGTGTGTCTCCCGTGCTTACACTTGCCGGTATTCGGAGTTTGCTTCGGTTTGGTAAATCCTTATGGACCCCCTAGCCGATACAGTGCTCTACCCCCGGCAGTGACACACGAGGCGCTACCTAAATAGCTTTCGAGGAGAACCAGCTATCTCCGGGCTTGATTAGCCTTTCACTCCTATCCACAGTTCATCCCCTAATTTTTCAACATTAGTGGGTTCGCGCCTCCAGTAAGTGTTACCTCACCTTCACACTGACCATGGATAGATCGCCCGGTTTCGGGTCTACTCCCAGCAACTCATCGCCCTATTAAGACTCGGTTTCCCTACGCTTCCCCTACACGGTTAAGCTTGCTACTGAGAAGTAAGTCGCTGACCCATTATACAAAAGGTACGCCATCACCCATCAAAAGACAGGCTCTGACTGCTTGTACGCACACGGTTTCAGGTTCTATTTCACTCCCCTCACCGGGGTTCTTTTCGCCTTTCCCTCACGGTACTGGTTCACTATCGGTCGACAGAGAGTATTTAGCCTTGGAGGATGGTCCCCCCATGTTCAAACAGAGTTTCTCGTGCTCCGTCCTACTCGATTTCACTTCGAATGCCCTTTCGTGTACGGGGCTTTCACCTTCTATGGCGTGCCTTTCCTGGACACTTCCACTAGAACAATCGAAGCTTAAGGGCTGTTCCCGTTTCGCTCGCCGCTACTCAGGGAATCTCAATTGATTTCTGTTCCTTCGGGTACTTAGATGTTTCAGTTCCCCGAGTTTGCCTCCCATGGCTATGTATTCACCATGGGATACTTGCCTCACAGCAAGTGGGTTTCCCCATTCGGAAATCTCCGGGTCAAAGTCTGTTTGCCGACTCACCGAAGCTTATCGCAGGCTGCTACGTCCTTCATCGCCTTCTGTCGCCAAGGCATCCACCGTGTGCGCTTGGTCACTTGGTCATATAACCTCAAGCGCTCTCGCACTCAAAGTCTATGAGCAACTCATATATTCTTCGCTAAAAGAATACAGTGTTCGATTACAATCCGATTGTTAAAGAGCGGTGATCGAAATCACAACAAACAATCCACTTGTTTGTTCTGATCTCGAATGGTGGAGCTGAGCGGGATCGAACCGCTGACCCCCTGCTTGCAAAGCAGGTGCTCTCCCAGCTGAGCTACAGCCCCGAGGTCGAGACGCCTGAAAACTGGTGGGTCTGGGAAGATTTGAACTTCCGACCTCACCCTTATCAGGGGTGCGCTCTGACCAACTGAGCTACAGACCCAAAGCTATCGCGGCTTGCGCCGCCATGACTGACCGCTAACGTGTAAGTGACTTGTGTGGGCACTCCCATGGGACAGCGTAAAGCCGTTCTCTAAAGGAGGTGATCCAGCCGCAGGTTCCCCTACGGCTACCTTGTTACGACTTCACCCCAGTCATCGACCACACCGTGGTGACCGTCCTCTCCGAAGAGTTAGACTAGCCACTTCTGGTGCAGCCGACTTCCATGGTGTGACGGGCGGTGTGTACAAGGCCCGGGAACGTATTCACCGCAGCATTGCTGATCTGCGATTACTAGCGATTCCGACTTCATGTAGTCGAGTTGCAGACTACAATCCGGACTGGGACAAGCTTTATGGGATTGGCACCCCTTCGCAGGTTCGCAACCCTTTGTACTTGCCATTGTAGCACGTGTGTAGCCCTGCCCATAAGGGCCATGATGACTTGACGTCATCCCCACCTTCCTCCGGTTTGTCACCGGCAGTCTCCTTAGAGTGCCCAACTGAATGCTGGCAACTAAGGATAGGGGTTGCGCTCGTTGCGGGACTTAACCCAACATCTCACGACACGAGCTGACGACAGCCATGCAGCACCTGTCACTGCGTTCCCGAAGGCACCCTTCCGTCTCCGGAAGGTTCGCAGGATGTCAAGGGCAGGTAAGGTTCTTCGCGTTGCATCGAATTAAACCACATGCTCCACCGCTTGTGCGGGCCCCCGTCAATTCCTTTGAGTTTCAACCTTGCGGCCGTACTCCCCAGGCGGAGAACTTAACGCGTTAGCTGCGACACTGGTCGACTATGTCAACCAACGTCTAGTTCTCATCGTTTACGGCGTGGACTACCAGGGTATCTAATCCTGTTTGCTACCCACGCTTTCGAGCCTCAGCGTCAATATTGGCCCAGAAGACTGCCTTCGCCATTGGTGTTCCTCCACATATCTACGCATTTCACCGCTACACGTGGAATTCCGTCTTCCTCTACCATATTCTAGTCACGCAGTTTCGAATGCAATTCCAAGGTTGAGCCCTGGGCTTTCACATCCGACACACGCAACCGCCTGCACTCGCTTTACGCCCAGTAATTCCGATTAACGCTTGCACCCTCCGTATTACCGCGGCTGCTGGCACGGAGTTAGCCGGTGCTTATTCTGCAGGTACCGTCAATACGCTCGGAGTATTAATCCGGCGCTTTTCTTTCCTGCTTAAAGTGCTTTACAACCCTAAGGCCTTCTTCACACACGCGGCATGGCTGGATCAGGCTTTCGCCCATTGTCCAATATTCCCCACTGCTGCCTCCCGTAGGAGTCCGGGCCGTGTCTCAGTCCCGGTGTGGCTGATCATCCTCTCAGACCAGCTACTGATCGTCGTCTTGGTAGGCCGTTACCCCACCAACAAACTAATCAGACGTAGACTCATCTTTTAGCGCGAGGATAGAAGAGCCCCGCTTTGCTCCGTAGAGATTATGCAGTATTAGCCTGGGTTTCCCCAGGTTATCCTCCACTAAAAGGCAGATATCTACGCATTACTCACCCGTCCGCCGCTCGTCAGCAAGGTGCAAGCACCTCCTGTTACCGCTCGACTTGCATGTGTTAGGCCTGCCGCCAGCGTTCAATCTGAGCCAGGATCAAACTCTCCAGTTTAATTACTTCTAACTGGTGCACGATTGATCCAATCGTGCGAGTCATCCCAAGCTTTATGCTTTGGATGCTCTATAGGGCTTGGCTTAACGCCACCCCACAGGAGCACCCACACAAGTCACTTACAAGTTGTTAAAGATCTGCAATCTGCGTCGGCTAAACTAGCGCTTAACCGAAGCGTTGAATGTTGCGAGAGCGCGTATTCTACGCCGTTCCAACACCCTGTCAACCACTTTTTCGAACTTCTCGAAATCGTTGCTGACCGACTTTCGCACCGCCCCAAGGCGGCCCTCCAGTCTGCAACAAATCAACCGAATCAAGCAAATGCTTTTTTCTTCGATCTGTCACCTCAGCCGCCGAATCGCTCGTTAAACGAATCATCCGGAAACGCTGCCCCGCTAGCTTCGAAACCCCGGCGCCGCTGTGCGTTTGCAAATGCCGCTCCGTGTTGCGAGAGGGCGCATTCTAGACCTTCGTCGCAGAGTGTCAACGGATTTGGCGAAATAATTTGGCAACGGTCTCGAAACGCCTGCCACACGGTGTTTCTGGCGGCGCTGATCAGCCGGCCTCGAGCTGCACGCGCGCAATCCGACGCTTGCCGACCTGGAGCAGACAGCTCTGGCCGGCATATACGGTGTGTCGGGCATCCTTGACGGGGTCACCGTCGAGACGCACTGCGCCCTGCTTGATCAGGCGCATGCCTTCGCCGTTGCTCTGGGTGAGGCCGGCCGCCACAAGCAATGCCGCCATCTGCAGCCCCTCGGCATCGGCCGCCACAGATGTCACGGGCAAGTCCTCGGGCACCACGCCCTGGCGAAAACGAGACACGAATGCCTCGTGCGCAGCTGCCGCCGCCTGGTCGCCATGGAAGCGGGCCACGATCTCGCCGGCGAGCTTGTATTTGTAGTCGCGTGGGTTCGCCCCGCTTCAACCTCGCGACGATAGCCGCGATGGTGTCTGCCGGCTCGAACGAGAGCAGTTCGAAATAGCGCCACATCAGATCGTCGGATATGGACATCAGCTTGCCGTACTGTTCGTTCGGCGCCTCGTCGATCCCACGTAATTGCCGAGCGATTTGGACATCTTGTTCACGCCGTCCAACCCTTCGAGCAGCGGCATGGTCAACACCGCCTGCGGCGCCTGCCCGTAGATCTGCTGCAGATGCCGGCCCATGAGCAGGTTGAACTTCTGATCGGTGCCGCCGAGCTCGAGGTCGGCCTCAAGCGCCACCGAGTCGTAGCCCTGCAGCAGCGGATACAGAAATTCGTGGATGGCAATCGGCTGGTTGGAGCTGATAGCGCTTGTGAAAATCGTCGCGCTCGAGCATGCGGGCCACTGTATGGGTGGCGGCGAGCTTGATCATGTCGGCGCCGGAGAATGCGTTCAGCCAGCTCGAGTTGAACACCACGCGCGTGCGATCGCGATCCAGTATCCGGAAGATCTGCGCCTCGTAGGTGCGCGCGTTGGCAGCCACCTCGGCTTCGGTCAGCGGTTTTCGCGTGACGTTCTTGCCGGTGGGGTCGCCGATCATGCCGGTGAAGTCGCCGATCAGAAAGACCACGTCGTGGCCCATGTCCTGGAACCAGCGCAGTTTGTTGAGCAGAACCGTATGGCCCAGATGCAGGTCGGGGGCCGTGGGATCGAAGCCCGCCTTGATCACCAGTCGCTCGCCGCTGGCGCTCGCTTTTTCGAAGCGCTCGCGGAATTCAGCTTCGGGAATGATCTCGTCCGCACCGCGGACGATCTCGGCCCAGTCTTGACTCGTCAACGCCTGCTCCGTTTCTGATATCGCTTGGCGCGCTAAGTCTAGGGCCTGTTGACGTTTCATGCGAGACCACGCCGACAACCATCCGGCAACGATCGGGGAGGCGCAGCGATCTGTGACGTCGCGAGCGGTCACGAGCGAGCGGGAAACGCGGATTAGCGGCGCCATGACCGTGTGACCGAAGGGCCGGGACTCGCCCGAAATGACAACAGGCCTCGAGGCGCTCGAAGTTGCCAAGTACCCGTGATTATGCTCTTTTAGGGCAAATCCGGCGGTGCGGCAGCGGGGGCGAGGCACGCCGGAACCACGCTCGGGTCAGCGGAACGACGGGAATCTATGGGCAAGCTTGTCGATCGGGATTATCTGTGGCTGCGTGAAACACCGCAGAAATCGCCGAGCTGGCGCCCCTGGGCGCCGGTCGCCCTGGTGCCGGTGGCCGCCGTGCTGGCCTGGTATCTCACTGCCCCGACATCCCCCTCGGCTGAGCACGATGCCGTGGCCCCGCCCGTGACACGCGCCCGTGTCCCGAGTTTCCGGAAGGCCCATGCCATGCCGGTCAACTTCAACTCGACATCGGGTACCACACGCGCGAAGCCGGCGGCCCGCCCTCTCCAGCTGGCCTTCGCACCAGCGGCGTCGCTCGCCGGCGGCAAGAACACACCGAGCGACATCAAACCGGGCTGGCAACGCATCACGATCGAGAACGGCGACACGCTCTCGCTGGCCTTCGCCCGCAACGGCCTGTCGTACATGGATTCGCTGCGCATCGCGCATATGCCACGCCTTGGACACTACTTCACGCGTGGGCTGCAGGCCGGCGATGTGCTCAAGGTCAAGGCCGACCATGATGGCCAAGTGCAACAGGTCAGCTATACCGTCGATGCGCTGCATCATCTCACCGTGCGCCGCAGCGATGACGGCTTCAAGGGCACTCTAGCCGAGCGCTCGGCCCGGCACCAGCAGACGTCGGTAAGCGGCGTGATCCGCCACAGCTTCTACAAGGATGCGCTCGATGCAGGCCTGACCGACCGACAGGCCGCCAGCTTGCATCACATCTTTTCCTGGGACGTGGATTTCGGCCGCGACATCCAGCCGGGCGATCGTTTCGTGGCCGTGTACGACGAGCTCTACGACCACAACAAGAAGATCGGTGACGGCCCCATCCTGGCCGCGGCCCTGATCAACAACGGACACGTCATTCGCGCGGTACGCTACACCGCCAGTAACGGCCACAGCGAGTACTACCGGCCGGACGGTCGGCCCATGCGTCAGGCGTTCGTGCGTGCGCCCGTGGACTACACGCACATCAGCTCGCCATTCAGTCTGAATCGCCTGCATCCCATCCTGCACCGGATTCGCCGGCACGAGGGCACCGATTACGCCGCCCCCGAAGGCACGCCGATTCATGCCACCGGCAACGGCCGGATCATCTTCCGCGGCCGACGTGGCGGTTACGGCAATGTGGTGATCATCCGCCACAACCCGCACATCACCATGCGCTTCGCACACATGTCGCGTTTCGCTGGCGGTCTGCACGTCGGCAGCCAAGTACGGCAGGGCCAGACCATCGGCTACGTCGGCATGACCGGTCTCGCCACCGGGCCGCACGTGCATTATGAATTCCGGGTCGACGGCAAGCCGCGTAACCCGCAGACCGTGGCCCTGCCCGGAGCGCCGCCCCTGCAGGGCCATCAACTGGCCGCATTCAAATCTCGGCACGCTGACGTCATCGCGAAGCTCGACAACATGACCGATGACGCCAGGGTTCGCATGGCCTCGGCTGCCGATTCGCCTTGATGACGCCGGCCGACTGCTACGTTGGACTGATGTCCGGCACCAGCGTGGACGCGGTTGATGCCATCGTGGCCCGCTTTTCCGATGCCTCCCCTCGCCCCGAGATTCTGGCGACTCATAGCGAAGCGCCACCGCAGCGCCTGCGCGAGGAACTGCTGGCGCTGTCCGGCGCCGACCGCCGCCTCAGCCTGCTCGAATTCGGCCATCTCGATCAGTCGGTCGGACGCTGGTTTGCCGACGCGGCCAACACGGCCATCGCCGGGGCCGGACTGACACCGCGCCAGATCGGCGCAATCGGCAGCCACGGCCAGACCATCTGGCACGCTCCGGACGATGAGCCGGCCTTCAGCCTGCAGATCGGCGCGGCGCCGCGCATCGCCGCGGAAACGGGCTGTGCCGTCGTATCGGATTTCCGCAACGCGGACATCGCGCTCGGCGGCCAGGGCGCGCCTCTGGTCTGCGCGTTCCATGGCGCCCTGTTCGCCCATCCCGATGCCAACCGGGTCGCGGTGAACATCGGCGGCATTGCCAACATCACCCTGCTCCCCAGCACCGCTCATGCCGATCCGACGACGATTCGCGGTTTCGATACCGGCCCGGGCAACGGCCTGATGGACGCCTGGATCCAACGCAGCCTAGGCTGCAATCACGATGCTGAAGGCGCCTGGGCAGCCTCGGGATGCGTCGACGGCGAACTCCTGGCGCAGCTGCTCGGCGACAGTTACTTCGATCGCGAGCCGCCCAAGAGCACCGGCCGCGAATATTTCGGGCTCGCCTGGCTGGATCGGCGCCTGACCACACTCGGGCGGACACTCGCGCCGGCGAATGTTCAGGCCACGCTGTGCGAGCTGACGGCGATCACTATCGCGGATGCCGTCGCCCGGTTCGGGCCGGGCCAGGAGACGCTCTACCTATGCGGCGGCGGTGTGCACAACCGATACTTGGTGGAGCGCATCGCCGCACTGGCCGCCCCACGGGCCGTCGAAACCACCGAACAACTGGGTCTCGATCCGGACTGCATCGAAGCGCTTGCCTTCGCTTGGCTGGCGCGTCAGCGACTGCTCGACCGCCCGGGCAATGCCCCGGGCGTCACCGGCGCCAGCGGCTTGGCGGTACTGGGCGGCTGGCACGCCGCACCGACGGCCGCGCGACCCACGTAACCCGGCCAATCATCGCGCCGGGCAGGAGCGAACGAATCGGCCACAGCCGCAGGTGGTCGTGGCGTTGGGATTGCGGATCACGAACTGCGCCGCGCTGCGCGCGAGCTTTGCTTCGCAAAGCTTGAGCATCATCGATCACCCCGCGTCGCCTGCGGCGAAGCCGCCCCTCGAGGGGCGGGCGCGCAGGCCATGCCTAAACCGCGAACGAGTTGCCGCAGCCGCAGGTGGTCGTGGCGTTGGGATTGCGGATCACGAACTGCGCGCCCTCGACCCCATCCGAGAAATCGATTTCGGCGCCCATCAGATAAAGCACGCTCATCGGATCGACCAATAGCGTCACGCCTTGCTTTTCGATGAGGGTGTCGCCTTCCTCGACGTTGTCGTCGAAGGTGAAACCGTACTGGAACCCCGAACAACCGCCGCCGGAGACAAATACGCGCAGCTTGAGGGCCTCGTTGTCCTCGTCTTCAAGCAACTCCTTGACCTTCGTGGCGGCCGCGTCGGTGAAGACCAGCGCCGCCTGGTCGGCGTCTTGGTCGATGGTTTCAGTGGCAGTACTCATAAGCGTTGTCCGTGTCGAACCCGCGATAACTATCATACGACATCAGTGCGACGCGCGGGTTTTCAAGAGATATCGGAAAATTTTCAGGGCACCGGCGCAGTCGCGGTGAGTCCGCGAGTCTCGGGCGCGCCGATCATCAGATTGAAGCACTGCACCGCCTGTCCGGCCGCGCCCTTGACCAGATTGTCGATGGTCGAAAGAACCACCGCCTGGTCGCCCACCAATGGACGATGCACAGCGATGCGGCACATGTTGGTCGCCCGCACATGACGCGTTTCGGGCGTGCCGCCCGCGGCCAGCACGTCGACGAACGGCTCGTCGACGTAGGCTTGCTCGTACAGCGCCTGCAGATCCGCCTCGGCGGTCAGCGCTGCATATAGTGTGGCATGGATGCCACGCACCATTGGCACCAGATGCGGCACGAAGGTCAGCCCGACCTCGCGCTGCGCCAGCTCGCCGAGAAACTGTCGGATCTCCGGCAGATGGCGATGGCCGGATACGCCGTAGGCCTTGAACGAATCGGTGGCCTCGGCAAACAGGAAACCGGGCGCGAGCTTCATGCCGGCGCCGGAAACGCCGGTCTTGGCATCCGCGATAAGCCGGTCGAGATCCACGATGCCGGCGTCGACCAGCGGCTTGAATCCGAGCAGGATCGCGGTCGGGTAACAGCCCGGGCAGGCGACCAGATCGGCCGCGGCGATGGCATCGCGCCGACCGAGTTCGGGCAGTCCGTAGACCGCGCGCTCGATGAGTTCGGGCGCAGCGTGCTCGGTGTTGTACCACCGTGCCCAGAGCTCGGGATCGCGCAGCCTGAAATCCGCGGACAGGTCGACAACGCGCACGCCCGCCGCGAGCAGACGCGGCACGTCATGCATGGCCGCCGCGTGCGGCGTGGCGAAGAACACCACGTCACACTCTTCGAGGCGCCCCTCCTCCGGCGTGGCGAAAGCCAGATCGACCACGCCGCGCAGCTGCGGGTAAGCGTCGGCCACCGGCGTTCCGGCCGCGCTGCGCGAGGTGACGGCCACGATCTCGGCATCGGGATGGGCCGACAACAGTCGCAGCAGTTCAGCTCCGGCGTAGCCCGTACCGCCCACCAGACCTATTTTCTGCCTGCCTGCCATGACTCGATCGCTGTCACCGTGAAAAATGTAGCCGCATACTACACCCGCACTTCGTCGAACCCCAGCCAGAGAGGTCGCCACAGCCGCATGCCGTCGAGATCTCGCATCGCGCATTGGCGCCGGCGTCTGCGGCGCGCCTGGTCTCGTCGCACCGAGCGCTGGCGCGGCCAGCTGGCGGATGTCGAGAACACGCCGGGCCTGGGCCTGCTTTGCCTGATGGGCGCAGCCACCGGCGGACTGGCCGGCGCCGCGATCCTCGTGTTGTACGGGCTGATCCAGGCGCTGCAACTGCCGCTGTTCGCAGCCTTTGGCGATCACCAGTCCACGTTCGTGGAATCCGACCTGGCTTTCCGCCTGGCCGTGCCGATTCTTGGCGCACTTGCGCTCGGCCTGATCGTGGAATGGCGGCACAAGCCGCTCGAGAACGGCATCGTGCACGTCATCGAGCGTCTGATGTATTACCAGGGCCTGCTGCCACTGCGGGCGGCGCTGGTCGATCTCGCCGCCTCGGCGATCTCGATCGCCACCGGCCAGTCGGTCGGCCGCGAGGGCACCGCGGTACATGCCGGCGCGTTCACCGGCAGCTGGCTGGCGCGGCGGCTGTCGCTGCCCAACAACAGCGTGCGCACCCTGGTCGGCTGCGGCACGGCGGCCGGTATCGCAGCATCGTTCAATACGCCGCTGGCGGCGGTGATCTTCGCGATGGAAGTGGTGATGATGGAATACACCATCGCCGGGTTCGCGCCGATCATTCTCGCTGCGGTGACGGGTTCGCTGGTCACGCTGGACCTGCCCAACGTGCACCCGGGCCTGATCGGCGCCGCCGAGCATTTCCATGCCGCCGAGCTGCCCGTAATGACTGCGATGGGGCTGGCCCTGGGTGCGCTCGGCGGCGGCTTCACCCGCGTGATCGGCCAGATCGTGCCGCATCTCGCCAAGGTGCGAATCAGCCTGCGCATGGCGCTGGCCGGCCTGGTCACCGGCATCCTCGCCACCGTCTTTCCACAGATCATGGGGCTGGGCTTCGAGACCGTGAACCGCGCCCTGGACGGCGACTACGGCGCCAGCATGTCGCTCGGCATCGGCCTTGCCAAGCTGGTGGCCACACTGTTCGCCGTGGCCGCGGCGATCCCCGGCGGGGTCATCCTGCCGATGTTCGTCACCGGCGCGGCACTGGGCAGCGCTTTCGGCGCGGCCGCCGCCGGCGTGCTGCCGATTTCGGTCAGCGGCCCGGGACTGTATGCCCTGCTGGGCATCGGCGCGATGATGGCCGCGGTGCTGCAGGCGCCGCTGTCGGCACTGGTCGCCGTGCTGGAGTTGTCCGGTCAGACCGACATGGTGCTGCCGGGGATGCTGGTGATCATCGCCGCGCTCGTCGTCTCGCGCCGGATCGCCGTCTCGGACTCCATCTTCCGTCTGCTGCTGCGCCGACGCGGCCTGGATTATCGCAACGACCCGGTCTCGCAGTACCTGCGACGCGCCAGCGTGCTCAATACGATGAACCGCCGCTTCCGCGTGCTCGATGCGAAGACCACGCGAGGCGCGGTCGCCGACGCGCTGGAAGCCGGCATCGAATGGCTGCTGATCCGGCCGGCCGAAGGCCGCGCCCAGCTCATGCGCCCCGACGACCTCAAGCGCATGCTGGCAGAGGACGACGGCGACCCGGAGCGCGAGATCGACCTGATGGATATCCCGGCGCATCGGGCCGATGCCTACCCGATCGATGTCCGGGCCAGTCTTCAGGAAGCCTACGACCAGTTCGAATCGACCGAAGCCGAGGCGCTGGTGGTTCAGCGCGCGACCTCGCTCACCGGCCGCCGGCCGACGCCTTACGGCATTCTCACCCCCGCCGCCGTGGCCGCCACCTACCGTCGTTGACCGCGACACGAGGTCGCGGCCGGGCCACGGGCCGTATGTGACCGATACAATGACGCGGTCGTCCTAGCCACCCACACGCTGCCGGAGTCACCGATGTTTTTTCTATGGATTGAGGCCTTCCACGTCACCTTCATGGTGGCCTGGCTTGCCGGGCTGCTCTGTCTGCCATGGCTGTTCGCGGCCCACGCAGACGCCCGGGGCCAGACCGACCGCGCCCGATTCGGCGCGCTCGAGCGTCAGTTGTCGATGCTGATGTCGGTTGCCGCTCTCGGCACGATCGTGTTCGGCATCTGGATGCTGGCGATGCTGGGCGGTGGCTGGCTCGCCACCAATGGCTGGTTCCACGCCAAGCTCGTGCTGGTCGTGCTGTTGATCGGCTACCACGGCTGGTGTCAGATGCAGGCGAGAAAGCTCCGCGAAGAGCGGGCCACCGGCACGCCCGCGTTCTATCGCCTGATGGGCGCGGTGCCGGCAATCATCCTGCTGCTGATCATGCTGCTGGTCTTCGTAAAACCGTTCTGATCAGGGCGGTCCCGGCATGAAAAAACCCGCCGCGAGCGAATCGCGGCGGGTTTCATGTCGGGCCCGCGCAGAAATTGCGCTATTCGGCGTCCGGTGTCTGGTTGATATCCGCGCCGGTCTGCGACTGCAGGAAGTTCGCTTCGCCCATGCTCTTGATCAGATCGAGCTGGGTTTCGATATAGTCGATGTGTTCTTCCTCTTCGGAGAGAATCTCGACGAACAGATCACGGGTGGCGTAGTCGCCCGCGTCTTCGCAGACCTTGATCGCTTCCTTGTAGTGGGCATGGCCCTCGTACTCGGCAGCGAGATCGCATTCCAGCATTTCCTGCGGCTTCTCGCCGATGCGCAGCTTGCCGAGATCCTGCAGGTTGGGCAGACCATTGAGGAAGAGGATGCGCTTGATGAAGCGATCCGCGTGCTGCATTTCCTCGATCGACTCGTTGTACTCGTGCTTGCCAAGCTCGAAGAAGCCCATGTCCTCGTACATGCGCGCATGCAGGAAATACTGGTTGATCGCCGTCAGCTCCAGCTTGAGCGCGTCCTGCAGATACTTGATAACGGTCGCGTCGCCTTTCATTGCTTGTCCTGTGTCGGCCTGAACTTTCAGCAAGACTAGCGGAGGTCAGGGTGGCGCACAAACGATCCGTGCGCGGCGCAGCGGGCTCAGGCGGTGGCAGCCACGGGCGGTGCGGAATCGGCCTCGGCGGCGATGGCGTCCTGGCGCTCACGCTCCTGCCGGCACTGAAGCAGTACATCGCGAGCGCAGGGCGCACAGCGGCCACAGCAGCCGGCCACGCCAAGCTTCTGGCGCAGCAGACGCATGCTGCAGGCACCTTCACAATAGGCTTCGCGAATCTGGCAGTCGGTGACCGCGTTGCACACACAGACGTACATGAGCATTACCTCCGACGCGCAGTACAACGCTAATGAGAATGATTGTCAACTACAAATGCAACCAACGGCAGGCCGGCAAGGTCATGTCGGTATTTGCCCGCCGCCGGCCAGCCCGGTCGCCGCGCCGCGCCGCCGATCAGGAGGTAGAACTGGCGTTCAGATAGCTGGCCAGCTCATCCAGCGCACGCCGATAGACTTGGCGTTTGAAGAACACCACTTCATCGACCGGGTGCCAGTAGTCGACCCAGCGATAGCCATCGAATTCCGGCTTTTCCGTGGCATCGAAGCGCACACAGGACTCGGGCGCCACCAGCTGCAGCATGAACCATTTCTGCTTCTGGCCGATGCATAGCGGCTGTCGGTGGCGCCGGATATAGCGTTTGGGCAGGCGATAACGCAGCCAGCTGCGCGTCGCCCCGACGATCTCCACATGCTCGGGCCGCAGCCCGACCTCTTCTTCCAGCTCGCGATACAGAGCGGCGCGCGGATCCTCGCCTTCGCGGATACCGCCTTGAGGGAACTGCCAGGACTGCTGGCCAATGCGCTTGGCCCAGAACACCTTGCCTTGCTGATTGCTCAAGATGATGCCGACGTTCGCTCGGAACCCTTGTGCATCAATCACGACGCCACCCTCGGTAAAACTACTGAATCAATTCTTTCATAAAATCGCAAGAAACGAAAAAACACAGCCTGAATTCATGGAATGCATATCGCCGGGCGCGCAACTCTATTGTGCTCTACTTTAGTCGCTTCCCTCGGCCCCTTGCAGGCCTCATCATTACGCGTCTGCAACTTCAATTCCAACCGGGGCGCCGACGTGCGACTGACCTTTTTCGATCTCGACAACACACTGCTCGATGGCGACAGTGACTATGAGTGGGGCCGTTTCCTGGTCGACGAAGCCGTGGTCGACGGCTCGACGTTTGCGCGTGCAAACGACACCTTCAAGGCCCAGTACGAGGCTGGCGCGCTGGATATTCATGCGTATCAACGCTTCGTTCTCCAGCCGCTGATCGAGGAGCCGGCCGCGCGCATGGCCGCCCTGCGCGAACGCTTCGTGGCTGAACGGATCGAACCGATCGTGGCGCGCCACGCCGCATCGGCCGTCGATTTCCATCGCCAACGCGGAGATCTGATCGCCATCATCACCGCGACCAATCGATTCATCACTGAACCGATCGCGGACCTGCTGGGCATCGAGCATCTGATCGCGACCGACCCGGAGATCGTCGGCGGCGTCTATACCGGCGCCATCGCCGGCACCCCTTCGTATCGCGAGGGCAAGATCACGCGCGCCCGGCATTTCCTCGCGGCACTTCCGGCCGAGCCCGAGCACGTGACTTTCTACTCCGATTCACACAACGACCTGCCGCTGATGCGTTGGGCCGACCGTGCGGTCGCGGTCGACCCCGATCCCAAGCTCGCGGCTGTTGCGCGCGAGGCCGGCTGGCCAGTGATCAGCCTGCGCGGCGACGCGATGCCGTCGATCGCCTGAGCACGGCAAGCCAGTCGATCGATCAGCCGCGAGGGGCGTCGCGCTGCTCGTCCCACGCAGCGAGATAGGGCGCAAGCTTCGAACGAATCCGGCCGTTGGTGGCCATGACCGTGCGTGATTCCAGATCGATCGGGCCACCGCCGAGTTCGGTGATATCGCCGCCCGCCTCGCGCACGATCACGGTGAGCGCGGCGATATCCAGAATATTGAGATCGGATTCCACGATCGCATCGATCGCACCGCTGGCCAGCAGATGATAGTGATAGAAATCGCCGTAGCCGCGGATACGATGCACATCGCCCACCAACTCGCCGATCTTCGGCCAGGCCGGCGACGCACCGAGCGTCGCGATGTTGCCCATCGACAGACTGGCTTCGGCGATCTCGTCGACCCCCGAGACGTGAATCGGCTCGCCGTTCAGGAATGCGCCCTGCCCGCGCGCCGCGCATGCCATATCGCCGCTGCCAAAAGCCGGCGCGTTGGATACGCCCACGATCAGCTCGCCCTGGTGCATCAAGGCGATCTGAGTGGAGAAGAACGGATAACCGCGCACGAAGCTCTTGGTACCGTCGATCGGGTCGATCAGCCAGACGTAATCGGCATCGATCGACTCGCGCCCGAGCTCCTCGCCGTAGAAGCCATGATCCGGAAACGCGTCGGCCAGCACCCGCTTGATCGTGCGCTCGCACTCGACGTCTGCGATGGTCACCGGCGAGGCATCGGCCTTGCGCTCGACCTCGAAATCGCCGTGGTAGTAGCGATTGATCACCGCCTCTGCCGCGCGCGCGGCTTCGATCGCGGTATCCAGATAACGGCTCAGGTCCTCGGCCACGGTCTCTCCTTGCTTGAACAGGCGGCGCTTATGCTAGGGCCTGTTGCCGTTTCATGCGACACATCGACGCGCACTGCCGGCCCGCTCAGCGCAGCACGCCGGCCAGCGTGAGCGCCGCGAACACGGCCAGCAGGATCAGCACGGCCCGGGAAATCAGCGACAGCGCATCGAACAGCGTCTGGTTGAAGCGTTCGGTCGGGCACACCCGGCGGCGTCCGCGCCGATATCGCCCAGCGCGCCGCGCCCGACCTCGGCCAGCAGCCGCCAACTCGCCGCGCCGACTGACATGCGTCGCCGCACGCGCCTCCCGCCAGGCTGCGAACGCATCGCGACTCTGACCCGCAACGGCATAGATGAACGCCACGATCCGCGCCGGCAGCCATGCGGCGATGCCGTGCACATATTCGGCGACCCGGGCTGTTTCCAGCGTCGCCGGATCGCGGTCGGCCAGCGCCGGCAGCTCGCGCACCAGGCGATAGAACAGCGCACCGGTCGGCCCGGCGACGAAGAACCACAGCAGCACGCCGAGCACCCGCTCGTGGCCCTGGACCAGAACCGCACCGATGATGGTCGAGGCCGTGACGTCGGCGGCACGGCGGCCGGTGGCCCGGCGACAGAGCTCGATCGCGCGCGCCTCGACCTCGTCGTGGGCTTCCTGCGTGCGGGCGTTGGCCAGCGCGTAGACGTCCTCCCACAGATCCCGAGGCCCCAGGCTGATCAGCAGACCGATCAGGCCGAAGGCGAGCTGCGCTCCCAGCCAGAGATGAGTATCGACCGCCCATTGCGCTGCACCGACAACAATCAAGCGGCGGCAGAATCACGGCCACGCCCGCCGGCCGCGCCAGCCAAAGCCGGCCGATACGCGTGCGCTCGATCAGGCGGACGTAAGCCGCGAATGCATTGACCTGCCGCCAGCGCGTGAGCTGGCCGAGCGTGCGCTCGATCAGCAGCGCGACCACGATCACGATCAGGTGCATGCGCTGATCCAGCAAACGATTGAAGGCAGCCCAGTCGAACGCCGGCCCGGGATCGGTCTTGCGCCCGGGAGCGATATCGCTGTGGCCGACGATGCGCGAACGGTTCATGCCCGAATAATGACGCAAAAGAGCCGCCGTGACAGCCGCCAGCTGTCGATACTGCGCCGGCGCATACGGACAGTGATCGGCGCCCTCCAGTTCGATGCCGATTCCGAAATCGTTGACGCGATCGCGCCCGTCGAATCGTGATACGCCGGCATGCCAGGCACGATCGTCGAAGCCGACGTACTGGGTGAGCGCCCCGGTACGCTCGATCAGCGCATGAGCGGACACGCGCAGCCCCGCGATCTCGGCATACAGTGGATGGGCACGCGGGATCGAGGGTGTTGGTGAACAGGGCGTCCACCTGCCGGTGGCCGAATCGCCCCGGCGGCACCGTGATGCCGTGTACCACCAGCGTATCGACGGCGAGGCCGCTCGGGCGCCGGTCATGATTCGGTGACACGATGCGACGCGCGCCGATCACCCATCCTCCATCGTCGATCTGCAACGGCGTGGCGGATTCGTGCATCAGAAATACGCCTGAATGCCGAAGTCGACGCGTACACCATCGTCCACCCGGGTGTTCTCGTAGCCGACGGTGGAACGAAAAGCGAAATTATCCACGATCGGCACCTGAGCGCCGAGCGTCGCCCAGCCGTAGTGGCCATTCGCCCCGGCGGCATATTGCAGCCATCCGGCCTCGGCCTTGAGCTGCACGCCCGGCACCGGGTAGGCCAGCACGCCCGCGCTCCCGCCGGCGCCCAGCGCCCACGCCGGCTGCAACCCCGGGTTGGCGTCGAAGGAGATCAGCCCGAACGTGTATGCCATGAGCTTGCGCCCGCCCCAGGCGAGCCCCGGCCCGCCCTGCAGGTAGTAACCGAGATCGTTGGGCGCATCGGTGAACACATGCGCCGAGGGCCGCCGTCGGATACCCGTATCCGCCGTGAACGAAACCGGCTTGAACCAGGCATTGCGCGGCGACAGCGACGTGATCGACAACAAATGCACGTTGTCGAGCCGTACCCGACCATCGCTCGGATCCACCCGCAGGCCGATGTCGGCGAAATCGATCGCCGCACCGCGGGTATAGCCGCCCGGGTTGTCGAGCAGATCGTGATAGGCCGGCCGAATCCGGAAGCCGAGCGAGAAATTGCCGTCGGCGTACACGCCCGACGCGTTGACCCGAAGCGAACGATGGCCGTCCTCGGGCGAGGTTTTCGGCGTCGGCACGCGCCCGAACGGCGACCGGCGCGGTATCGAGGCCCGCACCGCGAGAATGTGATTGGCATAGTCGCGCCCGGCCTTGCCCGAAACGGCGGCCTTCACTTCCTTGCTCGACAATTGATAGTTCAGCGCGTCGTAGGCGACCTCCAGCACGGCCGCGCGGCGGTTCGGCGCCAGCGCCTTCACGGCGGGCGCCCCGGGCGCCAGCTCGCGCCGCGAGACCTTGCGCGCCAGCGCCTGCTCGGACGGCGAGAGCTGCTCGGTCTCCCAGCGCAACGTGGTTTCCATCGAAGGCCGATATTCCGCCGGCCCCATCAGCCCGGGCACATCCGCCAGCGACCGGATCGTATCGGACGGGATCGCATACCAGTCGTACTGGCGCGTCAGATGCAGATGCGGGCGGGCCACATCGAGCAGGCTCAACAACTGATAGGAGCAATTCTTGTTGAGGAAGTAGTAGACGAAATGGACGCTGTCCATCTCCCAGACGTGATCCACCAGCCGCGACAACTGAGCCTGGGTCAGATTCAGCGAATAGGACCAGACGTCGCGGTTCTCGATCCAGGCGTACTGCTTGACCTTCTTGTAATACGGAAACATGCCGAACACGCCGGGATAGCCGCCGGTGAGCCCCTTCCAGACGAAACCGAGCCCTCGATTGCCCTTGGGCGCGGCCGCCGCGAAGTTGACCGCGTAGGACAGCAGCTCCGTGCCGTGCCGCTTGCGGGCCGAATCGATGCGCAACAGCGTATGGCCGAACATCGACGACGGGCTGTTCGGGAACGCGGTGGGAAAAACCAGGCTCGCTGCATTCGGCGCGATCAGCGCACGCCAATTGCGGTAGCCCGGGCAGTCGTGCACCGGCAGCGTCGATGTATCGATATCCAGCTTGTCGACCAGGAATTTGCGACGTGCCACGAACAGGCAATAGGCCGGCAGCTTGCGCGGGCCGATCGGCTGCTTCGAGAACAGCCCCGCCAGGGTGGCATCGAGCTCGGCCGCTGGATCGGTCCGACCGTCGTCGGCCAGAAAGAACCACGGTGAGGCGACCTCGCTATGAACACCGCCGTGCATCCAGTTCGGCTCGTAGTGCAGCAGCGCATGCCATTCGTCGGTGGAGGCCAGATGCGCCGCTGCCGCGCGGGTTTCGAGTTGCTGCAGCTGGGCTTCTGAAGCGCCGCCGCGGCCGTGCCGGCGGCCATCGACATCAGCGCGGTCGACCATGATCGCCTCGCCGCTGCAGACGTCGCCGGTCGGCTCGCGGCATGGCGCGCTCTGGTCTCGACATGATTGCCCCTGATCCGATCCACGCCGCGGCCGGCGCGCTGCAAGCGCGCCATTATTCCAGCTCGAGCGTTCGTGCGGGGGCGAAAGGCGGCAACGCAGCGGGCCCGGGCGGCCGTGGCGCGCGATTCGCAACCGGCGACCAGGAGTGAGGTCAGTCGTTGCCCGGGGTCTGGGCGTCGAAGTCGCCCGAGCGGGCGGGTGAAGGTATACTTGGCCGGCTCGGCCACCAGACGCTCGCCGGCCTTGTCGGTGTTATGGCCGAGCAGCGAGAACGGCAGCGAGACGATGAACAGCCCCGTGCCCGCTACCGTCGCCACCAGGCTCACCGGACGTACGACCACCGCATCGAAGGCCATGGCGGCAGCCGACGGCGTCGAAGCATCGTCGTTGCCCGCGGCCAACGCCGGCGTGGCGACCACCATGCGACAATGACGACAACGGTCGCGACGAACGCGCGCCGGAGCAGAACAATAGACATGGGACGACCCCGGAGTGCTGCACAAATCGAAGATTAGGCCCTGTCGCTGTTTCATACAAGCCCGCCTCGAGGCCGCGAATCATTCGGCGCGCGGCGCCACGCGCGGAGCACACCGCTCGCGATCAGACGCTGTCGCCTGAGCCCCTCGCCTGCGGCACCGCAGCGCCACGGCGTCGGCCTGCGGTATCGGCGCTGGCTTGTGTAGACTCGCCACAGCACGCGCGCGGCAGGTCGTCCTGCCGCGCGCCGGCCGTTCGCACGACAACGCCGCGGCCACCGACTCAACCCCGGCATGCAAGCTATCGGATCGATCCATGAACGCGCGCGAAGTCTATCTGGCGGCCGACCCGGTCAATGCCGAAATCGTCAAGGACATGCTGGTCGATCGCGGGATCGCCGCGCACGTGCGCCGCCAGCATCTGTGGGGCGGCATGGGCGAGTTGCCGGCCAACGTCTATCCGCAGGTCTGGATCGACAATCCGGCCGACTTCGATCGAGCCCGCGAGATCGTGGCCGCGTTCGAGAAAGGCCCCGTGGATCGCGGCCGGGACTGGGCCTGCCCCGGCTGCGGCGAAAACGTTGAAGGCCAGTTCAACGCCTGCTGGCACTGCCAGCATCCGCGACCCTAGGGCCTTCGAGCGACCATGCATCTCATTCTTCACCAGCCCGAGATCCCGCCCAACACCGGCAACGTGATCCGCCTGGCCGCGAATATCGGCGCCGAGCTGCATCTCATCCATCCGCTGGGGTTCTCGATCGACGACAAGCATCTGCGCCGGGCCGGCCTGGATTATCGCGAGCGCGCAGTCATTCATGAATGGCCGGACTACGCCAGCTGGCGTGCCGCCCACCCCGACAACCGCGTGTTCGCCGCGACCAAGCGCGGCGACGTGCGCTACGACACCGTGCGCTATCGCGGCGACGACGCGCTCCTGTTCGGCTGCGAAACCAAGGGCCTGCCACGCCGAGCGTGTGGCCGACGCGGATGCCGCGATCTATCTGCCCATGCAGCCCGGAAATCGCAGCCTGAATCTGTCGAACAGCGTGGCCGTGATCGCCTTCGAAGCCTGGCGCCAACTCGAATTCGGCTGACCGGGCCAGCCTTGGTGTATGCGGCTTACGCCTTGGCGCGATGGTCGAGCACTTCCCAGCCGGCATTATCCGCCTCGGCGGACAGCTTGCGGTCGGGGGCGACGGCCACTGCCTGCGCCGACGACACGGAACAGGTATGCATCGTTGATCGAATCGCCGAAGGCCACGGCCTCGGCCAACGGCAACCCGGCCTGGGTGGCCAGGGTTTCGGCCGCGTCGATCTTGGTCGGTCCGTAGGGATGGCGCCGTGGCGGCGCGCTGGTGAAACGGCCGTTTTCGGTCTGGCAGGCCGCGCCAATGCACAACTCGATATCCAGCGCTTCACCCAGGGCATCAGCCAGAAACTGCGGCGTGCCCGACAACAGCACGACAGCGTCGCCGGCCGCCTGATGCGCCTTGAGACGCTCGACCGCCGGCGCATGCAGCGTCGGCATCAGCACCTCCGCGACGAAGCGTCTGGCAAGGTCGACGATATGCCCGTATTCATGGCCCGAGAGATAGGCCTTGTTCTTCTGCATCACATGCTTGCCGAAGCGCGGCAGATAACGCAGCGTGAACCAGGCAAAGGCGAGCAACTGGCGCGGACCGAGCGCGCGGACCCGCCAGAGATAACGCGCGAAGCGCATCTCGGAGGACGCCCCCGGCACGAGCGTGCCGTCGATATCGAAGATGACCAGACGCATGTCAGCTCCTCTGTGCGGCAGGCCGCTCATTCACACAGAACTCCACGATCACCGGCAGGCCACGCGCGACACAGATCGCCGCCGAAGCCCAGGCCAGAGCCAGGCCGATGCCCGAGAGCACGCCGCCCCACGCGGCCCAGAAGTCCGGCGTAAGCACCGGAAACGGCTGCCAGAGCAGAATCCAGGCAAAGGTCACGGCTTTCAGCACGGCATAGAAGCCGCGCATGAAACGCCCGGCCACGAGAAACCGGCCGACCGGCGATTGCATCATGTCGAACGCGGCCGTCCCGCTGGCAGCGCCCTTGCTGCGAATCGCATCCACCAGGTTGCCACGAATGATGAACAATAACGGCACCCAGACGCCGATGAAGCCCAGATGCGCCAGCACCACCCAGAGCACCGTCTCGACGATGCGATCGATGGCGATATCGAAGGTGGCGCCGAACAGCGTCTCCTCGTTGAAACGCCGCGCGACCCAGCCGTCCACGCCATCGAGCGCTATGATGAGAATCGTGAGCGGCGCATTCACCAGTTGCAATGCCGGAACGCCGGAATAGACGATGCCCAGCAGCAGGAACAGCAGCAGAAAACGCCCGAAAGTGACCCAGTTCGCCATATCCCCGTCTACTTCTTGCCGGGACCGGTCGACACGTCGCACGACACCATCCGGCGGCTGACCCATCGACCGCTCCTGGGGCGGTGCTTCGTTCTCGATTCCTCGGCCATGCCCGCGCCATACGCGGGCCGCACGATTTCACGATCCTGTCACCTTCATTCTACATGAGCCGAGCGTGTTGAGGTTTGCACGGCCTCGCTTGCCCCGAGCGAAACACAATCGCGCGCGGGCGTTCGCGAAACTTCTATTCGGCTTCGGATCGAGACGGGCGGTCGGTCAGCCGGCGAACCGCTTCCTGCGGCGAATCGCCCTCGTGGAGCACGCGATAGGCTTGTGCGGCGATCGGCATGTCGATTCCCCGCTCCTGCGCCATGCGATGCACCTCGCGCGCCGCGCGCACGCCTTCCACGACCTGACCGATGCGGGCCTCGGCCGTCGGCACATCGTCGCCGGCCGCCAGAGCCAGCCCCATGCGGCGATTGCGCGATTGATCGTCACTGCAGGTGAGCAGCAGGTCGCCGAGCCCCGCCATGCCGGTGAGCGTTTCGCGCAAGCCGCCCAGGGTCACGCCCAGCCGCATCATTTCCGACAGACCGCGCGTGATCAGCAGCGCCCTGGCGTTGGCGCCATAGCCCAGGCCATCGGAAATACCGACCGCGATGGCGAGCACGTTCTTGACCGCCCCGCCGACGCCGACGCCGACCACGTCGGTCGAGGTATAGACGCGAAAAACACCGTCGTGAAATGCACGCGCCATATCGGCCGCGAACCGGTCATCGGTCGACGCGATGGTGACCGCGGTCGGCAGCCCTCGCCCCACCTCGCCGGCAAAGCTCGGGCCCGACAGCACGCCGGTGGCGCGCTCGGTGCCCAGCACTTCGGCGGCGACCTCGTGCGGCAGCAAGGCAGTCTCCGGCTCCAGCCCCTTGGTCGCCCAGAGCACGCGTTGATGCGGCGCCAGCAATGGCGCCAGCGCCTCGAGGCAGGCGCGCAACGCATGGCTGGGCACGACAACCACGATGTCGTCCGCGCCCTCGACAGCGGCGGACAACGCCGCTACCGGCTCAAGCGTCGCCGGAAACGTCACGTCGGGCAGATAACGCGCGTTGACCCGCGTCGCGGCCATGGCCTCGATCGCGGCGGCGTCACGCCCCCAGAGGCGCACGGCATGGCCGCGCCGGGCGAGCTGAACCGCCAGGGCCGTACCCCACGAGCCGGCCCCGACAACGGCAAAGCAGCGCGGCAGATCCGCAGACACGATCCGTACCCGGGAAAGGGGCTAGTGCGTCGCCTGGCCGGCGTCGTTGGGCGCGTCGTCTCCGCTCGCCCGGTGCTGGGCATAGAGCAGATCGAAGTTCACCGGCTGCAACAGGAAATGCGGGAAACCGGCGCGCTGCACCATGTCGCCCACCGATTCACGGATGTAGGGGAACAGAATCGACGGGCAGTAGGCGCCGAGCACATGATCGCGCTCGTTCTCGTCCGGGAAACCCTCGATCTGGAACACGCCGGCCTGCTGCACCTCAACGATATAGGCGGTGCGCTCGCCCTGCTTGGCGGTGACCGTTACGGTCAGGACCACCTGATGGGTCTCGTCGGACAGCGACTGGATCTGCGTGTTCAGATCGACATTGACCTCCGGGTTGTATTCCTCGGTGAACACACGCGGGCCGTCCGGCACCTCGATCGAGGCGTCACGGATGTAGATCTTCTGCAGACCGACCTGGCGCTGGGCCTGGGGCTGTTCTTCGGTCTGGTTGCCGTTGTCTTCGGCCATGGTCCCTCCTGTGGGGCGCGAAAGCGCCGCTTATTTACTGGTGACCGGCAAGCCATCGGCCCGCCAGCCGTTGATGCCGCCCTTGAGCGCATAGACACGCGTGTAGCCCTTGGCCCGCAGCTTGGCCGCGGCCGCGGGCGCGGCGTTGCCGGCCCCGCAATACACGATGATCGGCTTGTTGGTGTCGCGCGTGATTTCCTTGGCGCGATCGTCGATGCCGGCCGTGGGCACATGCTTGGCGTTGAGAATGTGATTCTTCTTGTAGTCCGAGGACGAGCGCGTATCGACCACGATCGCGTCGTCGCTGTTCATCAGCCGGACGGCCTCCGACGAGGAGATCGGCCCGCTGCCGGACAGAGCCCGCCAGGCCTCGTTCGCGATGAAGGCAATCACGAGGACGCCCAGCGCGGCCCAGAGAAACGGATGTTGGACGACGAATTCCAGCAACTGATTCATAAACGATGTGCCGAGTCTCTAGATGGATGCGTGCCCGATCCGCGCGGACGATGGTCCCGGCGCGAACGACAAGGTCGCCCGCGGTCCGGGCGTCGGCCGGGGATTATTGCATAGTCGGCCGCGCCCTGACCTGCACGCCGTCGCTTGTCTTACAATCGCCGGATGCGGTTGACCCACGCGCTCGGCGCGGCATTGCTTGCGCTGTCCATTCTTGCCCCGGCGGCCGGCCTCGCCGACGACGACGCGCGCGCGGCGCATGCACGGGCCGAGCTGTCGGCGCTGCGCAATCGCATCGCCAAGGTGCGCAAGCAGATCGCTTCCGACTCCAATCAGCGCAGCGATCTGTCCGATTCGCTGGCCAAGGCCCAGTCGCGCATCAGCGCCACGCGCAAGCACCTCGACACGCTCGACCACGACATCGCTGAACACAAGAAACGCATCGCGCGTCTGAAGAAGCAGCGCGACGCCGAGCGCGACAATCTTTCCGGCGAACTCGACGCACTGCGCGCCCAGGTCCGCTCGGCCTACGAGACCGGCCGCATGAGCCGGATGCGGCTGCTGCTCTCGGGTGCCTCGCCCGATCGTATCGGCCGCATGCTGAATTATTACCAGTATTTCTCGGACGCTCAGAGCCAACAGGTCGATCATCTCAAGACCGTGCTGGCGCGCCTGGCCTCCAAGCAGCAATCGCTGGAAAACGAACGCGCCCAGCTGGCCGATCAGCGCGCTGCGCGTGCACATACGCTGGATTCGCTCGAATCGACCGAGAAGCAGCAGAAAAACACGCTGGCCGCGCTCGATCATCAGCTGTCGTCGCACAAATCGAGCCTGGCCGACATGCGCGACCAGGAAAATCAGCTCAAGAAACTGCTCGATTCGGTACAGACTCAGCTGTCCAACCTGCCGCCGGTGCCCTCCGGTGTCCCGTTCTACAAACTCAAGGGGCGCATGCACCCGCCGGTGCCGGCCAAGAACGTGCTCGCCCGCTACGGTCAGACCAAGAACGGCGGCCCCTTGCGCTGGCAGGGCGAATGGTTCGCCGCTGCCCAGGGCACGCCGGTGCACGCCGTCGCAGGCGGCCGCGTGGTTTACGTGGGTTACATGAAAGGGTACGGCCTGATCGTGATCATCGATCATGGCCACGGTTACTATTCGCTGTATGGCCACGCGGCGGCGAGCTATGTGGATGTCGGCGACGCCGTATCCACCGGTCAGCCGATCGCGACCGCGGGTCATAGCGGCGGTCACGACAGCAACGGCATCTATTTCGAGATCCGCCAGGGTCAGGACCCGGTCAACCCGAGCCGCTGGCTGGCAGGCTGATCGCCCGGTTACGGCCGTATGCTATCGTCGACGGGCGTTGCGGCCGATCCGGGCCGACCACGAACCGAGGCCGCCACCGCAACCATCACGAGCGCCCGACCGGACGCCCCACCCGGGCCCGGAACCGACTGAAACGACACTGGAAACGAGACATGGACTCCAAACTGCGCGGCGCCTCCCTGATCGTGCTCGGCGTCATCGTCGGCACGGTCGCCACGATCGGAGAGAACACCTTTGCCGACAGCGCGCCCGGGGCGGCCGATGTCCAGAGCCTGCAAAAGCCAGACGACTCGAGTGACGGCAATCAGAAGCTGCCGCTGGCGGAACTGCGCAAGTTCGTCGCGATCATGCACCAGGTCAAACAGGGTTACGTCGAGAAGGTATCCGACAAGACGCTGCTGGATAACGCGCTGCACGGCATGATCGAAGGGCTGGATCCGCACTCGGCCTATCTCGACCCGGACGAATACAAGCAGTTGTCGGTGTCGACCTCGGGCCAGTTCGGCGGCCTCGGCGTGAAAGTGCAGATGGAAAACGGCTATCTGCAGGTCGTCTCGCCGATCGACGATACCCCGGCCTCCAAGGCCGGCATCCAGCCGGGCGACATGATCATCCGCATCGACGACAAGCCGGTTAAGGGCATGTCGATGAGCGAGTCGGTGCATGCGATGCGCGGCAAGCCGGGCAGCAAGATCTCGCTCACCATTCTGCGTGACGGTCACGACAAGCCGATCCACCTGCACCTGAAACGTGCCGACATCCAGGTCGCGAGCGTGAAATCGCGCATGCTGGCGCCGGGCTACGGCTATATCCGCATCAGCCAGTTCACCGAGGGCACCGCCAAGGGCCTGAACAATGCGCTGGCCAAACTCAAGAAACAGTCGGACGGCCCGCTCAAGGGCATCGTGCTCGACCTGCGCAACAACCCGGGCGGCGTGCTCAACGCCGCGGTCGATGTCTCGGACGATTTCGTGAGCAGCGGCACGATCGTGTCGATCCAGGGCCGCGCCGCCGATACCGACCACAAGTTCGAGGCCACCCCGGGCGACAAGCTCGACGGCGCGCCGATCGTGGTGCTGGTGAATCAGGGCACGGCCTCGGCCGCGGAGATCGTCTCCGGCGCCCTGCAGGACGATCATCGCGCGGTGATCATGGGCACCCAGACCTTCGGCAAGGGCTCGGTGCAGACCGTGCTGCCGCTCAACGACGGCTCGGCGGTCAAGCTCACCACGGCCCGCTACTACACGCCCTCCGGCCGCTCGATCCAGGCCGAAGGCATCACGCCGGATATCAAACTCGCGCCGGTCAAGATCACGCCGACCCAGGCCAGCGGCGGTTTCGGCTATACCGAGGCCGATCTGCCGGGCGCGCTGAAGAACACGGGCGCCGAAGCCGGCGCCGGCCCGGCGGCCCACGACAGCGACACCCACAGCAACTCCTCGGGCGCAGGCAGCAAGAAGAGCGATACGGATAAGAACAGCGGCTCGAAATCCGAGTCCGCAGTCCAAGCCGAAGAGCGACGACGAGTCGACGCCCTCGAATACCGACAGCGATTCGTCGGGTACGGATGACTCGAGCGCCGGCGACAATGGCGCTACCAACCATGCCAAGAAGAAGAGCGAGCCGCTGGTGGAGCAGGACTACGGCGTCTACGAGGCGCTGAATCTGCTCAAGGGGCTCAACACGCTCGACAAGAACCAGGCGGCGCAGGGTTCGAAGCCGTCGGCGGCGTCGACCGCGGGGCAGACCGGCGGCGACGAGCCACAAGACCAGAGCGGCACGGGCGGCTCCTAGAACCGGTCGTCGCGGGCACCCCTCGACCGGGCGGCCGGCGCGACGCAGGCGAACGCCGCTGACAACGATGGCCGCGCCCGGCGCGGCCATCGTGCGCTTACTTCACCACGCGCGGGTTGCCGCGCCAGGCCTTGGCCCAACTCGCGATGCCGGCCAGGCCGGTGATGATCGCCATCCATACCGGCAGCGGCGGATAAGCGAGCTCGGCAGCGGAGACCACGACCAGCCCGGTGCCCACCAGCGTCCAGCGCATGGCGCGCCGCGCGGTGCGCAGCTCGTAGGTGATCTCGGTCAGCGCGGCTTCCAGCTGATGCGCGCCGGGCGCCTCGCCGGCCCGTGCGCGGCGGACCACGGTATTCGACCAGATCCGGCAGACCGTCCATGATCTGCGGCAACTGCTGGCGGATGCGCTCGGCCGCCACGCGCGGATCGGCCCGGCGGCGCATCCATTCCTCGAGAATCGGCTTGGCCGTGGCCCACAGGTCGAGCTGCGGATACAGATCGCGCCCCAGCCCCTCGACGTTGAGCACGGTCTTCTGCAACAGCACGAGCTGCGGCTGCACCTGATAGCGATAACGCCGTGCGATCTTGAACAGGCGCACCAGGAACAGCCCGAACGAGATCTCGGCCAGCGGCTTGTTCATGATCGGCTCGGAGACCGTACGGATGGCCCCCTCGAAATCCTCGATGCTGGTGTCGGCCGGCATCCAGCCGGATTCCACGTGCAGCTCGGCGATGCGCCGGTAGTCCTGGTTGAAGAACGCCAGGAAATTCTCGGCCAGATAACGCTGGTCCTGGGCGGTCAGCGTGCCGACGATGCCGAAATCCAGCCCCACGTAGCGCGGGCGCTCCGGGTTGTCGGTCTGCACGAAGATGTTGCCGGGGTGCATGTCGGCATGGAAGAAGTTGTCGCGAAAGACCTGCTTGAAGAAGATCTCCACGCCGCGCTCGGCCAGCACCTTGAAGTCCACCCCGGCGGCCTTGAGCGTATCGACGTCGTCGATCGGCACGCCTTCCATGCGTTCCATCACCAGCACCGACTCGGTGCTGTAGTCGAAATAGATGGTCGGATGCACGATCAGGTCCGAGCCGTGCCAGTTGCGCCCGAGCTGGCTGGCGTTGGCGCCTTCGCGCATCAGATTGAGTTCGTCGTGGATGATGCGGTCGTATTCGGCCACGATCTCCACCGGGCGCAGCCGCTCGGCTTCCGGATGGAAGCGCGCCGCCATCCGCGCCAGCGTGTACAGCACCGAGATATCGCGCGCGACGCGCTCGTGCACATCCGGGCGCAGCACCTTGATCACCACCGCCGCGCCCGCGCGCCTCGCCCTCGCGCGGATGCAGCCGCGCGGCGTGGACCTGGGCGATCGAGGCCGCGGCCATCGGCTGTTCATCGAACTCGGCGAAGAAACGCTCCAGATCGTGACCGTAGGACGCTTCGATCAGCGCGCGCGCCTCGGCGCCCTCGAACGGCGGCACGTCGTCCTGCAGCTTGGACAGCTCCTCGGCCATGCCGTCGGGCAGCAGGTCGCGGCGCGTGGACAGCGTCTGGCCGAACTTGATGAACACGGGCCCGAGCGATTCCAGGGCCAGGCGCAGGCGCACCTCGACCGGCTGGTCGTAATGCTTCGGCTTGCCGACCAGCCAGGTCGGCGCGTTGTCGCCGAACAGCTCGCCCAGGCCGTAGCGGCGCATCGTGCGCAGGATTTCCAGCACACGTCTCGAACGTCCGAACATCAGCGTCGCCGCTCCAGTCGCTTGATCCGCGCGGCCGTGCGCTCGACCTCGTCGCGGAAGGCCTCGACCTCGCCGGCCAGTTTTTCGTGCTCCCAGGCGCCGACCACGTCGCGGGTTTCCTCGCGCAGATATTCGGCTGTCTGCGCGGGCAGCTCACGGCGCAGGCGCGAGAACAGACCCGGCCGCGCTCTTGGCGCCCTGCTCGAGGAAATGCCCGACCACCGGCCCGAAGCGCTGATCCAGCAGATCGCCGAGATCGAAATCCACGCCGGAGAACAGGTCGGCGAACTGCTGGGCGATACCGATATCACCCTCGATCCGAAGACCGCCGCCGGTGAGCCCTTCGCGCCCGCCGGAGAAGAACACGCGGGCGAATACGGTGGAACGCCCGGTCAGGCGTACGTCCGGATCGCCGTCCGGCGAGCCGGCGACCTGCAGCCCGTGGCGTTCGCCGATGAAGGTGACCGCCAGGCCGAGATCGGAAAAACAGACCGTCAGCGAACGCCCGGACAGCGCCGCCGCGCGCTCGAGCGCGGTCGCATCGGCGCCGATATAGCGATTGAGCGCCATTTCGGCGGCCGCCCGCGCCGGGCCGGGCAGGCCACGAAAATCCGCCGCCGGGCTCATGGCGCGTATCCGCGATGCACCGCCACGATGCCACCGGTGAGATTGTGATACCCGCAACGCACGAAACCGGCCTCGCCCATCATCGACTTCAGCGTCTCCTGATCGGGATGCATGCGGATCGACTCGGCCAGATAACGATAGGCCGCCTCGTCGCGCGCCACGTTCTTGCCCAGCCACGGCAGCACCGAAAACGAGTACACGTCGTAGATCCGCCCCAGCCCCGGCACCGCCGGCTTGGAGAATTCGAGCACGATGGTGCGCCCGCCCGGTTTGGTCACCCGCGCCATTTCGTTGAGCGCGCCCTGCTTGTCGGTGACGTTGCGCAGGCCGAAGCCGATGGTCACGCAGTCGAAGGAGTCGTCGGCGAACGGCAGCTTCTCGGCATTGGCCAGGCAATAATCGACGTTCGAGACCAGCCCGCGCTCGATCATGCGATCGCGCCCGTTCGACAGCATGGCGTGGTTGATGTCGGACATCAGCACGCGGCCCGACGCGCCGACCTTCTTCGCGAAGCCGGCCGCCAGATCGCCCGTGCCGCTGGCCAGATCGAGCACGCGCTCGCCCGGGCGCACCGCGGCCAGGCTGATCGTGAAACGCTTCCATGCGCGATGAACGCCCATCGACATGAGGTCGTTCATGATGTCGTAGTTGTCGGCCACCGAATCGAACACCGCGCCCACGCGCTGGGCCTTGGCGCCGCGCGGTACGCGTTCGTAGCCGAAATCGATGGTGTCGGAATCGTCCGACGGTGGCTGGCGGGAATCGACCATGGCCGGGTGCGGTCAGTTGGGCGTGGCGGCAAGCTTACCGCACTGGCGGGCGTGGCGGCCAAGCGCCGGCGCCGCTCGCGCGGCCCTGCGATCCTCCCGTCGGTCGATCGCAACGCGCTGCGCCCGGCTCGGTTAGACTCGCGGACTGATGGCCGGCCGGCCGCATCCGGATCGTCGCTCTGGCGCGAATAATGCATGCGCGGCGCGATGCCTGACCGCGCATCCGGAAGGGGATTGTTAAACACCATGTCGCTCGTTCAACGGCTCAGCCTGCCCGCAGCCGCGGCGCTCGCGCTGCTTGTCGGCGCCTGCTCGCAGTCGCCGACAGCGACGCCGCCCGGCCCGACCGAGGTCGGCGTCTACCGCGTCAAGCCACAGCCGTACACGGTGACCGAGACACTGCCCGGCCGCACCCGCGCCTACATGAGTTCGGATGTGCGCCCGCAGGTCGACGGCATCATCAAGAAGCGCCTGTTCACCGAAGGGGCCGACGTCAAGGCCGGCGACGTGCTCTACCAGATCGATCCGGCCCGCTACCAGGCCGCGGTATCCCAGGCCCGGGCGCAGCTGCAGCAGGCCCAGGCCGTGGTGAAATCCGCGGCGCCGCTGGCTCGGCGCTATCAACATCTGGCCTCGATCGATGCCATCAGCAAGCAGGATCGTGACAACGCCGTGGCACAGCTCGCACAGGACCGAGCCGACGTCGCGAATGCCCGCGCCAATCTGCAGACGGCTGAAATCAATCTCGGGTACACCCGCATCACGGCGCCGATTTCCGGGCGTATCGGCGCGTCCGCGGTCACCCCGGGGGCACTGGTCACGGCGAATCAGACGAACGCGCTCACCACGATCAATCAGCTCGATCCGATTTATATCGATATCCAGCAGTCGGTGAGCCAGTACCTGACACTCAAACAGGCTGTGGCCACCGGTGCGCTGCAAACCGATAAGGACAACGCCGCGCCCGTGGTCGTATCGCCCGAGGGCGGCAGCGGCACGGTGTTGACCGGCAAGCTGGAATTTTCCGGCGTGGAAGTCGATTCCGATACCGGCGCGGTGCTGCTGCGCGCGATCGTACCCAATCCGGACCACACGCTGCTGCCCGGCATGTATGTGCGCGCCACGCTCACCCAGGGCATCGATGTGAAATCGATCCTCGTGCCGCAGCAGGGCGTGGAGCGCGATGCGGCCGGTCGGCCGACGGCGCTGGTGGTCGGGCCGAACGGCAAGGTCGCCCGCCGCAAGCTCACCATCGCCTCGGCGACCGACGACAACCGCTGGCGCGTGACTTCGGGCCTGGCTGCCGGCGACCGGGTGATCGTACAGGGCACCGCCAAGGTCAACGTGGGCGACAAGGTCCGGGCCGTCGACGTGACCATCGACAAGGCCGGCAATGTGCACGAGGTGGATCCGAAGACTCGCGCCCACGATCGGACGCGCTCCTCCTAGTGTCCCGTTTTTTCATCGACCGACCGATCTTTGCAACGGTACTGGCGATCATCGTCAGCCTTGCCGGGTTGTTGTCGATCTTCACGCTACCGCTGGAGCAGTATCCGGAAATCGCGCCGCCCACTATCTCGGTCGCCGCGACCTATACCGGAGCAGACGCCGAAACCACCCAGAATTCGGTGACCCAGATCATCGAACAGTCGATGACCGGCCTCGACAATCTGCTCTATATCCAGTCCAGCTCGGATTCGTCGGGCGAATCGCGCGTGCGCCTGACGTTTGCCTCGGGCACCAACCCGGACATCGCCCAGGTCCAGGTACAGAACGAGCTCCAGCGCGCCATCCCCCGTTTGCCGGCCTCGGTGCAGCAACAGGGCGTGCGGACTTATCAGTCGGGGGGTAACTATTTTCTGGTCTATGCGTTGTCGTCGACCAACGGGTCGATGGACGAAGCCGATATCGGCGACTACATCGCAAGCACGCTCACCGACCCGCTCTCGCGCGTTTCGGGCATCAGCCAGGCGCGCAACTTCGGCGCGGAATATGCGCTGCGCATCTGGCTCGATCCGCACAAGCTCAACCAGTACAAGCTCATGCCGAGCGATATCCGCTCGGCGCTCGAAGCACAGAACGCGGACGTCTCGGCCGGCCAGCTCGGCGGCCTGCCGCAGTCGAAGGGGCAGCAGTTCACGGCGACCATTACCGCGCGCAGCCGGCTGACTTCGGTCGATCAGTTCAAGAACATCATCGTCAAATCCAATGCCGATGGCTCCGTGGTGCATCTTTCGGATGTCGCGCGGGTGGAGATCGGATCGGACGAATACTCCGAGATCGCACGTTACAACGGGCGCCACGCCGCCGGTCTGGGGCTCGAGCTGGCCGCCGGCGCCAACGCGATGGAAACCGCCAAGCACGTCGAAAAACGGCTCAACGAACTATCCGAATTCTTTCCGCCGGGGCTGAAGGCGCATGTCGCGTTCGACACCACGCCCTTCGTGCGCGCCTCGATCGAGGAAGTGGTCAAGACACTGTTCGAGGCGGTGATCCTGGTCGTGGCGATCATGTTCCTGTTCCTGCAGAGCCTGCGCGCCACGCTGGTCCCTGCCCTCGCCGTACCGGTGGTGCTGCTCGGCACCTTCGGCGTACTCGCCGTCTTCGGCTACTCGATCAACACGCTCACGATGTTCGCGCTGGTGCTCGCGATCGGCCTGCTGGTCGACGACGCCATCGTGGTGGTCGAAAACGTGGAACGGGTGATGGAGGAGAAAGGGCTCTCGCCACGCGAGGCCACGCTGCACTCCATGGGCGAGATCCAGGGCGCGCTGATCGGCATTGCACTGGTGCTGTCGGCGGTGTTCGTGCCGATGGCCTTCTTCCCCGGATCGACCGGCGTCATCTATCGCCAGTTCGCGGTCACCATCGCCTCGGCCATGGTGCTGTCGGTGGGCGTGGCGCTCATTCTCACGCCGGCGCTTTGCGCGAGCCTGCTCAAGCCGATCGAAGAACGGCGCCCGACCGGTCGCTTCTTCACCGCGTTCAACCGCGGCGTATCGGCGTCCGCCTCCGGATCGCAATGGCTGGCCCGACGGCTGATTCATGCCCGCGCGCTGACCCTGCTCGCCTTCGCGGCTATCGTGCTGGCCGTCGCCTGGCTGTTCACGCACTTGCCGAGTTCGTTCCTGCCGACCGAAGACCAGGGCGTGCTCATGGTCTCGATCCAGTTGCCGCCGGGCGCAACGGCCAATCGTACGGTCGATGCCATCAGCCGCGTGACCGACTATTTCAAGAGCCGGCCGAACGTGAAGTCGATCTTTGCCATTGCCGATACCGATGGCCAGAACACCGGTCGTGCCTTCGTGCACCTGGTCGACTGGAGCCAGCGAACCGGCATCAACCCCTCGTCGGAGGCGATTGCGGCCCGTGCCACGGCCGCGCTATCGAAGATCCGGGACGCCCGGATATACGTGTTGTCGCCGCCGGCGCTGCGCAATCTGGGCGACTCGTCCGGCTTCGAGCTGGAGCTGGAAGACGTGGGCGGGGTCGGCCGGGACGCGCTCACCGCCGCGCGCGAACAGTTTCTCAAACTGGCCCGCGCCGACGACAAGCTGGCCCAGATGCGCGCCGACACCACCAATCCAAACGCGCAGTTCGCGATCGACATCGACGACGCCAAGGCCCGGGCGCACGGTCTGGCCATCGGCGATATCAACAGTACGCTGTCAGCGGCCTTCGGCGGCTCGTACGTGGATGATTTCATCTACCACGGTCGGGTCAAGCGGGTGTACATGGAAGGCGATACGCCCTATCGAATGCAGCCCGCCGACGTGAACGACTGGTACGTGCGAAATTCCTCGGGCGACATGGTGCCGTTCGCAGCGTTCTCCACCGCCCACTGGACGACCGGGCTGCCGGAACTGGAACGTTACAACGGCGTCGCCGCTTATCAGATCTCCGGCCAGCCGGCGCCCGGCGTGAGCTCTTCGGACGCGATGGCCGAAGTCCAGAAACTGGTGGACAAGCTGCCGCCCGGGATCGGCTACGAGTGGTCGGGCATTTCGTTCCAGCAACAGCAGGCCGGCAACCAGGCACCATTGTTGTATGCGGTATCGATCGGTTTCGTATTCCTGTGTCTGGCCGCGCTGTACGAAAGCTGGTCGATTCCGGTCGCCGTGATCCTCGTGGTGCCGCTTGGCGTGCTGGGGGCGTTGATCGCGATCCTGTTCCGCGGCATGCCCATCGACGTCTATTTCCAGGTCGGGCTGCTCACCACGATCGGGCTTTCGTCCAAGAACGCGATCCTGATCGTCGAATATGCGCATCAGCTCGAACGCGCCGGCGAGCCTCTGATCGATGCCGCTCTGCATGCCGTTCGGCTGCGCCTGCGTCCGATCCTGATGACCTCGCTGGCCTTCGGCATGGGCGTTTTCCCGTTGATGATCTCGTCCGGGCGCCGGCGCGGGCGCGCGCAATTCCGTGGGCACCGGCGTGTTCGGCGGCATGGTCGCAGCCACGGCGCTGGCGATCTTCTTCGTGCCGGTATTCTTCGTACTGTCGCGGGCGGGCTGGCGCCGGCTCACCGCCGACGGGCGGATCGCCCGATGAGCGGCGCGCCTGCTATTCGCGGTCAGCGCCGTGATCGGACTCGCGGGCTGCGTGAATCTGGCGCCGCACTACAAGCGCCCGACGCCGGTCACGCCCACGCTCTGGCCCGAGCGTGGGCGACCAGCCGGCCCCGGCGCCTGTCGCGGCACCGGGCGTCGCCGATCTGGGCTGGCGGGATTTCTTTCTCGATAAGCGCCTGCGGAACAGCGGTGGCCATGGCGCTGGCCGACAACCGCAACCTGCGCATTGCCGCGCTCGATATCGAGGCAGCGCGCGCCCAGTACCGCGATACCGGATCGGCGCTGTTCCCGACGGTGGATGCATCGGGCAGCGCGACGTTTTCCAAATCCGGCCGTACGGCCGGCGGCAACGACACCGCCAGCGGCAACGTCGTCACCGGCGATTCGGTATCCAAAAGCCTGTCGGTGGAACTTGGCTTTGCGAGCTACGAGATCGATTTCTTCGGCCGCCTGCGCAACCAGAAACAGGCCGCGCTCGATGCACTGCTGTCGTCGGCGGCGGCGCGGCGATCGACTCAGATCAGCCTGATCGGCCAGGTTGCCAGCGACTGGCTGACGCTCGCTGCCGACAAGGAGCGGCTGGCGATCGCCCGAGAAACCCTTGCCAATCAGCAACAGAACCTGAAGCTGGTGAAGGCCCGTCACGCGTACGGCGTAGCGTCCGGTTCGGACGTGGCCAACGCGCAATCGGCGGTGGAATCGGCACGGGTGGACGTGGCGGGCTATACCTCCACCATCGCCCGGGACCGCAATGCGCTCAACCTGGTCGCTGGCGGCACGGTGCCGGCGGCCGATCTGCCCGGCGCGAAGATTCCCCGCCATCCGGTGATCGCCAATCTGCCGGCCGGGATCCCGTCATCGGTGCTGACCAACCGGCCGGACGTGATTTCGGCCGAATACACGCTGCGCGGCGACACTGCCTCCATCGGCGCGGCGCGCGCGGCATTCTTTCCCACCATCAGCCTGACCGCGGCCACCGGCTGGGCCACGTCGGGCCTTTCCGGTCTGTTTGCCGACAGCAATCGGTCCTGGAGTTTCACCCCGCAGATCGATCAACCGATCTTCGACGGCGGCTCGCGGCGCGCCCAGCTCGATCTGGCGCATGTCCAGCGCAATATCGATCTGGCCGACTACGAGCAGACCATCCAGACCGCGTTCCGCGAAGTCGCGGATGCGCTGGCGACCCGCGCGACCATCGACGAGCAGGTGAGGCCCAGCAGGCGCTGGTCGCGGCCAATGCGCGCGCCTATCGGCTGTCGCTGGCCCGCTACAAGGCCGGCACCGACAGCTTCCTCGACACGCTGACCGAGCAGCGCGCGCTCTACACCGCACGCCAGGACGAGATCGGCCGCCGGCTCGCGCGCCAGACCAATCTGATCACGCTGTACAAGGTGCTCGGTGGCGGCGGATTCGCAACCGGCGACGCGGCGGCATCGCGCCGAGACAGCGGTTCGCCGGCGAAGGCCGAGCCGACCGCCGCGCGGATGACGGACGGCCCGGCCAGCGGTTAGCCGCCGCGGTGGACCGAACGACGCAGCGGCGCCCGCAGTCTCCTCGGGGCGGTTCGGCGCGCGATGAGGTTCGGCGATCGCAGGCCACGATGCGCGGTCGCCCGGGGCCGCAGCGGTCGAGTCACGCCGAGGCCGGGCGGTCGTGCTCGCCAATTCGGGCCTCGGCTAGTACATTGCCTGCTGGGTCACGCCCGGGCGAACGCGCAGCGCCGGGCCGTCATTGTCATTATCGGAGCCCTGCATGACCATCGCCGTTTTCAAGCGTCTGGCCGCCGCGGCCGGCCTCGGATTGCTCGCCACAACCCTCGCGGCCGGCGCCCAGCCGATCAAGAAACCGGCGACCAGCGATCTGCCGCCGGTGCTTGCCAAGGCCGTGAAGGCCGGCTCGCTCACCGTCGATCGGCAGTTCAAGACCGACGTCCCGGGCGTGACCGGCTACGTGCTGCAGAAAAGTGGCCGGCACCAGATCGTCTACGGCGATCACGGCTATCTGTTCATGGGCCAGCTGGTCTCGCCCGAGGGCAAGAATCTGTCGGCGCAGTACACCGACAAGTACGTGCCCAAGCCCGATGTGGGCAAGGTCGTCGATCAGCTGAAGAACACCGGGCATCTGGTCCAGCAAGGCCCGGACGATGCGCCGGTGATCTATGTCTTCGCCGACCCCAACTGCATCTATTGTCATCGTTTCTATCAGCAGGCCGAACCGCTGGTCAAGGCGGGCAAGCTGCAGCTTCAATGGGCGCATGGTCGGCTTCCTGAAGGAGTCGAGCATGGGCCGGGCCGCGGCCATTCTGTCGGCCAAGGATCCGGCCAAGGCACTGGTGGAAAACGAGAACGGGTTCGACGAGGATTCGGAAGACGGCGGCATCAAGCCGGCCGACTCGCCCTCGGACAAGCTCAAGGACGTGATCAATGCCCACTACAAGCAGATGTCGTCGGCCGGCGGTACCGGCACGCCGACCCTGCTGTACAAGCACGACGGCCACTGGGCGGCCAAGATCGGCGCACCGGGCAAGGCCTGGCTCAAGAACTACGTCGACAACCAGAACTGATCGACCTACCGCGTGCCCGCGCGTTTTCGCTCTGACCGGGCTGGGCCGCCGGTCGCTGTTTCATCTGCAGGATTGCCACCTTGCTGGGAACGAACTTGCGTTCTCGCCTGACGTCGGCAACTGGCCGGCGCTCGTCGTCCGCCCTGGCCGCGATCGCCGGCATGATCTCGGTGACCGCGTTCGCCCCGTTCGGGGCATTCTGGGTTCTGCCCCTCGCTCTGGCGCTGTTGTTCCGTCTCGCCGATGGGCTCAGCGCTCGACGCGCTGCCGCTTCGTGGGGCTCGCCTTCGGCATCGGCCAGTTCGGCGCCGGCACCTACTGGATCCTGATTGCCTTGTCGGGCGTGGGCGGCGCGCCATTGCCACTGGCCGTGGCGCTGCTGGTCGGATTGATCGTACTGCTGGCGGGCTTCATCGGGCTCACGCTCGGCGTGGCCGGGCGCATCGCCCCGTCAGCCCGGGCATGCTCCGGTATCTGATCTGGCTCCCCGTGCTGTGGACGCTGGTGGAATGGCTACGCAGCTGGGTCTTTTCCGGGTTTCCCTGGCTGTCGCTCGGCTATTCCCAGATCGCCTCGCCGCTGGTCGGCATCGTGCCCGTCCTGGGCGTGTTCGGCGCCAGCTGGGCCGTGGCTCTTTCCGCCGGGTTGCTGGCCTGGCTCAGCGCCCGCCCCCGCCGGGCGCCCATGGCGATCGCCGCGCTCGCCGTACTCTGGGCAGGCGCTTTCGGGCTCGGCCGTATTCACTGGACCCATCCCAGCGGCAAGCCGCTCAGCGTAACGCTGGTGCAGGGCAACATCGCGCAACAGGCCAAGTGGTCGCCGCAGTCGGTCAACGACGCGATCAAACGTTATTCCGGGCTGACCCGCGACCACTGGCAATCGGACCTGGTGATCTGGCCGGAGACCGCGATTCCGGACTACTACCGTGCCGTCAAGCCAGCGCTCGACAAACTCGGCGCCCGGCTGGCCAAGCACCATACGACCCTGATCACCGGTCTGCTGCGAGCCAGCGACAACGGCCAACACATCTATAACAGCGTGGTGGCGGTCGGCGCCGGCAGGGGCCTGTATTCCAAGCGCCATCTGGTGCCTTTCGGTGAATATTTCCCGGTACCGGAAGTCGTGCGCCGCTGGATGGCCGAGTCGGGCATGCCCTATTCCGACATCACGCCCGGCGCCATGGACCAGAAGCCGATCGTCGCCGGCAACGTCGCGCTCGGCATCTCCATCTGCTACGAGGATATCTTCGGCGGCCTGCTGGCGCGCGACGTGCCGCCTGCCAATGTGCTGGTCAACGTCTCGGACGACGCCTGGTTCGGACGCTCGATCGGCCCCAAACAGCATTTCGAGATCGCCCGCATGCGCGCGGTCGAAACCGGCCGGTATCTGCTGCGCGCGGACAACAGCGCGGTGACCGGCATCGTCGCGCCCGACGGCCGGGTGGTCGCCCGCGCGCCGGACTTCAAGGCCACCATCGTCACCGGCCGGTTCCGGCCCTATGCCGGCGTGACGCCGTTCGCACGATGGGGCGACTATGCTGTGGTGATTCTCGCGTTGTGCACCGCCGGGCTGGCTGGTCTGGGGCGGGTTTCTGAAGCGTCGACGTCCTCGCCGGGCGTAACCGGGCCGCCGACGCCCCCGGTCCTAATCCGGACTGTAGCTGCCGCATGAATCCTGCTACAACGAGTCGAGTTGCATCTGCCGACCATTCGGAGGTCTTTTTCATGTCATCGGTTTCTCCCGCCCCCGTGGATCGTCGCGCCGACCGTGGCATCGCCGCCCCGCTGCCGCACGATATTCGCAAGACCGCCATCGATCCCGATTACTGGTATCCGCTGGCGCGCTCGCGCGATGTGCCGCGCGCCGGCACCAAGGGCGTGAGCTTCGCGGGCGAACCGATCGTGCTCGCGCGAACCGAAACCGGCCATATCTTCGCGCTCGAGGATCGCTGCGCCCATCGCCAAGTGCCGCTTTCGCTCGGCGAAGTCCGCGGCGAACGCCTGCTCTGCGGTTATCACTGCTGGGCCTATAACAGCGCTGGCGCCTGCATCAACGTCCCCTATCTGGATACGGACAAATCGCTGCCCAACGGGGTGAAGAGCTATCCCTGCGTCGAAGCCTACGGCCTGATCTTCGTCTATCCGGGCGATGTGAACGCGGCCGGCATCGAGCGCTTCCCGAGTATTCCGACCTGGGGCGATCCGAGCTACAAGACCCGCTACCTCGATCGGCGCATCGACTGCCACTACAGCTTCATGCACGAGAACCTGATGGACATGAATCATCAGTTCCTGCATCGCAGCCTGATGGGCAGCATCAACCCGACCGCGCTGGATATTCGCGAAGGCGACGGCTGGGTGGAAGTCGACTACACCTTCCATCGCGCCCGCGGCAAACAGCCGATCGGCGAGAAGTTCATGCTCGGCCGCCGCTCGCGGATGCCGGATGCCAGATCGGACGCGCGCGAAGACAAGGACATCATGACCATCCGCACGGGCTATCCATACCAGACGCTGCAGTTCTGGACCGCGGGCTCCAGCGAACCGGCACTGGATCTGTGGAATGCCTATGTGCCCATCGACGCCGAGCAACGCAAGAACCACACCTTCGGCCTGATGATGGTGCGCAAGCCCGGCATCCCCGGGGCCATCCATGTGCTGTGGCCGTTCATCATCGCCTTCACCAACGGCATCTTCGGCCAGGACGAGGACATCGTCGAAGCCGAGCAGCGCGCCTTTGACGCTCAGGGCGAAGATCGGAACAACGAGATCTTCCCGATCATCCAGAAACTTCGTCATCTGCTGGTCGAGCAGGGCCGGCCGATCGGCGAACGAGGCTGACCCCGGGCCGGCACAGCATGCCAACCAACCTCAGCTGGCGCAGGCGATCATCGCATCCTGGGTTGCCGCGACATCCCGCAGGCCTGCTCGCTGACCTGGGCGAAATGGCTGTTTGACCGCGGTCGAGCAAGGGCGTGGCCCGAGGGCACACCCTGCTCGGCCGCTATTCCAGGGGCTCCAGGCCGTAATCATGAGCCAGGGCAGCGTGCTCGGCCGGAGCGCGGCCTCGAACCTCCGGCGCGCTCATCCATCCGATGCACGAATCGCTCCCCTGCCTCGGGGGTGGCAATATGCGGGGCTCCCGGCGATGCAGCCAGCGCGCGCGTGACCGTGATCGCCTGCTGGCCGCCAGCTAGGCGCGCCACGCGGGCTGCTGCTGGATCGCTGCCGGTGCGCTCAGCCTTCTCGCTCCACCGCGATTGCGATCCCCTGGCCGCCGCCGATGCAGAGCGTGGCGATGCCGCGGCCGGCATCACGGGCGATCATCGCGTGCAGCAAGGTGACCAGCACCCGTGCGCCGGAGGCGCCGATCGGATGTCCCAGCGCAATCGCGCCGCCGTTGACGTTCACGCGATCCGCGTCCCAACCGAGTTCGCCGCCGACTGCAAGCGCCTGGGCGGCGAAGGCTTCGTTGGCCTCGATCAGATCGACGTCGGCTAGCTGCCAGCCGGTGCGCTCCAGACAACGACGCACGGCATGCACCGGCCCGATGCCCATGTAGGCCGGGTCCACGCCGGCGCTGGCCAGCCCCGCGACCCGCGCCAGGATCGGATGGCCTTCGGCCTCGGCCACTATCGGCGTTCATCAGCACAAGCGCGGCGGCGCCGTCGTTGAGCGCCGAGGCATTGCCGGCGGTCACCGTGCCGCCGCGATCGAAGGCCGGTTTCAGCCCGGCCAGCGACTCGGCCGTGGTATCGGCACGCGGCTGTTCGTCGCATGCCATCGCGATCGGATCGCCGCGGCGCTGCGGTACATCGATCGCAATGAGCTCGGCGTCGAACGCGCCGGCCTCGATCGCGGCCGCCGCCCGGCGGTGTGATTCGGCCGCGAAGCTGTCCTGAGCCGACCGCTCGATGGCATAGCGGCGGGCCAGATTCTCCGCCGTCACCCCCATGTGGTAATCGTTGAAGGCATCCCACAGGCCGTCGGAAATCATGCTGTCGACGAGCTCGGCATGGCCCATGCGCAGCCCGGCGCGGGCTTTCGGCAGGACATAGGCCGACTGGCTCATGCTTTCCATGCCGCCGGCGACGATGATGCTCGCATCACCCGATCGAATGGCTTGCACACCCGCATGCACGCTCGCCAGGCCGGAACCGCAGACCTTGTCGATCGACGTCGCCGGCACGGTATCGGGCAGTCCCGCCGTCATGGCCGCCTGGCGCGCCGTATTCTGGCCACAGCCAGCGCGCAGCACATGGCCCATGAAGACTTCGTCGATCGCCGCCGGATCGATATCGGCACAAGCTGCGCGTAGGGCAGCCGCACCCAACTCGACCGCCGAGAGCGACGACAGCCCGCCCTGAAACCGGCCGATCGGCGTACGCCGCGCGGCCACGATCGCGACATCACGCATGGGCGGCCTCGCAATGATCGAGCAGCGGACAGCCGGTGGCCGCCTGGATTTCGCCGAAGGTGACACCCGGCGCCATCTCGACCACCGCGATGCCGTCGGCGGTGACATCCAGCACGCCGAGATCGGTGATGATGCGATCGACCACGCCCACGCCGGTCAGCGGCAACGTACATTCGGGCAGGATCTTGGGCTCGCCCTTGGCGGTATGCGCCATGAGCACGACCACCCGCTTGACGCCGGCCACCAGGTCCATCGCGCCGCCCATCCCCTTGACCATCTTGCCGCGGGATCATCCAGTTGGCCAGATCGCCGCTGGCCGAGACCTGCATGGCGCCGAGAATGGCCAGATCGATATGACCGCCACGGATCATGGCAAACGATTCGGCGTTGTCGAAGAAACTGCTGCCCGGCAGCGCCGTCACGGTCTGCTTGCCGGCGTTGATCAGATCGGCGTCGATCGTCTCGTCGGTGGGAAACGGGCCGATGCCGAGCAGGCCGTTTTCCGACTGCAGCCAGACATCGAGCCCGTCCGGGATGTAGTTGGCGACCAGCGTGGGCTGGCCGATGCCGAGGTTGACGTAGAAGCCGTCCTCGAGCTCGCCGGCCGCACGCGCGGCCATGTCTTCACGGGTCCAGGGCATCAGGCGGCCTCCCTCACAGTGCGTTTCTCGATGCGTTTTTCGGGCGTGGCATTGACGACGATGCGATCGACGTAGATGCCGGGCAGATGGATATCGTCGGCATCGATCTCGCCGGCCGGCACGATGCGCTCGACCTCGGCCACGCAGACCCGCCCGGCGGTCGCCGCCAGCGGATTGAAGTTGCGCGCCGTCTTGGCAAAACGCAGGTTGCCGGCAGTATCGGCCACCTCGGCCTTCACCAGGGCCACGTCGACCGGCAGGCCGCGTTCCATCACGTAGTGGTGGCCATCGAACTCGCGGGTTTCCTTGCCCTCGGCGATCTGCGTGCCGTAGGCGGTGCGGGTATAGAAGGCCGCGATACCGGCGCCGCCAGCCCGCAACCGCTCGGCCAGCGTGCCCTGCGGGCGCGAATTCCAGCTCCAGCTCGCCGGCCAGATACTGACGCTCGAATTCCTTGTTCTCCCCGACGTAGGACGAAATCATCTTCTTGATCTGGCGCGATTCCAGGAGCACGCCAAGGCCGAAGCCATCGACGCCGGCGTTGTTGCTGGCGACCGTCAGATCGCGCTTGCCGGTATCGCGCAGGGCGGCGATCAGGGCTTCGGGAATGCCGCAGAGGCCGAAGCCGCCGACCGCGAGCGTCATGCCGTCGGCGATCAGCCCGTCGAGCGCGGCCGCGGCCGAGGCGTATTGCTTGTTCATCTCTCCTCCGTTTGTTCTTTTGGCGCGAGCGCTCAAGTCTAGAAATTGACCTTGTCGCCGCCCTTCAGCCCCAGCATTTCGCGGGCTTCGTCGGGCGTGGCCACGCGCAGGCCGAGCGCCTCGATGATGGTGCGAATGCGTTTGACCTGGTCGGCGTTGGAGGCCGCCAGCTGGCCCGGGCCCGTCCCACAGCGAATCCTCGAGGCCGACGCGTACGTTCGAGCCGATCGCCACCGACATCGCGCCCAGGTTCATCTGGTTGCGACCGGCGCCCAGCACCGACCAGCTGATAGCTGTCGCCGAACAGCCGGTCGGCGGTACGCTTCATGTGCATGAAATCCTCGGGATGGCCGGCGATGCCGCCGCGCAGGCCGAATACCGACTGGATGAACAGCGGCGTCTTGAGCAGGCCGCGCTCCAGGAAATGGGCGGCCGTGTAGAGATGGTTGATGTCGTAGCACTCCAGCTCGAAGCGGGTATCGTTCGAGCCGCAGGCATCCAGGATGTGGGCGATGTCGCGGAAGGTGTTCTTGAAGATCCGGTCATCGCTCTCGGCCAGATAGGGATATTCCCAGTCGTGCTCGAACTCCTTGAAGCGATTCAGCATTTCGTAGAGCCCGAAGTTCATCGAGCCCATGTTCAGCGAGGCCAGCTCGGGCGCGAAGTGATGCGCCGGGCCCATCCGTTCCTCGACCGGCATGGTCGGTGCCCCGCCGGTGGTGAGATTGATCACCACATCGCTGCCGCCTTGATCTGGGGCAGGAACTGGTCGAACAGGGCCGTATCCTGGCTCGGCTTGCCGGTTTCCGGATCGCGGGCGTGCAGATGCACGATCGGCAGCCCCGCCTCGGCCGCGCCGAGCGCGGCGTCGCGGATCTCGTCCGGCGTGACCGGCAGATGCGGCGACATCGACGGCGTATGAATCGCGCCGGTGACGGCACAGGTGATGATGACGGGTTTGGTCTTGGCCATTGTCTTCTCCCTCAGTTCGTGGGATCGGTGTTGTCCATCTCGCGCTTGTGTACCGCGAGCGCCATCAGGCGGCGATCGCGCCATTCCTGGCGATCGGCGAGCCCGGTTTCGGCCAGATGTTCGCGACGGGCGCGTTCCAGTTCGGCGATGGCCGCCGGGCTCCAGTCCGGCGTGCTGGACTGGGTGTCGGCCATGCCGGTATAGAGCGGCCGTAGCGGGCCGCATAGTCGGCAATGCCGCCCGGCGCGTTCAGATCGATGGTTTCCATCGGGCCCATGAACGACCAGCGCAGGCCGAGGCCGTGCTTGACGGTGCTATCCAGATCCGCCGCGCTCACATAGCCGCCGCCCACCAGACGCATCGCTTCGTTGAGCAACGCACCCTGCAACCGATTGAGCACGAAGCCGGAAATCTCCCGATGCACCGTGACCGGCACCTGGCCGGCATCGACCATGAGCGCATGCACGCGTTCGGTCACGGCCGTGCTCGTCGCCGGCGACGGGACGAGCTCGACCAACGGGATCAGGTACGGCGGGTTGACCGGATGCGCGACCAGGCATCGCTCCGGATGTACGAGATTCGCAGCGAAATCCGAGGCCAGAATGCCCGAGGTCGAACTGGCCAGGATCGTATCCGGCGCCGCAGGCGGCTTCCAGTTCGGCGAACAGGGCCTGCTTGGCTTCCAGTATTTCCGGGCCGCATTCCTGAACGTAATCGACCCCGGCCAGAGCAGCGGCCAGATCAGGTTCACGCCGAATACGCGTCGTGAACCCGGTATCGGCCATCAGCCCGGCGGCGACCAGATCGGCGGCCGATGCTTCGATCGAATCGGCCGCTTTTTCCAGCGCATCCGCGGAGATATCGTACAGCGCGACATCGAATCCGGCGCGGGCGAACACGATCGCCCAGGCGCGACCAATCAGCCCGGCGCCGATGACGGCAACGTGATGGCTCATGGCAATCCCCTCAGAGTGTTTCGACGTTGCCGCAGACGCTCAACGCCTGGCCTGAAATATTGCGACCGGCCTCGCTGCACAGGAACACCACCATGTGCGCGACATCCTCGGGGCCGACCATGCGCCGCAGCGAAATCTTTTCGAGGTATTCGGCCTCCATCTCCTGGTAGGACAGCCCCAACGCTTCGGCCCGCGCGGCGATCACGCCTTCCATGCGCGGCCCGCGCACGATGCCGGGGAGAATGGCGTTGACCCGGACACCGGCCGGCCCGAGCTCCTTGGCCAGGCTCTGGGTGAGCCCGATCACCGCCCATTTGGTGGCCGAATACGGCGTGCGGTGGGCGTAACCAAGGCGCCCGGCGACCGACGACATGTTGATCAGAATGCCGGCCGATTCCCGCAGCAGCGGCGCCGTGTGGTGGGCACAATAGAACTGGCCGTTGAGGTTCACATCGATCGTGTTGCGCCAGCTGTCGGGCGTGATCTCCTCGACCCGCGCGGTATCGCCGGCGATGCCGGCGTTGTTGAGCACCACGTCCACACCGCCCCATTCGGAGTGCACCTCCTCGACGAAGGCGGCCACTTCTTTTTCATAGCGCACATCGGCGACCGTGGCCCGCGCCTGCGGGTAGGTATCACTGAACTCGGAGATCGCGTCTTCCGACACGTCGCAGATCCAGACCCGGGCCTCGCGGGCGATCAGCGCGTCGGCGATCGCCCGGCCGATACCGCTGGCCCCGGCGGTGATCAGCACCCGCAGGCCAGCACGCGGCTTGAATACATCGTCGTTCATCATTCGCTCCTCACGAATACGTTCCTGTTCGAAATCAAACGGCTCACGAGGCGCGCTCGCGCAGAGCCATGACCGCCGCCAGCACCACGCAGCCATAGACGATGCTCTTCACCGAATCCGACAGCATGGTCCCGGCCAGCAGGGTGTCGAGCGCGGTCAGCGCCAGGGCGCCGCCGAGAATGCCGAGGTAATGCCCGCGGCCGCCGGTGATCAACGTGCCGCCGACCACCACCACGGCGATCGAGGACAACAGATACGGATCGCCCATGCCGTTGAAGGCCTGGCCGTTGAAGCCGGTCAGTAGCACGCCGGCCAGCGCGGCACAGAAACCGCTCACCGTATAGGCCAGCACCAGCGTGCGGCCGACCGAGACCCCGGACAGCCGGGCCACGCTCTCGCTGTTGCCGACGGCATAGATCCGGCGGCCGAAGGTGGTCCGCGTGAGCAGCAGCGTCGCGGCGACCACAAAGGCGATCAGGAACCAGATGACCGGCGTCACCCCCAGAAACTCGCCGGTCATGAAGGTCTGCAGGAACGGCGCGGTCCAGCCCTGGGGCGCGCCGCCGGTCAGCACCAGCGCGAAACCCTGCAGCAGCCCGTTCATCGCCAGCGTGACCACGATCGGCGAGATGCCGAGAATGGCCACGCCGACGCCGTTGAGCAGGCCGGCCAAGCTACCGAAAACGAGTACCATCGGGATCACCCAGAGTGCGGCCTCGTTCGAGCCATGCACGAACTGAGTCAGCAGGATGCCGCTGGCGGCGATGTTCCAGGGCAGCGACAGATCGAGCCCGCCGGTGAGAATCACCAGCCCCTGACCGAGACCGAGCACGGCCAGGAAGGAGGTCAGCACCAGCAGCGAATCAACATAGCCGAACACGCCGGCGCGCTGGGCGAACATCACCCAGGTGATCGCCAGCAACCCCGCGAACAGCACATACGCCGGCAGCACGAAACGAAGCTGGTCGCCGTGGCGCGTCCAGAGCGCGGACAACGAGACGGATTTACGGTGGATGACGCCATCACGGCCGAGCGCCTTCGGCAGGGCGTAGCGCGTATGGACCTGGCGCAGCGGACGCGTGCCGCGCCAGCGCCGGCCGATCTGGAGCACGCTGTAGCGCAGATAACCCGCAGCCTGAGAATCGCTCGACAGCGTGGTGGCCAAAACCGCCAGCAACAGAATCGCCGACTCCGCGACGGTGGTGTAGTACGGCGAGACATTGAGCACCAGCAGCACGTTGGCCGTCATCTGGATGACATAGGCGCCGAGCACGCTGCCGAGCGCCCCGCCGCGGCCGCCCCCCAGCAGCGTGCCGCCGAGCACCACCGCCGTGAACAGCTGCAGCAGCATGGGATCGCCGATATGCGGATCGCCCGAGCCAGTCTGGGCACTGACGAACACCCCGGCCGCGGCATACAGCACGCCGGCCAGCACGAACGTCCAGAACCGGGCCCAACGCTCGTTGATACCGGTCGACTGGGCGGCCGAGGCATCGCTGCCGATCGCATAGATCGACAGCCCGAGGCGCGAATGCTTGATCAGCCACCAGACTGCGAGCATGGCCAGCACGACCACCACCGGCGTGGGCAGGATGCCCGTGATGGTGTCGCCGCTGAACATACTGACGAAGCCGCCAGGAATCGTGCCGCCGGGCTGGCTCATCACCAACAGCGTCACGCCCTGGACGATGAACATGGTCGCCAGCGTGACCACGATCGCCGGCAGCCGCAGAAAACCCACGAACAGGCCGTTGACCGCGCCGACCAGGCCGCCGATACCGAGGGCGAGCAGGGGGAACAGAATCTGCCCCATCGGCGTGTCCGGCATATAGGCCGCCAGAAACACGTTGGTCAACGAGACCACGGCCGCAGCCGACAGGTCGAAACCGCCCGAGAGAATGACCAGCGTTTCGCCGATGGCGGCAATCGCCAGCGGCGCGCCGCCGGCGGACAGGAAACTCAGATCGAAATAGGTCAGCCCGCCGCGCGATAGTGTTTCGAGCAGAATGCTGACGGTCACGAAGGCGCCGATCGCGATCAGCAAGCCGCGATGGCGTCCCAGATTCATGTGGTGTGTGGTTGCAGACATCATTCGCCCCGTTCAGACCAGCGCCGCGGCGCTCTGGACGGCCGTCGCGCGGGATTCACCGGCGCGCGTTTCGGCTTCGTCCGCCACGCCCGCCTGGCCGAGTTCGGCCTCGAGCAGCGCCTGTTCGGTGATCTCGTCGCCGACCAGTTCGCGCACCACGCGGCCGCGATAGAGCACGATCACGCGGTGGGCGACGTTCACCAGTTCGGCGGTATCCGTGGAATGGAACAGCACCCCGCCGCCGTCCTCGGCGAAGCGGTGCATGAGTTCGAAGATCTCCAGCTTGGTGCCGACATCGATGCCGCGGGTCGGGTCGAACATCAGCATCAACTGCGACTGCGTGAGCAGCCATTTGGCCAGCACGATCTTCTGCTGATTGCCGCCGCTGAAGGCACTGCAGCGGGTGTACAGCGCGCGCGGATCGACGTTGACCTGATCCAGCACCGCGCGCACGGCCTGGGTCTCGCGACGCTTGTTCAGCCAGCCGCAGCGGGCGAAGCGATCCAGCAACGGCAACGACACGTTCTCGACGCCGTTCATCGGCAGTAGCAGCCCTTCGGTCTTGCGGTCTTCCGGCAGATAGCTGATGCCGATGCCGGACCGGATCGCATCGCGCGGCGAAGCGAACTCCACCTCGCGACCCTCGATGGCAAGCCTGCCCTTGGAGGCCGGTTCGAGTCCGAACAGCCCGCGATAGAGCGCGGCCTGGCCCATGCCCTGCAGAGCCGCCACGCCGACCACTTCGCCGCGGCGGATATCCAGATCAAGATCGGTGAGCTGATGGCCGATGGTCAGCCCGCGGGCCGACAGCAGCGACGGCGAGTCGGCAGCCGGGGCTGCAGTCTTGGGCGGAAACGATTGTTCCATGGCCCGGCCGAGCATCAGCTCGACGATATCGCCGTCGCTGTAGTCGGCCACATTGCCGGTGCCGACGCAGCGGCCGTCGCGATACACCGACAGCGCCTGGCAGAAGCTGCGCACTTCCTGCATGCGATGGGTGATGAAGATCATGGTCACGCCGTCGTCGCGCAGCGTCTGCACGAGGCCTTCCAGCCAGTCGACGTTGCGCCCCGACAGCGCGGAGGTCGGCTCGTCCAGCAGCAGGATGCGCGGCTTGCGGATCACCGCCTTGGCGATCTCGAGCTTCTGCCGGGTCGGCAGATCGAGATCGCGCACTTCGGCGCGTGGATCGATATCGCCCAGATCCAGCCGCTCGAGCGCCGCGATCGCCTGCCGGCGGGCAGCGCGCGAACGCAGCAGCCCCAGCGCGTTGGCCGGCGTATACGGCAGCAGCAGGTTCTGGGTGACGGTCAGATCCGGCACCAGGGTGAGTTCCTGGAACGCGGTCTGGATGCCATGGCGGTGGGCATCGCGCGGCGAGCGCAGACGCACCTGCTCGCCGAACACGCGGATCTCGCCGCTGTCGGGTGTGACCAGGCCGCTCAGCGTCTTCACCGTGGTCGATTTACCGGCGCCGTTCTCGCCCAGCAGGGCATGAACCTGGCCGGCCGGCACGGCCAGCGATGCTTCGTTGAGCGCCACGGTCGGGCCGTAGCGTTTCACGATCGCATTCAGTTCGATCGCCAGGGATCGGGTCATGGGGCCACCTCCGGAAAACTGGAATCCTCGAGAGCCGCCCGGCGGCCGCATCGGCCGCCGGGACAGGCAATCGCTAGTGACCGGATTCGGGCTTGGCGTGAAGCGCGGCCTGGAACCCGACTTCGGGCGTGTCCTTGCTGTAGATGTCCGAGAACCAGCCCGGCGGCACGCGGCTCGGATCGAACACGTTGCAGCCGTCCGCCAGTTCCTTGTAGGAGCCGGTCTTGCACAGCTTGATCTCGTCGGATGTGGCCAAGGGCAGCGGCAGCTTGATGTGGTGTGGAAGATCCTTCTTCTGCCCTTCCAGCTTGGCCAGCGCCAGCTTGAACGCCAGCGCGCCCGAGTAGATCGGCGAGCCGTAGGAGATACTCTTCAGGCCGACCGGCTTGTAAGTATCGCTTACGCCCTTGACCGTGCCCGGCGCGAGCATCTGCACCCGGTGGCCGTTCGAGGCCTCGCCCGCGCAGGGACGCAGCTTGTCCCTGGCGATGCCAGCCTCGATCTGCATCGAGGTGGCGGTATAGCAGCCAACCTGCATCCACAGACCGTCGATATTGTCCCAGCCGTGGGTGGCGACCACCTGCGACAGCACCTTGCGCGCCACGGCCTGCGACCACATGCCGTTCGGCTTGGCCACGACGTGCAGATTCGGATACTTCTTGAACACCTTCATCGCGGCTTCGGTGCGGGCCTTGTCCACGGACGTGCCCGGCACGCCGGTCACCATCACGATGTTGCCCTTGTGATTCAGGTTGTCGGCCAGCCACTGGGCGGTCTTGGTGCCGGCCTCGTGCTGATCGATGGTCACGTTATGGGCACAGGGCTCGGTGATTTCGGAGTCGTAGGCCATGACCACGACGCCGCGATGACAGGCATTGCGGACCACGGCATTAAGTGCGTTCGGCGAGATCGGATAGACGATGATCGCGTCTGCGCCGGCCTGCACCATGCCGTTGATCTGCTGGATCTGTTTCTGGGCGTTGGTGCCCGCCACCTGGACATGGAAATCCACCTTGTCCGAATAATGCGCGGCCATGGCGGTGACGGCGTTCTTGGCCTCGCTCTGCCAGTCGTTGCCGATATAGCTCATGCTCAGATAAACGTTGTACTTCTTGCTAGCGGCCTGCGCGTTGCCGGGCAGCGCGGCCAGCGAGAGCGCCAACGCGCCGAGCGCGAGCAGCGTCGAAAAAACGCCGTGTTTAGATATTTTCATGGTCTTCTCCTCCTTGGATTTATCGTTTCTTATCTAGGGTAATCGTTTACCCTTACAGCTAAATTTTTATCCCGCTGCCACCCTCACGCCGACGATCGGATCGTGAGCGTATGCGCCAGTACGGTACGCGCCGGCACGTCGGCCGAGCCCTCGAGCAGCCGGCGCATCACGTCGCTGACCTGCCGGCCCAGTTCCTCCAGCGGTACGTGGACCGTGCTCAGCCACGGCGCCAACCATTCGTTGAGCGGGTTGTCGTCGAAGCCGAAGATGGCGATGTCTTCCGGCACCCGGAAGTCGAGCTCCTGGCAACGTCGATGCAGGCCATAGGCGATCGGGTCGTTGCCGCAGAACACGGCCCGGGGCGCCGTACTGTTCTCGAACAGCCGCGTCGCCTGGCGATAGCCCGATTCGATGGTGAGATCGCACTCGACCACCCGTTCGGCTGCCAGTGCCGCGCCGGCCGCCTGCAGCGCGTCGCGAAAGCCTTCGAAACGCTCACGACTGGCCGACGAACTCGACGGACCGTGCAACGCCGCACAGTCGGTATAGCCTTTGTCGAGGAAATAACGTGCCACATCGCGACCGGCGGCATAGTTGTCGATGCCGACGAACGGGCTGTTGCTGTCCACCGGGCATTTCCGGTTGACGAACACCACCGGCGGGCCATCGGCCAGCAGGCGTTCCAGGCCCGGCGTGCGCACTGCGCCGAGCAGCACGATGCCGGAGACGAGATGCGAGCGCATTTCCTCGATATAGGCATCCTGCGAGACCGGATCCTCGCGTGTATTGCACAGCGTCATCGCATTGCCGGTGGCACTGATGCCGCGCTGGACCGCATCCGCGATGCTGGCATAGAAGGCATTGCGATTATCCGGCGTGAGCAGCGCGATCATCGCCGAGCGCATCATGCTCAGCGACCGGCCGGCCTGCACCGGCCGATAACCCAGTTGCTCGACTGCATCCTGCACCCGCTGGGCGGTCGTTTCCGAAGCTTTGTTGGGCACGCCGTTGAGAATGCGCGACACCGTGGCCGTCGACACGCCCGCGCTGCGGGCCACGTCGCCGATCGTGGGCGAGCCGCCCGATCGGGTACGGGTGGCGTTGCGGCGGCGCTTGTGGGTCGTGTCGGACATGCGTTGAAGCTCTCGCGATCGCCGCCGGTCAGCCGGCGAAGCGGTGTTCGGGCAGGCCCTGTACGCCCAGACCATGGACAGCGAACACGCCGCCATTACGCGGATCGGTGGATTTCTTCCCGCGCACCGGCTGGTGGCCCATGCTGGTCACGAACAGGATATCCAGATTTTCGCCGCCGAACATCACGCTGGTGATGTTCTGGATCGGGAAATCGATGGATCGATCGAGGCTGCCATCCGGCGCATAGCGATTGATCTTCGAGCCATAGACCTGGGCGCTCCAGACGAAGCCCTCGGCATCCACGGTCGCGCCGTCGGGCACGCCCTGCGACTCATCCTCGACCGGCACGAACACCCGCTTGTTGGAGACTTCGCCGGCCTCGATGTCGTAATCGTAGGCATAGATCGCCTTCCAGGTATCGGCGAAAGTAGAAGGTCTTGTTGTCCGGGCTCCAGCAGGGGCCGTTGGAGACCACGATGCCGTCATCGAGCTTGTGGCAGGACAGATCGGCGATCGAGCCGGTACAGCCCGGAGCTGCCGCTGGCTTCGTCGTAGTCCATGCAGCCGGCGACGAGCCGCCCGCGGCGATCGACCTTGCCGTCGTTGAAGCGGGTGCCGGGGTTGTCGGCTTCCGGATCGACGATCAACTCGCATTCGCCGCTATCGAAATCGAGGAAATGGAACCCGTTCTGCAGGGCCACGACGCCGCCACCTTTTTCACGCAGTGCGAGCGAACCGATATTGGCCGGCACCGACCAGGTCTGGATTTCGCTGCCGTCGGGTCGACACCGGTTGACGGTATTACCCAGGCTGTCGATCCAGTAGAAGCGCGCTTCCTTGGTGTCCCAGAGCGGCCCTTCGCCGAGCACGTTCTGTGCGTCGACCAGAAATTCGAATTCCATATCTCCTCCGTGGTTGCGATTTATTGCTGAAGGTAACCGCTTACCCTTGAAGACTCTTATAAAAATTCATGCGTGTCGATCGTCCATAGGTCGAATCCTCGACCGCTGCCGCGGCCCCGTCGCTTCGGCCGGGCGCGTCTCTCGACGGCATCGGATCCGGCCTACGCACTGCGGCGGAATCGGATGCTCCGCATCCCGTCACCTGATTGCCGTTCGATGGTCAGCCGGTTCCAGCGCGCGTTCGATGTGCCTCGACCCTCCGTTACGCCCGATGGGCGCACACGCCGGGCATGGCCTCATGGCCGACGATTGCCTATGCTCTGCCGCTGTCGTATTGATCAAGGGGACCACGACGCCGTGAACGCGCACCTCGACCAACTCGAACCGACGCTGCTCTGGCAGCATTTCCGTACCTTCTGCGACACGCCGCGGCCGTCCTGGCACGAAGACGCGATCCTGTCGAAGATCGAAGCCTGGGCCGACGACCGCGGCTTCGCCCATGAACGCGACGAAGCCAATAATCTGCGCATCGTGAAACCGGCGGCGCCGGGGCACGAGAACGCCCCGGGCGTGGTGCTGCAGGGGCATGTCGACATGGTGGCCGAAACCGATGCTGGCGTGGACCACGATTTCGAAAAGGACCCGATCGAAACCTTCGTCGAGGACGGCTGGCTGAAGGCCCGCGGCACCACGCTCGGTGCCGACAACGGCATTGGCGCGGCCGCCGGGCTGGCGATTCTCGACGACGACACGCTGGAACACGGCCCGCTCGAGGTGCTGCTGACCGTGGCCGAGGAAGTCTCGCTGGTGGGCGCGGCCAATCTCGCGCCGAACTGGCTGAACGGCCGCCTGCTGCTCAATCTCGATACCGAAGAGGAAGGCGAGGTCTGCATCGGCTGTGCGGGTGGCGCCAACGTCACCACCGAGACCGAACTGGCCGAGCACCCGCTGGAAGGCAATCTCACGGTATTCAAGGTCGGCGTGCACGGGCTGACCGGCGGCCATTCCGGCATGGATATCGACAGCGGTCGGGCCAGCGCCAATCGTCTGCTGGCGCGTGCGCTGCACCAGTTGCTGCCGCTGGGCCTGCGGCTGGTCGACTACGACGGCGGGCGCATGGACAACGCCATCACCCGCGCGGCCTGGGCCACCGTCGCCCTGCCGGATGCCGCCTTCGATGAGGCCACCGCCGAACTGGTCGAGCTGGAGACCGTATTCAAGAAGGAACTGGCCGGCGTCGATGCCAACGTCGCCATCGGCCAGGAACGCGCCGAGGCCGACAAGGCGTTGTCGACCGGTGATACCAGGCGACTCGTGCGGCTGCTCTACGCCCTGCCCTATGGCGTGGAGCGCATGAGCCTGGCCGCGCCCGGCGTGGTCGAGACGTCGAACAACATCGGCGTGGTGCAGGTCGCGGACGGGCGTGTTCACCGCACAGCTGATGGTGCGCTCGCTGATGGATTCGGCGCGTGATTCGCTGGTCGAGCGCATCGCGACGATGTTCGAACTGGCCGGTTTTCCGGTCACGCGTGAACGCGGCTATCCGGGCTGGGCGCCGAATCCGAAATCGGCGCTGCTGGCACGGTTTGTGGACGTGCACGAACGCGTGACCGGGCGACAAGCCGGCCGTCAAGGTCATCCACGCGGGGCTGGAATGCGGGCTGATCGGGGCGCGCTATCCGAAGATGGACATGATCTCGTTCGGGCCGACCATTCGCGGCGCGCATTCGCCGACCGAACGGGTGGATATCGCCGCGGTCGATGACTTCTACAAGATCCTGCGCGCCACCATCACCGAACTGGCCCAGGCCTGAGGCCATGGCTCGGGGCGCCCGGTGTTCATGCCGGCGCGCCCCGGGCCATCGTACGCAGCGCCAACGCGTGCCGCTCGAGACCCGACAGCCGACGCCGGGCGCGTGCGAGCAGATCGCGTTCTTCGTGCTGCATCAGTTCGGCGCCGTCACGCAGCGCCGCGGTCAGTCGATGCCGCAGATCGAGCCGGGCCGCGCCGCTTATAGCCGACGCCAGCCGATTGCGGATCGTCGTCCAATCGTGCTTGGGCTCGGCTGCTCCGACGCCGGCGTCGGCGCCGTCCCGCGCCGCGAGATAGGCGCGCAGACAGGCTTCGCGCGGCTCATGCACACGCTGCTGGTAATCGACATAGCCGATCACCAGCGCGCGCAGTCGGGCCGCGGAATACGGACGGGCCCGCACATAGCGCGGCAGCTCATCGGCGATCCGGCGCGCCAGAACCGTGAGATAACCGTGATCGGCACTCAAGGTGTCGACGATATCCATCGCTTCGTTCTCCATCGCGTCCCCAGGGGGCTTCCCGCACAGCCTCTACGATCGGCGCGGCGGGCGGCGTTTGACGTAGATCAACGGCATATCGCTGCGGCATGCAAGGCCGGCGGCACAACCGCTGGCGCCCGGGCTATACCGAAGTTGTATGATCAAGCGATCGATAAATGCCCTGGCCCGAGCCGCTCAATGAGTCAGAACGTCGCAGAAATCATGGTCGCCACCCTGCTCGACGCCGGCGCCAAGCGCTGTTACGGCGTGGTCGGGGATACCATCAACCACCTGACCGACGCGATTCGGCGCTCGGATATGGACTGGGTACATGTCCGCCACGAAGAAGTCGGCGGTTTCGCGGCCGGCGGCGAGGCCTACATGACCGGCGAACTGGCCTGCTGTGCCGGCACCTGCGGGCCGGGCAGCACGCATTTCATCAACGGGCTGATGGAATCGCACCGCAACGGCGCGCCGGTCGTCTTCATCGCTTCGCAGGTGGCGACCGCCGAAATGGGCGTCGGCTTTCCGCAGGACGTGGATCAGCGGCCGCTGTATTCGCAGTACAGCGTGTTCTGTGAATACGTCTCGAGCCCCGAGAACGCCAAGCGCCTGACCGCCATCGCGGCACAGAAAGCCCTTAACGAGGGCGGGCTGGCGGTGCTGATCGTGCCGGGCGATATCTTTACCGCCAAGCCCGAAAACGATCTGCCCTGGCGCACGATGCGCTTCGATCCGGTCATCCGCCCGTCCGAGTCGGAGCTGGATGCCGTGGTCGAAGCCCTCGACGCCGGCAAGAAAGTCTCGATCTATGCCGGCCACGGCTGCGCCGATGCGCATGACGAAGTCATCGCGCTGGCCGACAAGCTCGGCGCGCCGATCGCCTGGACATCGCGCGCCAAGGATTTCATCGAATACGACAACGAGCTGGAAGTGGGCATGACCGGCGTCTTCGGGCTGGCCGGCGGCTATCGGGCGGTGTCCGAGTGCGACACGCTACTGCTGCTCGGCTGCAGCTTCGCCTGGGCCCAGTTCTATCCCGAAGACGCCACCATCATCCAGGTGGATATCGCGGCCGGGCAGATCGGCCTGCGCCATCCGGTGGATATCGGCGTGATCGGCTCGGTGCGCGATACCTGTGCCGCGCTGGTGGATCGCGTGGCACGTCACGACGATCGCGACTGGGTCAACGCCTGTCGCGAGACCTATCTCGAATCACTCGACAACGCCGCGGCCGAGTCCGACTACGACGGCTTGATCCATCCGCAGGAGCTCACCTTGTCGCTCGACCGGCACGCCGACCGACGACGCCGTGTTCACGGCCGACGGCGGCAGCCCCATGGTCTGGTGCCTGCGCCATATCAAGGCCAACGGCAAGCGTCGTACGCTGCCGAGCCTGGTCCACGGCACCATGGCCAACGCCTATCCGCAGGCGATCGGCATCAGCCAGGCGTTCCCCGGCCGCCAGGTCATCGCCATGTGCGGCGACGGCGGCTTGTCCATGCTGATGGGCGATCTGCTCACCCTCGCCCAGTTCGAGATCCCGCTCAAGATCGTGATCTTCAACAACAGTTCGCTCGGTTTCGTCGAACTGGAGCAGAAAGTCGATGGTTTGCTGGATGCCTACACCGAGCTGAAGAACCCGGATTTCGGCGCACTGGCGCATGCCATCGGCCTGTGGGGGCGCAAGGTCGAAGCCAAGCACGAGCTCGACGGGGCCGTTGCGGAACTGCTGGCCCACGACGGGCCCGGCATTCTCGACGTGAAGGTCAATCGGATGGAGCTGGTCATGCCGCCGAACATCGAATTCGGCCAGGTCGCATCCACGGCGCTGTATTCGACCAAGGCGGTGCTGTCCGGCCGCATGGGCGAAGTGGTCGATCTGGTGCGCAACAACTTCTGGACGCGATGAGGCCGGCTGGCCGGGCGCACAGAAAAGACACCACGGGGGTACTACGTTCGGGCCTGCCCGCGGTACAGCCGAGAGATCGGTGGCGGCCCGCGCCTTCGTGGCGACGTCCATTTGAATGCCTGTAGCACCTGCTGTGTTTCGTCGTCGCCGAGGCTGCGTCGCCGCTGTACTGATTCTGGCACCGGCGATCGCATTCGCGGCGCTGGCGATCGCGGATGCCTTGCGCATCGGCCGCACGCCAACACCCTGTGCCCGCCATACCGTGGCCGGCACCACCGCGTTGGTGCTGAGCGGCGCGCCGATTATCGCCGTACCCGCCATGCGGTGGCGCGATACCGCCGGGGCCGCGTCGATAAGCTCGTGTTTTCCGGTGCCGGTCATGGCGGCGACTCGGCCCGTAATCTCGCCAGCGAGGCCCGCCGGCTCGGCGTTCCGCGTTCGCATATCATCATCGAGGACCGCGCCCGATCGACCGCCGGGAATTTCCGCTACGCCTGTGCGCTGCCGGCGATTCGCACCGCCCCGCGGGTCGCTATCGTCACCGATCGCTTTCATGCCTACCGGGCCTGGGCGACCGCACACACCGAGTGCCCCGATCTACAGTTCTGCTCGGCCGCGGTCGCGGGGCCCGTCCCACCGTCGCGCCGTTTCAGCGAGACCGCCCGACTGATCGCCTACCAGATGCTGGGGCGCGCCGCACTATGGTGAACATTCCCTGCCCGGCCCGGGCAAGGATTGATAGCCTGAGCCACGGCTGATGCCCTCCCACCATCCAGCGCAAGGATTTTCTTATGCCCGGCACCGCACACGGCAACGCCCGCGATCTGCAGTCTTTCGATAACGCCGAGGCCGCACTCGATCGGATCGAGTCGCTGTACGCCGCCGCGCACACCCAGATGGCCGATCGACATCGACGTTTCGTCGCCGGCGAACACGAACCGGAAGCTCTGCCCGCGGCCTACTACCCCTACGTCGGCATCGAGACCACGCCGGACCGGCTGGTCAGCTCGGTGCGTCCAACCTACGGTTCGTTGCGCAAGGGCGGCGTGCATGGCACCACCGTCACCCGGCCCGATCTGTTCCACGACTATCTGCTGGAGCAGCTCTCGCTGCTGATCGAGAACCACGGCGCGTCAATCCAGGTGGGCCTGTCGGACCAGCCGATCCCGTTGCCGTTCATGATCGAACAGGCCACGGCCAACCTCACGCCGGACGCGGTTCGGGCGATGGAGCGCGCGTTCTATCTGCCGGACCTGGCGAACATGAACGATGCGATCCCCAACAGCACCCACCGCACCCAGCCCGGACAACCATTCCCACTGGCGCTGTTCGACGCCCAGCGCACCGACCTGGCCCTGCAGCGTCTGGCCCACTACACCGGCACCGATCCGTCGTATTTCCAAGGCTTCGTGTTGTTGACCAACTACCAGCGCTATGTGGACGATTTTACCGCCTATGCCCACGAGCAGATCGCAGAGCACGACGAGTACACGGGCTTCGTCTCGCCGGGCGACGTGGTCGAGCCCAATCCCCGCTTCGATCATCTGACCGCCGGCGGCGAAACGCCGAAACATCTGCCGCCCATGCCCGCCTATCACCTGACCCGCGAGGACGGCCTCGGCGTCACGCTGATCAACATCGGCATGGGACCGGCGAACGCCAAGACCATCACCGACCATCTGGCCGTGCTACGCCCGCATTGCTGGCTGATGATCGGCCACTGCGGCGGCCTGCGCCGCTCCCAGCAGCTGGGTGATTATGTGCTCGCTCATGCGTACGTCCGCGAAGACCACGTGCTCGACCAGGACCTGCCGCCCTGGGTGCCGATTCCGCCGATCGCCGAGATGCAGATCGCGCTCGAGCAGGCCGTGTCCGGCGTGACCGGCCTGTCCAGGCGCGACCTCAAGAACCGACTGCGCACCGGCACGGTCGCCAGCACCGACAACCGCAACTGGGAATTCCGCTACGACGAACTCTACGAGCGCTTCTCCCAATCGCGCGCGATCGCCATCGACATGGAAAGCGCGACCATCGCCGCCAACGGCTTTCGCCTGCGCGTGCCCTACGGCACGCTGCTGTGTGTTTCGGACAAGCCAATGCATGGCGAACTCAAGCTGCGCAGCATGGCGAACGCCTTCTACCAGAGCCAGGTCCAGCAGCATCTGGTCATCGGACTGGAAACACTCAAGCTGATTCGCGAATCGGGCGTCGAAGCCCTGCACTCGCGCAAACTCCGTTCATTCGACGAACCGGCGTTTCGTTGACGACGCGAGCTGCGACCCGAGCCCCGGATTTCGCCTCGGATCGATTTTGATTCGAGGCGCGTCGCACACGCGCCGCGGGGGCGGCACATAGAGCGCTTCCAGTCCCAATGACTCGATCACAGGCAGGCGCCGAGTGCGGCCCGTGCGCGACACGGCTGCCCGGACCGCGCCCGCCCCTTCCCTGATCACCCGCCCTGCAGGTCGTGTTCACGAGCCCCGGCATACGCCAGCGGACGGGCTCGATTCCAGGCCCCGCGGCGCCTTATAGACTCAGGATTTTTTTCGAAAAAACGTCCGCCAAATCCCCACTCGAGCCTCTGGAATCCAATAAAAAATACGACTCATACTCAAGTTAAAGTATTTTGCGCCGTTATCCCTCACTGTCGAACGAGACCGTTCCGTCATTCGCGCATGTTGCACGGCGCGCATCGGGATCGCCTCCATCTTCGACACTCGGTGATTCCTGATGAATCGGGGGAGGAACATGCCAGGGAGGCATGTCAGCGCCAGTTCGATGTAGCGCCAATCATCAGAGACTCCGAGTCATGCCAAGACTTAACGAGGGGTACCGATATCATGTCCATGTCTTTGTTCCGACGCTATGCCGGGGTCATCCTCGGCAGCCTGCTTCTCCTGCTGTTCAGTGCCAGTGCCGCCGCTTGGACCTATAACGACCTGAGTCCGAAACAGAAACAGCGCTACGACCAACAACAGAATTTCATCAACTATATTTACCGCCAGGCCGGGATGACGCCACCCAGGATCCCGTATTCGGTCTATCTCGGCCCGGATACCCGCGGCGATAATCCCGACATCACCGACGTCACCGTCAGCAACCGCGCCGATAGCCCGGCGCGCTACCAGGTTCTGACCTACGGCCAGGTATTCAAGAAGGGCGACTATCTGCCGCACAAGGAACTCTTCTACTCGTCGCCCGATAATCCCAGCAACCAGGGCGTGCAGGCAGATATCAAGAGTTACTACGACGATGGCTCGATCAAGCACGCGATTCTGTCATTCCAGATCGACAGCGTCGCGCCGCATGGCTCGGAGAAGCTCAAGCTGTTCACCCAAGGCGATACCAGCGAGGCGTCCCATACGATCTCGATGAGTCAGCTGCTGGCATCCGGCTTTACCGCGCACGTCGAAATCAACCGCAACGGCGAAACACTGACGCAGGACGCACGTACGCTGTTACAGGCCGTGATTGATCGCGGCGGCTGTGACGCCGTGGCCGATACCCTGTGCAAGACTTGGTTGAGCGGACCGCTGACCAGTGAATGGATCGTCGGCGGTCGCCTGACCGATGCCTCGACGGACCGCGACAAGCAGCTTGCGGTCTATTTCCATATCCGGGCCCATGCCGACTACAGCGGCCAGATCGTCGACGCCCGCGTGAACACGGTGATCGAGAACGACTTCACCTACGGCCCGACCGCCGGCAACCTGACCTACGATGCCAACATCAGCGTGGGCGAGCAGTCGTATTCGGTCCACAATCTGACTCACTATAATCATGCGCGCTGGCACAAGGTGCTGTGGTGGGGTCAGGGGACGAGCGATCTGTATGTCCGTCCGGATATGACTTATCTACAGGCAACCCGCGCCATACCCCACTATGCCGACCTCACGCCCGATGCGTCTTATCTGGCCAGCCTGCCGTCGCGCTATGCGCCGATGACTAACGGTGACCAGACGACCCACATGGGGGACGTGGGCGCGCACCCGGGCATCGGCCCGCTGCCACGCTGGAGCGCCCTGTTCGCCATCAGCGGCGATCGGCATGCGTTCGATTACATGCTGGCCAACGACGATGCCGTCGGTTCCTACGGCTTTCACTTCCGCGACGCCGAAACCGGCCGCCCGGTGAAGATCACCGATCACCCCTATATTACGATCGCCGCGCGGCGCGACATCAGCTGGTCGAGCGACGTCCGGCGCGACCTCTACACCGGCTGCACCGGCAACTGCTCCACACCGTATAGCTTCGAACTGGCCCACCACCCGTCGATCGGATTCCTGCCCTACCTGGTCACAGGCGACTATTACTATCTCGAAGAGCTGCAGTTCGCGGCGTCCGATGTCGAACTGTGGGCCAACCCGGGCTACCGCGGCGGCGCCTATGGCCGTCTGCGCGGCGCAGCCCAGCAGGTCCGCCAGCAAGCCTGGTCCCTGCGCACCCTCGCGCAGGCCGCCTATGCCACGCCGGACAAGGATCCGATGCACGGGTACTTCACGACCCTCCTAGATCACATCGCCACGGACTACGATGGCTATTATCTGCAGCACAAGGCTGAGCATCCGCTACACATCCTGGATGACTACACCAACTATCCGGTCCAGGGCGCCGAGGACACGGGGATCGCTCCGTGGCAGGAGGACTTCTTCGCCTGGGCCGTATCCTACGCCAGCCAGCTCGGTTTTTCGCAGTTCGATCCGTTCGCGAAATGGCTGCTGGAGTTCGAGGTCGGACGCATGACGAACTGGATCGATGCCCCCGATTCGGGCTTCTGCTGGATCCAGGCGGCGACCTACGAACTCAAGGTCAAACCGGAACGCGGGGCGCCCTTCTTCAGCTCGCTCGACGACGCCTACAAGGCCACGCTGCCGAGTCTGAACGGGCTGGCGTGTGATTCGCAGGAATATCGAAACTATATTTCCGAGGTGAACCGCGAAGGTGAAATGACCGGCTACCCGGATTCACCGGCCGGTTTCCCATCCAACCTCCAGCCCGCGCTCGCTGCCAGCGTCGATGAAGGCGTGGCGAAAAGCACCAAGGCGTGGGATCTGTTCGCCCACCGCTCCGTGCAACCGCGCTATAACAATTATCCCAACTGGGCGATCGTGCCACGTCACTGATCCGCCAGCACCCGCTGGCTGCCCTCGCTCCGGCCTTCGGGCCGGAGTTTTTTTGGGCTATTCTATCGACGACATTCGTGAGATGCCCCACACTCGTAGCCGGTCAGGTCACGGCAACGGGCCGATGTTCGTGACCAGCTGCCCTTCATATCCGGACGACGGGCTTAGGGCGTGTCGCGCAAAGCGGCATCGTGCAGCTCGAGCATGGTCTTGAACCGACCCGGGACAGTTGCGGCACCAGACCGGCGATCACGGCCCGCCCCCGAAGCTAGTTCCGGCGCCGGACGTATTGCGCTTACCCATCTGGCCACCGGCCGCTGGCCTGAGGCGATGGATCCCACCGAAGCCGGGCAATGGAAGACCGCTCGAAGCCGGCGTTTCAATACGCTGGTTTCATATCGACACGCGCTTCAATCTCACGATGCAGGGGAAGACCGGTCTGGATGATCGCGATCCCGCGCAGTCGGCTAATCGATCCCATCCAAGGGCTCGGCATCCGCATAGCGACGAGCGGCCCGATCGATCGGATAGTAATCACCAGCCTCGGCGCAGTAGATGTGCGCGATCGTCGTCTGGCCGGTGGGCTGATCGAAGGCGCCCGGCGCAATCTCGATATGGCGCGCCGCGCGATCGTCGAAAAACAGGCTGGACCCACACATACGACAGAATTGCCGCAATACGTCGGGCGAAGACGCCCAACCGGCCAGCGTGGCGCTCTCAGTCAACGTAAAACGCTCGCGTGGAATCTCGATCGCCGCCCAGTAACAGCCCGACCAACGACGACAGCTTTCGCAATGACAGGCGACGACCGGCGCCAGTTCGCCATCGACCGAGAAGCGCACGCCGCCACAGGCGCAGCCGCCCTCGTGCCTCACGAGCTCATGTCCGGACCGGCAAGCCGTGCCGTGCCCGGCTCTAGCGCATAATAATCACCGGCCTCGGCCACACAAATATGAGCCGCGGTGGTGAGATGCGTCGGCGTAGCGAGCGCGCCGGGTGCCACCGACACACGGTCGGCGTCGTACCGCCGATAGAACAAGCTCGATCCACAATGACTGCAAAAACCGCGCTCGGCGATATCGGATGAGGGCCACCAAGCCAGCGTATCGTCCGCCTCGACCACGAGCGCATCGCGGCCGGCATGTGTGGCCGCCCAGAAATAGCCGGACCAGCGCCGACAGGTCTCACAGTGGCAGGCAATGACGTCGGTCGTCTCGCCTATCAATCGGAAACGCACGGCGCCGCAGGCACAACGTCCGGCATGCTCGTGCTCGCTCATATTGCCTCTACCTTTTGCCTCTACCTTCATTGGTGCGCCGCCGCCAGCCGCGCGCCAAGCCCGATGAAGAGTGCGCCCACACCGCGCTCGGTCCAGGCGGCCAGCCGCCGCCGGCCCTTGAAGAAACCGATCAGCCGATCCCCGAGCAGGATCAATGCCGGCTCGAACAGCCCGGCGATGGCCAGCAGCAAAAGGCCATGCAATGCGAGCTGGGCGGCCGGCGGGCCGGCGCCATCCACCACGAACTGCGGAATGAAGGCCAGAAAGAACAGCGCCACCTTGGGATTGAGCAGGTCGATGAGAATCCCCTGGCGATAAGCAGCCCAGCGGCTGGGGGCGGCTGCCGTCGATCGCCTCTCGCCCGCGGCGGCCCGGCCGGCCGACCACAGCGACTGGATCCCGAGCCACAGCAGATAGGCCGCCCCGATCCATTTGATGATCGAGAAGGCCAGCGCCGAGCGCGCCAGGATCGCCGCCAGGCCCAGTACCGTCGCGGCGATATGCACCAACGCGCCGGTCCAGACCCCGAACATCGCCGCAAAACCATGGCCACGTCCATGACGGCCGGTCTGGGCGGCAATGAACAACAGATCCGGCCCCGGCGCCAGTTCCAGCATGAGACCGGCGCCGAAAAACGTCAGCCAGTGTGCGAGCGAATAATCGAACATCTCGCCTCAGGACCGATCGGCACCAGCGCGCATGCCGGTCGGCAAGGCGCTCGATTGAACATAGCGCTCGAAGAAATCGATGAAGGCGCGGACCTTGCCGGGCACGAACCTCTGGTAATGATACACCGCGCTGATATCGGCTCGCGGCAGGGCGAACTCGGGCAGGATCTCGATCAGTTCACCGCTCGCCAGATACGGCGCGACCTCCCAGGCCGCCCGTTGCATGATGCCATGGCCATCCAGGGCCCAGGCGACGATGCTTTCGCCATCGTTGCTGGACAGGTTGCCGGTCACCTTCACGGCGAGGCTCTCGGCGCCCCGCACGAACTGCCAGATGCCGTAGGCTTCGTCGTTCTGACGAAGCACCAGGCAATTGTGAGCGGGCAGACTTTCCGGATGACGCGGGACACCGTGGCGCTCGATATAGGCGGGCGCGGCGGCCAGCAATCGTCGGTGCGGCGCAATCCGACGGGCATGCAGGTTCGAGTCCCGGAGTCTGCCGAAACGAATGCCGATGTCATAGGACTGGGCGACCAGATCCAGCGGATGATCGGACAATTCCATATCAACGGTGATGCTCGGGTATTGCGAAACGAAAGCCGAGATCATCGCGGCCATATACTTTCGTCCAAAACCCAGCGATGCATTGACTCGCAGCGCGCCGCGAATGTCGGCCGTATGGGGGCCGATCCGATCGTTCAGTGCCTCGACCCGCGCGCGGATCGCACGCGCTTCCTCGAGATAGATCCGGCCTTCGGCGGTCAGGCTCATCGAACGCGTGTTCCGGTTAACCAATTGAACGCCGATGCATTTCTCTATCCCAGCTAGGCGCTTGCTGGTCGCGGCCGGCGATACATCGAGCTCACGCGCTGCTGCCGACAAGCTGTTCGCGCGACACAGGATCGTAAAGAATTCGAAGTCGTCCAGCGTGCTCATTTTCAACCTCTTGGTTGAAACTTAATTGATACACGGCTCGTTGTCGCCCGCCACCATCGGGGCCTAGCCTCACTTCGCACATGACACACGGAGCCATCATGAGGACGCATCGCATCGCCGTCATTCCCGGCGACGGCATCGGCCGCGAGGTCATCGACGCCGGCAAGAGGGTATTGCAGCAACTCGCCGACCAGTCGGGCGAGATCGCCTTCGAGTTCACCGATTTCGACTGGAGCTCGCAACGCTATCTCGACCAGGGCGCTTATATCCCCGACGGCGGGCTGGACGAATTGAAGACCTTCGATGCCATCTATTTCGGCGCTGTCGGCAGCCGGGATGTTCCCGATCATATCTCGTTATGGGATCTGCGGCTGGCGATCTGCCAGGGCTTCGACCAGTACGCCAATGTCCGTCCGGCCCGCGTACTGCCCGGCGTTACCAGCCGGCTCGCCGGTGCCGAAGCGATCGACTGGGCGATCGTGCGCGAGAACTCGGAGGGCGAATACTCCGGCAACGGCGGCCGCGTGCATCGCGGCCTGCCCGACGAAATCGGCACCGAAGTCTCGATATTTTCGCGTCGAGGCGTCGAGCGGATTCATCGCTTCGCCTTCGAACTGGCCGCCTCCCGGCCGCGCAAGAAACTGCTGCTGGTCACCAAGTCCAACGCCCAGCGCCACGGCATGGTGCTCTGGGACGAGATCTTCTTCGAGGTCGCCCGGGACTTTCCCGGACGTCGAGATCCAGCGGGAACTGGTCGATGCGGTGACCACCCGCATGGTGCTTGAAGCCCGACACCATCGACACGGTGGTCGCGACCAACCTGCATGCCGACATCCTCACCGATCTGGCCGCCGCGCTGTCGGGCAGCCTCGGCATCGCACCGACCGCCAATCTCAATCCCGACGCGCGAGTATCCCTCCATGTTCGAGCCGATCCATGGCTCGGGCTTCGATATCGCCGGGCAAGGCATCGCCAACCCGATCGGTGCGTTCTGGACCGCTGCCATGATGCTCGAGCATCTGGGCGAGGCCACGTCGGCGAAGCGGCTGATGAATGCCATCGAGGCGGTCACCGGCGCCGGCATCCATGCCCGCGATCTGGGCGGCACAGCCACGACGGCCGAGATCACGATAGCGGTGCGCCAGGCGATCGCCGATCAGGCCGCCGAATATCGCGCGGCACCGTCTGACCGGCCGACGGCGCGCCTTTGGTTGGGTCGCCGCTTACTACAGCCGAGCAACGACGAGCGCGGATCATCCGACGAGGACGAGCCCAGGGCCTCTGCGGAGACAGCCCGCAGTATCCTCGAGCGCGTCCGTGCAGATTTGCCGACGATCATGATCGACAGCGCCCCGACTTTCGTCGCGTGGCCTGCCACACCGGCCGACATGATGGCTTCCCGGTCGCACGGCTATTGCCGCGGCAGTCTTCCGTACCCAGGTACCCCAGCTGCGCGATGGAATGCGGCGGTGTCATCTCATGGCCGATACGACGGCCGTGTTGCCGAATCTTCAATCGCTAAATCGAGAGCGCGTCGCCGGCCAGCTTGACCCGAACCAGGCCGCGACGAGTCGCGGAAAATCCGCCTGCTCGGTCAGCCGCGCGAGCGTCGAAGCATCGGCGGGCAGCCCGATGGCCTCGGCGCTCGATCAGCTGGCCTTGTCGGCAAACGGATAGAACTCGTCCCAGCCGGCCTGCACCTCGCGCAGGAAAATCGCGGCTCCGGTGTCACCGATTCCTTTGAAGCGCTTGAGCGCGCGGATTGCGGCTTCGAGATCGCCGTCCGCCTCGGCGCGCAGTTGGCGCAGGTCGCCGCCATAGGCCTCGAGCAGATGATTGTTGAACTCCACGATCTGGGTGGCGGTCTTTTCATCCACGCGCGCATAGCCCGCGCCGTTCAAGACCTTCACGCGTTCCTGCCAGGTACTTTCGGCGAGCTTTTTCGGCGTGGTCCAGCCGGCTTCGGCCATCGCCCGCGCCGCACGCATGGCGATATCGGCCTGGACCGGCGCGCTGGTCAACAGCGCCAGGCACAGCAGCCGGAACAGCGGCGACGGCGTATTGCGGCGCAGATCGCACGCCCAGTTCGGCGGCAAAAGTACGGCCGTATTCGGCCAGCAGCGCGTCGATGAGTTCGCTTTGTTTCATGGCAACTTCGCGGCCAGTACCGGCTGGCATTCCAGCTAATCGTCCGCGCGGCGTTTTCGTATTGCCGTGCGGCCTGCGAGCGACGTCCGGGCCTCGCGCCGTGTCGCCACGTTGCTCGGCCGGCGGCCGGCGACGACTGCCGGGCTGCGAGCGCGTACAGAATCGGGCCAGCATCGGATAGTGGTCCGAGCCAAAGGCCGGCAGCCGCTCGAGATCGAGCACGCGCAGCGGCTGCTGATAGAGCATCTGATCCAGCGGCCAGGCCATCGTCCAATGCTTGGCATCGTAGCTGGGCACGAAACCACGATGCACCCGTGCGTCCATGAGATGCCCGATGCGCATCGCCCGGCGCACCACGCGCTCCCATGACACGGCATTGAAATCGCCGGCCACGATGGTTGGCGCGTCGGAACGCCGTGCCAGCAGGCCGGCCTTGAGGATATGGCCGTCGCGGATGGTGCTTGGCTGCGACCACAGCAGCGGCGGGCGCGGATGCAGTCCGATGAAACGGATCGGCGTGGCACGGCCCGGCACGCGCACGCCGGTGGTGACCGTCGGCGTCGTGGCGTCGAAAGAAGAAATGCACTTTCGGGGCGACCAGCGGGAAGCCGAGAGAACAGATGAATGCCGTAATATTTCACGTCGCGCGGGTTGCGCTCGATCTGATGCTGTGTAGATCGCGTCCAGCGGCTTGAGCTGGCGGTTCCACCATCGGCCGGTCTCCATGGCGAGAAACAGATCCGGCTTCACGCGCTGCACGATATGCAGCAGCTTCGCGCTACTGTCGGTTGCTTTCCTGCACGTTGGCGATCATCACCGACAGGCGGGCGTTTTTCGGGCAGCGCGCCGCGGCCTGGGCATCCGCCATGCCCCGGCCGCGGTAAGTACGGCCAGAGCCGATAGACGTTGTAGCCAAGCGCGCACACCGCCATTGCGATGGCGAACAGGCCGACGCGACGCCGCCATTGGCCGATCAGCGCATAAAGCGCGAGCGCGGCAATCAGCACGATCGAGAACTCGATCCGCGGGAAATCCAGATAGCGAATCCACCAGATATTGGTCTCGATCAGCGGGATGAGCGAGCACACGGCGACGCCGAGAATGACGGGAAGCAGCAGATAGCGGCTCGTCCAGCGCGTCAGGCGCCTGCGCCAGCGATTCATGTCGTTTCCCTGAAATGCCCGCTCAGATCGAAAGGTTAGACACGCCGGAAACATGCAGCAATCGGCAACTTCACGTAGCGCCGATCGACGTCAGGCGGCATGCGCGATGGCCTGGACACGGCGGCTGAGCACATAGAGCAGCGCCGTCACCGCGAACGACGGCAGGGTCGCCCCGATCGGGGTATCCAGCGCGAGAAAACCATAATAACTCGCAACACCGATGGCCCACACGCCCAGCGCCGGCCAGGCGAGCCCGCCAGGCGCGTCGACACGCTCGCCGAGCGCGAAATAGCGCGCCAGAACAACAGCATACAGCGGCGAGAACAATGCGCCGATGGTATAGAGGAAGCCTTCGTAGGCCGCGATCGGTGCGACCAGCGCGATTACGGTGCCAATCGCGGTCATCACAAGCGCCAGCACGCGCGGCGACGCGATGGGCACGACATGACGCACGCTTACCCCCGCCGAATAGGTGTCCATGAAGGTCGTGGTCACGGTCGAGAGCACGATCACTGCCAGAGCCGCCGCGAGGGCAGGTGCGCCCGTAACCAGCGCGCCGAGATCCAGCCCGCCGAAATGCAGCGCCATCAGCAGGCCGATCGCATACATCCAGGCACTGCCGATACCGTACCCCAGCCAGGTGTACACAGCCGCGACACCGCCGTTTCTCGCGTGGCGGTTGTAGTCGGCGACCAGCGGCAGCCAGGACAGCGGCATGACCACCACCAGTTCAAGTGCCGCGCCAAAGCGCATCGACGTCGACGTCGACATCGGCGCCGGACCGTCCCTCGGGCACGAAGAACAGGCGCACGAACACGGCCAGCAGCAGGCCGATCAACAACGCCACAGCCACAGTGTTGAGCCGGCCAACGCCAGCGCGTGCAAAGGCCGCCCATCCGGCGACCAGCAGGCCGAGCACCACGATCCACAGCGCGACCGGCCCGACCGCCCCGAGGTGCCCGGCCAGGCTCGCGAACTGGCGCGCGCCTGTCGCCAGCATGATCGCCGTCCAGCCCACCAGCTGCACCACATTGAGGGTGGCGAACAGGCGGCGCCCGGCCGATCCGAAAGCCGCCCCCGCAGTGCCCATCGCGCTCTGGTTCTCGCGGCTGCCGATCAGCCCGGCGGCCACCAGCAGCGTGGTGCCGATGACATGGCCGAGCACGATCGCGACCAGCGCACGCCCCAGCCCGAGCGGAGCGAGCAGCGTGCCGGCCAGCATCTCCGACAGCGATACGGCCGCACCGAACCAGAGGAAGAAAAACGGGATATCGCGAGATCCGCGCATGGGCATTCTCTCCAGACAGTTTCAGGCCCGGCGGGCCAATCGGCCCGCCGGCTCAATAGACGACGTTGCGCACGAAGCGCAGCAGCATATCGCCCTCGTTCGCATAGCGATGCGGGCGGTCACTGGGAAACACCCGGAAATCGCCGGCCGCGATCACGAACCGGTCTTCGCCGAGCATGACGACAAGTTCGCCGGCCAGCACCACGATCATGTTCGCCCAGCCCGCCGGGTCGGCATCCGAGGCATAGACCTCGCCCGGCGCCATCGACCAGGACCAGAGTTCGACCTGTTCGCGCGCCGTCTTGCTGGCGAGCAGCCGGGCCTGGCTCTCGGCGTTCGATCCCGCCCAAGCGACTTCGTCGATCCGGGTCGCGTCGGGAGTTTCCGGCGGTGCGACCAGCGCATAAAAGACGACACCCAGCACCTCGGCCAGCCGGTCGAGCGTGTTGAGGCTGACGTTCACGTCGCCTTTTTCGATATTCACCAGCATGCGCCGGCTCACGCCCGCGGCCTCGGCGAGAGCCGCCTGGCTCAGGCCGGCTGCTGTCCGCAGGCGGCGTACATTGGCGGCCACATGCACCAGCACGTCGGGCCGCGCATCGGAACTGTGCAATATATTGCTCATGACGATATTTTGAGCCATCATGCGCGGCCGGCCAAGCCGGTTCGAGGTCCCGGCTCCGCCGTGTACCGGCGATACGACGTGGTGTTTCGACGATCATGCAAGCCAATCATCGTGCCATTATTGCCCGCAGCTGGCCCGTCGCTCTGCTTCTGATCGCCATGAGCGCGATCCAGAGCGGCGCCTCGCTGGCCAAAATGCTGTTCCCGGTAGCGGGCGCGGCCGGCACCACGTCGGTTCGCCTGATCATCGCGTCGTTGATTCTACTGGCCGTGCTGCGCCCGTGGCGCAAGACCATCTCGGCCGAGGCCTGGAAGGCGATCACGGTCTACGGCGTTGCGCTGGGTGCAATGAACTTTCTGTTCTACCAGGCACTGGACCGGATTCCGCTCGGCATCGCGGTGGCCTTCGAGTTCACCGGCCCGCTGACAGTAGCGGTGCTCTCCTCGCGCCGCGCACTCGATCTGCTCTGGGTGACGCTGGCCATTGCCGGCCTGGCCGTACTGCTTTGGCCCGGCTCGGATACCACGGGCGCGGTCACATGGCCGGGCGCGGCATGTGCGCTCGGCGCCGGCGCCTGCTGGGCGCTGTATATCCTGTTCGGGCAGAAAGCCGGCGCGGTCCACGGCATGCACAGCGCCGTACTCGGCGTGACCATCGCCGCCCTTGTCATCGCGCCGATCGGCATCTGGGAAACAGGTTCGGCCCTGCTCGCGCCGCACGTGCTGGCCATGGGCGCCGGCGTGGCGATTCTGTCCACCGCACTGCCCTACACGCTCGAAATGATCGCGCTGCCGCGCTTGCCCACGGCCACGTTCGGCACGCTGATGAGCCTTGAGCCCGCATTCGGCGCCCTGTCGGGGCTGTTGTTTCTCGGCCAGCAACTGGGAATGTGGCAGTGGCTGGCGATCGGTGCGGTGATGTGTGCCTCCATCGGCACCACGCTCACACCGGGCGCCGACTCCCAGCCGCATGCCGAGGAACCTCCGCGGCCGGACTGAGCCGCACCGACGGACGGTCGCGGCCACCGCACGCGGTCTTGCTAAACTCGACCGCACGTTTTTCGCGTCCTGGCCGGAGCCCGTGACGCAAGAACCCGGCGGATGATGAAACTGAGCTATCTCGCGAACGCGTTGTATATCCTGGCGGTGCTGTTTCTGGCTTTCGCGGCCGGGATCGTCGTCAGCCTGACCCAGGTCTGGCCCTACCCGATCTTTCATGATGCCTACAAGGCCGGGATGGCCGAATGGTCGCAGTCGCAGGCCGCGGTGAATCCGCTGGCCACCGATCTCTGGCGCCGCGCCCGCACCAACGCCCGCGGCGTCACCATGCACGACGCCGCGAAGATGCAGCCGGGTTATACGCTGTTCACCTCGGGCGACGGCAACGTCGCGCGCCTGATCGATGCCGACGGGCACGTGATCCACAAATGGAAAATGCCGTTTTCCAAGGTATGGACGAAAAACGCCGCGGTTCAGAACCCGCAGAAGGACGACCTGATCTACATGCGTCGGGCGAAGCTTCTGCCCAACGGACATCTGTTGGCGATCTATATCTCCGGCAACGATACGCCCTGGGGCTACGGGCTGGTGGAGCTCGACGCCGATTCGCATATCGTCTGGCGCTATCTGGCGCATGTACATCACGATCTGGACATCGCCAACGACGGCCGCATCGTCACGCTCACCCACAACTTCACCAATCAGCCGTTATCGGGCTACGGCTTCGTGCCCACCCCGTATCTCGAGGATTTCCTGGTCACACTGTCGCCGGACGGCAAACAGCTGTCCAAACTCTCGCTGACGCAAATGCTGGCACGCTCGCCCTACGGCGTATCCCTGCGTCGTGGCGAACCCTGGTTCGCGGATTTCGACCCGCTGCACGTGAACACGGTCGACTGGCTCGGCCCGAAGGACATCAAAGCGCTCGGCTTCGGCAAACCCGGCGACGTTCTCGTCATGTTCCGCCAGATCAATCTGCTGGCACTGGTCGACCCCACGGCCAAACGCATCGTGTGGGGCATGCACGGCAACTGGCTGGCGCCGCACGACCCGCACGTGCTGGCCAACGGCAATATTCTGATGTTCGACAACCTCGGCAACATGAAGCCACACAACCCGTCGCGCGTGATCGAGTTCAACCCGCACAACGACCAGATCACCTGGTCGTACCAGGGGCCGAAGAACGACCCGCTGAACAGCCGGATTCGCGCGACCGACCAGCGTCTTGCCAACGGCGATACGCTGATCACCGATTCGGACTCCGGACGCCTGCTGGAAGTGTCGAAGGCCGGCCGGATCGTCTGGGAATACGTCAGCCCGATCCGAGCCGGCGCCAACGACGAATTCATCCCGGTGTTGTCGGGCGGCTACCGGATCGACCCCGCATCGCTCGACCCGGCGTTCCGCAAGCAACTGGCGGCGAAAGAACAACAGGTCGCATCGCAGAAGACCGGTTCGTGAGACCGACTCGCGTAGCCGAGCGCGTTGGAATCAGCCGCGCGCGAAGGCCGCGAGCGCCTCGCCTTCCAGCCGATAACCGATCCACTCGCTTTGCGGCTTCGCACCAATTGATTCATAGAAGCCGATCGCCGGCGTGTTCCAGTCGAGCACGTTCCATTCGAAGCGGCCGTAGCCGCGTTCGGCCGCCATGCGGGCCAGGTGGCGCAACAGCTCGCGTGGCGTGACCCTGCCCGCGGGCCGCAGGCGTGATGTAGAGATCTTCCAGGAAGATGCCGTGACGACCGAGCCAGGTCGAGAAATTGAGAAAATACACGGCAAAGCCGATCGGCTCATCTTCGACCTCGGCCATCAGCGCATACACGGTCGCACCGTCGCCGAACAGGCGCGCGCGGATCTCATCGACGGTGGCCACCACTTCCTGCTCGGCTTGCTCGTAGATCGCCAGTTCGGTGATGAAGCCGAGAATGCGCTCGGCATCGGCGGGTTCGGCGGCGCGGATATGCAATTCGGACACGCAGGTTTCCTCAGGGTATCGCTTGGACGCCCATTATCCACAGCCGCCCGCCGGGCGCGACCCGATCGCAGCCCAAAAAAGCCCGCCGAACAATCGACGGGCTTTGATCAGGCCAGTGTGGCGGCTCCTACCGACGCTACCCTGCTAGCCAAGCTCGGCCGGATTCGGCACCGTCGGGAAACGTGCCGGATGAGCGTCCATGTAGGCGTTGGCCGCCCGCAGCACGCGCACGTCGTCGAACTTGCCGCCCGCCAGCTGGAAGCCGACCGGCAGGCCGGTATCCGTGAAACCACAGGGAATCGAGGCCGCCGGCTGCTGGCTGAGGTTGAACGGATAGGAGAACTGCGCCCATTCCTCCCAGTCGGTCATGTCGCTGTCCGGGGGCACTTCGTGGTTGATCTCGAACGGCGCAATCGGCACCGACGGCGTCATCAGCAGATGATAGTCCTGGTTGAAATGCTCCAGCTCGCTGGGTCAGGTTCGCGCGCTCGTTCCAGCGCCTGGAACAGATCGAGCGCGGTCCAGTTCTGGGCTTTCTTGGCGTTGCGGACCAGCCCCGGGTCCAGCAGCTTCTTGCCTTGTTCGTCGCACTGGTTCCAGACCTCCAGCGAGGCCGTGAACCACAGGCGCGCGGAAGGTCTCGATCGGCGACTCGAAGCCGGGATGGATCTCGACGATCTCGGCGCCGAGCGCCTCGAGCTTCTGCGCCGCTTCCTTTACCCGCGCCGCGATCTGCGGATCGACGTCCGCGTAGCCCAGATCCGCGGAATAAGCGATACGCAGCCCGCGCAGATCGCAGTCCAGATCCACGCCCCAGTCTTCGGGCTGGCCGCGGGTGGCGTAGGGATCGCGATAGTCGTAGCGGCCGATCACGTTGAGCATGCGCGCGGCATCGCGCGGATGACGCGTCAGCGGGCCGATATGACTCAGCGTCGGCATCTTGGCCGGCGGCCACTGCGGGCGTCCAGCCGAAGGTCGGCTTGAAGCCGAACACGCCGGTGAAGGCGGCCGGAATACGGATCGAGCCGCCCGAATCACCGCCCTGATGCAGCACGCCCATGTTGAGCGCGGCCGCCGCGGCCGCACCGCCGGAGGAGCCACCCGGCGTCAGGCGCGTATCCCACGGGTTGCAGGTCGCGCCGAACACGCGATTGTCGGTGACCGCCTTCCAGCCGAATTCCGGCGTATTGGTCTTGCCCAGCGGCACCGCGCCGGCTTCGCGCAGCCGGCTCACCGGCGGCGCGTCGTAGCGGCAGATCTCTTCGCTGGTGGTCAACGAGCCTTCGCGGCAGGGCATGCCGTCCAGCGACGGTCAGATCCTTGAGCGAAACCGGGATACCGTCGATCGGCGACAACGGCGCGCCCTGGCCCCAGCGACGGGCGGACTGGGTCGCCGCTTTTTCCGCGCCCTCGCGGTCGACGTAAACATACGCATTGACCTCGTCGTTGAAACGATCGATACGATCGAGCGCAGCGCGCGTGGCCTCCAGAGGCGAAGCCTCGCCGGAGGCGAAAAGTTCGGACAGCTGACCGGCGTCCATCAGGCCGAGATCGGTATCGTGGTCGCTCATGGTGTCGTGCTCGACGGGTCGAATGATCCAGAAGACGGTAAAGACCGTATGTCAACTCTTGTATCCGTATTGGTACTCAACCCCTTGAGAACACAAGACCATGACGGCTGATCCTCGGCCCGCAAAGCCGCTCCCGGCCGGGGATTCAACGCCTTCGGCCCGGCCGCGCCGGCGTCGCACTCTTTTGCTGGCGTTGCTGCTCGTCGCCCTGATCGGCCTGCTTGCCGCGCGCCCGGATCTGCGCCGGCCGGCCGCTGCGCACCGCCGCCGATGCCGCGCACGGGCTGGTCTTCGATACCCTGGGCATCTCGCCGAGGCAGCTCTATGCCTGGCGGCTGTGGGTCGCCGGGCTCTACGACACGCCCGCTCGGCCAGCGCTGGCGGCATGCCGCGGACAACGCAGCGCCCGGAAGTCTTCCACCACCGGCTCAGCAGCACGGTGAATTTCTCGGCCGAGCGCATCGCAGCCCGGGTCTATGCCACCGATCTCAAGCGCGGCATGGCACTCGAATGGCGGCTGGCCCGCCCGACGCCGCGTCCGGCCGGCTGTATGCCAGCCTCGAGCGCCGCGACGGCACGGCCTGGGACGACGTGGCCACGCTGAAAGCCGATGCCCGCGCACACCGCTATGTCGCCGGTGAAAGCGGGCGCTACCGGCTGGTGCTGCAGCCCGAACTGGCCGCCGCGGTCGAACGCCCGACTCGCGCTGGCGCGCGGCGGCTCGCTGCCCTTCCCGGTGGTCGGCGGCCATCAGTACGACATCGGCGGCGGCTTCGGCGCCCCGCGCGACGGCGGCGCCCGCAAACACAAGGGCGTGGATATCTTCGCCGATCGCGATACACCGGTGCGGGCCGTGGTCGCCGGCCGGGTCTCGACCGGCAACGGCGGCCTGGGCGGGCATTACATCTTCCTCTCGTCAGGGCTGACCGGGCCGCGCTTCTACTATGCGCATCTCGATCATTTCGCCGTCGACAGCGGCGCGCACGTCGACAAGGGCCAGGTGATCGGCTACGTCGGCAATTCCGGCAACGCCGCCGGCGGGCCGACGCATCTGCATTTCGGCATCTATACCAGCGGCGGCGCGATCGACCCGGCGCCGTTCATCAAGCCGGCGACCGGACCTGCCGAGCGGCTGAGCGTCAGTCGAACACCAGCGCTTCGCGGCCGGCGCCGCAGCGCGCGCGCCGAGCGCATGGCCACACCTTCGCTCATGGAGGCGCGGATCAGCGGCGCGACGCGGGCGAGTGCGGTCGCCGCCGCGCGGTCGACCAGCCGCTGGCGACGGCGAGCGGCCCATATGCGCACGCGCCCAGGCCGGCAGCAGCGCCGCCCCGGCGCCGAGGAACGTTCGCCGCGACACCCCGGCCACCGGCACCGGCAGCGCCATGGCCTCCAGCACCGCCAGCGTGGCGCGCGAGCGTTCGTCGAAACGCAGTTCGGGCTGAATGGCCGCGAAGTATTCGGTCATCTGGGCCGCCGAGGCCGGTACATCGCGCGCGCCGAGCCGTTCGGCGATGCAGCGCGTCTCGTCGAAGTAGCGATCCTCGGCGCCGCGCCGGCAGATCGGCCCGCCGGTAGCGCTTGTAGCCTTCCAGGAACATCGCCATCTCGGTGCAGTGGACCCAGGTCAGCAGCTCCGGATCACGCGCTCGTAGGGCTCGCCTTCGAGGGTGGTCGCCCACCACCCGTTCATGCATGCGATCGACGAGTGTCGATCAGGCGCTCGGCGTGGGCGGTCGGCGCATAGCTGGTCGCGGCCACGAAAGTGGTCGTGTTGCGCAGCCGGCCGAGCGGGTCGTCGCGGAAACGCGAATGGTCCCAGACGCCCGCCAGCGCCCGCGGGTGCAGCGTCTGCAGCATGAGCGCAGCGACACCGCCGGCCATCATGCCGGGGAAATCGGCATGGATCTTCCAGGTCACCGAATCCGGGCCGAACAGGCCGAGATCGCCGACCGGCGCATCGTAATCGAT
>CAWIGB010000006.1:0-162075 GCA_963835375.1 uncultured Gammaproteobacteria bacterium
CCGAGGCGCAACCGACTGTTCATCACCGCCAGCAGCTCACTGTATGCGATCTACGTGGCGCAGACCGGTGTGCAATGGCCGTAGTCGTGGTTAACGATACTACCCAAGCGAGAGTGGGCCGATGGTAATAACCTGGCCGCGCGTAAGCTTGCTGGGGATATCGCCAGTGGAGCTGAATCTGCGATTGTCCAAACTTTAGCGTCGTACGACGTCAATACTAAGAGGCGATCCAACTCGCCAACGCGAGAAGCAGCCCCAGGATGACCAGCCCCAAGGCCCCCGTTCGCCACAATCGCAACGATGTTTCCAGCCGTTCCATGGCGGGCCGCGGGTCCCGGGCCGCCATAAAAGTTACGATACGGGTTAACCATGCAGAGCGCCATCGCGGTACAGTCTCGACCGTCCAGTGGTACAACCGCTTACTGAAAGGCGTCCAAATCCATTCAAATATCACCAGCACGTCGCCGGGTGGAAACGGCGATGGCCCGCCGGCCATCGTTTCTTCGGCACGCCCTGCGCCTTCCCCGCGCCGCCAGGCGCCAACCACGCGCCACAATCCCGCCCCAAGAAGAATCATGGCTGCCACGAGCAACGGCCAGGCACTGCCTACATAGGCGCTCGCAGATCTCCATAGTGCCGACCCGGGCCCCGCCATCCACAACGGCAGAAGCCCAATCAGAGCAAGTAGTATGCCCCAGGGCAGGACAAGTGCGACGGGTAAGCCGGGGGGCACGCCCGGCGTGGGCGACCGCCTAAGAAGCAGCAGGAACCTGCCCATCAGCAAAGAGGTCGCCACAGCGCTCCACGGCAATACCGCCTGTAGTGCTGGCGCCCATGCCCCCGGGGCATGATATGCCTCGGCCTTGAGCAACAGCTTTGCGACCATACCGCTTGTCAACGGCGCGCCGGCCAGCGCCAGGGCCGGCATCCAGAGCAGCAGCCATAGCCGGCGCCGCACCGCCCCCGAGGTTGCCCCGAGTACACCAACGCCAAGAAACAACGCCCCTTTGCACAGGGCGTGGTGAACGGCATAGAAACCGACCACGGGAAGTAGCGCAGGAACGGTGGCAGGCGCCGAAAGTCCAAGTCCGACGGCGGCAGTGAGAATGCCCATTTGGCTGATACTGGAATACGCCAGCAAAGTCTTGGGCTCCCGTTGCGCAAGGCCTACTGCGACGCCGTAGAATGCAGCTGCCAATCCGAGCATCATGAGCGCGCTGCCCCAATGCCCGAGCCCCGCCTCCCCAAGGGGAAACAGACGTAGGAACCCCAGCAGGCCGGCCTTTATCATCGCCCCAGAGAGCACCGCACTGCCCGGGGTGGGAGCAACGGGGTGGGCCAACGGCAGCCAGACATGAAGCCCGAGAACGCCAGCCTTGATACCGAGACCAATGAAGGCGAGCATCATGATCAAGTCGCGATCTGGTGCGTGTACCAAGGCTGCACGCACTGGAGCGAAGCCCGTGGCACCGGCATCCGCGGCGGCATATGCTATCGCCGAGAATAGCGACACCTCTCCCACGATCACGAGGGCCATGTAAACCCTTCCCGCCCGCACCGCGGCAGCGGTGCCCTCATGCGCCACGAGGCCGTACGAAGAAAAGCTCATCAGGGCGAAGAACAGGTAAAACCCCGTGACATCCAAGGACATCACCAGACCGATGTTCCCGGCCATCGCAAGCAGAAAATATACGAAAAAGCGTCCGCGGCCAGACGGCTCGCGCAAATACGCGGCGGCAAACAGGCCTGACACTCCCCATAGAAGTGCCGTGAATGTGAGAAAAAGACGGCCGATAACGCCTCCCAGCCCGAAATCGGCGCCCAGCATCAACCAGGACAGCCGCAATGAAAATTCCGGAGGCAGCAGGACGGCGGCCAACAAGGCTGGCAACGCCGCCCAAGGGGCCAAACGTGGCACCAGCGGTCGACCAATTCTTATTGCATACATCGCCGACACCGCTAGCGGCGCTCCGATACTCAACAAGAGCAACAGCGATGAGGCCATCTGATTCATGGCTGGTAGAACTCTCTGGCGGCAATGAGCTTCGCCCATTCGAGCGGGCTGAAAGGAATGGAAGCGAACAGACCGGCTGCCAGAGCCATGGCGGCAGTCGCCAGCGGGGGAAGCAACAGCATCCAGCCGGTCTCCGCGCGGCCGAATCGGCGCTCGGCCGGCCATGCCTCGGGCGGCGGCCGGAACCACGCTGTATGGAGAATCGGCAGAAAATACGCTGCGTTGAGTAGGCTGCTAACGACCAGAACGCCTATCACCCAGGGTTGCCCGGCCTCCAATGCCCCCTGAGCCAAGTACCATTTGCTCACGAATCCCGCGATCGGCGGGGCGCCGATCATACCGAAAGCGCCGACGGTAAACGCGGCCATGGTCCAGGGCATGCGTCGGCCGACGCCGCTCATCTCGCTGATCCGGTGAACGCCCAGTGTCTCGGCAAGATTGCCGGCGCAGAAAAACAGGGTGATCTTCATCAAACCCTGATGCACTAAGTGCACCACCCCGCCAATCGTGGCCACCGGTCCGACAATGGCCACGCCCAGTGCGATATATGACACCTGACTTACAGTGGAAAAAGCCAGCCGACGCTTGAGATCATCCTGAAACAGGGCGCGGATGGAACCGTAGACGATGGTGAACGCTGCCAGCCAAGCGAGCGGCTTCATCAGGCCAAGCGCGGCTGCGTAATCCACGCCATAGATGTCGTACACCACCCGAACGATGCCGAAGGCGCCCACCTTCACCACCGCCACGGCATGCAGGAGGGCGCTCACCGGCGCCGGCGCAACCATGGCGCGTGGCAACCAGCCATGCAGCGGAACCAGCGCCGCTTTCGCACCTAGTCCCGCTATCAAGAGGAAGAAGATCGCGGTGAGCGCGGCGTCATGCGCTTGGTCTAGGCCGGCAACAATTCCCCGGGGGACAAACTCAAGCGTGCCGGTCAGGGTATATAACCAGACCGTCCCCAGGAGCAGCAGCGTTCCGCCAAATATCGTATAAGTCAGGTAGACGCGCCCGGCCTGATATGCCGCTTTCGTGCCCCGATGAACGATCAACGGATAGGTCGACAGCGTCAGCATTTCGTAGAAAAAAAGGAAGGTGATCAGGTTTCCCGACAGCGCGACTCCGATGGTGGCGGTCACGCACAGGCTGAAGAACCCAAAAAACCGACTTCGATGTGGCGCACCCTCTAGATAGCCGATGGCGTAGATCGTCGTGACCAGCCACAGCACTGCCGAAGCGTCACGAAGAGCTACGCTCATTTCTGGTGTATGAGCGATTGAAGGAGGCGGCACCCACCTGCTGAAATTAGCGAAGACGAAGTCACTGATTTCAGACGACAGAGGAGGTGCCACCACCATGCGAGACGATACGACGATTGCCTTTACTGATCCAGCCTTTGCGGACGCGCTGTCCGATCTGGTGCGCGATGGCGCACAGCGCATCATCAAACAGGCGGTACAAGCCGAGCTGGATGCGTTTCTGCAGGCGCACAGCGATCGAGACGACGAGGGCCGGCGTGCCGTGGTCCGTAACGGCTATCAACCCGAGCGCGACGTGCTCACGGGCGTGGGCCCGGTCTCGGTCGCGCTGCCCAAGACGCGGGATCGGGCCGGACGAGGCCGACGATTTTCGCTCGGCGTTGTTGCCGCCGTATTGAAGAAGACACGTCGACTGGAAGCGGTGCTGCCGTGGCTGTATCTCAAGGGCGTGTCGACCAACGACTTCGACGAAGCGCTCAAGGCGCTGTTCGGTGAGTCGGTCAAAGGCCTGTCGGCGTCGACGATCAGCCGACTCAAGGTCGGCTGGGAGAACGAGTACGAGACTTCGAGAGCGCGACTGGCGCGGTCACGAGATGGTGTATCTCTGGGCGGACGGCATCTACGTCAATGTGCGCGCCGCTGAGCGGCGCTGTGTGCTGGTGGTTATCGGCTGCGATAGCCACGGCCGGAAGCACTTCCTGGCCATCGAAGAAGGCTTCCGGGAATCGACAGAGAGCTGGAAAGCGCTGCTGCTAGCCTGCGTGATCGCGGTCTGACCGTCGCGCCAAGCTGGCCGTCGGCGACGGCGCGATGGGCTTCTGGGCCGCGCTGGCTGAGGTCTATCCCAAGACAGCGGTTCAGCGATGCTGGGTGCATAAGACCGCGAACGTGCTCGACAAGCTGCCCAAGCGGATACAGCCGCAGGCCAAAGGCCATCTCCATGAGATCTGGCAGGCCGACACGCGCCACCACGCCGAGCAGGCCTTTGATCGCTTTGTTGCGACCTAGACGACAAATACCGAAGGCCACGGCGTGTCTGCAAAAAGACCGCGCTGAACTGCTGGCCTTCTACGACTTCCGGCGGCGCACTGGCAGCACCTGCGGACCAGTAATCCGATCGAGTCTACCTTTGCCACGATTCGCTTGCGAACGGCGGCCACGCGTAACTGTGTGAGCGCCAAAAGCGGCCTCGCGCTGGTGCATCAACTCGCGATGAGCGCCCAGAAACGCTGGCGCCGGCTACGCGGCTTCAAGCAACTCGCCGACGTCATCAATGGCGTCCAATTCATCGACGGAATAGACGAGCGACAAATCAGCAGGAAAGCCGCCTAGCTTCTTTCGCGTACACCAGATTTGACAGTAACTCAGCGTCACGAACAGCAACGCCAGTGGCCCGGCCCGCAGTACCATATCCAGCCCGGGCAGGAATGCCCAGCGCGTTTCGTAGTGATGGCCCTGATAGACGCCCCAGAGCATCCAGCCAACGAGAGCGAGCTTGAGTGTCGCCCCCGCAATATTTAGAGCCGAACGCAATACCAGGCGGCGCTCGGCCAGCGCGAAGATGACCAGACCCGGCACCAGAGAGCTGGCGACCACCAGCAGGGGAACCCAAGCGTCCAAGCTCACAAAGCGCCCCCCGTCATAGCGAATGGGTGGCCAATTCCGAGCACCGACAGGATCAGCGGCGCAATGAAACCAAGCATCACCGAGCCACAGGCCAGCAGTAGTGCCGACCATTCCATAGACAATGAGACCCGATTCGCTTCGCACGGCGCCATTACCGACGTCTGCGTAAAGGCCTGTCCAATGACCCGGAAGATGTAGGCCGCTGACAAAAGCCCTCCTGCGATAACGACGGCAGCGATTTCCCAACGCCCCTGCGCCAGTGCTGCCTGCAATAACAGCCACTTGCCCACGAAACCGCCGCTAGGCGGCAATCCCATAATGCTCACGCCGGCAAGCGCAAAAGCCCACGTGCTAAGCGGCAGGTGCTGGGCCATCCGATTCAGGTCCGAAATCCGGTCATGGCCGCCGAAGCGCATCATATTGCCAGCCGCCAGGAACATCGCGGCCTTGGCGAGCGCGTGAGACAGAGCCAGATAGGCGACCGCTTCCCAGCCCGCCAGCGCTGACGCCGCCGCCAGGGGAAAGGCGATAAACAAGTAGCCGATCTGAGCAACTGTCGAGTACGCGACCAGCAGTTTGAGCCGCACTTGGCGCAGAGCCTGAAGCGCGCCCCACAAGATAGCCGCCGCGCCGAGCAGACCGAACACGACGTCGGCAGCGCCGGCCAGTGTTCCAAACACGTCGATCCACATCCGCAGCAGCACATAGAAAGATGCCTTGACTACCAATGCCGAGAGCGCCGCGCTGATCGGCGCCGGCGCGCCGGCGTGGGCTGGCGGCAGCCAGAAATGGAGCGGGAACAGGGCCGTCTTCAGGCACAGCCCCGCCCCCATCAGCGCCAAGGCAGCCCAGGCCGCCGGCGTGGGTGCGATTCGCTCGACCAGCAAGCCGATGTCCAACGTCCCGAACGCGTGATAAAGCATCGCTACACCGAGCAGGTACAGCAGAGACCCCAGCAGAGTGGCAAGCAGGTAGCGCATGGCACCGCCGAGGGCATCACGTCCCTCGCCCAAGGCTGCAAGCGCGACGGCCGAGAGTCCGAGTAACTCAAGCGTCACATAGATATTGAATATGTCTCGTGACAGGAAGAGCGCATCGAGGGCGGCCAGCAGAAAGAGCCACAAGGGCCAGAAACGGGCGGCATCGGGCTCGCGAAAATAACCTGTCGCATACACGCTAACACCGGCGCCCACCACCACCGTCGCCGCGATGAGGAGCAAACTGAGGCCATCCGCGTACAGCTCGATTCCCAGCGGCGCGCGCCAGCCTCCCACCATGTGACGATATACACCATGATGAATCAGCTGTGCGCCCAGACCCGCCACCGATACCGCGAGCAGCGCGATCACGACAAGGCCGATGATAGGCGCCCGGCGCGGCCAAAGGAACGCGCCTACCCCCCCGATCAAGGGCAACAGAATGAGCGCTTGCGCCCAGGGAGTCGCCATCAATGCATCCGCCACCTGCCGTTTCCCGGATTACTCTTCTGGAAGCTCGGCGCGGCCAGTCTCCTCGGCGAGCCTAAGCATCAGAGTCAACGCGAGCGCGGTGGCGGACACCGCCACCACGATGCCGGTGATCACCATCGCCTGGGGCACGGCGTCCGGGTGAACACCGCCGCTACCGCGGCCCGCGCCCACCAGTATGAGAAAAGTCCCGCTGCCCATGACATTAAGAGCGAGGATCCGGCGAAACAGATGTGTCTTCATGATCAGGGCATACAGCCCCAGACCGAAAAGTGCCGCGCCCACCAGGGCGTAAAGAATGCCGGCGACCATAGTCACCTCTCATTGCGTTGGCCGAACGAAAGACCTGAAAACAAGGCGAGCAGAGTCGCGCCGATGGATAGAGTGGCAGCGGTTTCTAGTATCAAGATCACAACGCCTGCATAGCGCGGCGGATACTCCAGTAGACCGCCCTGCGTCGCCAGAGTGATGGCAGCCGTGACCACGAACGCCGCGGGCCCCAATGCCAGCAGCAATCGCAGACGGAAGCTCCATCGTGGCCATTGCCCCCTGCCCCGGGCCGACAGCACCATGACGACGCCCATAGCCGCCAGCACCGCACCCGCCTGAAAGGCCCCACCCGGCGCATAGGCGCCAACCCACAGGAGATAGCCGCTCACGAGAATCGCCAACGGCGCCAGAAAGCGCGCAAAGTTTTCCAGCACCGGGCCGGGGAAAGACGGCGCGCCTACCTTCTTCGCGCCACTGCTGGCAGCGCCGATCAAGGCCACGAGCAGCACCGCTGTTTCAAGGAGCGTGTCGTATCCCCTGAAGTTGAGCAAAACGGCCGTAACCGGGTTGCTGACGCCGCTCGCGTCCAGCTTCTGGGTCACTTCCGAGCTCAGCCCTACGGCCCTCGGCGTGAGGATGAGGAGCATCGTCGCGAGTCCGCAAACGAGTAGCCATGTCGCGGCAGCGGCCAGCGGCCCCACGATCGCCCGCGACCGGGCGCGTTCCCCGGCCGAACCAGAAGATCCTCGCGCGCCGCCTTCCAGCCGTGCTGTCGCATCAAGCAGCAGGGCCCCGGTAAGCCCCGCCCCGATGGCCGCTTCGGCCAGCGCGACATCGGGCGAGTTCAACCGTACCCATGCCAGCGCCAGCAGAAGGCCGAATGCGACGAACAGCACCACAGCGGCAAACGGCGAGGGAATCGACAACGATCGCCAAGCCAGCCACACCAGCCCGATACCGATCAGACCATCCAACATCCAGCCAAGTAGTGTCACCGCAGCCATGGCCGGATTCCTCTCGCCAGTGCGCCATGTGCGATCAAATGGGCCACGCTGGCCCCCGAGATCAGCACAAGCACCCAGATCAGTAGCAGCTTGCCGACCACGAACCAGGACTCCGCCTGCAAAGCCAGTCCGACTACAATCAGACCGAGCCCCAAATTGTCTGCTTTGGTCAGTGCATGGAGCCGCGTGTAGACATCCGGGAAACGCAACAAACCCACGGTACCGGCGAGAAAAAAGAAGCCGCCCAGCGCGACCAGCAGCAGGGTCAGAAATTCAGTCGGGGCCACGGCCGGACTCCTCGGATGACGACCAGGCACGCCGGACAAACGTGACCGCCGTGACCGCCAGCCAACAACGCCAGCACCAATGCGACGTCGCGCGCCGCCGGCATCGCGCCTGCCTGTGCCAATAGCAGCAATATACCGACGACCGTCGTGCCCATAAGCTGAGCAGCAAGCATACGGTCGGCATTCGTGGGGCCGCGGGCGATACGCCATAGACCCGCCATCAGGTTCAGTAACAAGAACACCGCTACAAGGAGAAAAACGAACTGCATTTAGCTGCCCCCTTCAGAGTTACCGAGTAAACGTAGTCCTTACACGCGCGATCAGTCCCGGGTTCAGTCAATGCAGGACAAACGCAGCTATCGCCGGCCCGTGTCATGAATTTTCAGCGAGACTAACGCGCCTCGGCTCGTTTTCTGCCTCCCGTTGCGATCAAACATACAAGTTATCGGTCTGAACCACTCCAATCGTTGAGCATTTTCAGGCTGCTCGAGAGGCGACTCCGAAAATTCTTGCGACCGCGCCTTCCACTGCTGTGAGCTCATCGAAATAAGACGTCCGCTGATCTATTACGTGTACTTGTAGCGCCGCGACTTTTAACTCTGCGGTTAACGTCCCCGGAAGCAGATTCACCACGTTGGCCATTACGACTTGAGGTAGCCCCGGCGGAAGCATGAGCGGGTATTCAATCAGCGCGGGATGCAGCGGCCGCTGCGGATGTAGTGCGCGCCACGCGACATCGATACCGCCACTCACGGATCGACTCATAAAGAAAGGAATGAACCGGAAAATCTCCCGCCAGACGATAGAGAACGATGGCCGCTTTCTCGGCATAACGGCTACGACGAGCACAAGCGGCCCCCCAATCCACCAAGAAGAGGTCGCTCCATCAACCAGAACAAGCCAGACAACCGACAATGCTGCCAACCGGCCCACCAGGACTACGGCAAAGCGAATGACCGAAGCCCCAGCATTCACCTCTATGTCTCCACAGGTTTGCACGAGGCAGGCTCCACGAGCATGCGCGCCAACCTCGAATCAGGGAGCTCAATAACGGTTGTATTAAGAGATCGGGCGCACAACGGACGCATAGCAACCCGACCGGAAGCCGAGGGGGATTTTGCGCAGGCTATATCGCGGTTCGACATGTCAAAGCCACCCCCAACCTGCGCCATCTGACGCCTTAACTTCACTATATATAACTTATCGTCGGAGACAAGCTCCATGGCGCTCGACTGCTTACTTTGCTCAGCCGCCTTTCAGATCAAGTTTTGAATGCCTGCACCATTGTGACAGCCGACAAAAACCAAGCGGCGCGCAGGTCGGTCGCTCTCCGTAGCCGATAGCACTTATCCACCCGTACCGCTAGCGCTCAAGATTAAGGCGCCCCGACGTGTTGACCGTAGAAGGATAGACGCGCACTTTGCCGTATGTTCGGCTGAGCCCATTCTCTGGTTTCAGGTTTCATCGGCTCTCGGCAACCGGCTAGGCCACTCGGGCGAACAGAACAGCTAGAGCAAGATCACGTCTAGCCAGCCGAGCTCAGCGTGACCACCACCTGGCGGGAATGCCGCGAGCTGCGGTGTTCGTAGAGATAGATGCCCTGCCAGGTGCCAAGGTTCAGCCGTCCGTCGGTGATCGGGACGGTCACGTCCATGCCGGTGAGGATCGAGCGGATATGGCCGGGCATGTCGTCCGGGCCTTCCATGGTATGCATGTACATCGGATCGCCGTCCGGCACGGCACGACTCATCCACGTCTCGACGTCCTGACGTACGGTGGGATCGGCATTCTCGCAGATCATCAGGCTGGCCGAGGTGTGCTTGATGAACACATGCGCCAGTCCGGTCGCGATGCCGGCCTCGCGCACCACGGCATCGACATCCCGCGTGATGTCCCGGGTCGAACGGCCGGGCGTGTCGTAGGTCAGCGTCTGCTGCATGGTTTCAAAAGTCGGCAATTAGTGCGCTACAGGCTAACGCGGGCGACCGCATCTGTCTGCCTGAACACATCCTATCTTTGGCGATCTGTTCATTATTTATCCGCAGATCGACGCAGATTGCGGTTGGCGTTGTTGTGGGCGGGGTTGCCGCAAACTTGTATGACGTCCTCGAAGAAGCGACCTAGGCTCGCCCAACTCCCGCGAGCCGCTCTCTTCCATCGGCGTCGATCTGCGTTGATCTGCGGACAAACATGTTCCGGACGCAGGGCCGAGCGTTGCGACGCCGACCTCAAGCCATCGCGTTGAGCTTCTCCACCATCATCTGATTGACTTCCTTGGGGTTCGCCTTGCCCTTGGAGGCTTTCATCACTTGGCCGACCAGAAAGCCAACGACCTTGGTCTTGCCGTCCAGATACTGCTGCACCTGATCGGGATTGTTGGCGATCGCTTCGTCGACGAATGACTCGATGGCGCCGGTGTCGGTGATCTGTTTCAGGCCCTTGGCTTCGATGATGGCGTCGGCGGATTCGCCCTCGCCCGCCACCAGGGCGTCAAAGACTTGCTTGGCGATCTTGCCGGAGATGGTGTTGTCGTCGACCCGCGCGATCAGCCCGCCGAGCTGGGCCGCGCTGACCGGCGCCGCGTCGATCGACAGACCGTCGCGATTCAGCACGCCGGCCAGCTCGGTATTGATCCAGTTCGAGGCCGGCTTGCCGAGTTTGGCCTTGTCCGAACCGGCGGCGGCCACGGTCGCCTCGAAATAATCGGCCCAGGCGCGCGAGACGGTGAGCGCGGCGGCATCGGCCGTGGACAGGCCGTATTCGGCCTCGAACCGCTCGGCCTTGGCGCCGGGCAGTTCCGGCAGCTCGGCGCGCGCGGCTTCGATGAACGCCGCGTCGATCGCCACCGGCAGCAGATCCGGATCGGGGAAATAGCGATAATCGTGGGCTTCTTCCTTGCTCCGCATCGAGCGGGTTTCGCCCGTTGTAGGGTCGAACAGGCGGGTTTCCTGCACGATCTTGCCGCCGCCCTCGATCACGTCGATCTGGCGCTCGATCTCGTACTCGATCGCTTTTTCCAGGAACCGGAACGAGTTGACGTTCTTGGTCTCGGTGCGGGTACCGAACTCGGTCGAGCCCACCGGGCGCACGGAGACGTTCGCATCCACGCGGAAGGAGCCTTCCTGCATGTTGCCGTCGCAGATACCGAGATAGGTCACCAGCGAATGCAGCTTGCGGGCATAGGCCGCAGCCTCGGCCGCGGTGGAAATCTCGGGCTCGGAAACACATTCCACCAGCGGCGTGCCGGCGCGATTCAAATCGATGCCGGTGGCGCGGTCGAACGCATCGTGCAACGACTTGCCGGCGTCTTCTTCCAGATGCGCGCGGGTGATGCCGATGCGCTTGCTTGGTGCCATCGCCCACAGTGATATCCAGATGCCCATTGGCCACGATCGGCAGCTCGAACTGGCTGATCTGGTAGCCCTTGGGCAGATCGGGATAGAAATAATGCTTGCGCGCGAACACGGATCGCGGCGCGATATCGGCATTGATGGCCAGGCCAAACAGGGTCGCCATGCGAATCACCTGTTCGTTGATCACCGGCAGCACGCCAGGCATGGCCACGTCGACCGCATTGGCCTGGGTGTTCGGCTCGGCCCCGTAGGCCGTCGGCGCGGAAGAGAAGATCTTGCTCTGTGTCGCGAGCTGGATATGCACTTCCAGCCCGATCACGGCTTCCCAGTTCATGGCGTATTCCTCGGCTGGGCCAGCTTTATTCGAATCCCGGCGGACGGCGGGTATGCCAGTCCGTGGCCTGCTGATAGCTATGCGCGGCATTGAGCAGACGACCTTCCTCGAACCACGGCGCGATCAGCTGCAGCCCCACCGGCAGTCCGTCCACGAAGCCGGCCGGCACCGACATACCCGGCACTCCGGCCAGGCTGGCCGGCAGCGTGTAGACATCGTTGAGATACATCGCGACCGGATCGTCGGCTTTCTCGCCAATCGGAAACGCCGGCGCCTGGGTCACCGGCGCCGCGATCAGGTCGACCTTCATCGAACGCATTATGGAAGTCGCCCCCGATCAGGCGGCGCGTCTTCTGGGCCTTCAGGTAATAGGCATCGTAATAGCCGGCCGATAGCACATAGGCGCCCATCATGATGCGGCGCTGGACCTCGGGCCCGAAGCCTTCGGCGCGTGAGCGGGTGTACAGATCGTCGAGATCGACCGGATCGGCACAGCGATAGCCGTAGCGCACGCCGTCGAAACGCGCCAGATTGGACGAAGCCTCGGCCGGCGCGATCACGTAGTAGGTCGATACCGCCAGATCGGTGTGCGGCATGTCGATTTCGACGACGTTCGCGCCCAGCGCCTTCATCTGGTCGATGGCGGCGTCGATCACCTCACGGCTGCCCGCTTCCAGCCCCTCGGCGAAATACTCACGCGGCAGGCCGATGGTCAGGCCCGAAATATCGCCGGTCAGCTGGCTGGCATAGTCCGGCACGTCGCGTTCGACGCTGGTCGAGTCGCGTTCGTCGAAGCCGGCCATGGCCGCGAGCACGTGCGCGCAACCCTCGGCCGAGCGCGCGAAGCAGCCGCCCTGGTCGAGGCTGGAGGCAAACGCGATCATGCCGTAGCGCGACACCCGACCATAGGTCGGCTTGATGCCGGTCACGCCACAGAACGCCGCCGGTTGGCGGATCGAGCCGCCGGTGTCGGTGCCGGTGGCCGCCGGCGCCAGGCCCGCGGCCACCGCCGCCGCCGAGCCGCCCGACGAGCCGCCCGGCACGTAGTCGAGGTTCCAGGGGTTTTTCACCGCGCCGTAGAAACTGTTCTCGTTCGACGAGCCCATGGCGAATTCGTCCATATTCGCCTTGGCCAGCGTCACCGTGCCGGCGGCCTGCAACTTCTCCACCACGGTCGCATCGTAGGGTGCGATGAAGTTGTCGAGCATGCGCGAGCCGCAGCTAGTCTTCACGCCCCGGGTGCAGAATATATCCTTGTGGATGAGCGGCAGGCCGGCCAGCGCGCCGTCGGCACGCGCATCGAGCGCGGCCGCGCGTTCGCGGGCCGCCGCGTCGGCGCGCGTGATCAGCGCGTTGAGCGCATCGGCATGGGACTCGATCCGGTCGAGATAGGCCGCGGTGATGTCCGCGGCGCTGCATTCGCCGGCCGCGCGCGCGGCGATCAATTCGGCAATGGAGCGCTCGTGCATCATTCGATCACCTTGGGCACGCGATACAGGCCTTCGGCGGTGTCCGGCGCGATCGCCTGGAACGCCTCGCGATCGACCGTGGCCTGGGCCACGTCCGGGCGCAGGCGCGCCGTAAGATCGAGCGGGTGGGACATGGGCTCGACATTATCGGTATCGGCGGATTCCAGATGATCGACCACATCCAGAATGCTGGACAGCTGGGTCGCGTATTCGGCGATGGCCCCCTCGTCCAGCCCCAGTCGGGCCAGGCGGGCGACCTTGCGCACGTCATCGGCGGTCAGACTCACAGCGGTGATCTCGTTGTTTGGATGCATTCCACGGGCGCGACACCCGCGCGGCGGCAGAACGTAGCATATTAGGGCCTGTTGCCGTTTCATACGAGACCGCGTCAAGCGCTTCCTGAAAATTTACTATTGGCGGCAAGACGAGGCGTAGCACACGTAGCGTAGTCGTTCTACGCGAAAGCGCTACAACGCTGGATTGCCGCAAAACAGCGCTTGTCCGTTCGGGTTGGGCCGCAAATCGTGCCCTGCGGGGTTGCGAATCTTGATCGTGGCACGCCACCATCGGCGACTCGCGCCTTGCCGGACACGATTTGCGGTCTCCAACTGCGGCGCTCGTATGAAACGGCAACAGGCTTTTGTGTCTTGCCCGGTCATGGCTCATCCCCGCCTCGTCTATCAGTGGCATACGACAGGTTGAGCGTTGCCGCGCCCGCCACCCGTTGCTAGCATTGCGCACCTTTAGAGGGACCTTCGGCGCGTCCGCGATCGGACCACGGCCCGGAGGGTGTTCGCATCGACGCCCGTCGATGCCCGGTGCGCGCCATGCGCGTCATATCTGCTGTGCTCGGTGAGCCTCATGCTGGAAAACTTTCGCGGCCTGTTCGTCAATGATCTCTCGATCGATCTCGGGACGGCCAATACGCTGGTTTATGCGCGCGATCGAGGCATTGTGCTCAACGAGCCGTCGGTGGTCGCGGTGCGCACCGACGCGCGCGGCGGCAAGCGCATCGAGGCGGTCGGGGCCGATGCCAAGCGCATGCTCGGCCGCACGCCGGCGCACATCAGCACCATCCGTCCGCTCAAGGACGGCGTGATCGCGGATTTCACGGTCACGGAGAAGATGCTGCAGCACTTCATCCGCAAGGTGCATCACAAGCGTTTTCTGCGGCCGATGACGCGGGTGCTGGTCTGCGTGCCCTACGGCTCCACCCAGGTCGAGCGCCGCGCGATTCGTGAATCGGCCTCCAATGCCGGCGCACGGCGCGTGTACCTGGTCGAGGAACCCGTGGCCGCCGCGATCGGCGCCGGTATCCCGATCGGCGAAGCGCGCGGCTCGATGGTGCTCGACATCGGCGGCGGCACATCGGAAGTCGCGGTGATCTCGCTCAACGGCATCGTCTATGCCGAGTCCGTGCGCACCGGCGGCGACAAGCTCGACGAGGCGATCGTCAATTACGTCCGCCGCCAGTACAACATGCTGATCGGCGAGACCACGGCCGAATCCATCAAGCACCAGATCGGCACCGCTTTCCCCGGCCACGAGATCAAGGAGATCGAAGTGGTCGGCCGGCACATGTCGGCGGGCGTGCCGCGCAGCTTCACGCTGAATTCCAACGAGGTGCTGGATGCGTTGCAGGAGCCGTTGTCCAACATCGTCTCCGCGGTCAAGCTGGCGCTGGAATCCACGCCGCCGGAGTTGGGTTCGGACGTGGCCGAGCGCGGCATCGTGCTGACCGGCGGCGGCGCGCTGCTCGCCGATCTCGACAAGCTCCTGTCGGAGGAGACCGGCCTGCCGGTGATCGTCGCTGACGACCCGTTGACCTGCGTGGCCCGCGGCGGCGGCATCCTACTGGAGATGATCGATCGCAAGTCGGGGGCGCTGTTCGCGCTCGAATAACCCTCGTTGCACGGTCCGCGCGCCGGGCCTAACTTGGTGCGATGGCCGGCGAGGCCGACCATCGCGATATTCGCCCGGGGACAAGCCGTCTTGACTCGATGAGCCGACTTTTACGCGCTGCCGCCATGATTGAACGCCTCACCCGCCTGCATGGGCGCCGGGCCACGGGCGATCTCGGCCGGCCCTCGGCCCCGGGACAGCGCTAGTGCTGGGACTGTCCGACGACGATAAACCGCGTTTTCTCGGCCGCCGGATCGCGCCCGGCCTCAAGATCGTCGTGCTTGCGATCATCTCGATCGTGCTCATGATGGTCGACAACTCGCACAGCAGCCTGTCATCGGTGCGCGGCGCGCTCGCGGTCGCGCTCGAGCCGGTTCAGATGGCCGCCGAAATGCCGGGCGATGTCGCCGACTATCTGAAGAACTATTTCGACCGCGGCGACCTGATCCAGAAAAACCAGCAACTGTCGCAGAAAGTGCTGCTGCTGCAGGGCCGACTGCAGCAGCTCGCCGCGCTGCAGGCCGAAAATGAACGCATCCGCGCCCTGCTGGCATCGGCGAGCTCGATCGACCAGAACGTGCTGATCGCGCGAATCCTGTCGGTCAGCCCCGACCCGTACCGCCAGTACGTCAAGCTCAACAAGGGCAGCTCGGACGGCGTGTTCGTGGGCCAGGCGCTGATCGACGCGCACGGCATCATGGGCCAGGTCACCGACGTCACGCCGCTGGATTCGCGCGCGATCCTGATCAGCGACCCGAACAACGGGATCCCGGTCGAGATCAACCGTACCGGGCTGCAGACCATTGCCCAGGGCACCGGCAGCTCGGAAACGCTGAGCCTGCCTTTTCTGCCCAACAATGCCGATATCAAGGCCGGCGATCTGCTGGTGTCCTCCGGGCTCGGCGGGCGCTACCCGGCGGACTACCCGGTGGCCAAGGTCACGCGCGTCGTGCATCGCCCGGGCGAGGAATTTCTGGACGTGACGGCTCAGCCCACGGCGGATCTCGACCGCGGACGCGAGGCGCTTCTGATCTGGAACACCACCAACAACGAGCAATCGGCACCGGACAATGCCGGCAAGTCCGGCAAGCCGCCTGCTTCCCCTCATGAAGGCCAGACCGGCGACGCCGACGGCACGACCGCACAATGATCATCAATCAGCGCGTCAGCGGCCTTCTGATCGTGGTCAGCCTGGCGGTTTCGCTGGTGATCACGCTTCTGCCGATGCCCACCGCGTTCTCGGCCGCCCGCCCGGCGTTCTATACCATGACCGTTTTGTTCTGGACCGCAAACCAGCCCCAGCGCTTCGGACCGATCGCGGCCTGGTTCTCGGGGCTCGCCGTCGATGTACTCTATGGGACGCCGTTTTCCGAGCATGGTCTGGCCATGGCGGTGGCGGCCTATGTGGTGGTCAAGGGGCGCGAGCTGCTGTGGAGCTTCCCGTTGATCCAGCAATGTCTGCTGATGTTGCCGGTATTCGCGCTCTACGAGTTCGTGCTGTTCTGGATCGATGGCGTCGCCGGGCTGGACGTGAACCAGTGGTGGCGCTGGCTTCCGGTATTCTCGTCGGCACTGCTGTGGCCGATCTGGGCGTTTGTTCTGGAACGGATCGCCGAATTAGAGGTCGGATAGTCGACAAGGGGTGGCACAGGGTCGAGGCTGGCGCGTATCCGAAACGCGCCACGACGGCCTCATGCCGAACATCAGGGTGACGACGAGCGGATATGGCCGCGGACGACGCAATCAAAAATCACGCGGCCGAGCGACGCCTGTTTCTCATTCGTGCGATCGCGGCCAGCCTGTTGCTGCTGATCCTGATCGGCATGCTGATCGCGCGCGTGGTGTATCTGCAGGTCTACAAGCATGGCTACTACGAGACCCGCTCGCAGGACAATCGCATGCGCGTCGAAGTGGTCCCGCCGGTGCGCGGACTGATCTTCGACCGTCACGGCCACCTGCTGGCCAACAACGAGCCCGCCTATCGGCTGGAAATCGTGCCCGAACAGGTCAGCGACAGCGTGAAATCGACCATCGCCCGGCTGTCGAAGATCGTGAACATCAGCGACGCGGACCAGCAGCGATTCTATTCGCGTGAAAAGCAGACGCCGCGTTTTCGTGGCACGCCGATACGGCTGAGCCTGACCCAGACCGAGGTCGCCCGGTTCGAGGTCAACCGCGATCGCTTCCCCGGCGTCGACATCCGCGCCGGACTAACCCGCAACTATCCCCTCGGCAAGTACGCATCGCACCTGGTCGGTTATGTCGGCGGCATCACCGAATCCGATCTGGCCGGCGTGAACAAAAAGCGTTATCGCGGCTCGTCGCATATTGGTAAGGCCGGCGTGGAACTGTCGTACGAGTCCCGCCTGCACGGCTACCCAGGCTCGCGCGTGGTGGAGACGAACGCCGCCGGGCGCGCGTTGCGTCAGCTGGACATGCATCCCGCGACCGCTGGCGATAGCCTCGTGCTCACACTCGACTCGGCGCTGCAGAAGGTCGCCTACAACGCGCTCGGCGACCAGGACGGCGCCGTGGTCGCGCTTGATCCGAATACGGGCGGCGTACTGGCGATGGTGAGCAAGCCCGGCTACAACCCGGATCTGTTCGTCGATGGCATCAGCCACGCGAACTACACGCGGCTGCTCCACAATCCGCACAAGCCGTTGTACAACCGTGCGCTGCAGGGCCAGTATCCGCCCGGCTCCACGGTGAAACCGTTCATGGCCATCGGCGCGCTGGAAACCGGCGTGATCGATCCGAACAAGAAGGTCTGGTGCCCCGGCTATATCACGCTGCCCGGATCGAATCATCGCTATCGCGACTGGAAACGCTCGGGCCAGGGCTGGATCGATCTCACACAGGCGATCGAGCGCAGTTCCGACGTGTATTTCTACAAGCTCGGCATGAAGCTCGGCATCGACAACATCTATCGCTACGGCTCGATGTTCGGTTTCGGCCAGAAGACGGGCATCGATCTGCCGCGGGAGAACGCCGGCATCATGCCCTCGCGCGAATGGAAACACGGCAACCGGCATCTGCCGTGGTACCCGGGCGAGACGCTGATCACCGTGATCGGCCAAGGCTTCATGACCGCTACGCCGTTACAGCTCGCACAGGCGGTCAGCGAGATCGCGGAAGCGCGGCCACGCCTACAAACCACACGTGCTCAAGGCCTGGAAGGATCCGCAGACCCATACCACCACCGATTACAGCCCGAAGGCACTGCCGCCAATCGAGCTCAAGGACAAACGCCACTGGGATGTCGTCATCAATGCCATGAAAGGCGTGGTCGACAATCCGCACGGTACCGCCCACTACTACGTCGGCCAGCATCTGAAATATCCGATCGCCGGCAAGTCGGGCAGCGCCCAGGTCGCCGGGCTGCCACAGAATGAAGTGGCGCCGGATCTCGACAGCATTCCGCACCGGCTGCGCGAACACGCGCTGTTCATAGCGTTCGCGCCCATCGAGCACCCAAAGATCGCAATCGCCGTGCTGGTCGAACATGGTGGCGGCGGCTCCAGCGTGGCCGGCCCCATAGCCCGCCGCGTGATCGACAGCTATCTCGACAGCTTGGCAAACAACAAGGCGCTGCAGGCCAGCCATTCCGGGAACAAGGCCAATACCGACTCATGAGCACCACCACCCGCGAACGTCCGGCCACACTGTCCGAATGGCTGGCTCACTGGCGCATCGACGTGCAGCTGTTCGCGGCTCTGCTCTGCTGCGCCCTGCTCGGGCTGTTCGTGCTGTACAGCGCCTCCGGCCGTTCGGCTGCCGTGGTGATCGATCAGTCGGTACGCATCGGCATCGGCCTGTTCGCGATGATCGCACTGGCCCAGATCCCGCCGCACTGGTACCGCGCCGCCGCGCCGTGGGTCTATATCCTCGGCGTGCTGCTGCTGGTCGCGACACTCGTGCTGGGCGACGCCGCCATGGGCGCCAAGCGCTGGCTCGATCTCGGCGTGGTGCGTTTCCAGCCGTCCGAAATCTGCAAACTGGTGGTGCCGCTGACGATTGCCGCCTACTTCCACCATCGCAGTCTGCCGCCGAAGCTCACCGACGTGGTCGTGGCCGGCGTCATCATCGCCATGCCGGTCGCACTCGTCGTGCAGCAGCCGGATCTGGGCACCGCGCTGCTGATCGTGGCCGGCGGCGGCTTCGCGCTGTTCTTCGCCGGCCTGCGCTGGCGCATTATCCTGCTGTTACTGGTCCTGGCTGCAGCTGCCGCCCCGCTGTTGTGGTTCAACCTGCATGACTACCAGCAACAGCGCGTGCTCACGTTCCTTAACCCGGCCCGCGACCCGCTCGGCGCCGGTTATCACATCACGCAGTCCAAGATCGCCATCGGCTCGGGCGGCATGTTCGGCAAAGGCTGGCTCAACGGCAGCCAGGCGCATCTGAACTTCCTGCCGGAATCGGATACCGATTTCGTATTCGCCGTTTATGCCGAGGAAACCGGCCTGTTCGGCGTACTCGGTCTGATGGCGATCTATGGCTTCATCGTGGCGCGCGGGCTGTTCATCGCGGTCAAGAGCCAGGACACGTTCCAGCGTCTGACCGCCGCCAGCCTGTCGCTGACGTTCTTCTTCTACGCCTTCGTGAACATGGGCATGGTCGCCGGGCTGCTGCCGGTGGTCGGCGTGCCGCTGCCGCTGATCTCGTTCGGCGGCACGTCGATGGTCATGCTGCTGGCTTCATTCGGCATTCTGATGTCGATCCACACCCACAGGAAGTTGCTCGCGACATGACGATTCCCAAGCTCGAATGGGCACGGGGCGCTGCCCTGGTCCTGCCTCTCGTCTTGAGTCTGGCTGCCCCGGCGGCCTTGGCGGACACGCCGCACGGCGACTACGCGCGTTCCGCAGCCGGGCGCAAGCTGATCGATCGTCTGCATCGCGACAAGGGCATCCCGAAGGCGACCACGCGCAAGCTGCTCGAGAACGCGAAATACAAGCCCGAGATCGTGGCCAAGATGCGCAAGCCGGCGGAGAAGACGCTGACCTGGGCCGATTATCGTCCGATCTTCGTCCAACCCAAGCGCGCACGCCAGGGGGCGGCCTATATCAATGCCCACCGCGAGCTGTTCGCGAAAGCGCAGACCAAATACGGCGTACCGGCCTACATGATCGCGGCGATTCTGGGCGTGGAAACACGCTACGGTCGGTACATCGGCAAGGACCGCGTGCTCGATGCCCTGTCCACGCTGGCATTCGACTACCCCGAACGCTCGACCTTCTTCACCAAGGAGCTGGGTGAGTTCATCACGCTCTGCGTCGACGAGAAACTGGACTGTACCCACGACGTCGGCTCCTATGCCGGTGCCATGGGGCTCGGCCAGTTCATGCCCTCGAGCTATGCGGCCTACGCGGTCGACGGCAACGGCGACGGCAAGCGCGACCTGTGGCACGAGCCCGCCGATATCATCGACTCGGTCGCCAATTATCTGGCCAAGAACGGCTGGCAACGCGGCGAGCCGATCGCGCAGCCGGCCGAGCTGCAGAATCCCAAGGTCATCAACAAAATCGACACCAGTACGCGCAAGCCCCGCTACAGCTGGGCCGAACTCAAGGCCAAGGGGGTCCAGGTGTCGGATTCGCCGACCTCTGATACCCGCGTGGGATTGCTTGCGTTCACCGGGCCGCACGGACCCGAATACTGGGTGGCCGAACACAATTTCTTCGTGATCACGACCTATAACACGAGTCCGCTGTATGCGATGGCGGTCTACCAGCTGGGCCGTGAGATCAAGGCGTTCACTCATCCGGCGGTGGGGTCATGAGCGCGCCACGTCGCTTGACCGGCCTGCTGAGCGTTGCCGCTGCTCTGGTACTGGCCGGCTGTGCCGGCAGTCCGGTGCACAAGTCAGGCGGCGGTGGCTACTATCAGAACGACGGCCCACCGGACGATACCGATATCGATCTGTCGAAGATTCCGGACGCTGTACCCAAGAATGCACCGTTGTCCAAGTACGGCAATCCGAGCAGCTACACCGCGCTCGGCAAGCGCTACTACGTACTGAAGAGCGCGGCCGGCTTCACCCAGACCGGCATGGCCAGCTGGTACGGGCGACAGTTCGACGGCGGCCGAACCTCCTCCGGCGCGCCCTACAACATGTTCGCCATGACGGCGGCACACAAGCGCCTGCCGATCCCGACCTGGGTCCGCGTCACCAATCTGGACAACCACAAGCAGGTGGTGGTGAAAATCAACGATCGCGGCCCGTTCCACAAGGGGCGGATCATCGACCTGTCCTACGTCGCCGCACGCCGCCTGGGAATCGTCGGCGAAGGCAGCGCGCCGGTGCGCATCCGCACGGTCACCCCCGCCACGATCCACCATCGCGATACCGACCGCGGTTCGTCCGACCGCGACCATCCGGCCGTCCCGCTGCGTCAGGCTGGTAATCCGCCCGCCGGCCCGGATACTGACAGCGCCGCCACGTCTTCGCGGGTCGCCGACAGCGCGCCGCCCTCGGCACCGTCTTCGGATGCGCCGCCCTCGTCATCGACGCACCCCGCCCACGCCAAGGCCGCACCACTTCAGATCGGCGCGTTCTCGACGGTCGGCCACGCCAGCCGGGCCAAGGCCCGGGCTCGAGCCGCCGGTGTCGGGCCAGTGGCCGTGATTCCACCATCGCCCGACACGAGGCTGTATCGTGTACGCGTGGGCCCTTTCAGTTCGCCCGCCGCACGACAACGCGCGAAACAACAGCTGGCCGATGCGGGATTCCCCGTGCGCGAGATCAAACGTTAGCTGTGTCGCCGACAAGACGCTAAACTTCGCCGTCATCCACCGCTATAAATGTCCGCCAAGAGTTCGAGCCTGATGCATCACGCCCAACGCCTGTTCTTGTTCGTCGCGGCCCTGCTGGTCAGCGTCGCCGCGTCGGCGGCTGATAACAATCTGCCCATCCCGAGCGCGCCCTCCCTGGGCGCGAAGAGCTATATCCTGGTGGACTACAACTCCGGGCAGGTTCTGGCTGCCAAGAACCCCGACAAGCACATAAAGCCCGCCAGCATCACCAAGCTGATGACCTGCTATATCGTCTTCGACGAGATCAAGAAGGGCAATCTCTCGACCCAAGGACATGGTGACGGTCAGCAAGAAGGCCTGGGAGATGCACGGCTCGCAGATGTTTCTCAAGGTCGGCGACAAGGTCTCGGTGGACGATCTACTGCAGGGCCTGATCACGCAGTCGGGCAACGACGCAGCGGTGGCGCTGGCCGAGTACATCGCCGGCACTACATCGACGTTTTCCGATTACATGAACCAGTACGCCAAGCAGCTGGGCATGACCAACAGTCACTTCATGGACGTCAACGGGCTGCCGCACCCGGATCACTACATGAGTGCGCGCGACGTCGCCACGCTGTATGCCGCCATCGTGCGGAAGTTTCCCAAGCTCTACGACCGGTATTTCCACGAGAAATCGTTCACCTACGCCGGTATCAAACAGTACAACCGCAATACCCTGCTGTGGTCGGACCCGCGGGTGGACGGCGGCAAGACCGGGCACACCGAGAACGCCGGCTTCAATCTGGCGGCTTCGGCCAAGGATCATGGCATGCGGGTGATCTCGGTGGTCACCGGCACCGATTCGGAGAACGCGCGCAAGAGTCAGTGCGAGGCCCTCATCAGCTACGGCTTTCGCTTCTTCGACGACGGCAAGCTGTTCGACAAGGGCAAGGAGATCTCGCAGATCCGCGTCTGGAAAGGTGCGGAGAGCGAGCTGCCGGTGGTCGCCGACGGCCCGATCTACGTCGCCTATCCGCGCGGTCAGCGCGATTCGCTGTCCACCAGCGCCAAACTGCCGGGACACCTCACGGCGCCCATCAAGAAGGGCGAGCGCCTGGGCACGTTGTCGATCAAGTACAACGACAAGACGCTCAAGGAAGAGCCCTTGTATGCCGGCAAGTCGATCGCCGAAGGCGGCTACGTCACGCAGTTCATCGACGACATCCTGATGATGTTCCAGTAGACCGGCGAGCAGCCGCCCGCGCCCAGGAGCACAGTAGAGCCATGTCCGAATCCAACGATGAAACCCTGCTCGAATTTCCCTGCGAATTCGCGATCAAGGCATTCGGTCGCCACGGCACCACCTTCGAGCAGATCGTCTACACGCTGGTCAAGGCGCATGCGCCGGAACTCACTACAGACGATCTCACCAGCCGCGAGTCCAGCGGCGGGCGCTATGTCGCAGTCACCGCCTCCATCAATGCCAAGAGCAAGGCGCAGCTCGACGCGATCTACCGGGATCTGAACGAACACGAGCAGGTCCTGATGTCGCTGTGACACCTGTCGTCATCCGCCGCTTTGGCTGGCGGCCGCAGCCCTATCGCCCCGTCTGGCAGGCGATGCAGCGCTTCACCGCCGAACGCGGCCCTGAAGCCCCGGATGCGCTGTGGCTGCTCAATCACGAACCGGTGTTCACCCAGGGCCGCAACGGCCGCCCCGAGCATGTCCTTGCGCCGGGCGACATCGAAGTCGTACCCATCGACCGCGGCGGCCAGGTGACCTATCACGGCCCGGGCCAGCTCATGGCCTATGTCATGCTCGATCTCAAGCGGCTCGGCATCGGCATTCGCAGCCTGGTCACCGCGCTGGAAAACGCCATGGTGGCCACGCTGGCGGGTTACGACATCGATGCCCATGCCCGACGTGATGCCCCCGGCGTCTATGTCGGCAAGGCCAAGATCGGCTCGATCGGACTGCGCGTGTCGCGCTCGAACAGCTTTCACGGGCTGGCACTGAACGTGGACATGGACCTGGCTCCCTTTTCGCGCATCGACCCCTGCGGTTATCACGGGCTGGCAATGACCCAGATCGCCGACCTCGGCGGTCCCTCCGACCTGGACCGGGTGGCCACCGACCTGAGTGGCTATTTGTGCGCCGAACTCGGGTTGATTGCCGCAGATGCCCCGGATATGGCAGGCGATCTGATAGGCTGGCGCGCATCCGAGCCCCAATCTCGCCCATGACCGATTCAATCGCGACGACAGGCGCTGCCGACAATCTGGTGGAGGTGCGCGATCTGCATTTCCAGCTCGGCTCCCGCGTCATCTACAAAGGCGTCGACATCGATATCGCGCGCGGCCGGATCACCGCGATCATGGGCCCGTCGGGCACCGGAAAGACCACGCTGCTGCGCCTGATCAGTGGCCAATGGCGTGCCGACTCCGGCAGCGTCCGCTTCGATGCACAGTCCGTCGCCGACATGTCGCAGAAGACATTGTTCGAACAGCGAAAACGCATGGGTATGCTGTTCCAGACCGGCGCCCTGCTGACCGACCTGTCGGTGTTCGACAACGTCGCCTTCCCGCTGCGCGAGCACACTAGGCTGCCGGAACGCCTGATTCGCGATATCGTCTTGATGAAGCTCGAGGCCGTCGGCCTGCGCGGCGCCCGGGATCTGGCACCGGCGCAGCTGTCCGGAGGCATGGCCCGGCGCGTGGCGCTGGCACGGGCGATCGCGCTCGATCCCGAGATGATCATGTACGACGAGCCTTTCGCCGGACAGGACCCGATCTCGATGGGCGTACTGCTACGCCTGATCCGGCGGCTGAACGACATTCTGGGGCTGACCGCGATCGTGGTCAGCCACGACGTCAAGGAAACGCTGGGTATCGCCGACTATGTGTATGTGATCTCCGACGGCGAAGTCGTGGATCACGGTGATCCCGAGCATATCCGGCATTCCGACTCCGCCTGGGTGCAGCAGTTCATCACCGCCTCGCCGGATGGACCGGTGCCCTTTCATTACGCCGACACGCCTTACGGCGAAGATCTACTCGGCGGAGCTCGGTCATGAACCGAATCACACGGGTCTTTCATGCCCTGTTCGGCTGGCTGGCGGATCTGGGGCGCAGCGCCCTGTTCCTGGGTCGCGTGCTCGCTTCCCTTCCATCGCTGCTGGCCAAACCACGGCTGGTGGTCGAGCAGATCTATTCGGTCGGCGTGCTGTCACTGCTGATCGTCGTGGTCGCCGGCATTTTCGTGGGCATGGTACTGGCGCTGTCGGGCTACCGCGCCCTGGCCGATTTCGGGGCGGAGAACGCGCTCGGCACGTCCGTTGCGCTGGTCGTGGTTCGTGAACTCGGCCCGGTGGTCACCGGGCTGTTGTTCGCCGGACGGGCCGGCAGCGCCCTCGCGGCCGAGATCGGCTTGATGAAGGCCACCGATCAGCTTGCCGGCATGGAGATGATGGCAGTCGATCCGGTACGCCGCATCATCGCGCCGCGTTTTCTGGCGGGCGTGATCGCCATGCCGCTGCTCACCGCCATTTTCTGCGTCATGGCGATCGGCGCCGGCGGCGGCTACTTCGTCGGCGTCGACATGCTGGGCGTGGATGCCGGCGCCTATTGGAACGGTATTCAGTCGAGCGTGGAATTCAATCGCGACATTCTCAACGTCTTCGTGAAGAGCGGCGTCTTCGGCGCCATCATCACGTGGGTCGCCGTATTTCAGGGCTATCATGCGCCGCCGACCTCGGAAGGCGTGTCGCGCGCGACCACCAACACGGTGGTCATTGCCTCGCTGGCCATTCTGGCCGCCAATCTCATGCTCACCGCCGTGATGTTCAGCGGTTAGCGCAAGGAAGACGCTATGCAATCAAGAGCCGTCGAATTTCTGGTCGGATTATTCGTCTGCCTGGGAATCGCCGCGATCTTCATCCTCACGATGCGGGTGAGCGATCTGGCCCACACCGGCAACGTCGAGGGTTACACCGTCACCGCCGCCTTCAACGACATCGGGGGGCTGAAAGTCGGCGCACCGGTGGATCTGGCCGGCGTTCGCATCGGCCGCGTGACCGACATCACTCTGGATCAGACCACCTACCGCGCGGTGGCGACCATGCGGATCCAGGACCAGTACAAGATCCCCAAAGACTCCGATGCCTCTATTCTGACCTCGGGTCTGCTCGGCGATCAGTATGTGGGCGTCGGCCCCGGCGGTTCGACCGATAACATGAAGAACGGAGACAAGTTCATTATCACGCAGTCGGCAATCGTATTGGAGAACCTGATCGGCCAGTTCATGACCAACATGTCGAGCGATCATTCATCGGACAGCGGCGGCGGAGTGGGCGACGGCTTCGGCTCCAGTTCCGGGAGCGGTACGGCACAAGGAGGCGGCGGTTGAGCCCTCTCATGCCGCCTCCTGTCGCGCGGCACCGCGACATCGATCGAATCTCCGGCCGCCTTCAGGACAGATTCATCGCGATGGCACAAACTCTGTGCAATTCGACGACCTGTAAGCCAAGGGTTCCCACTATGCGTTGGACTCGCGTTCTCATTCCCTTCATCACGGTTGCGCTCATGGCGCCGGCCCTGGCCAGCGCCGCCCCGACGCCGCCCCAGCAGGTGGCGAAGCAGACCGTGCAGAAAGTCCTCAACGATCTGGACGGCCGCCGCGCCGAGCTGCGGAACAACCCGCAGGAACTCTATGCCTTGATCGATCGCGATCTGGTCCCGCTCATCGACCTGCCCTACATGTCGCAGCTGGTACTCGGCCGCTACTGGCGCCAGGCATCGCCGGCGCAGCGTCAGCGCTTCCAGACCGCGTTCAAGAACATGCTGATCCGTACCTATGGGAGTGCGCTGCTCGGCTTCAACGACAACGTGAAGATCGAGTACAAGCCGGTACGCGCGGCCGACGACGCCAAGAACGTGACCTTCAACGCCGTGATCAAGTCGCCCAACGGCCAGGACACGCCCGTGAGTCTTCAACTGCACGAAGTCAACGATCAGTGGAAGGTCTATGACGGCAGTGTCGGCAATCTGTCGTTCGTGACCAACTACCGTGGCCAGTTCAATTCCGCCATCCGGCGTGAAGGGCTCGACGATTTCCTCAAGCAGTTGGAACAACGCTACAACAACGGCAACTCCTAGGACTCCCAGCGTGAGCCATACCGGCAACTCTGATGTTCACACTGTGCGGGTCGATGGTGAACTCGATGTCGACAGCGTGCCCGCGCGCCTGCGCAAGTCGGCGGACTGGTTCGATCGCGATCGCGAGACAGTGATCGACCTGAGCGGTGTCACACGGGCGGACAGTGCCGGCGTGGCACTGCTGCTGGAATGGATCCGGGATGCGGACCAGGCCGGCGCCACGCTGCATTTCGCCAACGCGCCCTCGCAGATGCGCGCGATCATCGACTTCTGCGCGCTCAACGATGTGATTCCAATGCGCTGAGCGAGCACTGCCGGTCTCGCGTGATCAACCAGAGCCGGATCGACGTCGATCCGGCTTGTTCATGGCCGGCGCAGCTCCGGATGCTCCGCGATGGCGGTCAGCGATTCCGGATTGGCGATGGCGCTGGACTGCTCGACCTCGCGCCCGTTGAGCAGCCGCGCGACGGCCACTTCGACCTTCTTGCCGCTGCGCGTATAGGGCAAGGCATCGACACCCACGATCAGCTTGGGCACATGACGCGGGCTCGCCTGCTCGCGCAAGCGACGCCGAATCGCATCGCGCAGGGCATCGTCGACTTCATGCCCTTCGGCCGCTACGACCAGCATGACGATACGATCGTCCTCGCCCGTCGACTGGGCAGCCACCAGGCAATCCGCCACTTCCGGCATGGGTTCGATCTGACGATAGATTTCCGCCGTGCCGATACGGACGCCGCCCACGTTGAGCGTGGCATCGCTGCGCCCGTAGATCACGGCCCCGCCCGATGCACTGAAGGCGATGAAATCGCCGTGCGCCCAGACGCCCGGGAACCGCTCGAAATAAGCCGCGCGATAACGCGCACCATCGGGATCGTTCCAGAACGCGACCGGCATGGACGGAATCGGCTGAGTGCACACCAGTTCGCCGCATTCGTCGACCACTGCCTGGCCCGCTTCGTTGAACGCCTTGGCGGCCACGCCCAGCAGACGGCACTGGATCTCGCCGCGGCGTACCGGCAGTGTCGGGCACGAGCCGACGAAACAGGCCACGATATCGGTGCCGCCCGAAATCGAGCCCAGCAGCACGTCCTGTTTCACCCGGTCGTAGACCCAATCGTAATCCGCATCCAGCAACGGCGACCCGGTCGAGAAGATCACCCGCAGGGCCGACAGATCGTGGGTCGATCCAGGCGCCAGCCCGGCGCTGCGACAGGCGCCGATCCATTTGGCGCTGGTGCCGAAGTGCGTCACGCCTCTGGCCCCGGCCATCGCCCACAGCGCATCCAGGTCCGGATATGCCGGGTTGCCGTCATAGGTGATCAGTTCAGCCCCGGTGAACAAGCCCGACACATGCCAGTTCCACATCATCCAGCCACAGGTGGTGAAGTAGAAGAACACATCGTCGCGGCCCAGATCGCCGTGCAGGACCTGCTCCTTGACGTGCTGGATCAGCGCCCCGCCGGCCCCATGCACGATACACTTCGGCACGCCGGTCGTACCGGATGAGAACAGAATGTAGATCGGTCGATCGAACGGGCCACGGTCGAAACTCGGCGACGCCCCATCGTGAGCGGCCAGGGCATCGGACCACGCGGTGATCCATCGATCATCGGGCAGTGCACGTGCCTGCCCTGTATTGTCGGTGACGACGACGTGCTCGATCGAGGGAATACGTTCGCGCAGCTCGGCGATGCGATCGAGCCGATCGAATAGCTTGCCGCCGTAGCCGTAGCCGTCGACGCTGACGAGCACCCGCGGCTCGATCTGGGCGAAGCGGTCCACGATGCCGGACACGCCGAAATCCGGCGAGGCCGAGGACCAGATCGCACCCAGACTGGCACAGGCCAGAAGCGCCACGATGGGTTCGTGCGTGTGAGCGACCACGCCCGCCACCCGATCCCCCGCCTGCACACCGATCGCGCGCAGGAACGCCTCGAAGGCACCGACCTGACGATACAGTTCGCCGTAGGTCAGCGTGACCGGCGCGCGGGCCTCGGATAGCGCCGTGATCGCATTACGGCCGGGGTCGCCCTCCAGCGCTTCGCGCAGCAGATTTTCGGCGAAATTGAAACGCGCACCGCTGAACCAGCGCGCGCCGGGCATCTCCAGCGTATCGAGCACCGCACCTTGGCCGCGATCGCCGATGAGGCCGAAATAGTCCCAGAGGCTCGACCAGAACGAGGTCGGCTCGTCGATCGACCACTCATGCAGCGCCGCATAATCGTCGACGGCAAAGGACGGCATATCCTCACACGCGCCCAGCCAACGCACGTAATCAGCCAGGCGACTGCGCTCGACCGTCTCGTGCGACGGCTCGTAAACAATCGGGTGTTCAGCATCAATACTCATGAAAGAACTCACAAACCTGGACATGACAAATCACCGGAGCGGTGCGACGCCGCCGGCCGGATCGCCCGTGATCGGAGCCGGCCGGCGCTATTTTCGTTGATAGGTTCCAACGATCTGAGTATGCGCGATCACATGGCCCTGCATCGCCTTGAGCACTGCGGCCCGGCTCTTCAGGTTCGACGGCAGACGCTCATCCAGCGCAAACAGTTTGAAATGATAATGATGGGCACCGTCCCCCGGCGGCGGACACATGCCGTGGTAATCCGCGTGGTGCGTGCTGTTGTCTGCCGTGACGGCCGGACCCGGCAACGGCTGGGTGCTGGCGCCCGGCGCCAGCACGACGAGATCCGGCGCCAGGTTGTACAGCACCCAATGCGTGAACAGCTCGCCGGGCGCATCCGGGTCGTCGACGATCAGGGCCAGACTCTTCGCCTTGCGCGGCACGCCGGAGAACGAGAGCGGCGGCGAGGTATTGCCGCCGCTGCAACTGAAACGCGTGGGTATCGACTGACCGTTGTCGAAGGCCGATGACTTGATCGCGAGCGTTGCGGCGGCCTGGGCGCTCCCGATCAGCAGCGAGCCCCGCCACGACCACCCAACCCATCCAATAGCCTATCGATTTTCTGAACATTGCCGCGGCCCGCCGTTTGGATTCGCCGCTCAGATTATCAAGGACACGGCATTTGCGTCCTTCGCCGACGCGTTGCTGTGCACCGAACGAAGCGACGATCGTGTCCGCCACGGCGAACGCGCAGATGCGGACAGCCGGATTCCGGCGGGGCCGCAAGGACGATTGATCTAGCCGACGAACCGCCGCGCGTTGGCGAACAGCCGCGCCCACGGGCTGGCCTCGCCCCAGGATTCCGGCGCCCAGGACAGGTTGACCGTCCGCGTAACGCGTTCGGGGTGCGGCATGCAGATGAATACGCGCCCGTCGGCGTTGGACAAGCCGGTCACGCCCTCGGGCGAACCGTTCGGATTAGCCGGATAGGACTCGGCCGCCCCGCCGGCGTTCGCGGTGTAGCGCATGCCGATCTGGCCGGCAGCGCCCAACCGATCGAAATCGGCCGCACGGGCGAAACGCGCATGCCCTTCACCATGCGCGACCGCAATCGGCATCCGCGAACCCGCCATGCCCTCCAGCAGTACCGCATTGGATTGCAGAATCTCGACCGCGCTGGTGCGGGCCTCGAACTGACGCGAGACATTGGCCACGAACGACGGCCAGCCTTCGGTGCCGGGAATGAGCTCCGACAGCGCTGCCAGCATCTGGCAGCCATTGCATACGCCCAGCGCGAACGTGTCGTCGCGGGCGAAGAAATCCGCAAACGCCTTGCGCGCATTGCGATTGAACAGGATCGACTTGGCCCAGCCCTGGCCCGCGCCGAGCACGTCGCCATAGGAGAAGCCGCCGCAGGCCGCCACGCCCTGCATGTCAGTGAGGCGCACCTTGCCCGATACGACCTCCGACATATGCACGTCGATAGCATCGAAACCGGCGCGGGTGAAGGCGAACGCCATTTCGTTATGGCCATTCACGCCCTGCTCGCGCAGGATCGCGATCCTCGGCCGCTCGGTGTTGATGTAAGGCGCGGCCACGTCCTCGGCCGGATCGAAGGTCAGTTCGCCCGGCAGGCCGGGATCGCTGGTATCCAGCAATGCATCGTATTCCGCATCGGCACAGGCGGGATCGTCGCGCAGCGCGGCCATGGCATGGCTGGTGGCGGCCCAATGACGCTGGGCGTCCACGCGTGCGACCGACAACACCTCGGCCCTCGCCGTGGCGCGCCACGATGCGATCGGTCGTGTTGACGCCGCCGATATCGGTCGCGGCAACGCCGGCGTCGCGCAGCGTGGCGAGCGCGGCATCGACATCAGCCGCCGCGACCTGGATCACGGCGCCGAGTTCTTCGGCGAACAACGCGGCGAGCGGATCGCCATCGAGTTCGTCCAGCGCCACGTCCACGCCGAGCCGCGAGGCAAAACACATCTCGGCCAGGCAAGCGGCCAGACCGCCGTCGCTGCGATCGTGATACGCCAGAATCCGTCCGTCCGAGGCCAGCGTCTGCACGGCATGAAAGAAGCCGCCCAGCGTGCCCGGCGCATCCAGGTCCGGGGCCCGATTGCCGAGCGCGCCATAGACCTGGGCGAGCGCCGATCCGCCGAGGCGGTTCCGCCCGGCGCCGAGATCGGCCAGGATCAGCCGGCTTTCGATCGCCTGTGGCGAGACGAGCTGCGGCGTCAGCGTGGCGCGGGCCGACACCGCGGGCGCAAAGGCCGTCACCACCAGCGATACCGGCGCGCTCATCGTGCGCGAACCGGCCTCGCTCTCCCAGCTCGCACGCATCGACAACGAATCCTTGCCGACCGGAATAGCCAAGCCCAACTCGCTGCAGAGCTCCTCGCCTACCGCGCGCACGGTATCGTACAGCCGCGCATCCTCGGCCGGATCGCCGCAGGCGGCCATCCAGTTCGCCGACAGCCGTACATCGGTCAGCTTGTCGATGCGGGCCGCGGCCAGATTGGTGATGGCCTCGGCCACTGCCATGCGGCCGGAGGCGGGGGCATCGATCAACGCGACCGGGCTGCGCTCGCCCATGGCCATGGCTTCGCCGGTATCACCGGTGAAGGCGGTCGTGGTCACGGCCACGTCGGCCACCGGCACCTGCCACGGCCCGACCATCTGATCGCGCGCGGTCATGCCGCCGACGCTGCGGTCGCCGATGGTGATCAGGAATGATTTGCTGGCCACTGTCGGCAGCTGCAGCACGCGCTGGAAGGCCTCGGCGATATCCACACCGTCGCGATTCCAGGCCGGCAATTCCGCCGTCACATGCGCTGCCTCGCGCTGCATGCGCGGCGTCCGCCCAAGCAGCACGCCCATCGGCATATCGACCGGGCGCGCGGTTTCAGCCGTCGCCGCTTCGCCGTCCTCGACCACCAGATTCGGCTCAGCGGTGGCCCGGCCGACCACCGCATAGGGGCACCGCTCGCGTTCGGCGAGCGCGGCGAACACATTCAGGGCGTCCGACGGAATCGCGATGACATAGCGCTCCTGCGATTCGTTGCACCAGATCTCCATCGGCGACAGGCTGGGATCGGCCGACTGGATATCGCGCAAACGGATCGAGCCGCCGCGATCGTCGGCATCGATGATTTCGGGCAGCGCGTTGGACAGCCCGCCCGCACCGACATCATGCACCGAGGCGATCGGGTTGTTCTCGCCGAGCGCGATACAGCCCTCGATCACTTCCTGCGCCCGTCGCTGCATTTCCGGATTGGCACGCTGAACCGAAGCGAAATCCAGCTCGGCCGATGCCGAACCGCTGGCCATGGACGACGCCGCCCCGCCGCCGAGGCCGATCAGCATGGCCGGGCCGCCCAGCACGATCAGGCAAGCCTCGACCGGTACTTCATGCTTCTCGACGTGGCCGGGGCGGACATTTCCCATGCCGCCGGCGATCATGATCGGTTTGGCGAAACCGCGCAGGCCGGTGGCCGCCGATTCATACTGGAAGGTGCGGAAATAACCACCGAGCGCCGGCCGGCCGAACTCGTTGTTGTAGCGAGCCGCGCCGATCGGGCCTTCGAGCATGATATCCAGCGCACTGGCCAGATGCGCGGGCGCGTCGGCATCGGTTTCCCAGGGCTGGACTGCACCGGGGATATGCAGATCGGCGACCGAGAAACCGGCCAGCCCGGCCTTGGGCTTACCGCCGCGGCCGGTGGCGGCCTCGTCGCGGATCTCGCCGCCCGAGCCGGTGGCCGCCCCCGGCGCCGGGAGCAATCGCGGTCGGATGGTTGTGCGTTTCGACCTTCATCAACAGATGAACGTCTTCGGCGACCAGGCGATAGGTGCGATCGCGATCGACCGTCATCCGGGTCGCGGCCGGGCCGGCAACCACCGCTGCATTGTCGCGATAGGCCGACAGCACGCCCTCCGGGGCGGCCTTGTAAGAGCTGCGGATCATGTCGAACAGCGACGCGGCCTGCGTTTCGCCATCGATCGTGAATTCGGCGTTGAAGATCTTGTGCCGGCAGTGCTCGGAGTTGATCTGGCCGAACATCATCAGCTCGACATCGGTGGGATCGCGATCGAGGGCCGCGTACTGCTCGGCGAGATAGTCGAGTTCTTCTTCGGCCAGCGCCAGGCCCCAGTCGCGATTGGCATTGCGCAGGGCCTCGATACCCTGACGCGCCAGCGGCACCCGCCGCAACCGACGCCGCTCGGGCACGGTGAACAACGTGTTCAGCAAGGCCCAGTCGTCCACGACCGATTCGGTCATCGGATCGTGCAGCGCACCGGAGGCAGCCAGCGCTGCCGCGCTCGGCGCGTTCTCGCCAAAGCGATAGACCAGCGCGCGCTCGAGCCGTACCAGTGTTCTGATACCGCTGTTGTGCGCGATGTCCTGCGCCTTTGTCGACCAGGCCGAAACCGTTCCCAGGCGCGGCACGACGACCACGCCGTCCGCGCGCGGCGCATCGCCGTCGACCGCCAGCAGGCGGTTCAGCCGCTCATGCGTCTTATCGTCCGGCTCGGCGGAGAACGCAGCGATGTAGATCGCCTGCACCGCCACCTTGTCGACCGCAAGCCCCGCCCGGGCCAGGCCGGCGACCAGGCGCTCACGCTCGAAATCGGCCAGCGCAGTCTCGCCGGCATAGATTTCGACCGTCGTTATCGATTCACCAGACTGCGCCACGACAGACCCTCGTTTTGGTTGGCGACATGCACCCAGTCCGGCGTGCAGGCCAGCGCTTGTGCCAGCGCGGCCCGAGCCAGTTCCGGGCGATTGTTGGATTCGGACAGATGCGCGACCACGACATGCTGCAGCGCGCGGGTATCGATATCCGATACGAGCGCGGCGGCGTCAGCGTTGCTCAGATGGCCGAGCCGGCCGGCCACGCGGGCCTTGAGGCTGGCCGGATAAGGCCCGCCCGCCAGCATGTCGGGATCGTGATTGGATTCGATGATGAGCGCATCGCAGGCATCGACCATCGCCCGCACATGCGGCGTGACATGGCCGATATCCGAGAGTACGCCCAGTCGATGCTCGCCGTTGCCGATCACGAGCTGCGCGGGTTCGCGCGCATCGTGTGGCACCGGATAGGGAAACAGTTCCAGATCGCCGATGGCGAACGGCTCATGCGGCGAATACAGCTCGGCGGCGGCGAGCGCGCTGCGACGACCTGGCGGCCTGCGTGCCCGGCGTGAGCCACACGGGCAGCGTCGTGGGCGCGCGAGAAACGCGATACGCCTTTCCAGTGATCGTCATGTTCATGGGTGATCACGATCGCATCGATATCGGCGGGGGCGAGTTCCAGTCGGGCCAGGCGTTTCTCGATTTCGCGCGCGGAAAAGCCACAGTCGATCAGAAGCCGCGTGGCGCCCTGCTCGACCACCAGCGCGTTGCCCTTGCTGCCGCTGCCCAACAGGGCGAAGCGCATGGCCGTCATATTCAGGAGTGGCTGCCGGAGCCGTGGCCTCCCGAGCCGGGCCCCTGTCGGGTATAGACCGGAAACGGGCGCACCTTGCGATTCGCAGTCGGCCGGCGTGATCTTGGCCGTGCCGCGCCGCTCGACCTCGTCGATGCGGATGATCGAATGCATGGGAATGTAGCTGCGCTTGACCTCGGCAAACTCGCTCGGCGAGCTTCTCTTCGGCGGGATCGATCACGAGCGTGGTGCGTTCGCCGAAAACCAGTTCCTCGATCTCGACGAAACCGAACAGGCCGCCCTGGGCTACCGAGCGCGCATAAACCTCGTAGACTTCGCCCTGATTGTAGAACGCCACGCGATACAACCGGCGATGGGAATCGGCGTTGGCCATGGGGCGAATCGATCGATGATCGGATGGAGAAATGGCGGAGAGGGTGGGATTCGAACCCACGTGGGGCGGTTAGCCCCCAACCGATTTCGAGTCGGTGCCGTTATGACCGCTTCGGTACCTCTCCGTTGTTCCTTCGCTGGCGGTATCAGCGACTGACCCCGGCTGCGAAGTCGCGTATCTTAAACGATCCGAATCGCTTTCCCAACACTTGATTCGATAATTATTTTCATAACGTGCCCGATACAAGCCGCGGGCCGGGCGCCGGACCGCGGCGAGCGGCCACCACACCCAATCCAGGACGTCACTTCGTCCGTCTGCTTGCGCTGATCACGCTGATCGGCGTCGGCGTGCTGTTGAGCACCTGTGTACACCGGCCGGACGCGCTGACGCAGGTTCAACGCAGTGGCGTGCTGCGCGTGGCAACCATCAACTCCGCGACGACCTATTATCTGGGCCCGCACGGCCCCAAGGGCTTCGAATACGACCTGGCCCGCGGCTTCGCGAAATCGCTGGGCGTGAAGCTCAAGATGGTCGTCGTGCCCGATCGCGCGGCCATCATTCAGGCCGTGGAGACCGGCCGCGCCCAGATCGGCGCCGGGCTGGCGATCAGCCCGGCGCGCGACGCCCGGGTGCGCTTCACGCCGCCCTATCTCAGCAGCAAGCTCGACGCGGTCTATCGTCAACACGAAAACAAACCGAAGAAACTGGCGGATCTGTCCGGGCACTTGGTGCTGCCCGACGACACCGCCCTGTCGGACTGGCTGCGCCAGCGCCGTCCCGATCTGCACTTCACGATCGATCACACCGCCAATACCGAAGAACTGATGGCGCGCATCGCGCATGGCGATATCGACGCGACCGTGGCCAACGCCGACATCGTGGCGATGAATCAACGCTATTACCCGAAACTCCGCGTGGGGTTCACGCTCCAGGATATCCGCCAGCAGATGGCCTGGGCTTTTCGCGCAACCGATCGTGGCAGACAGCCCGACGGGCTGTACAACAAGGCGATCGCGTATCTCCAGCAGGCCCAGTCCAAGGGCCGGATCAAGATCCTGCACGATCGCTATTTCGGGCACGCCGCCCGGCTCGGTTTCGTCGGCGGCGCCGAGTTCGCGCGCCAGGTCAAGAAACGGCTGGGCCGCTGGAAATCCTATTTCAAGGCGGCAGGCCAGCAATACGGCGTCGACTGGCGGCTGCTCGCGGCTATCGGTTATCAAGAGTCGCGCTGGAACGCCAAGGCCGCCAGCCCCACCAATGTTCGCGGCATCATGATGCTGACCCGCGACACCGCGCAGCGCATGAATATCGACAATCGCAGCAACCCGCAGCAGTCGATCGATGGCGGCACGCGATATCTGTTGCAGCTGAGAAAACGACTGCCCAAGGCCGTGAAGCCGCCGGATCGAACCTGGTTCGCGCTGGCGGCCTACAATCTGGGCCTGGGCCACGTCCTCGATGCTCGCCGGCTACTCAAGCGCGCCGGCCGCGACCCAAATGTCTGGGTGAATCTGCGCGAGGCGCTGGGCTGGCTCACGGAAAAACGCTATCTGGCCCATACCCGCTACGGCTATGCTCAGGGCAAACAGGCGGCGGCGTACGTCAGCAACATCCGGGCGTATTACGACATCCTGACCTGGATGACCAGCAGGAAACAGCATAAAAAGCCCGCGGCGCTCGATGAGCAGCCCTCGGCCAGCGGCGCCGATGAAAATGACGACAAGAACACGCCACCCGATATCAGCATCACTTCACCGGCGTTCTGACAAACCACGTCGGGGCGCGGCGGCATTGCGCGTCACGCGCATAAAAAAGCGCAGGGGCCGAAGCCCCCGCGCCTGATCTATCCGCAACCGAGTTGAATCAGGCCGAGAAGCGGTTATGCAGGCCGCATTCGCGGTTGCCCAGCACTTTGGTCGGATCGTAGTAGTTGGTCTCGTTCGGCAGACCGTGCTCGATCAGGTAGCGCTCCATATCGATCTCGGTCCATTCCAGAACCGGCGCCACCTTCACTACGCCGCCGGCCTTGTCCTGCGACACAATCTCCATATTCTTCCGGAAGGCCGTCTGGTCACGGCGCACCGCGGTCAGCCACACGTCCGGGTTCATCTCGCGCATGGCGCGGCCGAACGGCTCGAGCTTCACCTGGTTGGTGAATTCTTCGTGCTGCGGATCATCGACGTCCGGAATACCCATGATCGCGTCCCGACGCGCTGCCGACATAAGCGGATTGAACACATGGATGTTCAGATCGAGATCGTTGATCAGCTGCTCGGCGAACAGATAAGTCTTGCGGGTGGCATAGCCGGAATCGATCCAGACCACGTCGATATCCGGCTGCGCCTGGACCGCCATGTGCAGGATCACCGCCTCGTAGGGGCCGAAGTTGGTGGTCACGATGGTGCGACCGTCCAGGCCGGCAGCCCAGTTCACGATTTCCTGCGGATGCCGACCGGCGAGCTCGGCGTTGACCTTGGCGGTATCGATATCCATAAGACGAAACCTCACTTGAAGAAGTACGAGCCGACACATCGGTCTCGGATGACTTGGCGGAGATTTTAAGATCTATTAGGTTATTTTGAAGCGCCTTTCCGAGATCGTTTGGTTATATTCTTAGCATCGCCGTCCCGCCGGCCGAACGCCGCTTCGTGTATCGGTCGGCAAACTTGGCTACACTTGTGGGTCTACTTCTCTCGAGTGCACGCGCGTCTTATGGCCCAGTACATCTACACCATGAACGGCGTGGGCAAGGTCGTCCCGCCGAAAAAGCACATCCTGCGCGACATCTCGCTGTCGTTCTATCCGGGCGCCAAGATCGGCGTGCTGGGTTACAACGGCGCCGGCAAGTCGACGCTGCTGCGCATCATGGCCGGGGTCGACAAGGAATACGAAGGCGAAGCCCGCCCCATGCCCGGCATCAACATCGGCTATCTGCCGCAGGAACCGGAGCTCGATTCGTCCAAGGACGTGCGCGGCAACGTCATGGAAGGCCTCGGCGACATCGCCGAAAAGCTCAAGCGCTTCAACGAAATCAGCGAAGCGTTCGCCGATCCCGACGCCGACTTCGAAGCCCTGCTGGCCGAACAGGCCGAACTGCAGGAAGCAATCGACGCCGCCGACGGCTGGGAGATCAACAACACGCTGGATCGCGCCGGCGAAGCGTTGAACCTGCCGGCCTGGGATGCGCACGTCGACAACGCTGTCCGGCGGCGAGCGCCGGCGCGTGGCGCTGTGTCGTCTACTGCTGTCCAAGCCCGACATGCTGCTGCTCGACGAGCCGACCAACCATCTGGACGCCGAATCGGTCGCCTGGCTGGAGCGCTTCCTGAAGGATTTCGACGGCACCGTCGTGGCGGTCACCCATGATCGCTACTTCCTCGACAACGTCGCCGGCTGGATTCTCGAACTCGATCGCGGCCACGGCATTCCCTGGCAGGGCAACTATTCCTCCTGGCTGGAACAGAAGGAAAAACGCCTCGAACAGGAACAGAAGTCCGAAGACGCGCATCAGAAGGCGATCAAGTCCGAACTGGAATGGGTGCGTTCCAACGCCAAGGGGCGTCAGTCCAAGTCCAAGGCGCGTCTGCGCCAGTTCGAGGAACTGCAGTCGCGCGAATACCAGAAGCGTAGCGAGACCAACGAGATCTATATTCCGCCGGGGCCGCGCCTGGGCGATCTCGTGTTCGAGATGAACGACGTGACCAAGTCGTACGGCAACCGCACGCTGTACGAAGACGTCTCGCTGAAAGTGCCGCAAGGCGCGATCGTCGGCATCGTCGGCCCCAACGGCGCCGGCAAGACCACGCTGTTCCGTATGCTCAACGGCGAGGAAGAACCGGATTCCGGCGAGATCCGCGTCGGCGACACGGTCGATCTGGCTTATGTGACCCAGTCGCGCGAGGAACTGAACTCGGACAAGACCGTCTGGCAGGAAGTCTCCAACGAACAGGACATCCTGACCATCGGCACCTACGAGATCCCGTCGCGCGCCTATATCGGCCGCTTCAATTTCAAGGGCTCGGATCAGCAGAAACGCGTGTCGGAACTCTCCGGCGGTGAGCGCAACCGGCTGCAGCTGGCCAAGCTGCTGCAGAAAGGCGGCAACACCCTGCTGCTCGACGAACCGACCAACGATCTCGACGTGGAAACCCTGCGTGCCCTGGAAGAAGCGCTGCTGGAATTCCCCGGCGCCGTGCTGGTCATCTCGCATGACCGCTGGTTCCTGGACCGCATCGCGACCCATATCCTGGCGTTCGAGGACGACGATGTGGTGTTCCTGGAAGGCAACTACCAGGACTACGAAGCCGATCGCAAACGCCGGCTGGGCAGCGCATCCGAAGGCTCGGCCAAGGCCAAGCACCGCAAGCTGGCCTGACAGACCCACGAACCACGCGAGCCATCAAGCCCTGGTCAATCGACCGGGGCTTTTCTTTGTCGGGCCGGCCGAGGATGGCGGCGATCATAGCTCGACCCATTATTGGAAGTTAGCTCGCTTATCGGAATTCCACTTGTGGCCGATATCTGACGCTTGCGGTTCCCCCACGCTCCAGACTACCCAGCCCGGCTAGAGCCACGTCTTCATCCCCGGCCATGCATTGGCTAGACTTGCCCGATGCAAAATACAGAAACTCTGGATCAGATCCTGTCCCAGCTGACCCGGCTGGCCGATACCGCCGAAGCACGGCTGGCGGACGAGCGACGCGCGGTCGGCGGCGATATCGACTGGTCGGCGCATGCTTTTCGCTGGCGTGACGACGGCCGCTTGCAGGCGATTCCTTCGCCGAGCACGATGCCGATCGATCGTCTGCACGGCATAGAGCGGCAGAAGGAACGGCTGCTCGCGAACACGCGCCAGTTCGTCGCCGGGCGGCCGGCGAACAACGCCCTGCTCTGGGGTTCCCGCGGGACCGGCAAATCCTCGATGGTGCGCGCGCTGCTGCCGGAATTCGCCGACGACGGGCTGCGCATCATCGAGGTGCCGGCGCATCGGCTGGTCGATCTGCCCGATCTGGTCGCCATGCTCGGCGGCCGCGACGAGCGATTCATCGTGTTTTCGGACGATCTGTCGTTTGAAGCCGGCGACGGCAGTTACAAGGCATTGAAGGCCGTGCTCGACGGTTCGCTGGCGGCCGCGCCCGACAACGTGCTGATCTATGCCACCTCCAACCGGCGGCATCTGCTGCCGGAATACCAGTCGGAGAACCAAGCCTCGCAGACCGTGAATGCCGCCACCGGAGAGATTCATCACAGCGAGGCGATCGAGGAAAAGATCTCGCTTTCGGAGCGCTTCGGCCTGTGGCTGTCGTTCTACCCGTTCGATCAAGCGAACTATCTCGCCATCGCGGGCCGGCATCTGGCGGCTTACGGCATCGAGGCCGAAGTCGGTACTGATCAGCGATGGGAGCGCGCCGCCCTGCAATGGGCACTGGCCCGGGGCAATCGGAGCGGGCGAACCGCCGAACAGTTCGCGCGCGACTGGGCGGGGCGACGCGCCGAGACGTAATCACACCCTGGTCCAGACCGCGAGCAGCACAAGCGAGGCCAACGCCCGACCACCGAATACTAATATGACCAGGCAATCGCTCGGGTTCGGCGGCGGCGAAAGAACGGCCAGGGCGATGACCAGCAATGCCAACGCCCCGCCCCCGAATACCCACAATCGAAGACGTCCGGCTTCGACCGTGCGGGCCCGTATGCGCGCACTGAACACAAGGCCATGTGGGCCACTTGCGTGATAGCAGCGTTTCATCACCACGATGGTTGCCACCATGGTCCCGCCGGCCAGCAGTGGGCCCGCCACGTAGAGCCAATACAGGTCGAACTCCCATCCGGCGAACACAGCGAATATGCCAACGAACGGCAGAGCACGCGCCAGAGGGAGCCACGTCGCCGGCGGGAGCGGCCCGGAAATCGACCAGGCCGGGCCGGTGTCCGCAAACGGGTAGATCAGCGTCTCGCCCTCGGGCGTCCGCAGGATCATGCCGTGTCTGTACCCGCGTGGAGTTCCGGACATGCGATTCGGCCCTGGCGTGTTCTCCAGTCGATCATGCGAGAGAACAAGCCGAGACCGCAACAAAAATGACAGAGCCGAAGATCCCGGCCTATCGGCTCTGTCCCTTGGACGAGCGAACCGGGCGAATCACAGAGCACAGCCCCTGCGGACGCCAGCACATGCCTCGCCGACAACTCGTAATAGCCGGCTAGCCGGCGGCCCTGCAACATCAGTTCACGCCGCCTTGCTTCGCTATCGGCCCAACACGGGGCCAGCGTCACTCGGGGCGGGCGGTGAGCTCTTGGCCGCAGACACGACAGAGATAAGTCGTCCCGGCCTGGGCTCGCTTGTGCCGGATGCTGGTCAGCCACGCCGGCTCGTCGCAGCCGCAGGCATACCGATATCGTTTGAGCCGGCGCGTCGGTTCGGCAGGCAATGCGTGACACGGCGAGGCATCGACGCCGAAAGCGTGCATGAGCGCCTTCCACTCCGCGCCGTGGGGCTTGGCGCGGCGGCCGTAAAGTCGATAGATCGCCACGTGCGCGACTTCGTGCGGCACGGTCTCCTCCACCATCTCTTTCGGATGCGAGGCGAGCAGCGTGGCATTGAGCCGGATGTGGCAGCGCCGCGTGCGCCGGGCGAACACGGCCTGGCCGGCCGAGCGGCCACGCAGATCGAAACGCACTTCGGGCACGGGCAGCCGTCGCGGGCTGGCGCCGGTGATCTCGCGCGCGCGGCCGATCCAGTATTCGGTCAGCTCGCGGGCGCGCGTCTGCAGATCATCGGTATCGTCGAATACCAGGGACTGTTGCCGTTTCATACGAGGCTCGCGTTGGGGCCGCAAATCGTGCCAGGCAAGGCGCGAGCTGCCGGTCGTGACGGGCCACGATCAAGGTGAGCAACGCGGCATGGCGCGATTTGCGGCACCAACCCTTTGGGACAGCGGCCCTTGGGCCGCAATCCAGCGTTGCCGCTCGCTTGTGTAGAACGACTACACCGCACGCGCGGCGCCTCGTCTTGCAACCCAAGGGTCGCTGACGCGGTCTCGCATGAAACGGCAACAGTCCCTGGATTGTGCTGAACCGGCCGCGCCATCGAAACCGTGGAAGCGAAACGTCGCCGCTCAGGATACCTGCTTGTGCGCGACCTCGCCGCCGGTCGGCGCTTGGGTGAACGCCTGCACCTGGGCCAGCGCGATGCGCTGACGTCGTACCCAGTCGGCATCGTCCAGCTTACCGCGCATGTTGAACGGAAAGATCTGGCTCATTTCGGCAAGCCGGCGATCCGCTGCTGCAGCGGCTTCGCACAGACGGTCGTGCTCGGCGCGCAACGTGACCACATCGGCCGGCAGGCCCGGCCCCCGCAACAGCGCCCGGGTTTCCGACCAGGCGGCCACCAACGCCGACCGATCGCCCCCGCGATAGGCACGCAGTATCTTGGGCCAGAGGCTCGCGCGTGCGTCGCGTGCGGCCGCCGGATCCACCGCGGGATGCGCCACGGCCACGAGCCCGCGGAAGATGGTGCGCACGTCATCGGCCTCGGTGCGCGACAGGCTCGGCCATTCGCTGCGGGCGATCACCCGCTGATAGCGCGGCGCGGCGGCCGACTCGGCCAGATCCACGGCCAGATCACCGAACGCACGCCAGTAACGAGCCGCCCATTCCGGGCCGTCGTGATAACGCCAGTCGTATTCGATCGACAACGCGTGCGCCAGCTGCCGGCGCAGCTCACGCGTGGCGGCGCGCAGTTCGTCGTAGGCCGGATGGGCGGTGCGATTGGGGGCAACTCGACGGTTCGACATGGTCAGACTCCTGTGTCGCGAATGTCGCGGTTTCGACTCGAGACACAGGATGCGACCGCCGGTGGGTCAGAATACGACCCTGAACTGTAAAAATTTACAGCTCATAGATCGCCGCCGCGGCGGCCAGCCGTCCTGCGGCCGCGTCGCGCAATGCCGGCGGGCCGACAACCTCGACCTCCGGCCCGTAGGCAAGCACATCGCGCAACAGCTCCTCGGCCGCGGCATACGGCACACGCAGCTCGTAGCGGCCGTCTTCGTGCCAGATCCCGACCTGATCGGGGTGCCACTGCTCGTCGGCCACCCAGCGCGCCGCGGCGGCGCTGAAGCGGAGGATCGCGGTATGGGCGGCGCTGCCCGAGAAGATGCCGTAACCGCCACCGAGCTGTGCATCCAGCGTCGCGGCGTCCATGTCGTCGGCGCGGTGGTCAATGATCTCGGCCGACTGGATCCGGTCGATCGAGAAGCTGCGCAGGCCGTTCGAGGCGTGGCACCAGGCATCCAGATACCAGTTGTCGCGGTAATAGACCAGGCGCTGCGGCGAGACGCTGCGCTCGCTGACCGCGTCGCGGGCCCGGCCGTGATAACGCATCGAGAGCCGCCGGCGCATGGCCGTCGCCGCCGCCACGTCGGCGAAGGCCGAGCCCGGGCGTCGTGCGGTCGCGCGCAGCACGCGCGTGCGCGCCGACATTTCGCCGGTTCCCATCGCCTGCGATTCCAGAATCCGTTCGAGCCGACGCCGCACCGGCGCGAGATCAGCCGACAATAGCCCGGGTTCGAGTGTTTCCAGCAACTGATCCATCGCCAGCAGCGACACCAGTTCGGAGGCATCGAACCACAGCCCCGGCAGCTCGAAGCGTGCATCCGCTTCGCCGTCGTAGTAGTAGCCGTTGTATTCGCGGTCGTATTCGATCGGCGCATCGAGATACAGCCGCATGTCGCGGATGATGCGCTTGACCGTGGCCGGCGAACATTCCAGCCGCGTTTCCAGCGTGGCCTTGGGGATCGGATGACGCGCGCCGGACAGTTGCTTGTGCAGCGCGTAGATGCGGTCAAAAACATTCATGTGTGGAGTTTCGCATGTCGCTACCGCGCCGATTAATGCGGTTTCGGACTGAACTTGTCTGCATACGGCGATCAGACGGTTGGCTCGTCGCGGCCTATCGCGTCGAACCGCTTGCAGCGTCGCCCCGCAGTGGACAGACTGCCCCCAACGGAATCCGACCAATGTCGCAGACCATCACCGCGCGTCTATGATCGAAATCGATACCCACGTCATCGTCGACCGACCGCCGAGCGACGCGTTTCGCTACCTCGCGGACTTCTCCACGTGCGAACAGTGGGATCCGGCGGTCTATCGAGCGGAGAAGCTCACAGCCGGGGCGCCCGCTGTCGGCAGCGAGTTCCGCGTGATCGTATCGCTCGGCGCCCGACGCAAGACGCTGCGTTACCGCATCGAGTCAATCCAGCCCGGTCGGCGTATCGAACTCGTCGGCCGCGGCGCCGGCATCAAGACATTCGAGACGCTGACCGTGAGCGCCGAGGACGGCGGCCGACGCGCACACATCGATTACCAGGGCCGGTTCTCGTTGCGCGGCCCGCTGGAACGGGCGAAACCGATTCTGTCGCCCGCGATACGGCGTATGGCGTCGCGCGCGACGCGTGGCCTGGCCGACGCGCTGGCCGTGGAAACCCGGACGCCACGCCAGGGCTGGCTCAGCTACGCCGCCGACCGCGCCGTCCTCCCGGGCGAGGCGATGTATACCGACCGGGGTTACTTTGCGATGCATGACCGCTCGCACAGCGAATTCATGGACGGCAAGCGCGTTGTCGTCACCGGCGCGACCAGTGGCATCGGCCGCGCGATCGCCGCGGAATATGCACGGCTTGGCGCGCACGTCACGCTCGTCGGGCGCGATACCGACCGGCTGGCGGCGGCGGCCGACCATGTGCGCAGTTTCGCGGGGGCCGCACCCGACGCCGTCGATGTGGTCGAAGCCGATCTGTCCAGCATCGCCGCCATGCGCCGAGCGGCCGCCACCATTGCCGAGGACGCGCCGAAGCTCGACGTGCTGGTGAACAACGCCGGCGCAATGTTCGAGGACTACGGCGTCACCGACGACGACATCGAACGCACCGTGGCCATCAACCTGGTGGCGCCCTTCGTGCTCACCGAATCCCTGATCGGCTCGCTGCACGCCGGCGGCGGCCGGGTGATCAACATGGCCAGTGGCGGCATGTATGCCGTGGGCCTGGATATCGACGCCCTGACGCCGCTGCCGGCGAACTACGGCGGGCTCAAGGCCTATGCCCGCGCCAAGCGTGCGCTGGTTGCGCTGACGGCGCACTGGGCGCGCCGCTACGGCGACGAAGGCATACAATTCAACGCCATGCACCCAGGCTGGGTCGCCACGCCCGGGGTGGCGAAATCGCTGCCGCGCTTTCATTTCGTGATGCGCCCGGTCCTGCGCGATGCACGCATGGGCGCCGACACCGCAGTCTGGCTGGGCGCGGCGCGCGCGGCCGCGGGCCTAAACGGTGCCTTCGTGTTCGATCGCAAGCCGCGGCCGACCGCGCTTGTACCCGGCACCCGGGTCAAACCCAGCCAGGCCCAGAGCCTGTACGGCTGGCTTCGCAACACCACCGGTCTGACACTTCATGGCCTCGGATAGCGACGACTCGAAGAAACGCCGCCGGCGTATTCTCGGCGCCGGCATCCGCACGCTCTCGCGCGGCGCGATGCGCGGCATGCCGGGCTACGACCGTGCCAAGAGCCTGCAGAAGACCGGGCAGGACTGGTACGACACGCTGGGCGGGCTCAAGGGCGCGGCCATGAAGCTCGGCCAGATCGCCTCGCAGTATCAGGATCTGTTGCCGCCCCAACTCACCGAGCAGCTCGCCCGCCTGCAGCGCAACGCCGAGCCCTGGGTCTTCGCCGACCTCGAACCCGTACTCGCTGCGAACTGGACCGACGAACAGCGCGACCTGGTCGAGACCATCGATGAAGACGCCATGGCAGCGGCCTCGATCGGGCAGGTACACGCCGCGCGGCTGATCGACGGGCGCGCGGTGGTGATCAAGATCCGTTACCCCGGCGTCGCGGATTCGATCGATGCCGATATCGCCAATCTGGGGCGGCTGCTCAAATGGTCGCGCTTCCTGCCGATCGGCGGGCGGGATCTGGATGCCGTGCTCGGCGAACTGCGCGCACGATTCGTCGAGGAAACCGACTATCGCCGCGAACTCGTCAATCTCCAGCTGCTGCGCCAGCTCGGGCTACGCGATTTCGAACTGCCCGAGCCAGTGCCCGATCTATGCACCGAGGCCGTGCTGGTCACCACGCGCGCTCGATTCTGCGCCGCTCGAAACGGGCGATCCGGCGCTCGGCGCGGCCGTGGTCGAGGCGATCAATCGTCAGGTATTCGAACTCGGCGCCCTGCACGCCGATCCGCATCCGGGGAATTTCGGCATCACCGAGCGCGGCGCCATGGCGCTCTACGATTTCGGTTGCCTGAAATATCTGGACCAGCCGACGCGTGCGGCGATGCGCGACATCCTGGCGGCCGCCATGGCCGAGGACTGGGCCGGCGTGCACGCCGGCATGGAGCGTCTTGGCGCCGTGCCCGAAGGCAGCTGGGAACGCCACAGCGATGTTTATCGTGACATCTATGCCCGACATGCGGAATCCGCCCTCGCCCCGTTGCGTGAGCGCCGGCCCTACGTATTCGAACGCGATGAGCTGATCGATTCCATCCGCGCCGAAATCGGGCGTTCCATGGGCTACTGGCGTTATTTCCGTGCGGCGCCGGACATGGTTTTCGTGATGCGCACGCTGTCCGGGCTGTATTGGATCCTGCGCAGCCTCCACGCCGAAGTCGATCTCTACGCCGAGCTGGAACGTATCGTGGCCGGCGAATACGGCCCGCCGGAGGCGATCGACAAAAGCCGGTAACTTGCGGACGAACGGGCGGCTAATCAGCCGTTCAGCCTGCCCGGCTATTCTATACTCGAAAATCACAATTCACGGTCGACGTCGTCGCGATGGGCACGGCGAATGATCGCTAATAAAAGAGATTTCGGGAATGGAGAAAGGCGATCGCGCGGGCTTGGCCGCATTTTTCATAGGTTGTCTGTTCTTCGCCTTTCTGGGCGGGGCCTACATCGTTCTGGCTCAGGTCTTTCCCTACCAGTTCCTCGACAATGCCTATCGCGCCGGCTGGGCGCTCGTGCAGCAGAAGCACACGATCGACAACCCCCTCACCCAGACGGATCAATGGCGCAAGGCACGCAGCGATACCCGAGGCGTGGATATCTACGACCCCAAGCGCGCCTACAACGGTTACACGCTGTATACCTCGGGCGGCCGGACCACGGCCTATCTCATCGATATGAAAGGCCATGTCGTTCACAAGTGGCACGCTGATTATTCCAAGCTCTGGCAGACCACGCCGGACGGCCGTGAAGCCCAGCCCGATAAACTGATGTATTTCCGCAAGGCGGTGATGTACCCCAACGGCGATCTGCTGGCGATCTTCATCGCCGCGGGCGATACGCCCTGGGGGTATGGCCTGGTCAAGCTCGATGCCAACTCGAACGTGATCTGGAAGTATCACGGCGCGACGCATCACGATCTCTATCTGAGCGACGACAATCGCGTGTTCATACTCACGCATGCCTATCGCGCCAAACCGGTGCCCGGCTTCCGCAATCTGAAAAGCCCGTGGCTGGATGATTATCTGGTGGAGTTGAACGGCGACGACGGCCAGGTCATCAAGAAGATATCGATTTTCGACGCGCTGTGGGATTCCCGCTACAGGGCGTTGCTGGGCGCCGACCCGAGTTTCGCCATGGCAGATCCGCTGCATACCAACAGCGTGCAGTACCTCGGCGACACGCTCGGCAAGTCATTCGCACCCGCCCAGGGCAATGGCGATCAGGTGCTGCTGTCGATTCGTCATCCCGGGCTGGCCGTCCTGCTGGATCTGAAATCCGGCAAGGCGACATGGGCGCTCAAGGGATCGTGGCTGGGCCAGCATTCCATGCGTGCTCTGCCCAACGGGCATTTCACCATCTTCGACAACTATGGCAACTTCGAGACTCACAACATGAGCCGGATTCTCGAGGTCGACCCGACCACTCACGCCATCACCTGGCAGTACGAAGGCACTTCGCAGCACCCGTTTTCCAATCTGCTGCGCGGCGCCGTCGTCACGCTGCCTAACGGCGATCGCCTGATCACCGAGTCCGACGGCGGTCGCCTGTTCGAAGTCGCCCCCGATGGCGACATCGTCTGGGAATACTTCAATCCCATCCGCGGCGGCGACCGCAACCAGTACATTCCGGTGGTCTCATCGGGCCAGCGCATCAAACCCGATCAGCTCGCCCCGGCCTTCCGCCGTTCACTGCAGGAGTGATGTCATGTCCTATCGTTCATCCAATGCGCCCCGCTACAGCACGTCGCTCAAGCTCGGCATCACGTTTTTGATCCTCCTCGCTCCGTTCGCGGCGGCTCAGGCCTACGTTGGCCCCGGCGCCGGGCTCAGCCTGCTGAGCGCGCTGTGGGGTCTGCTCTGCGCCATCGGCGCGGCGTTCCTGTTCGTGATCCTGTGGCCAATCCGCCGGATGCGTCGCAAGCGCCGTGAAGCCCGACAGGCCCGCGAACCGCACGGCGATGTCGATACGACGACGCCGAATGAGACTTCGAAGGGCGTATCCGGCGAACCCCGCGACCGCCATTAGAACGATGACGATGTCCCGGCCGACCCACGCGGGCGGCCGGACTGGAGTATTTGATGGGTCTGTTCAATATTCTTTCGCCGGTCTTCGGCGCCATCGACAATGCGGCGGCGCCGGTGCTGCCGGTCGCGGTGCGCATGGGGCTGTGGGCGGCGATTCTCGCGGTCAGCACCATGCTGCTCTACAAAGCGCTCTCGCCGCAGGCCCGGATCGGCACCGCCAAGCGCGAGGCACGCGAGGCCCGGCGCAAGCTCAACAGCTTCGACGGCGAGTTCGCCGATGCGGGCCCGTTGATTCGCGACCAGTTCCTCACTGCCTTCAAGCATATCGGCCTGGTGGTACCGGGCACGATCATCGCTATCCTGCCGCTGTTGTGTTTTCTGGTCTGGGCCGACAACCACTTCGACTACAACCTCCCAGCCGACGGCAGTGCGCCGGCGGTATCCACGCTACCGGCGAGCGCCTCGGGCGTGAACGCCCGCTGGGACAACAGTCATAACCCGCCCGCGATCTCGATTGAAGGCCGCGGAACGGCAGCGCAGTCGTATCCGATGAGCGCGCCGGTTCCGGTGATCACCAAGTACGGGCCCTGGAACTGGCTGGTCGGCAACCCTCTGGGCTATCTGCCGAACGACAGCCCGCTAGATGCCGTACGCATCGACCTTCCGGAACGTGAGTTCCTCCACTTCGGCCCGTCGTGGATGCGCGGCTGGCTCGGGGTATTCATCCCGGTGATGTTCATCGTCTCTCTGCTGATGTTCAAATGGGCCAAGATCGAGTGAGTTTCGAATGAGCGACGACACGCCGAACACGACAGCGCGCACGCCTCGCTCGGCGCCGAGCGAGGCCGCGGTTGCGAGCTTCGCCGTGCCCGGTTGGATGCATCGCGTCGCCGGCTGGCAGGAACGCCACCCGCACGGCGCCATCCGGCTCGGCAACTTCGATACGAAGATGGCGTCCGAGGCGATCGAGAACGTGACCATCGAGGCGCCGATCTATATCGCGGGGCTGGCGCGCTCGGGCACCACCATCCTGCTCGAACTGCTGGCAGAGCATCCGGACGTGGCCACGCACAAGTACCGCGACTTCCCGCCGGTGTTCACGCCCTGGCTATGGGATCGCTGGCTGGCCCGCGTTCCGGAAAAGGACGAGTCCGCCGCCGAACGCGCCCACGGCGACGGCATCGCCGTCACATCGCACAGTCCGGAAGCGTTCGAGGAAGTGCTGTGGATGACGTTCTTCGAGCACAGCCACGACGCGGCACACTCGAACCTGCTGACCCGCGAGGCATCGAATCCCCAGTTTGAGAAATTCTACGCCGAGCATATCCGCAAGATCCTCGCGATCCGCGACGGCAAGCGCTACGTGGCCAAGGGCAACTACAATCTCATGCGCCTGGCTTACCTGCAGAAGATGTTCGCGGACGCGCGCTTCGTGCTGCCGATCCGCGACCCGGTCTGGCATATCGCCTCGCTGATGAAACAGCAGACGCTGTTCGAGGCCGGCGAGAAAGCCCATCCGAGGGCGATTGATCATCTGCGCCGCGTGGGCCATTTCGAGTTCGGGCTTGATCGGCGCCCGATCAATACCGGCGATGCCGAAGCGGTCGAACGCATCGAGTCGCTCTGGAAGCACGGGCGGGAGATCGAAGGCTGGGCGCGCTACTGGGCGATGATCTATGGCGCGGTTGCTGACCAGCTCGCCAGCGACAACGCGCTGAAACATGCCACTCAGATCGTGCGCTACGAGCCGCTATGCAACGACTCCCATCGCGTACTGGGGGATTTCTATCGCCACTGCGGCTTGATCGTCGACGAGGCAACGCTCGATGCTGCCAGCCAGCGGCTGCATCTGCCGGACTACTACAAGCCGGCGTTCGAGCCCGAAGAGATCGAAATCATCCGGCGATTCGCCGGCCCGGTCGCCGAGCGCTTCGGCTACGACCCAGCCCGGCTCGGCGAGCGTGACCCGGTTCGCGCCGAACCCGCAATCTAGCGCCTGTTGCCGTTTCATACGCGACCGCGCCAACAGCCGTCGCGCGGCAAGACGAAGCGACGCAAGAGCGGTGCTGTCGCGCCACGCGAGCGAGAGGCGACGCCGGCTTGCGGCCTATTGTCTTCGTTCCGAGGCCACCGGCCCGAATGAGTGGGCCGCCAATCAAGTGGTGCGGCGCCAACTCGGGCCTTGCATGAAACGGCCACACGCCCCAGCACATGACCGACCCGGCCGAGGATTCGACCGGGCCGCCTTCAGGCGTTCAAGCCGTCACTGCTGCCACGCCGGCCTTGGCGGTCGCTGCATCCTGGTCAGGCTTGACGCCGGAAACACCCACGGCACCCGCGACCTGGCCATCGACCACGACTGGTACGCCACCCGTCATGGTGCCCTTCAATTCGGGTACCGATAGGAAAGCGGCGCGCCCGCCGTTGATCATATCCTCGAACACCTGGCTTTCCTTGCGGCCCAGCGCGGCGCTACGCGCCTTCTCGGTCGCGATATAGCTGCCCATCGGCGCGCAGTCGTCCAGGCGGCGAAGCGCCAGCGGATGCCCGCCGTCGTCAACCACCGCGATCGCCACCTTCCAGCCATTGGCCTCGGCCTCGGCCTGGGCGGCGTCGAGAATACGATTGACCTCGTCCAACGTAAGGGCGGGTTTGTGCTGCATGATCTGATCCTTTCGTATTGTCGTGAATGACTACGGTGGCACGTTGATCAGCTACCCGGTAGGGATCGCCGAGGCCCGGCACGTAGAAACCGATGAGTCCGATTATACCGCTCGGCAGACCAGGGTAGAGCGTCGGCAGGTGTGTCCTGCGGATCGTAGCGTCTTTACGTCCGAGCAGCCCGACCGTCGCCGACGCTGACACCCCATTGTAGATTGGGGCCATGTTGCCGGCCGTCGCCGCCCAACCGCCTGCAGCGGTCCCGTCAGCACCGTCTGCGCACCGAGGGTTTCGGCAATAGAGTACCGGAAGCCCGAGAGCGTCGGGTCGGACACCGGGGTCGAGCCCGCGATGAAGGCGCAGAGCGCCCCGGCAATCCCCCGACCGCCGGCACGAACGGCGGGTCGATACGGGCCCCATGCTGCTGGCCACGAACGGCGCCATGGCGACCGGCCTCGACACCAGTGTCTGCACGCACCATTGACTCCCGAACTGACCGGCATACGCACCACGGGCACGGCGAAGAGCAGCACGAATCCCGCGCCGAGCATGGCCCGGGTCGAATCCGGGATCGTGGCACTCAGGGCTCTGCACACATGCGGCGCATGAAGAAGGCGACGATCGCCGCCATCAAGATCATCCTCTCCGGCCGATACAACGGCTCGATGGTGCCCGGCCCCGTGCTAGCCGCGAATGGTGTCCTCGCTGACCGACGCCGATCCGAGCGCCTCCTTGACCGGCGGGCCCGGGCTCGGAACCCCCGGCAACGCAGCGAGCAGGCCACCCCGCCCATCAACCGGCGCCCTCGCGGTCGCGCCCGGCCGCGTATCGCCTCTCGCGGCGCCCAGGCAACGCGTATCGACAGGCAGGCGTGCCGGCCCGACCCAATCGCGGAAACCGACGCCCGCGTACAGGCGGCACGACGCGTTGCAACGCGCGAACCGCGCGATGACGCCGTGATGCCGAAGTCGTGGGCCGTCGCGGCCTGAGATGACATCGACGAATTGATGATTCCCGGCCTCGCAGCCGTGGCGTGCGCAAGTCCTGTTTGCGCACAACCCGGTTGCCGCGCGCGCTCAGGTCATGCGCGCCAGGGTGTCATCCTTGCGGATCACCCGGTGATACAGGGCACCACAGATATGCAGGCCGATCAGCACCAGAATCGTCCAGGCGAGAAACTGGTGAATCTCGGCCAGCGTGTGCGCCACAGCCGGCGACTTTCCGATCGGGCTGGGGATGGGAATGATACCGAACCAGGTGAACATCCCTTTGCTCGCACTCACCAGGAGAAAGCCGATCAGCGGCTGGGAGATCAGCGCGAGATACAAAAGCCATTGGTTGAGATACGCCGTTCCCGACAACCAGGCCGGCATGCCCGACGGCTTGGCCGGTGTTTCGGTGAGAAAGCGCACACACAGACGCGCCAGCATCAACCAGAAGACCGTAAAGCCGAGCGAGGCGTGCCAGAAGAGGAAATCGTTATGCACGCCGGACTTCACCAGGTCGAGGAGAAAGCCGAGCGGCCATACAAAGAACACCAGTGCCGCTACCAGCCAGTGAAATGTCTTGGCGGCGGGATGGTAGTGGTGCAGTCGCGTCTCTACGTTCATGAAGTCCCCTGTTGCCGGCGTCGGTCCATGGCCGAGGCCGGTGCTTAAGTCGATAGTGCCTCGATTATGAACAACCGGCGAGGCACGAAGATGAAACGCGATGTTGACGTTATACCAACGAGTCGCCGGCTGGATGCATGCCGGCGGATGCAATGAGGCGACGGGCCGCGGCTGCCGTCACCGCGTCGGTCAGCGGCGCGAGAATCGTCTCCAGGCGTCGGACGTGATGCCAAACTAGGGGCACGTCGAACGGCGTATCCGCCACCAGTTCGCTCAATCGCCCGTCGGCCAGCGCATCGGCTACCAGCACTTCGGGGTTCAGCCCCCACCCGACCCCGGCCAGCGCAGCCTCGACGAAGGCGTGGGCCGAAGGAAGCCGGTGACCGATACCCGGTTCCACCGGCGCGACATAATGCGCCGCCCAGCGCGCCTGGAGGCGGTCGAGCGTATTGAACGACAGCGCGGGCGCCGTACGCAGCGCCGCCGCGGTCACACCGTCGGCAAAGTGACGTGCGACGAATTCCGGCGCCGCCGTGGCTCGGTAGCGCAAGCGACCCAGGCGCCGCTGATTACAGCCGCCGATAGGTTGCGACTCGGCGGTCACGGCGGCCATGACCTCGCCGCGACGCAGCCAGTCGGCACTGTGGTCCTCGTGGTCGATGATGACGTCCACGCGCATCGATTGCAGATCGGACAGGGCATCGACGAACCAGGTCGCCAGGCTATCCGCGTTGACGGCCACCCGGACCACTGGCCACGTCTCGTCGGCAACCACCACGCCCAACCGCTCGAGCGTGTCGTGTTCGGCCAAGGCGACGGCTTCGGCGTGACGCGCGAGCCGTTCGCCGTGGGGCGTGGCCTTGCAGGGGGCGCCGCGTGCGATGAGCACGAGACCCAGATGATCCTCCAGACGAGCAATGCGCTGAGAGACCGCCGACGGCGTGACGTGTAGCGCTCGCGCGGCTCGTTCGAACGAGCCATGCCGAAGAACCGCCAAGAGCGCCGTGAGCTGAGCGGAATCGAGCTGCATGATTTTTTCTTAATCAGCATCATTCATTTTAGCTTTGCTGTTGACGACGGGTGATGCAAGCTGCCGGCGTCCATCCCCGCCCCTTCCCCGCATGCCCTTCTACGCCGGTTTCGCCCTTGGCCTCGGACTCATCGTCGCGATTGGCGCCCAGAACGCATTCGTTCTGCGCCAGGGGCTGGCCGACCGCCATGTGCTCGCGATCTGTCTGTGCTGTGCGCTGTCCGACATGATCCTCATTACCGCCGGTGTCGCCGGCATCGGCGCGTTTGCACAAACACATCCGGGCTGGATCGCCGCGCTTCGCTACGCCGGCGCGGCGTTTCTCGCCGTCTACGCGGTGACCAGCGTGCGCCGTGCCGTGGAGGGAAACAGCGGCCTGGCCCCGGAAGCCGAGCGCACCACGTCGCTCGCGCGCACTCTGGCCATCGCCCTGGCTCTCACATGGCTCAACCCGCATGTCTATATCGATACGCTGGTGCTGCTTGGCACCGTGGCCGCAACCTACGGCGACCAGCGGCTGCTTTTCGGTGCCGGTGCCATCAGCGCCTCGTTCGTCTTCTTTTTCGCCCTGGGGTTCGGCGCACGCCGTCTGCGCGGACTGTTCGCCCGCCCGCTGACATGGCGCATCGTCGATAGCGCCATCGCGGTGTTGATGGCCGCACTCGCCGTCCGTCTGGCAACCGGGGCATGAGCATCGCCGGCGATGCGCGTTCGCGCCAGGTGGGCCGCCGCACGGACATCAATTGCACGCCGTGCCTGCCGGCTCGCGGGGCCGACGAATGGCCCGGCGTACGTGATCTCCCCCTGTTCAGCCCGGCGCGGACGGCTATACTGGCCCGATTTGATTTTGGCCACAGGGGATCCGAACGATGTCGACCCGCTCGGTAGACAGCCCCTACATGCAGTTTTCCCGGACGCAGTGGGCATCGCTTCGCGACACCACGCCGATGACACTCACCCCGGATGAGATCCGTACGCTCAAGGGCATCAACGAGGCGTTGTCGCTCGAGGAGGTGGCCGAAATCTATCTGCCCCTCGCCCGACTGCTCAATCTCTATGTCAACGCCAACCAGCATCGCAGTGCGACGCTGGATCGCTTTCTCGGCAACCGCGAGCGCCGCCCGCCGTTCGTGATCGGCATTGCCGGGAGCGTCGCGGTCGGCAAATCGACCACGGCCCGTGTACTGCAGGCGCTGCTCAATCGCTGGCCCGAACAACGTAACGTCGCGCTGGTAACCACCGACGGATTTCTCTATCCGAACGCGACCCTCGAAGCGCGCAACCTCATGAGCAAAAAGGGGTTTCCGGCGTCGTTCGACATCAATCGCCTGATCGAATTCGTCTCCGACCTGAAGGCTGGCCGACCGCAGCTTGAAGTACCGTTGTACTCACATCTGGTCTATAACGTGCTGCAGGAGCAGACGCAGACGGTTGATCAGCCCGACATCCTCGTACTCGAAGGGCTGAACGTGCTGCAGAGCGGGATGGACTATCCGCAGAACACGCATCACGTCTTCGTCTCGGATTTCATCGATTTCTCGATCTACGTCGATGCCCCGATCGAACACTTGAACGAATGGTTCATCCGTCGCTTCATGACGCTGCGTGACAGCGTCTTCTCGGATCCGGACTCCTATTTCCACAAGTACGCGAGTCTTTCCGACGACGAAGCCGTGGCTACTGCGGATCGTATCTGGCGCGAGATCAACGAAGTCAACCTGCGCCAGAACATCCTGCCCACCCGCGAGCGCGCGAGCCTCATTCTCAACAAGGGCCCCGAGCACGCAGTCGACAGCATCAGCCTGCGTAAATAAACCGCCAGGGCGAGCCACGCGCCGGCGCCAGGCGCCGAAGCCGCAGGGCAGCGCGGCAACCGCTACCATGGGCCCACATGGATTCTGCGCGGCGTCGGTTCGGCGGTGCCGCTCAACCCGAGCGTTCCCTCATGAGCGACAACATCGAACGTGACGTCATGGCCTACGATGTCCTGATCGTGGGCGCCGGCCCCGCGGGGCTGGCCGCGGCCATGCGCATCAAGCAAAAATCTCCCGAGACCGAAGTCTGCGTGCTGGAAAAAGCCGCCGAGGTGGGCGGCCACAGCCTGGCCGGTGCGGTGATCGAGACCGGGCCGCTGGACGAACTCGTGCCCGACTGGCGCGCCGATCCGCCCTCGATCTGCGTTAACGCCGCCGAGGACGAATTCTGGATGCTGCGTAAAAGCGGCGGCACGAAACTGCCCACGCCGCCGCAGCAGAACAATCACGGCAATGTCATCGTCTCGCTGGCCAACCTGATGGCCTGGCTCGCGCCGAAAGCCGAAGCGCTGGGCGTGGAGATCTATCCCGGCTTCTCGGCCGCCCAGCCGCTGTTCGACGCCGACGGCGCGGTCAAGGGTGTACGCACGCCGGATATGGGCCTGGATCGCAACAGCGAGCCCAAGGACAGCTACACGCCCGGCATCGAAATCCATGCGCCGATCACGCTGTTAGCCGAAGGTTGTCGCGGGCACTGCACCAAGCAGCTTATAGAACGCTTCGAACTCGACGCCGAGTCCGATCCGCAGACCTACGGCATCGGCCTGAAGGAACTCTGGAAGGTGCCCGAGGGCCAGTGCCGGCCGGGACTGATCCAGCACACGATCGGCTGGCCGCTCGACGACGACACCTACGGCGGCGGCTTTGTCTATCACCTGGACGACAACCGCATTGCGATCGGCTTCGTGATCGGGCTCGACTATGCCGATACGCGACTGCGCCCGTTCGAGGTCTTCCAGCAGTTCAAGCATCACCCGAAGATCAAGCCGATGCTGGAAGGCGGCGAGATCGTGTCCGCCGGCGCCCGCGCCCTGGTCGAGGGCGGCTGGCAATCGCTGCCGAAAGTGGAAATGCCGGGCGCGATGCTCCTGGGCGACGGCGCCGGCACACTCAACGTGCCCAAGATCAAGGGCATCCACACGGCCATGCACTCCGGCATGCTCGCCGCCGATCACGTCGTCGCACAGCAATCTGCCGCGGGTTTCGACAAAGCGCTGCGCGCTTCGCGCGTCGGGAGCGAATTGAAAAAGGTCCGCAACATCCGCCCTGGCTTCCGCAAGGGCAAGTGGTTCGGGCTCGCCAACGCGGTCTGGGAGACGGCAACCGCCGGCAGCTCGCCGTGGACGCTGTCCAATCACGCCGACTGGCGCGCAACGAAACGGCTGGACGATCTCGACGGCCCCGCGCCGGAACAGGCGGAAGACTACGTGACACGCGATCTGCCGCCGCGCGATCGGCTGGCCTCGGTGTACTACGCTCAGACCGAGCACGACGAGGATCAGCCAGTCCATCTGCAGATTCTGGCCCCGAACATCTGCATCGAGCGCTGCACGCACGAATACGGCAATCCCTGTACCCGCTTCTGCCCTGCCAGCGTCTACGAAATGATCGAGAATAAAGCCGGCGAACACGAACTGAAGATCAACGCCGCCAACTGCGTGCACTGCAAGACCTGCGATATCAAGGATCCGTATCAGATCATCAACTGGGTCACGCCGGAGGGCGGCGCCGGGCCGAATTATCACAACCTGTAGTATCCGGTAACGCCGGTTCAGGCCGTCGATCGCGCGTGATTTTTCGCACCGGGCAGGGCGCGAAAAATCGCCGAAATAGCGTTTCTACTGCCGTTCGATAGGGAGGAAAAGTGGAACACGTTATTCAACAAGTGCGGGCTGCAAGCCACGCCGGGCTCTACTACGTAGCTCTCATTTCAGCGCTGGCTATCCCGGATATGTGTGCGGCGTTAGAGTCCGCGAATGGTCACGGACATTTGTGCTGCCGCCGAGCGTTGGTTCGACAACGCCCGCACGCAAATCGGCGTTCGAGAAAATCTCTCGCGTTTTGTTACTCGACATCCAGATGGCTTGCGGCCATACATCGTTGGCTTGCCAGTGATTAGCTATTAATCCGGCATCAAAACAGCTGATGAAGTCAGCTGTTTTCAACGCCATAAAAAACCAACGCTGGCGCATGTCCGTCGTTCGTTTTCAATGGCTTCGCAGCCTTCGGCCGCGGCCAGCATGCGCGCGCATACTCGCATTATTAGCGTGAAAGACGGTTCATTTTAGGCGAGCGCATCCGGGCCGGCGGCTATCGGCCGTACCACGCACGCGCTTGGTTGCCGCTCAGGCAGACGCGGCGATATAGCCGTGCTGGATGAGCATTTTGATCCAGCGTGGCGCATTGCGTTTGATGCTCAGCGCCTGGTAATCGACCGAGGTGTCGCGATACGGCTGTTGGTGTTGGATCATGTGAAAGATCGCCCGTAGCATTTTGTGCGCGATCGCGATGATCGATCGCTTGTGCCCGCGGCGTACGACCAGACTCTCGAACTTGGACTTGAACACCGACTGCGTGCGGCGCGCGGCATGGGCGAACTCGCAGAGCAGGCGTCGGACATAGGGATTGCCCTTGCGGGCGCGTCCACTTTGACGCTTGCCGGCGGATTCGTTGTTGCCGGGACACACGCCCGCCCACGACGCGAGCCGATCAGCGTGCCCGAAGGCGCTCATGTCCGTGCCGATCTCCACGAGCAACATCGCCGCCCCCATGCGATCCACGCCCGGCACGGTCTGCAGTAACGTCAGGGTATGGGCTTCTTCGGCCAAGCCCTCGAGCAGCCAGGTATCGAAGCGCGCGATGCGCGCTTCGAGCGCCTTGATATGATCGATGATCTCAGCCAGGACGAACGCGTGTGATGGACTCAGATCGCCCTGCAGGGCGTCGAGCAATTCGGCTCTTGAGGCCTTGAGTCGACGATTGGCCAAGGTGAGCACCTGGTTCGGCGTTTGGCCGGCCAACAGCGCCTCGATCATGGCTCTCGCGGTTTTACCGTGGACATCGGACACGACCACACCGAGCCGAATGCCGGCATCGGTCAGTCCTTTGTGCAGCCGGTTTTTCTCCGAGGCCAGCATGCCGACGAGCTTGACGCGCTGCCGGGCGACGAGTCTGAGTTCGCGCAGACGCACCGGCGGCACGAACGAGCCGCGCAACAGGCCGGCCCGGGCCAGCGTCGCCAGCCACTGCGCATCGCCGATATCGGTCTTGCGCCCGGGCACCTGTTTGACGTGGCGGGCATTGACGACCAGAGAGTGAATGCCCACCTGTTCCAAGGCCGCATAGGGTGACTTCCAGTAGATGCCAGTCGACTCCATCACCACCTGATCGGGCGCGATCACCGATCTAGATATAGGGCGCGCCGATCGCGTTTGAACGCACCGAACTGGCGGTGTTCGGTCTCAACCGAACCATCCGGATGCGTCACGATCGCACACGCACTCACCTGTGCCTGATGGATATCCAGCCCGATGACCCGTTGATAAAGGGCTGTCAGCTCCATATGCCTCCGGTCTCGGTAATCTCGATGCACGGGAAACGGCGGTGGCCCGCCGAATGAGCCTGCCGGCGATATCACGTCGGCGGTCCTATTAGCGTTCGGCCTCAAAGGTCCAATCTGGGGTACAAGTCGGCGGGCCGGATCACGTTAACCACGGCGTCGTGCGCCCAAATAAAAGCGCGATCTCGGTCGCCGTCTCCCGACCTGAGTGTCTTTCATCATCCCGGGTGGCGCCAGGGCCATGATCGTTAACCTCAAAAATCATCTATTTTTGTGCCGGGTTAATAAATCAATAATCGGGCCGAAACGCCGGTCGACAGGCCGTTTCAGAAATTCGAATGGCACACGGTCGGGTAAAGCGAACGGCCCGGGCCGCGATGCGGCCCGGGCTATGGGCACCCGCTCCGGGCGACGTCGCCGAGACCTCGAAAGTTGACGCACCCCGCCGTGGCTTCGATTCGCTACCGGCCCCCAGCCATCATCGCGGCCGGCCGGGCCGCCACGCTACGGCAGCTTTCCAACACCGTGCCGCACAGGAACCCGGCGGTGCATATCGCCAGGCCCCAGACGTTGATACCGAGATCCTCGGCGTAGGCGCCCGGCCCTATATCGACAAACGACGGGAAACACCGTGATGCCGCTGAAGACATCCACGGCCTTCAGTACGCCGATCGCGAGGCCGGGCCAGATCGCGAAGTAGAAGCTCCAGGGCCCGACCCGGGGCAGCCAGGCCAGCAGAAAGATCGGCGCCAGGCCCATGATGGCCGTGCCGCTGATCGTGGTCGCCGCAATCACGGCCGGCCCGACGCCTTTGATATAGAGACTCAGAAGCGGCAGATTGCCGAGCATCGCGATGAGGGCCATGGCCCAGCGGCCGCGGCGCACCTGGGCCTCGGTGCAGTCGCCGGTGCGGTGCGGCCAGTCACGGGCGACGAACTTCGCGCTCGAACTGAACGTCGAATCCAGGGTCGATCCCGCGCTGGTGAGCATCACGGCGTTGAACAACAACGCCATCCAGAGACTCAGCGCGGCCGGCACTGCCACGGCGACGGGCGCATCATCGGGCACGCCGGCGGCCAGCGCATAGACCCCGGCCAGGCTGAACAGGACGATCAGCAGACCGCCCAGGATCGCGGCGATGACAAAAGCGCGCATCATGCTGGCCGGCCGGCTCAGAAAGGCCCGATCCGTCAGCACCGGATCATGGAAGCCGTAGCTCAGGCACTGCACCAGCGCGAGCGCCAGAAAAGTCAGGCCGCCCGCTTGCATGGTCGGAGTGACACCGCCGTTGGTGACGGTCGGAAAACCGTGTTCGGCAAACCCGGGAATCAGCACCGCCAGCGTCGCGACCAGCAATACCGCGAGCATAAACGTCTGCATGGCATCGGTGAGAATGCTCGACCGCAAGCCGCCGCGCAGGCTGTAGTACGCGGTGAACGCCGTCATCACGATCGCGGCCGTCCAGTACGACGAGCTGCCCTCGGGGCCAAAGAACTGCGACGTCACCTTGGTATTCGACCACACCTCGTTGAACAGGCGAATGGCGATCACGATCATGAAGATTTTGGCGGCAGTCGCGCCATATTTGGAGCGCAGGAACTGCGGCAGCGAGGTATGCCCGCCCCGGGTACGCATGAAATAGACTGCAACGCCGACCACGATGAAGCTCAGCCAGTACGAACCGTAGGCGATGCCGCCGATCACCCCGTAGCTGGCCGACAGGTCCATGGCGTTGTACACGCTTTTGGCCATGACCCAGCTCATCGCCGCGCTTACGCCGAGAAGCCAGGCGCCGGGCGGCACGCCGCGCGCCGAGCCTCCGCCGAAAAATTGTGCCGCGCTGGTGGCGCGTGGTGTCATGATCCAGATAAGCACCGCATAAGCGGCCAATACCAGCCAGGGGGCCCACAGGGTCGTGCTCACACTGATTCTCCCAAAAAAACGGATTTGTGCCGTGGTTCGCACCCTCATTGAGTCGTCGCAGGCCGGCCGAATCTTACGCGCCGCCGGTTCGGCCTTATCGAGCCGCCCCGTGGCCGGCATACCTTGGTGAGTGACGCGATGCACTCCGACCGCGGCGATTCCACATCATCGGCCGCCGAGCACTGGCTGCAACGCCACGGCGATGCACTCTATGCATTCGCCCTGGCCCGGGTATTCGATCGGGCGAGCGCCGAGGATCTGGTGCAGGAGACCCTGCTTGCGGCACTTCGGCAGCAGCATACGTTTCGGGCGGATTCCAGCGAGCGCACCTGGCTGATCGGCATCCTCAAGCACAAGTGCATCGACGAGATACGTCGCCGTGCACGCTCAGCGCGCACCAGGGAACCCTATGCCGACGACGTGGAAGCGCAGTTGTTCCGGCCCGACGGTCGCTGGCGCGAACCACCGGCCGCCTGGGCGGACGAACCGCTGCAACAGCTCCAGCGCGAGGCCTTCATCACCGCCCTGGGGCGTTGTCTGGACGGGGTGCCCGAGGCGCAGCGCGACTCCTTCATCATGCGCGAACTGCACGGCCTCGATGCCGACGCGGCCAGCGCACAGATGGGGGTGACGCCGAACAATCTTTATGTATTGTTGCATCGGGCCCGGCTGCGGTTGCGGCGGTGCCTGGAAAAGAGTGGTTTCATGGCGGAGCGTGATCGATGATGGGGCTTCCAACATGCCGCGAAGTGGCGGCCGAGCTGTCGCGGGAACAGGACGCCCCGCGGCGCGACCCGCGTCCGGCCGCGTCCGCGTTCGATGACTCTTCACCTGATGATGTGCCGTCATTGCCGTCGTTATGCACGGCAGCTGGCCTGGATGCAGCAAGCGCTCACGCTCGCCCGAACCGCCGAGGCCGAAGCGCCGCGGCTACCGGCGGCCGCCCGGGCGCGGATCCGGGCCCGGCTGCATGACGCAGACCCTCGCCCACCGGTGTAAGTTTCGCCGCGCCGGAACGACTCACCTGACGAGTCAGACATCAGGCGCAACCGTAGCGGTCGTCCGGCATCAGCGGATACGCGGCCTCGCCTAGCGAACAACAGCAAGGGTAATCCAAGCATGCACGAGACCAAACCGCAGCTGACCGATACCGATTTTCCGCGGCTCCGGCGCCGATCGCTGCAGACACTGCAGATGAATCTCGGCTATCTGTGCAATCTCGCCTGTACCCATTGCCATGTCGCCGCAGGCCCGAAACGCACCGAACTCATGGACCGCGATACGATTGATATCGCGATCGAGTTCCTGCGTACCCATCGGATCCAGACGCTGGACGTCACCGGCGGCTCGCCGGAAATGAATCCGCATTTCCGTGATCTGGTGCAAGCGCACGCGGCCATGGGCGTTCATGTCATGGATCGCTGCAACCCGACCATCCTCAATGAGCCCGGCTACGACTGGGTCGGCCGATTTTCTGGCGCGCGCACCAGGTCGAGGTGGTCGCCTCGCTGCCCTGCTACACCGAAGACAACGTCGATCGCCAACGCGGCAAGGCCGTGTTCGAGCGCAGCATCGCCGCCCTGCAAGAGCTCAACCGGCTCGGCTACGGCCGGCCCGGCAGCGGCCTGGAGCTCAACCTGGTCTACAACCCGCCGGGCCGTGCTGCCGCCGGCCCAGGAAGCGCTGGAGGACGACTACCGGCAGCATCTCGCGATGAACACGGCATCGACTTCAATCGGCTATTCACGCTTGCGAACATGCCGATCAAGCGCTTCGGCAGCGTGCTGTTGTCGAAAGGATCAGTTCGGCGACTACATGACGCTGCTCAAGAACGCCTACCGCGCCGGAAAATCTGGCCGACGTGATGTGCCGCGATCTCGATCAGCGTGGACTGGCGCGGCTATGTCTACGACTGCGACTTCAACCAGATGCTGGACCTGCCGCTGGGCGCTACGGCCGAGCCGGGCATACACCTGCGCGACCTGCTCGATGCCGATCTTGCCGGCGCGCCGATCCAGGTCGCCGATCATTGTTACGGCTGTACCGCCGGACAGGGCAGCAGCTGCGGCGGTGCGTTGAGCGGTGCCGCGTGACGCCCCCGGCGTCTCCGCGTTGCCGAAGGCCCGCGCGGCGCAGACGATTACGCCCTGGAGCCATTCATGAAACCCACGGTCAAACGCGAATCGACCCTCACGTGCCCGGAATGCGGCCATCGCGAAACCGAAACTATGCCCATGGACACGTGCCAGTATTTTCTACGAGTGCCCGGCTGCCATCATGTGCTCAAGCCGAAACCGGGCGACTGTTGTGTGTTCTGCTCGTTCGCAACCGTGCCCTGCCCCTCCCGGCAGTAACCACTGCCCCGAACCCTCGTAGAAATCCTCATGCCCCCCTGGTTTCAGAAAGCACTCGATCTGGTTCATCCCGCCCGCAGCATGACCCGGGTCCAGCGCTCCGCGGCAGAGCAGCGCGCGGCGGACCAGGCCGCCGGACAGCTCACGCTGTATCACTTCAGCTCCTGCCCCTACTGCCAGCGGGTGCGGCGCGCCGTGCATCATCTCAACATCCCGATTGCCCTTCGTGATATTCACGCCGACGCGGCAGCGCACGGGGCGCTGCTCGCCGGGGGCGGTCGCCAGACCGTGCCCTGTCTTCATATCGGCGACCAGGCCGACGGCACCTGGCTGTATGAATCGGCCGACATCATCCGCTATCTGAACCAGCGATTCGCGCCGTCACGGGTGGCGCAGTGACCACGGGCGCGCCGCCCCGGCGACGGGCGGGATTCCCCACCGGGCCATGGCGGCGCGCGGGAGCAAACCGACGATTGCATCCGCCCGGCACGCGCCCTGTACCGCGCGCCCGGCCTGCGACCGCTCAACTTCCTCGGCTGGTTCCAGGCGTGCTCGGCTCGATGCTGGCACTGCTTGTCGCGGCGCCGGTCGCTGCAGCGCCGACCACCATGATCGGGCGCTTCGCGCCCGGCAGTCTCGCCGGCTGGGAGCACAAATCCTTCAAAGGTGAAACGCGTTATCGACTGGTCGGACACGGCGACAGGCGGGCGCTCCAGGCCACCTGCCACGCCAGCGCCTCGGCGATCGCCCGGCGCCGTACGGTCGATCTGTCGCAGACGCCGATACTGCGCTGGGAATGGCGCGTGGATCACGTCTACCCGGGGCTGCGCGGGACCACGCGTGCGGGCGACGACTATCCCGCGCGGGTCTACGTGATACACGACGGCGGGGTCATGCTCTGGCGCACACGCGCGGTCAACTATGTCTGGGCCAACAGCGAGCCACGCGGCGCGCACTGGCCGAACGCCTTCACCGACAAGGCGATGATGGTGGCCGTGCAGTCCGGCCAGCCCGCCGACCCGGGCGCCTGGGTGGCCGAATCGCGCAATGTCCGCGCGGATTTCAAGCGTTTTTATGATCTGGACCTGCGCCAGATCGACGGCGTAGCCCAAGGGCCTGTTGCTGTTTCGTACGAGCGCCGCGTTGGAGACCGCAAATCGTGTTCGACAAGGCGCGAGACGCAGCGTCGTGGCGTGCCACGACCCAGGCTTGCAACGCTGGCGGGCGCGATTTGCGGCCCAACCCGAAGGGACAAGCGCTGTTTTTCGGCAATCCAGCGTTGTAGCACGCTTGTGCAGAATGACTGCACGGCGCGCACTACGCCTCGTCTTGCCGAAAAACAGCGCTTGGCGCGGACTCGTACGAAACAGCAACAGGCCCTATTGACCGACTGTGACAACAGCGGCCGTTCGGGGCGGGCCGAGTACCGCAACATCCGTTTCGCGGCCCGGTAGCCGCACAAACCCGCAAAGGCGTCCGCCATGAACAAATCCAGAATCACACTGCTTGTACTGGTCTGTGCCGCCATCGCCGCGTTTTTCGTGTTTGATCTCGGACAGTATCTCGATCTGGCCTATTTCAAGGCACAGCAAGAGCGTATTCGGTCGGTCGTGGCTGGGCGCCCGATCCTGTCGGCCGCGTTGTTCTTTCTGATCTATGTGGCGGTCACCGCGTTATCGCTGCCCGGCGCGGCGGTCATGACGCTGATCGCTGGTGCGTTGTTCGGCATGCTCTGGGGCACGCTGCTGGTCTCGTTCGCTTCCTCGATCGGGGCCACCCTGGCGTTTCTCACGGCCCGATTCGTCCTGCGTGACTGGGTGCAGAAGCAATACGGCCCGCGACTGAAAGCGATCAACCGCGGCATCGAGAAGGACGGCGCGTTCTATCTGTTCACGCTGCGCCTGGTGCCCGCATTCCCGTTCTTCGTGATCAACCTGGTCATGGGCCTCACACCGATACGGCTCGCGACGTTCTATGTCATCAGCCAGCTCGGCATGCTCGCCGGCACGCTGGTTTTCGTCTATGCCGGCACGCGGATCGCAACGATCGATCATCTGTCGGATGTGCTCTCGCCCAGTCTGATCACCGCATTCATCCTGCTCGGCCTGTTCCCGCTCGTCGCCCGCAAGATCGTCGAACGGATCCAGGCGCGCAAGGCTCTGCGGGGCTACCCCAAGCCGCGCCATTTCGATCGCAACCTGATCGTCATCGGCGCCGGTTCGGCCGGGCTGGTCACGGCCTATATCGCCGCTGCCGTGCGCGCCAAGGTCACGTTGATCGAAAAACATCGCATGGGCGGTGACTGCCTGAACTACGGCTGTGTGCCATCCAAGGCCATGATCCGCTCGGCGCGCGTCGCGGCCCTGATGCGGCGCGGTGCCGAGTTTGGCATCCATGCCGACAATGTACGCGTCGATTTCGCCGAAGTGATGGCACGCATCCAGCGCATCATTACCGATATCGCCCCGCACGATTCCGTCGAGCGCTATCAGTCGCTCGGCGTGGACACGATCGAAGGCGAGGCCCGTATCGCCTCGCCGTATACGGTCGAGGTCGACGGGCGCGAGCTGACCACGCGCAGTATCGTGATCGCCACCGGCGCCCGGCCGATGGTGCCGCCCATTCCGGGTCTGGATACGATCGACTATCTCACTTCGGACACAGTCTGGGACCTGCGCGAACTGCCGGAGCGCCTGCTTGTGCTCGGCGGCGGCAATATCGGCTGCGAGCTCAGCCAGGCCTTCGCCCGCTTCGGCAGCCAGGTGACCCAGGTCGAGATGGCGCCGCGGCTGCTGGCGCGCGAAGATCCGGACGTCTCCACGCATGTGCTCGAACGCTTCGCCGCCGAAGGGATCGACGTACGGACCGGGCACAAGGCCAAAGCCGTCGAGCGCCGCGACGGCGAGAACGTGCTGATCTGCGAGCATCAAGGCGAGGAGGTGGTATTCGCCTTCGACCGAATCCTGGTCGCCGTGGGCCGCACGCCGAACACGGCCGGCTTCGGCCTGGAGGAACTGGGGATCGAGATCGCACCGACCCGCACACTCGCAGGTCGAACGAGTTCCTGCAGACCCGTTTCCCGAACATCTTGGCCTGCGGCGATGTGGCCGGCCCGTATCAGTTCACTCATGCCGCGGCCCATCAGGCCTGGTATGCGGCGGTGAATGCGCTGTTCCTGGGCATCCGACGGTTCAAGACCGATTATTCGGTGATCCCGTGGGTCACCTTCACCGACCCCGAGATCGCTCATGTCGGGCTGCAACGAGAGCCAGGCCGAAGAAGACGGCATCGCCTTCGAAGTCACTCGCTACGATCTCGGCGAGCTGGACCGCGCCATCACCGAAGGCGAGGCACGAGGCTTCGTCAAGGTGCTGACCGTACCCGGCAAGGACAAGATCCTGGGGGCCACCATCGTCGGCGAGAACGCCGGCGAACTGGTCGGCGAATTCGTCACGGCCATGCGCCACGGACTGGGCCTGAACAAGATACTGGGCACCATCCACGCCTATCCGACGCTGATCGAGGCCAATAAATACACGGCCGGCGAATGGAAGCGAGCGCATGCGCCCGAGCGTGTCCTCGCCTGGCTGGCGCGTTTTCATGCCTGGCGCCGCGGCCGGCGCGACGACGTCGATAGCACAAGCGCCGCAGACGCCGACCGATGAGCAAGCCCCCGGCCCTGTCCATCATCGTGCCGGTGTTAAACGAGGCGTCGGCCATCGCAGACGCCTTGCACTCGCTGGCCGATCTGCGCCGCCGCGGTACCGAAGTGATCGTCGTCGACGGCGGCAGCCGCGACGACACGCTCGCGCGTGCCGCTCCCCATGCGGATCAGGCCCTGACCTCGGCCCGCGGCCGCGCAGTGCAGCTGAATGCCGGTGCCCGGGCGGCCGGCGCGGAGGTGCTGTTGTTCCTGCATGCCGATACCCGATTGCCCGCCGACGCGGACACGGGTATTTATCGCGCCCTCGCCGACAGCGCCAAAGAGTGGGGGCGATTCGACGTGCGCATCGAGGGCAGCCAGCGCCTGGCTGCCCGTCATCGCCTGGCTGATGAACCGCCGGTCGTGCCTGACCGGCATCGCCACCGGCGATCAGGCGATTTTCGTGACCCGCCGTGCCTTTAATCGTGTCGGCGGCTTCCCGCAGCAAGCGTTGATGGAAGACATCGCCCTATCACGTCGCCTCAAGGCCCTCTCGCGCCCGGCCTGCCTACACGAACGCGCCACCACCTCCGGACGCCGCTGGGACCAGAACGGCGCACTACGAACCATCCTCCTGATGTGGTCGCTGCGGCTGGCCTACGTTGCGGCGTCTCGCCGGCCCGACTCGCGCGTTGGTATGGCCAAGCCCGCTGATTATTGCCCCAACGGAACCCCATGAAACCCGTCCCCGATCTCCATATCGCCGTCTTCGCCAAGCCGCTCGTACCGGGCCAGGTGAAAACCCGGCTGATCCCCAGCGTCGGCGCCGAAAAGGCCACGGCTATCCAGCGAGCCATGCTCTGGAACACGCTGAGCGTAGCCCGCGATGTCGCCGGCGAGCAGGTCTCGTTATGGGTGGCGGGCGACTCCGAGCACTGGACACTGCAGCCGTTCCGCGATGCCTTCGCCCCCACGACGCGGGCCCAGCACGGCCTCGATCTGGGCACCAGAATGCGCTCGGCCATGGCCACTTTATTGACGGCGCACGCCCGGGTATTACTGGTCGGTTGCGATTGCCCGGTTCTGTCCGCGAACGACGTGCGCGCCGCGGCCGCGGCGCTCGACGATGACCACAAGGACGCCGTCTTCATTCCCGTCGAAGACGGCGGTTATGTGTTGATCGGCCTCAAAACGCGACTCGGGCCCGCGCGCCAGAAAGCCGTCCTCGATGCCGTCTTCAACGGGATCCCCTGGAGTACCGAGCAGGTCATGGTGAAAACCCGCGCCCGGCTCGCAGCGGCCGGGCTGTGCTGGGCGGAGCAACCCACGCTATGGGATATGGACCGGCCCGAGGATCTTCAGCGCGCCGAGGCAATGGAAGTGCTGGATCAGTGGATCGGGGACCACGAATAAAGATTGCGGGCCATACTGCGACAGGAAGCGTTTCCAACCTGTGGTTTGTGTTTCCGGGCCGACATATCCGCTATAGCGTCGCATTGACATGATTTCTGTGCATTACCGCGGAATCCGAATTCTGTTCTGCGAAAAACAGCGCGACCGAGATATTTTTCATAACCATGCCCGCCTTCATCTTGCGCAAGACGCCATATTGAGCGATGCGATATCACACCCTCGAAGGGCCATTTTTTATCCACCGCGAAAAATGCGGGGCTTCCTGGTGTTCTTGTCCCAAACCGCGGCGTGTTGCCGACGTCATGACGCATCCACCCCCGCCAAACAGCCCACGGACCGCCCGCGGGGTTCTCGATCTGGGCAGGCATACCGGCCGATCGGCGATCATCGCGGGGGCCTATATCGCGGCGCGTGGAGTCGCGTCCGTGAACCGCGTATTGCAACGTATCGGCCACTGGCTGGCCGGCTATCTCAATCAGCCGGCCCGCGGCCCCTACCCACACCCGCCGGGCGATATCGCGGCACTGCGCAAACTGCTGCAACCGGGCGACGTGTTGTTGGTGGAGAGTGATCGGCGGACCAGTTCGGCAATCAAGTATTCTTGATTAGTTCGGAAACACAGCCGGGTCACGATATGACCCAGCGACTCGGGATAATAAAGCCATAGCACCGATACGGAGCGTCGTTATGGCAATGAATCGCGTTCAATTTCAACCGGGCCTGTCCATGACCGAGTTCATGCAACGCTACGGCAGTGAGGCCCAATGCGAGGCCGCGCTGGTTGAGTCGCGCTGGCCGCAAGGGTTCGTGTGTCCCGCCTGTCGCTGTCATCTGCCGACCCGGTTCGAACGTGCCGGACGCACCCATTGGCAGTGTCGGCGCTGCCGGCACCAGACCACGGCAACCGCCGGAACGATCTTCGCCTCCACGAAGTTGCCGCTGACAGTCTGGTTTCTGGCCATGCATCTGTTGACCCAGGCCAAGAACAACGTCTCGGCGCTGGAGCTGATGCGCCATCTGGGCGTGGGTTATAGCGCGGCATGGCGGATCAAGCACAAGATTCTGCATACCATGGCCCGGCGTGAATCACGTCGTCAGCTGGCCGGCCGGGTCGAGATCGACGACGCCTATCTGGGCGGCGAACGAGCGGGCACGCGTGGGCGCGGTTCGCCTAACAAAGTCCCGTTCGTGATCGGCGTCTCCACCGTGGGCGACAACCGCCCGCATCAAGTCGCCATTCACTGCACGCCGTTCACGACGGACGCAATCAGCCCCTGGGCGAATACGGCGCTGCACGCGAATACGCAAGCGTGGTCGGACGGTCTGCCGGCGTTCGGTGCGTTGGCCAGGGAAGTGGCAGAACACTACCCGGTCATCACCGGCTCGGGGCGTGCGGCCGCCGAGCATGCGGAATTCCGCTGTGTGAATATCGTCCTCGGCAATATGAAAACCGCGATTACCGGCACCTATCATGCCTTCAACTTCGCCAAATATGCCCCGCGCTACCTCGCGGAATTTCAGTATCGCTTCAACCGCCGCTATGACCTGCGCTCGATCCTGCCTCGATTGACACGAGCCGCTGCTGCCACAAGACCTTGCGCCGAAGCGCAACTCAGGCTGGCTGAGTCTGCGAACTAATCAAGCAAGTATTTGACGCAATCGACGTGGTCTCACGCCGCGATACCGGCATCGAAGCCGCCCACGCAGGTCAAGGATCGCCTTCGTCACCGAACAGGAAGTCAGCGCCGATATCGAGCACGGTACGCTGCGCCAGGTTGTCGCCGATGAGTGCCCGCCGTTCGTTGGACATCATCTGTTCTATTCGCGCCGCCGCCAGGTGACCTCGGGTCTGCGTCTCGTGATCGGTCGGCTGTGGTCTCGGCCCTGAAGACAAGCATTCGCACGCTCATTCCAGGCGGGCCGGCTCGATCACATCGCCGATGATCACTATCGGCTTTGAGGACCGAAAGATATCGGATCGGCTCCGCTCACCGCCCGCGTAACAACATCACCAAAAGCCCGAACGCGACAAGCTGGGTCGCGACGACGAACGCGATCACGGCCACCCACGACACGCCGTAGAGCGCGCCGATGATCGTCGAGCCGGCGAGCCAGGCCATACCATAGGCCGCCGTGAACACGCCGTAAGCCGTGCCTCGCCGCGCGGCCGGTACCAGATCGGCCACGGCGGCGCGGAGTATGGATTCATGGATGCCCATGGCCGCGCCCCAGAGCCCCGCGCCGACCCACACCGCGATAGCGGAGTCGGTGAGTGCGAACATCGGAACCAGCGCAGTCAGGGGCAGCGCGGTCACCAGAGCGCGCAGACCAATACGGTCGTACAACCAGCCGGAGCCGAGCGCCACCAGGGCCGCCGCCGCCATGGCCACGGCGTAGGTGACCGGGATCAGGGCCGGTGCGATCACCCCGGCCACTTGGTCGTGATAAGCCAGCACGGCAAAGGTCGAAAAACCGAGCATCGCTGTGGCCGTGAATGCGGTATACAGCCAGAAGGTGGGCGACAGGCGACGTGCGCCGGATGGCGTCGTAGCCGTATCGCCGCCGGCCTGGTGTGCGCTAGTCATACTCCGCGGGCACGGGGACGCGGCGGCGCAGCCAGAGCAGTGTAAGCAGGGCAAGAATACCCGGCACCGCGAGCACGGCAAAGCTCGCGCGATAGCCGGATAACAGGATCATGCCGGCGACCAGCAGCGGCCCGATAAACGCGCCCGACTGATCCATCGCTTCGTGCACGGCAAATGCCATGCCGCGTCCGAACGACGCATGGCTCGCCGCGGCGAGCATGGTATCGCGCGCCGGCGTCCGTACCGCTTTGCCGAAACGCTCACCGACGATCAACGTGCTTGCCTGGGCCAATGTGGACGCGAGCGCCAGTACGGGTACCGCGATGATGGTGATCGCATAGCCGGCGATGGAAAGCATCCAGTAGCGTTGTGTGCGGTCCGATAACGGGCCACTCGCCAGACGAAAGACCAAAGCGACGGCTTCGCCTAGCCCCGTAACCAGGCCAACGGTCATCGCCGAGGCGCCGAACGTGGCCAGGTACGGCCCGGTCACGCTGCGCGCGCCTTCGTAGACCATGTCCGCGAGCATGCTGACCACGCCGAAGGCCAGCACGAACTGGCGGGCGGTCAAGCGGTTGCGGCGTTCGCTAGCGGCGTTCATCACGATCGATTCCTTATGGATACACGGGCCGCGTCTGGCTACCGGCGTTGATACTCACGAGCCAATTTCGATCCGCGTTGAATGCAGCGTCGGCAAATGATCGGCCAGCGCCTGGCGCACGGCCTCGACGATACGATCGGCCTCGGCCACCGGCAGCGCCGCATCAAGCCGGATCTTCAGCTCGACCGCAAGCTCGTGCCCCAGCCAGCGCGCGCGCACGTCCTCCACGCCCTGCACGTGGCCGACATGCCCCGCCGCGTGGTGGATTTCGTCGATCAAACGCGGTTCCACGCCGTCCAGCAGGCGTGTGAACACGGCACGCGCCGATTGCCAGACGATACCGAAGATGGCGAGGGTGATGAGCAGGCCGATGACGGGATCGGCCAGCGGGAAGCCCAGCCAGACTCCGGCCGCGCCGATCACCACCGCCAGGCTCGTCAGCCCGTCGGTCCGTGCATGATAGCCATCGGCAATCAACGCGGCGCTGTTCATCTGGCGGCCGACGCGGATACGGAACACCGCCACGATCTCGTTGCCGGCAAAGCCGAGTACGCCGGCCAGCGCCACCCAGCCGAGCTGCGCGATCGGCTGCGGATGAACAAAACGGTGGATCGCCTCGTAGCCGGCGACCAGCGCGCTGAACAGAATGATCAGCACCACCACGACACCGGCCAGATCCTCGACCCGGCCATAGCCGTAGCTGAAGCGCCGCGTGGTGGGCCAGCGGGCCAGGCGGAAGGCGACCCACAGCGGGATCGCCGTGGCCGCATCGCCGACGTTGTGAATGGTGTCGGCCAACAGCGCCACGCTGCCCGACCAGAGCGCGATCAATAGTTGACCGACGGCCGTGACGGCCAGAATGACGAACGACCATTTGATCGCCCAGATCCCGCGTTCGGTCGCGGCGAGGCTCGGATCGACCACGCCGTGGGTATGACCATGGCCCGACCCGTCATGCTCATGATGGCCATGCCCGGGGTGGTGATCGTGCGCCCCATTGTCGCCCGCGCCGAAGCCGAACCACTCGAGCACTTTACGGGCCCCGGGCTTGGTCATAGATATTTCGTGATCGACTTGAACTCATCCATCAGCACGCGTGCCTGCGCGCGATCCTTTTCGAACAGCTCGATATCGAAGCAATGATCGACATGATCGTGCACCAGCGTTCGTTTGGCGTTGATGATCGCGTTCTCCACGGCGCTCAGTTGCTGGGCGATCTCCAGACACCCCTGCTCTTCCTCGAGCATTTTCACGACGCGCCCCAGATGACCCTGCGCGCGTTTCAGACGGTTGATGATCTGCGGGTGGGATTCGTGCTTGCTCATGTGCATATCCTATCCCCCTGGATGGGATGGTGACAAAATTCTGAACAGGTTCCTGGGCCCACGTGGCCCGCTTCGGCCTGTCGCTTTTCAGAGCCTGTTCCATATGGCGCGACGCGGTCTCTCGATGAAATGCTGGAACTGCCTGCCGAATTCGTACACGCCAAAGCCCCAGACCGCTCCCCATGTGGCACAGGCCGGCCGCAGCAGTATCAACGACAAGCCCGCAAACCAGGGCACAAGGTTCCGCTCACCTGAACACACCTAATGCCCACTCGATTGCTTCTGTCGTCGAGCCAGGTAAAGCGCCGGGATCAGATTGGTCGTCAGCAACGCGCTCCAGATCATGCCACCGAGAATCACGATGGCCAGGCCTTGCTCAGGTGCGGCGCCCTGGCCCCAGCCGAGCGCGGTCGGCAGCATGCCGAGCACAGCGGTCAGCGTGGTCAATACAATCGGGCGAAAACGTACATGCACGGCTTCGCGGACCGCGTCTTCGACCGGCAGCCCTTCGGCCTCGTTACGGCGTACACGAAACAGCAATACGATGCCGTGGTTCAGGCTCAGGCCGACCAGGGCAAGAAAAGCGACCAGCCCCGTCGCGTTCAGGCCCACGCCACTCAGCGTCAGCGCGATGGCGCCGCCGGTGAAGGCCAACGGAATCTGCAGCAGCAACAGGCCCGGCGCCAGCAAACCATCGAACTGGATGATCAGGATGCCGACCATCAGCACGAACGCAGCAATGGCGGCTATACCAATGCCGATTGCGGTATGGATCAGTTCGGGATACAGGCCGCCGAAACCCATGCGATAGCCGGGCGGCAGGTGTAGGCCATGGATCGCTTGCTTGGCATCGGCTATCGCGCCCCCCAGCGAACCGACGGGCGTGGCATAAATATCCAGCGCCCGGGCGCCGTCGATATGGCGCAGCTGATTGGGCGTATTCACGAGTTTGAGTTGGGCCAGCTGGCCCAGGGTCGTCCATCCCCGGGTATGAATCGGCAGCTGACGCAGCGCGGGTAAAGACAGATCCGGCGCTTGTGCCAGACGAACATACAGATCCAGCGGGCACGTTGCCCTGCGGGACCCGGGCCACGACGTCACCCGCCAGCAACGGGTCGATCTGCTGATAGAGCCCGGCCGGCGTCAGCCCGTAGGCGGCCATCGCGGCCTGCTTCGGCAACAGCTGCAATTGCGTGATCGGATAGCCGTCGTTGTTGAAGATATCGGTGAGCGCGGACACATGGCGCAAGCGCCCCGCGATTTTTTCCGAGAGCGTACGCAGGGTATTGATATCGTGGCCAAACAGCCGGATGACAAACGGCTGGGGCAGCCCCGACAAACTCTCGCCCAGGCGTTCCAGCGTCGGCGTACCGATCGCCATCTGCACGCCGGTGGTCCGGCCCTCCTTGAGCAGGCGCTGGCCGATCCGGTTGAGGCTGTTCACGCCAATACCGGGCTTGAGCACGATCTGGATCTCGCCGGCATAGGCGGGCTCGGTATAGGCCGTGGCCGAGGCCGAACCAATGCGTGCAAAGGTATGCGCCACGGCCGGATCGGCACGCAGCTTCTGCGTGAGACGATCCACCGTGGACTCGGTCTGCTCGCAGCGCGGTGCCGGGGGGCAGCGTGAAGCTCGCCAGCATCACCCCTTCGTTGGGCAGCGGCAGAAAATTGACCGACACCAGCGCCAGCCCCGCCACACTCGCCAGCAATAGCGCCACGCACAGCGACAGGCTCCAGCGCGGATAGCGCAGAACCACGCCGAACAGCCGTTCATTGCGACCGCGCAGCCGATCGAGCGCCCGCGCCCCGGCCGTGGGCCGCGCTCGCGGCCGGGCGCGCATGAAGCCCAGGCCGAGCGGGATAAGGGTCAACGAAATGAACAGCGACGCCAGAATGGCCAGCGTCATGGCCAGCGCGAACGGGATGAAGAACAACCCGGCCAGCCCGCCGACAAACAGCAGCGGCACGAATACCGACACCGTGGTCAGGCTGCCGCTGACATCGGGGCTGACGATATCCGCCAGGCCACGACGAATACCCGGCCAGCGTTCATCGCCGGCTTCCCAGCGGTGATAGATGGCCTCCAGCACAATGATGGCATCATCGGCCAGCAGGCCCACCGCGACCGACAACGCGCCCAGCGTCATCAGATTCAGGCTCTCGCCGAACGCGTAGAGCCCGGCGATGCCAAGCAGTATGGACATCGGAATACTGAGCGCCAGCGCCCAGATGCCACGGCCCGCGCCCAGCACCCAGAACAGAACGCCCACCGCCAGCAGCGCGCCGATCAGCAGATTCCGCCCCAGATCCGAGCCGATCAGCTGTACCAGATGGCCCTGGCTGTAGGTTCGCACCCAGTGCACGCCATTGGGCAACTGATTCCGCGTTTGTTTGAGTGCGGCCTGTACAGCGCGGGTCACCGGCAGCGTCGAGGCGCCGGGTTGCTTGAACACCGTCACCGCGATACTCGCGCGCCCATCCAGTTGCACGGCGTTCTGGGTCGGTACCGGGGCGCGCACGACACGCGCCAGATCATGCAAGGCGATCGGGCCGGATCGACTTGGAACCGGAATCTGTGCCAGGTCCGACGCCTTGGTCGGCAGACTGCGGGCCTCGATCAGCACGTGCTGGTGGCCTTGATGGATGAAGCCGCCGGAACGCAGCAAGACGTGTTGTTTCAGCGCCGAGGTGAGCGCCGTGACCGGCACGCCGTAGCGGTGCAGCGCGGCCAGATCGGGCTGGACCCAAAGCGCCTCGTCGCCGCTGCCGTACACCTCGACGCGCTGTACGCCCGGCAATGCGCGCAGCGCTGGCTCGATCGTCGCTCGCACGGCCCGTTGCACCGCGACCGGCGCCACGCCGGCCGGGATATGCGCGGTATAGTCCGCCACCTCGTTGATGGCATTGCCCATGATCTCGGCGTAGGGCTGAGCGGCTGCCGGTAGATCGCCACGGGCCCGATCGATCGCACTGTTGACCGCCTGCAGATCCTGTTGCGCGTTACTGCCGCGGGTAAAGCGCACGTTGGTCTGTACGCTGCCGTGGCCCATGGTCGAACGCACGGTCACGAGATTCGGAAGCGCCAGAATCTGGCCCTCGATCGGCCGCGTGATGCGGGTTTCCAGTTCCTCGGCCGTCGCCCCCGCATCGTGGGTGATGACACTGATCTGCGGGTAGTTGAAGCGCGGCAGCACTTCCACCGGGATATGCAGCCAAGCATAGATACCGTAGGCGATCAGCGCGCCGTAGATCAGCAGCCACGGCAACGGGCGGGCGAACACGCGCCGCAGTTGTTCAGACATCGCCACGGCGTCAGTCCGGCGGCTGGAAGTTCTGCGAGAAATCGCGATGGAACTTGAGATAGGCGTCGTCGACGACGATCTCGGCGCCGGCGGAAAGACCATGCGTGATCAAGGTATCCTGACCACGGCTGGCACCGAGCGTCACGCGCTGTCGCCGATCCCCCTGGCCGGTATGCACCAATACCCACCACTGGCTGCGATCCAGAATGAGCGCCCGCGTCGGGACCGCGACCGCACGCTGCTGGGCGCCTTTCAGCACGACCGTTCCCGCTTCGCCGCTGATCCAATTGACGTTTTTCGCACGCGAGCGCAAACCCACCGGCCGGCCGCCATCCGAGCCGGCCACAGCGAGGATGTGCGCCACCCGGACGGGGATCGGCTGGCCGCCGTCGGCCGGCATGAAGCGCCCCTGCATACCGACATGAACGGCAGCGGCTCGAGCGCCGTAATACATGGCCTTCAGCCACAGGCCATCGGCCGGTTGGACCGTCAGTACCGTCTGGCCGGCAGTGACACGTTCGCCGTTGGCGACTGCAACGGCCGTCACCGTTCCGGTTGCCGGCGCCCGTAGCACGGCGTTTTGTCGAGCGGCCTGCAACGCCGCCTTGGCGGCGGAAAGCTGTGCCTTGGCCTGCCCGAATGCGGCCTGGGCGTTATACAGGTCTTCGCGGGTGCTCAGGTGGGCGGCCTGTTTTTTCTGCGTGATCGCCAGGGTATGCCGAGCCGCCCCGCGTTTCGCCTCGGCGGCCGCCACGGCCGTTCGACGCTGTTCCAGCAGCGCCTGGATTTCCGGGCCCTGCAGTTTGCCGAGCAGCGCGCCGGCGGTGACGTTCTGGCCGGGCTCGATGTTCAAACCGGCAATCTGCCCGGTCTGCGCGGACCGCAGCCGGGCCCGCGCAATCGGCACGACCTCGGCATAGGCCGTCAGATCACGCGTGATCGTGCGCGGCTGTACGGCGACCGTACCCTGCGCGCTCCAGGCCGGCGCGCCGCACAGCAGTAACGCCAAACCCAAAAGACAAGCCGTGCGAGAAATCACGAGGGAACGTGCATCCGTTGACATGGCGCCCAGTCTGACGAGCTGACCTGTCATTCGCCTGACGCCGCCCTGACATTTCTGTCAGGTTCGAACCGCCGACCCGTCACCCCGGCCAACCCGTACGATGAACGGCCACCGGTGGGCCTCCAAACGCCGGGGTCCAGAACAGGAGGCGATACGAGCCCTAAGCCATCACTGGTATCCGCCGATCGGCCAACCCGTCATCAAACCGCCGGCCAGGTCAGCGACACAGTCGTGCCCTGCGCGAGATGGCTCTCAATCGATACGCGGCCGTTGTGCAGTTTCATGATCGAATCGACGATGGCCAGTCCAAGGCCGCTGCCCTGAACCGAATCCGTGCGCGACTCATCCGCGCGATAGAAGCGGTCGAACACCCGATGCAGATGCTCGGGCGCGATACCGCTGCCGTTGTCGATCACCCGAATGGCGGAGGTCTCACCCGGCACGACCTCCACAACGATCCGGCCGCCGGCCGGCGTATGCCGAATCGCGTTGGCCACCAGATTGGCCACGGCGCGGCGCAGCAAGTCGTCGTCGCCATGCGCCCGCGCGGCACCTCGTGCATGCAAGGCCACGCCCTGTTGTTCGGCCAGCGGCGCATAATATTCGACCACCGATGCCGCGATTTCATCGAGCGCGATGGCCTTGTGCGGGTGAGACGCCTGATTCTGCTCCGCGCGGGCCAGAAACAGCAGACTATCCACGATGCGTTCGAGGCGCAGCGTTTCCTCGAGCATCGATTCGACGGTGTGACGGTAATCCTGCTCATGTCGGGTGCGCGACAAGGCGATTTCGGCCTCGTTGCGCAAATTGCCGAGCGGGGTGCGAAGCTCGTGGGCCACATCGGCCGAAAACTGGCGCAGCCGCTCGAACGAACGGGAAAGACGATCGAGCACATGATCCAGCGTGCCGGCCAACCCGCTGATCTCCTGCGGCCATGATTGCCGTCTGAGCGCGTCCCGATTCGGCTGCTCCACGGACAGATTCGACACAACACGACTCAGCGCCCGAATGGGGGCCAGCCCCTTTCGCGCCGCGGCAATGCTCAACAAAACCGCCAACAACGTGCCGACCGCCAATACAATGATCAGCATATCCCGATAGTCGGCCAGGACCGCCCGATCATGGGTGACGTTCATGGCAAGCTGGAGTATCACCGGCTGGCCAGTGGTCGCATCCGCACCGAGATCGATTGCGGCCAGCAGGTAATGTCCCCGCCGGTTGACCCGGCCGATTCGCGGCCCGTTGGTGAACTGGCGATACGGTTGTGCCGCCGGAAAGTCTGCCCCGGGCAGATGCGCCGCCATGCCGGGCGTTTCCCCAAGCACTTTGTTCTGCGCGAGTAACAGACGGGCTTCGTAGTCGCGAAAACGCGTGGATTCGGTCTCGGTATGGATCTCCTTGACCAACCGCCGGGTCCGGTCGCCATCGTCGGCCAGATCGGCGTGCAGTTCATGCACCTTGGCGACCAGAAACTGGCTATCTTCGACATTGAAGCTGTGAACAAGATAAAAATAGAGGGCGACGCCGCAAACCGACAACACGACCAGGGTCGAGAGCGCATACAACACGCTCAGTCGCAGCGTTATGGATCGCGGCACAGACAGCATTCAGTGCCGCAACTCAAGCAGGTACCCCACGCCGCGCACGGTATGGATCAAACGATCCGGGAACGGAACATCCACTTTGGACCGAAGACGCGCCACCGCAACATCGATCACATTCATGTCGAGATCACTGCCGAAATTCATATCCCAGATCTTTTCGGCGATCACGGCTCGGCTGACCACCTGACCGGCCCGCCCTGCGAGCAGGGCCAGCAGCGAAAACTCTTTCGGCGTCAGATGCAACGCCCGGTCGGCACGGGCCGCATGCCGGCGTATCAGGTCGACCACCAGGTCGCCGATGACGAAACGCTCCGGCTTGATCTGGTCGCCGCGCCGCGCAATGGCACGCAGCCGTGCCACGAGTTCGCTGAAGGCAAAGGGTTTGACCAGATAGTCGTCGGCGCCCAGATCCAGACCGCGGACCCGGTCCGATACCTCGTCGCGCGCGGTCAGCAACAACACCGGCAGATGGTCATTCGCATCGCGCAACGCCGAGAGCACGGACCAGCCATCGCGACGCGGCAGCATCAAATCCAGAATGGCCGCGTCGTATTCCTCACTGAACAGCCATTCCAGCGCTTGTTCCCCGTCCGCGGCAAGATCCACCACATGCCCGGCTTCGAACAGCCCCATCTGCAGGAGGTGTCCCGTCTTGGCATCGTCTTCAGCGATGAGTATGCGCATGTGTCGTTCACTGCGATCGATTGCCAAACACTACGCGACGCGGAGCCAAGCCTGACACTATGCGGAATTTGAGATGGCCATGCGAGTCGCCCGTAACATCAAATTCATGGCGCGGTTTCGACGCGTTTTCGCGCCATGTGGCGCCACACGAAACGGCAACAGGTCGTAGCCCCGAAATATTCCGGGTCATGCCTCCTGTGGTAGTCGCAACTCGCCCCAGGCCTCGCGAAGCACACCGATGGCGGTGTAGGCGAACAGCAGCACGACCAGCGCACCCACGATCCAGTCAGGCCAAGGCACACCGGCCACAAGCACCACAACACCCGCGCCAATGGTCGCGGCATTGCCGATGGCATCATTGCGCGTGCACAGCCACATCGCCCGCATGTTGATATCTTCATGGCGATAGCGCATAAGCAGCCCTGCCGACGCTAAATTCGCCAACAGCGCCACTGTACCCATGCCGATCATGAAAGTCGCTACGGGCAACGCGCCGATCACAATCTGGTGAATTAACTGGGCGCCAATGCCTGCGGCAAGCACCAGTTCAATAAACGCGTTCGCAAACCCGGCACGGGCACGGGCGCGGAGCGTGCGGTTGAGCGCGAACAATCCGATCCCGAGGCCCACGGCATCGATGAGCATGTCGACTGAATCGGCCTGCAGGGCGCTCGAGTGCCCCCAGAGCCCGATACTCATTTCGGCGACGAACATGAAGGCGTTGATTGCCAGCGCGATAATCAGGGCGCGGCGTTGCGCGCCGGAAGCCTGGCTCAGATCGCTGGCCGAACATCCACAGCAGCTATCGGTCATCGTGCCTTCCTCGCTCCTTGTCGTGCCGTCCTGCCCGTACAGTAGTGGCCAACACGGCAGGCAACAATATCAGTGCCTCCTAATCAAGCCTTCAATGACAGCACGTTTACAATAAATGACCGAAATTGACAAAAAAGCAGAACATATTGCACGAACTTAAATACGACGAAAAAATCAGCAATGTCGAACCCGCGGAGCGCGTGAAGCTTTCCCCCTCGACCTGCCTGCGCCACGTCCAGGAACTCGAGCGAACGGGCGTCATCCGTGACTACCGTGTCGTCACCGACGCCGAACAAATGGCGCGCGGTTTTGCGGCATACGTCAGCGTGGGTCTTCTCATCGCATACGAAGGCAGCCCTGGAGGGATTTGGACGCGCGATGCACGATGCCGACGTGTCATAACATTGCGGGCGCGTTCGAATATCTCCTGCGAATAGAATGCAGGGATCTCGCCGGCTACAAGCGTTTCCATACCGAGATACTGGGCACGCCCCCTCATCCCCTCATGTCAGTGCGATCACGACCTATATCGTGATGGGTTCGCCCAAGGACGAACGCGCGTGAGCATCGCCAATCGCGGCTACCCGCGCGCGGCGCATAGGCCTGGAAGTCGTCAAGAGCATACCGGGTGAAAACTCGGCCGCGCATACGCGGCATCGATACCAGCCTGACAAGTTCTCGATGCCGTGACGGAAGACACGATTCGGCGCGAATCGACGCATACGTCGTATGCCCGATCACGCTGACTGATGTCCCGGCGCGCGGCGACAACCCGGCCATATGATTCTCGACGGGCCGCTTCCGCCCGGCAGACGACCGAACTGCGGCCACACGGCGCCGGCCGGGATCCGACCCGAGCGGCCCCCGCTCCAACCCCGCATCGACCTACGCGGCCGACAAGAGCCTGCACCACTCCTCAGCGCACTTGCAGGTCAGCCCGGCAAAGCAACCGTCCGAATTATGTCGATCGCCCCACCCCGTCGATCCGCTCAACGGCGAAGTGGGGGCAAGATGGCCGCGGAATCGGTGGCCGAACTCGTATGCACGGGCGTCGGGCGGCCTGGCAGCAACAAGCGCGATACCCGGGCCGGGCAAGCCGAGGCGACCCTTCAGTTCTACCCCGTGCTCGACAGCCCCTGCCCTTCGTTCATCGGCATAGCCACACGCCGGGCATAGCCACCATGCGGAACATTGCCTGGCCGCTTCCACTTTCACGACGATTGTAAAGAGTGCAAGTAGGCGGCACAGTGGCTTGCAGAGTTGAACAGCGCGTCATGCATGAATCGTCCGGCGAGGCTGTCTTGCTCCTGGCCCGGCTGTCGCCACCATCAACAGGATTGAGCGGCTCTGATCTGACCTTCATCACGTTCAGAACGCTCATACGAGCACACAAATGCCGCTGCCTCGTTATCGCGGGCGCCCAGGGGATGGCCAGCGGACGGCGCCGGTGATGACGATCCGCCGAGTAGACACCAGACACACGGCGCGCAGCTTTACGGGCAAGATTGAACGGATTCAAGCTCGCATCAGCTACGTTGAATCGAGCTGCCACCATCGGGGCATCCCCGCCTTGTCGCCTCGTTCAATCGCCCTACTGCCGCCAGGGAAACAGGCACCGGTTCCCCGGGCATAGTCTCGCTTGCCCGGCGGGACCGGCTCGAGGCGCACAAAGATACACGCCGGGCAGAAAAGATATGCAGAGCGATACCCGGCAGGGTGTCGGTTCGAAAGGAGACATTATGGACAATGTGCCCTCCGGGGCCGCCCACACACCGCCCATAGTCGCGATTGGCGCTTCTGCCGGCGGCCTACGTCAGATTTCGACGCTGCTGCACGGGATGCCCAAAGACACCGGCGCCGCTTTCGTCGTGCTGCAGCATCTGTCGAGCCGGCATACCTCGCAATTGCCGAGTCTGCTCGGCCGCGCCACCGCGTTGCCCGTGGTAACGATCGAGGATCACATGGAGGTCGCGCCCGACCATGTGTATGTCTTGCCGGAGGGATGCGCGCTGGGGATCGAGGGGACGCAGCTTCGGCTGCTGCCGAAAGACCAGGAGCCCGCGCCGACGGTGATTGATCATTTTCTGCGCGCCCTGGCTCGGGAACATGGTTCGCGCGCGGTCGGCATCATCCTCTCGGGCAGCGGACAGGACGGCGCGCTGGGGCTCAAGGCGATCAAGCTTCACGGGGGCCTTGCCCTGGTGCAGGATCCGGAGACTGCGGAATTCGGCCACATGCCGAGGGCGGCCATGGATCTCGCCTCGCCGGACTACGTGCTCGAAACGAGCGCTCTGGTCGAGCCCCTGTGCAACCACCTGCAGCACAATATAGATCTGCCGCCACTGATGACTGATGAAGGCGGCTCCGACAAGCATAAAACGAGCCCTGGCGATACCGAGCCTCCGGATATCGACATCGAGGATGAGATCCTGCATCAGGCATTGGATCTGCTGCGCAGAAACGAAAACAAGCGCGATTTCTTCCCCTACAAGCCCAACATGCTCAAGCGTCGTATCCGGCGGCGCATGGGCTTGCTCGGAGCGCATGAGCCCGAGACATATATCGAGCGACTGCAGAATGATGCGAGCGAACGCGCCAATCTGACCCAGGACTTCTTGATCAGCGTGACCGATTTCTTTCGCGATACAGCCGCCTATGCAGCGCTTCGCTCGCAAGGACTGCCGGCCTTGTTAAAAGACCGCGATGTGGAAGATACGATACGCGTATGGGTTCCGGGTTGCGCGACCGGCGAAGAAGCCTATTCCATTGCCTTTGCGCTGGACGAGGCGATACGCGAAACCGGCAAGGAGTACAACTTCATCGTCTTCGCGAGCGATATCGATACGCGGGCCCTGGAGCATGCGCGCGCGGGCGTATACCCGGAGTCGATTAGCGCAGATCTCAATCCGCGTCGGCTACGCACCTACTTCGACAAGCTCGACGATCACTACCGGGTCAAGCGCAGCCTGCGCGAGATGGTCGTTTTTGCCTCGCAGAACATGATCGAGGACCCGCCCTATTCGCGGCTGGATCTGATCAGCTGCAGAAATCTGCTCATGTACCTGGCCCCGGAGACGCAGCAACGGGTCATCGCGACATTTCATTTCGCTCTCAACCCGAACGGTGTGCTTTTTCTCGGCTCATCGGAAACCGTGAGCGGCCAGGTCGATCTTTTCGAGCCGGTCGATTCGGCCAGCCGTTTATTCAAGCGTGCCACCACACAATACGCGTCACGAGCCGACCTCCCGTTCGCCCCGGGCGCCGGCGCCCGGCGATCGGGCGACGAGCCGCGCACCACGCCTCAGACCGCCCCTCACGATGATGCTCAGGAAATCGCTCGCTCGATTCTGTTGCGCGAGTTCGTCCCGGCTTCCGTACTGATCAACCGTAAACTCGATATTCTGTGCAGCTACGGGCCAACGCGCGATTTTCTCACCCTGCCGTTCGGCCCGTCTTCGCTGTCGCTTATGGACATGGTGCGAGAGGAATACCGCAGCCATCTGCGCGCCATCATCCACCGCGCCTTTCGCGACGACACCCCGTGTGAGGTCACCGCAGTACCCCATACCGACGACGATTACGCCATTCGTCTCACCGCTCGACCACTGCATCGCCCGGCGTCGGCGCGGGGGCTTCTGTTCATCACGTTTGAACGCCTCGAGATGGCGGCGCGCACTGAGTTGGGCGCCACGGGCAAGCACGAACAACAGAAACTGGCCGACGAACTGGAATCGACCCGGAATGAGCTGAACACCACCATTCAGGCGCTGGAAGCCTCGAACGAAGATCTCAAGGGCTCGAACGAAGAGATCCTCTCGATGAACGAGGAACTGCAATCGACCAATGAGGAACTCGAGACCTCAAAGGAGGAATTGCAGTCGGTCAATGAGGAGTTGACCACAGTCAACACCGAACTCGAGAACAAGGTCGCCGAGCTGCAAACCGCCCACAATGATCTGGAAAATCTGTTTGCCGGCACGAACGTCGCCACTCTGTTTCTCGATAAGGCGCTATGCATCAAGCGTTTCACGCCCGCGATCAAAGGGCTTCTGAGTCTGATCACCTCCGATATTGGCCGCCCCCTCAGCGACATCTCGCTGAAATTCGACGATCCGGCGCTGGAAGCCGATGCCGAATATGTCATGCGCGAGCTCAGCCAGCGTGAGCGTGAGGTGCAGACCCAGCATGGCGAATGGTTCCTGCGCCGCATTGTGCCGTACCGTACGCAGGATAACGCCATCAACGGCGTCGTCATCACTTTCGCCGATATCACCGAAATCAAGCAGGCGTCTCTGGCATCGGTCGAAAGCGAGCAACGCCTGGATATGGCCATGGGCGCGATCAACGGCGGCATGTGGGATATGGCGCTCGACCCCACGACCCAGGACGCGCAGCCCGATCATATCTACATATCCGACCGGTTGAAGCAACTGCTGGGCTTCGAGCCCGACCAGTTTCCCAATTCGCTGCAAGCCTGGGAGGAACGAGTCATCGAGTCGGATCGCGAGCGATTCAGCGCGATCGATCGACGCCTGACCTCCGGTGACGCGGGCGTGCATTATCGTATCCGCCATCGCGACGGCGGTATTCGTTGGTTCGCCAGCAACGGCACCGTGATACGCGAGGAGGAAAACCGGCCGGTACGCTGGATCGGGATCGAACGCGACATCACCGAACAGAAACTTACCCACCTGCACGTCGTACGGGCACAGGCGCGGCTCGAATCGCTGGCCGATTCGATACCCCAGATGGTGGCCTACGCGGATTCCAGCGAAACATTCCGTTTCGCCAATGAGGCGTTCGGTGCATTGTTCGGGTTCACGCCGCAGCAAATTCCCGGCCACAAGCTTGAGCAGATCTTCGGCGAAACCATGTATGCCGCGCTTCGCCCCTGTCTGTCTGCCGCTATGGCGGGCCGCGAGACCACGTCACAGGTCGAATACCCGGATGCCACCGGCCAGATTCGCCGGTTTACCGTCAGTCTTATCCCCCAATTCAGCGAGGAGACGGCCCCCTGTCTCTGTCTTCTTCTACACGAAATCGAAGCCAAGGGCCGTCGGGCAGCCGATCATATCGACAGGCAAGCCAGCCTTGTCTACATGCAGCGCCTGGCCACGCTCGGCGAATTGACCACGACCTTGGTGCACGATATCAAGCAGCCGCTCAATTCGATCAATAACTACGCAGGCGCCGTCAAACGCATGCTCCATGCCGGGCGGCCCATCGATCAGGTCACGCCCGCGCTGGGCAAGATTGCCGACCAAGTCCAGCACGCGAGCGATATTGTCTCGGTCACGCGCGATTTTGCCGGCGACCGAGACGCAAGCGACAGCGACTTGAACACGTTGGTACGCCAGGCTCTGGCGCTGGTGGAAAGCCTGGTCCGAAAGCACCACATCGCGACCCATCTCGATCTACATTCGCCGCTACCGATGATCCGGTGCACGCCGATCCAGATCGAGCAGGCGATCATCAATCTGATTGTCAACGCAGTCGATGCCATGGAGTCGGTGGATCGCGAGCACCGGAACCTGACAATACGAACACGTTTGGTCGATGATGAGGTGGAGTTCAGCCTCACGGACAGCGGCGAGGGTATTCCACGGCAGAAACTCGGCTGTATCTTCGATGCGTTCTACACGTCCAAGCTTGAAGGTACCGGGTTGGGACTATCGCTCACACGGTCGATCGTGGAGGGGCACGGCGGCAGGATTTGGGCGGAATCGGAACTCGACCACGGCGCCGCCTTCTTCGTGCGACTTCCAACGTGCGCCGTAGAGGATCCGCTTGATTGATCCGCCGCCGGGCGGCGCGCCGCGCTCTTCTTTACCGGGCTCGGCGCGCTTGAAAGCGCTCGAGCCAGGCGTGTTTTCATTGCAATTCGAGGGCCCGCATCCAGAGACCGAAATGGGCGTATTTACAAAAAACATTCCAATTCAACGCGGGCAATGCTCGACGACACGAAAACAACAGTCGTCGTAGTCGATGACGATGTCAGTCTCTGTGCGTCGCTGGAAATGCTCCTGGCGGCGGCGGGATACATGTGTGTCAGCTACGAATCAGCCGAAGCCTACCTGGAGCGATCCGAAGCGGGCCGGCCGGGCTGTCTTTTGCTCGACGTTGAGCTACCGGGCATGAGCGGTCTCGAACTCCAACAGGCAATTGACACGCAGACGACGGATCTCCCCATCATCTTCTTAACGGCCAGTGGCAGCGACAACGCCCAGCACCAGGCGCTGTCCGCCGGCGCGGCCGCATTCTTGCACAAGCCGGTCGACCCCGATCATCTGCTGGATCACATCGCCCACGTCACGAGTGGACCAGATTCGGGACTGGACAGCTAATGCCTGTTGCCGTTTGGTACGAGTCGCACCAAGCGCAGTTATGTGGCAAGAGCAGGCGCAACGAGCGCGGCGCAGCTGGGCTACACGAGCGAGTGGCAAACCCAGATTGCAGCATATGGCCGCCGGTCCGTCGGGTTGCACCGAGCGCGAATGGTCCCGCCACTCGAACTTGAACGGCCGATCCCGAGCGATAGACGCGTCTGCTGATGACGTCGTAACATGGCGGTTTGCCGCGGGCAGAGCCAGCCCGCATGGCACGGGAACGGCCAATGGCCGCCGCGAATGCCGCGCAGCAAATCTGCGCACGCGATGGATGACCTCGATTGCAGATCGAGGAACAAGCGAAGTCGGGGTACCGTGTTCGTCACGCACCACGCGCCGCACGATTCACGACCGCCCGTACTGCACCCGTTAGCGTGCGTGCGCCGTAGCCGGTACTAGAACAGCAGGAGTTTGAAGACCTCCCCTGATCGGGAAGCGGGGTCGTCGGGCGGTTGCCAACTCGACCCGAATCGAAATCAGCTCCTACTGCCGCGGGTGTATCGCAACCCCGCCTCCAGCGTCACGGGCGGCGGATGCCAGATGGCCCGGAACGGCGGACGGCGTACCTACTCACATCGCGCCCCGCCCGGCCGTCGGCCAGGGCCACAGGCAAATCAAGCGTCTCACCCTGCGCTCGTTACGGCTCGGTCAGGATTTGCCTCGCTTGCGGGGTTCACGCGAGCCCCGCAGGCCGGCAGAGCCTGCCAACGGTTGGCCGGCCGTCTCCTTGACCGTGAACAGCGTCAGCAGGGCAATCGCCGATGCCAGCATCAGATAGAAAGCGGGCATATAGAGATTGCCGGTCGCGCCGATCAGGGCCGTGATGACAAAAGGCGCGGTGCCGCCGATCGCGGATGTCGACAGGTTATACGAGATCGCAAACCCGCCATAACGAATCCGGGTGGGAAAGATGGCGGGCAGCGTGGCGGGCATGGTGCCGGACAACAACACCACCAGCAGAGCCAAGATCGCCAGGCCCACGGCCGTATAGACCATGTTGTTCAGCTGAAACATCCAGAAGGCCGGATAGGCGAGCAACAGGAACCCGATACAGGACGCCATGATGACCGGCTTGCGGCCGACTCGGTCCGACAGCCAACCGACGAGCGCGATGACGAGCATCATGCCGATATAGACCGCGATCAACAGCTCCAGCGACTGCGCACTGGAAAAATCCAGATGCTTCTGAAAATAACTCGGCAGATACGTGAGCACGGTGTAATAAGCCACGTTCAGCAGCACCACCAGACCAATGCATTGCAGCATCCGTCGCCAATGCTCGGTGAAGATCTCGCGCAGCGGCGAACGGGAGGTTTCCCCTTTCTCTGCCGCCGATGAAAACGCCGCGCTATCCTCCAGCTTGAGTCGCAGATAGAGCCCGAACAGGCCAAGAGGCGCTGCACACAGAAACGGGACGCGCCAGCCCCAGCTGTGCATCGCCGAATCCGGCAGCAGGACCGTCATCACGGTGACCAATCCTGCGCCGATGCTGTAGCCGCCGAGCGTGCCGAATTCGAGAAAGCTGGACAGAAACCCCCGGGTGTCGTCGGGGGACGATTCCACGATGAAGGTCGCCGCGCCGCCGTATTCCCCGCCGGTCGAAAACCCCTGAACCAGACGCGTGACGATCAACAGGATCGGCGCCCAGATGCCGATGGTCTGGTAGGTCGGTAACACGCCGACGGCCGTGGTGCCGGCGGCCATCATGAGAATGGTCATCACCAGGACTTTGCTGCGGCCGATCCGGTCGCCCAACGGGCCGAAGAAAAGCCCGCCCACCGGCCGCGCCAGAAACGATATGGCAAAAACGCCAAAAGACTTCAGCAGCGAGCCGCCCTGCCCCTGAAAGAAGAGATCGCCAACGGTGGTGGCGAGATAGCCATACACACCGAAATCGAACCACTCCATGGCGTTGCCCATGGCCGCCGCGGCCACCGACCGGCGGATACCGGACGTGGTCAGCGCAACGCCGTCGGCGCCATTGTCTTCGCTTGTTGCCGCAGCGCAAGAACTCATGATTCAGCTCGTATTATCGAAATTTACAGACCGCCCCGCGGGCAGCCCGGGTCAGAATGAAATGAGGCGCAGAGCCCGCCCGTAACCGGCCCTGTATTATTTCCGGCTAGCCGGGTTCAACCAGAAGATTCTCCAGGTCGGTGGTATCGACCAGAGGATCGTCGAGTTCGACTTCGACCCGCGACCGAGTCAGGGTCCAGGCACAGCCGCTGATCTGCGTATCCCAGCCGCGCTGACCGTTCACCGTGGTCTCGCCGAGCAAGGTGCCGGTAAAGCTGCTGTCGCGTGGCGACAGGGTCTGCAGCCGTTGCCCGGCCCGGATCTCGCCACGTTCCGCCATCAGCGCGATGCGCGCCGAGGTGCCGGTGCCGGTCGGGCTGCGGCAGATCACGCCGGGGTGGACATAGGTCGCGCCGCGGGCACGAAAGCCGCCGTCGATGACATGGGCATCACGCATGAAATGCACGAACGGCAACGGCTTCACATCGTCGAACTCGGGGTGGTTCTCGATGAACTCCGGGCGTACGGTTTTCACGAACGCGTCGGCAAAAGCAGCCAACGCGGGCTCTTCGTCGCGCACCAATTGAAAATCCAACGCCTCGGCGTCGATCATCGCGTAAAACCCGCCGCTCCAGACGACGTTGTAGCGGACCTTGCCATAGCGCGGCACGTCGGCCTCCAGGTCGGGAACGGCCAGATAGGCGGCCTCGCCCTGGGTGGTGATCGACTGCACGAAACCGTTGGCGCACCGGGCCTGCACGCGGGCGATCCCGGCCGGCGATTCCAGCAACACGGTCTGTTCGTCGTCTTCGATCGGTATGCGGCCGCTCTGCAGCAACGCGGTAGCAGTGCAGATCGTGTTGGACCCGGAGTACATGGGATAACCCATGGCTTCCATGATGATATAACCCGCCTTGGCCTCGGGATCGCACGGCCGCACCACCAGGTTCACCGACATCGCCGGATCGCCGTAGGGCTCGGAGAGCAACAGGCGTCGCAGCCCGTCGCCATTGGCTTCCAGATACTGCTGCTGCTCGCGCACGGTGTTCCCGGGCAGGGCCTCGACGCCGCCGAGCACGATGCGGCTGACATCACCACCGGCCTGCATATCGATCATCTCGAGAGAACGTACGCGGCTGGGTTTTTTATCGGGTAGATCATCCGACATGAGGCGCTCCGTGTTGTTCCCATGGGGCATGCCACAACGTGTAGCGGCGAGCCCGCAACGACTCGATCGCGCCGTTCTCGATACAACCCGGCCGCGCGGAAACGCACCCTGCGGGCAATGAGGCGAGCCGTTGGTTTGCAGGCGGCTGCAATCGCTCTTACGCAAACCGGGCGCAACAACTGATCTGGCGATGGCGCCGGTGGCATGGGTTCGCGCTGCCGGCATCGAGAACTCGGGGTGACACGTTCTCTGCGAGCCCGCGCTTCGCAGCGACGCGACGCGACGCGGCAAGACTTGCGCATTGCAAACTGCAAAAAATACATCGATTGCGCGAAAACAGGCCTTGGCTGCAAACATCCCACGGATCATCCGACAAGATATGCTCGGCGCGGCTTCGAGGCCGCACGGGAAAGTCGGACCCGCGCTACTGCTCTTTACGCTAACGCATTGCAGCCATGATCCAATCGGGGAAATTACCAACCGTGATTGATGGGAGTTGATGCTTCAGCCGACACTACGGGATAGAGCACTCGCGCCAGCAACCATCTCCTCGTGCTCAGAAAGCGCTGCGAGGTAGAACCCTAGCCCCCTCTGGAGCCGCGTAGCGTCTTGTCACTCACGATGACGACCGATCCTTCATCGAGGCAGCTGTTTCGATTTATCCTAGCCTTGCCTGTTCCACAAACGCATCGAACAGCCTCTGCTGGGCTCGATCCTCGGCTGCCGACAGCTCAGGATGCCACTGAACACCAATACACCATGGGTGCGCCGGCAACTCAGCAGCCTCAATCAGTCCGTCGTCCGCATGAGCGATCGGCTTCAGGCCCTCGCCCAGACTCCGGATTCCCTGATGATGCCAAGAGACGCTTTCGGTTTCGCTGGCTCCGAGAATGGATGCCAGCCGTGTGCCCGGTTCGACCCTTACTCCGTGCCGGGTCGGCGTATGCGGAATAACGCGATGGGCCACAGCGCTCTCGAACTCGGCTGGCAGGTCTTCGTAAAGCGTGCCGCCTAGAACGGTATTGACAACTTGCAGACCACGGCAGATGGCCAGAATAGGCAGAGACCGTTCAAGGGCGGCCCGAGCGACCGCCATTTCCGCGGTATCCCGGGCCGGATCCAGGTTATAGACCGTAGGATGCTCGTGGCCGCCGTATAGCGCGGGATCGAGATCGCCGCCGCCGGTGAGGATCACCCCGTCCAAACGCTCCAGCCAGGATTCGGCTAGCTCGCGCCCGCCGACCGGCGGGAGCAGGACGGGAACCGCGCCGGCGCGTACCACGCTTTCCGAATACTCGGCGGGCAGCTCGTGGCGACCGCGGTCATTGCAGCCGTAGGTGGTCAGACCGATAAGAGGTTGTCTCATGAAATTTTCCGGGAAACTATGCCGATCCGATCGCCTGATTCCCGGGCCGCACACAGGGCGGCCCGGGAATCGACGTCATCGGCTCAAGGTCAGCTCTGGTACGAAACATCGATCACCCGTGTTTCGCCGCCTTCGCGTCGATGCCGGGCACTGTTTCGAATTCCGCCTCGCGTGCCAGCACTTCCTCAATGGAATGTTCCAGCGCCGCTTCCGGCCCCTTGAAGTGTGCCTTGTAGTGCACGAGGTCCATGATGATGAGTGCGATCATCATGATTCCAAGGGCGTAGCCGGCGATCAGGTTCGGCGGGATGATCATCACGATACAAATGAACACGATCCACGCTAGGCTGATGAGGTTCACCACCTTGCTCCAGCTGCCCAGACTCCACGGGCCCTTGTGCTTGGGCAGGAATATACCGCGTGCTTCGGCCCGCAATTTCAGATAGATGGGAATGCCGTAGGCGACGTACAGCCCAACAACACTGACTGCAGTCAGGAATGCAAGCGTGGAGAAGTGCGACTGTGGGGCCAGCTTGGCATCGATATAGTCGATGACCGCCAACAGGAACGACAGTGCAACCGCCAGCCAGATGGCATGCGCCGGCGTGCGATAGCGGCGGCTGATTCGCCCCCAGTAGCGCGATAGCGGCATCCCGCCGTCACGCGAGAAGGCATACATCATGCGCGAGAACGAGGTCACGGACGACAGGCCGCAGAACCACATGGCCAGCGTCACCAGCCATAGGATGATGCCGCCGAAGGTGCCGCCCAATGCGTGGCTGATGACGTAGATGAATGCATTCCCCGCCCCAGCCGCGCCCTTGCCGTTGTGAACCGACAGGGTGACGAAGGCGAGCATCAGAAACCCGAAAACGAACGAGAACGCGACCGACGTGAATACGCCCCAGGCCGCACGCACTCGTGGCTCGTGTGTTTCCTCGATGGTGTGACAGGAGGCGTCGTAGCCGGTGAACGTCCATTGTGCCTGCAGCAGCCCGACCAGGAATGCGAGCCAGTAGGGCTTGTCCGAAAAAGTATGCCCGACCTGAAACAGGTAGCTGACGGGCTGCAGACCGCCGGCCGTGAAGAACCCGAGACTGATGATCAGCAGGGCCACGATTGCGATGTGATACCAGGCCGAGAAATCGTTGAGCCGGGCCACCAGGCGGATACCGCGATGGTTAAGGACCCCGTGCGAAAGCAGGATGACGCCGAAGACGATCAGCGTGCTGGTGTTATTCGGGCTGTATCCGAATATCCCCGCTAATAGAGGATCGGCAAAGGTGGCCACCGAGTAGTCGATACCTGCCACGATACCGACCTGGCCAATGAGATTGATCCAGGCTGTATACCAGCCAACGCGTCGATTCGAGAGTACCGCCGCCCAGTGATAAAGCGCACCGGCCGTGGGGATCGCGGACGCAAGTTCAGCCATCGAAGCCGCAATGAAAATCACGAACAATGCGACGAGCGGCCACCCGAAGCCCATCATGCCAGGCCCACCATAGGTAAACCCATGGCCATACAGCGATACCGCGCCGGTCAGGATCGAGATAATCGAAAACGAAATTGCAAAATTGGAGAAACCGCCCATCCCGCGGAGCAATTCCTGGGCATAGCCAAAACTGTTAAGACCCGCCTTGTCCTGTTCCGAGTGACTCGTATTCATCCCTGAACTCCCGTAGAGCACCGCCGCCAGACAGGCGTTGGTGTTTATTGTTATGAAATTAGTGACGCCCCTTTACGAACAGTTCGTGCTTGTCTTCATCGAATTCGACAACGCTCTTGTTGGCCTTGAAGGCCAGTGCAGCAGTCACCAGGACGGTCAAAGCGATCAGTGCTAAACCGAGTATTACTGACATGACACTCTCCTTTTATTCCGGCGTGACGTACGCCTGAGACAGCCCTCCGTCCACTGCGAACGGCGTGGCGGTAATGAACGATGCATCGTCGCTGGCCAGAAACGCCGCCGCTGCGGCAATCTCTTCAGCCTCGGCAAAACGCCCTGGTGGCAGATGCACCAGGCGGCGCGCGGCCTTTTCCGGGTCCTTGGCAAACAACTCCTGCAATAGCGGCGTATTAACCGGGCCCGGACACAAGGCGTTGACCCGGATGTTGTCGCGGGCAAATTGCACCCCAAGCTCTCGACTCATTGCCAGCACCGCGCCCTTGGAAGCGGTGTAGGCGATCTGCGAGGTCGCCGCCCCCATCAAGGCCACAAACGAGGCGGTATTGATCACGACACCGCCGCCACGCTGCTGCAGATGGGGAATACCGTGCTTGCAGCACAGGAATACGGCGGTGGCGTTGATCTGCATCACCCGATGCCAGGCGGCCAGCTCGGTATCCAGGATCGAGTTGTCGTCGCTCGGCGAGATGCCCGCGTTGTTATAGAGAATATCGATGCCGCCGAAATATTCGGCGGCCTGCGCATACATCGGCTCGATATCCTCGTCCCGGCTCATGTCGGCGTGTACGAACAGCCCGCCGACCTCTTCGGCCGCGGCCTGTCCGGCCTCGTCGTTGAAATCGGCAATGCAGACCTTTGCGCCCTCGGCGGCGAAGCGTCGCGCGCTGGCCAAGCCGATGCCACCCGCACCGCCGGTAATAACCGCGACCTTGCCGGAAAGTCGTCCGTTCATCCTCAATCTCCTATGGCCAGGAATATGTTCTTGATCTCACTGTAGTAGTCGAGCGCGTGCGGACCGAGTTCCCTGCCCACGCCCGACTGCTTCATGCCGCCGAACGGGGTGGAGACCCGTACCGACGAATTCGAATTCACTGACAGCACGCCGGCCTTGACCGCGCGTGCCATACGCAGCGCCCGGGCGTTGTCGCGTGTCCAGATGGAGCCGGACAGGCCATACGATGTTTCGTTGGCCAGCCGTACAGCATCGGCCTCGTCCTCGAAGGGGATGACGCAGACCACCGGGCCGAAGATTTCCTCGGCCGCAGCACGGGCCGAGTTGCTCATAGGTGCCAGTACCGTGGGCGCGAACCAGAAGCCGGGGCCCTCCGGCGTGCTGCCGCGGAACGCCACGGGTGCCGCGTCATCCACGAATGCCGCGACCTTGTCGCGGTGCGCCGCCGAGATCAGCGGGCCCATGTCCGCGGCGGTATCTTCCGGCGGGCCGACACGTACCGCCTTAACCCCCGGCTCCAGGCGGGCCATAAAGTCTTCGTAGACATTTTTCTGAACCAGGATGCGCGAGCGCGCGCAGCAATCCTGGCCGGCGTTGTCGAACACGGCCATGGGCGCGGCGGCGGCCGCCGCCTCGATATCGGCATCGGCGAAGACGACGTTGGCCGACTTGCCGCCGAGTTCCAGTGTCACCCGCTTGATCGTGTCCGCGGCCCGTTTCATGATCGTACGTCCGGTCGCGGTCGATCCGGTGAAGGCGATCTTGGCCACATCCGGATGCTCGACCAGCCGCTGGCCGGCCGTCTCGCCACGCCCGGCCACGACGTTGATCACCCCCTCGGGGATGCCGGCTTCCAGAGCAAGACGGCCGAATTCGAGTGCGGTCAGCGGCGTAAGCTCGGCCGGTTTGAGCACCACCGTATTACCAGCCGCCAGCGCCGGAGCGAGCTTCCAGCTGGCCACTGGCAGCGGAAAATTCCACGGCGTGATCAACCCGACCACACCAAGTGGTTCTCGCAGGGTTATATCGAGTCCGCCGGCAACGGGGATGGTATCGCCGGTGAGGCGCTCGCCGGCACCCGCGTAGTAGTGAAAGGTCTCGATGGCAATGCCGACCTCGCCGCGCGCACTGGACAGCGGCTTGCCAGTATTAGTCGATTCCAGTCGGGCGAGCGACTCGTGCGCGTCTTCCAGCTTCCGGGCAAGCGCGCGCAGCAGACGGCTGCGCTCGGGCGGTGCCATATCGCGCCAGGCGGGAAAGGCGGCATGGGCCGCCGCCACCGCTACATCGACTTCGGCCGCGCCGGCCTCTTCGACTCTCTCGAAGCATTCACCGGTGGCGGGGTTGATGATCTCCAGCATGACGATTCCTCGAATTCTTACAATCGCTCGAAAGAGCGCACGCGCTCCCAATCAGTGACAGCCGCGTCAAAGGCATCCAGCTCGACCTGGGCCATATTTGTGTAGTGGGCAACCACGTCGTCACCGAACGCGGCCTTCGCAAGCGAACTCGCCGCGAAAAGATCACGAGCGTCGCGCAGATTGCGTGGGATCTGCGGCTTGTCGGCCTCGTAGGCATTGCCTTCGCAGGCCGGCTCCAGTTCCAGCTGCTCGTCCAGCCCCCGAATACCCGCCGCGATCATCGCCGCCAACGCCAGATAAGGGTTTACATCGCCGCCCGGTGCACGGTTTTCGATACGCAGGCTATTGCCGTGGCCGACCAAACGCAGTGCGCAGGTGCGGTTGTCACGCCCCCAGGCGATCGAGGTCGGCGCGAAGCTGCCCTTGGCGTAACGTTTGTAGGAGTTGATGTTGGGTGCAAACAACAGCGTCATGTCGGCGAGGCCGGCAAGCACACCGGCGACAAAATGTCGGCCACGTCCGGATAGCTCCTGGCCGTCGGCCATCACCTGCTCATCGTCGGTCGTCCGCAGGCTCAGGTGGATATGGCAGGAGTTGCCCTCACGCGCGTTGAACTTGGGCATGAAGGTCAGCGAACAGGCTTCTTGCGCAGCGATTTCCTTGGCGCCGTTCTTGTAGATGGAATGGCCGTCGGCCGCGCTCTGCACCGGCCCGTAGCGGAAATTGATCTCGTGCTGGCCGTCGTTGCATTCGCCCTTGGCATCCTCGACGAAGATGCCGGCGCCCTGCATGCCATTGCGGATACGTGCCAGAAGCGGCTCGATGCGCGCGGTGCCGAGCAGTGAATAATCAACGTTGTACTGGTTGGCCGGGGTCAGATCGCGGTAGTTATTGTCCCAGGCGGCCTCGTAGCTGTCCTTGAACACGATGAATTCAAGCTCGGTGCCCGCGAAGGCCAACAGGCCGCGCTCAGCGAGGCGCTTGATCTGGGCTGCGAGAATCTGGCGCGGGGAAACACGGACGGGCGAGCCGTCGGCCCAGGCCAGATCACACATCACCAAGGCCGTGCCCTCGATCCACGGAATACGGCGCAACGTGTGCATGTCGGGCACGAAGACGAAATCGCCATAACCGCTCTCCCAGGAGGCATGGTCATAGCCGGCCACCGGGTTCATCTCGACGTCGACGGCCAGCAGATAATTGCAGCCCTCGGCGTTGTGTTCGACCACTTCATCGAGGAAATGATCAGCCGTCAGGCGCTTGCCCTGGAGCCGGCCCTGCATATCGACCATCGCTAGCAACACGGTGTGTATCCGGCCTTCGGCGACCTCACTACGCAGTGTTTCGATATCGAGAAGTCCGCTGGGTTTGCCTTTGTATTGCATAGCCTCTCCCTGTTTTCGTCGCCAACCGAAGCCGCTTCTGGCTAGTCCGTCCGTTCGGTGCTTCCCAGCCGCGCCCGCAGCTGTTCAAGTTCCGCGATCCGTTCGGCCGAACGATCCCATGCCGAGGTATTGACCCGTGCGATCAATGCTTCGACCAGCGCCACGATCGCACTCGCCGAATCCCAGCTGGACGGTACCTCGACCCGCACCGGCAGCACGTGTGTGGCGACGCTCGCGATCGGTGATAGCCATTGATCGGTAATCAGAACCAAGCGCGCACCGCGGCGCGCCGCTTCAGTGGCAAACGCAACCACATCGTCCTGGTAACGGCGGATATCAAACACCACCAGGATCGCGCGCTCGTCCATGTCCAGCAGATATTCGGACCACGACACCGGCGGCCCGGTGACGTGGGCGACTCGCGGACGCAGCACACGCAGGTGCATATACAGATAGGTCGCGATCGAATCGGTGAAGCGTCCACCGAGCAGATGGGCGGTTTTGCCCGCGTCCAGCAGCAGCGATACCGCGCCCTCGAACTCGCTACGCGGCAACATGGCAGCGGACTGGCGAATGTTTTCGCAGGCCGTGTCGGCAAAGCGCGCAAAGAAATTGTCTTCATCGCGCAACGGCGTGTCGTCGCGAGCCTTGCGGAGCGGCGACATGAAACGGGCCTCGAGTTCACCGCGCAGCGCTGCCTGGAACGGGCCAAACCCCGAATAACCCAGCTTGGATACCAACCGCAGGATAGTGGGATGGCTGACCGTCGAGCGGCGCGCCAGCTCGGGCAGCGAGTCCAGTCCGGCCACCGGATAGTTGGTCAGCAGCAGCCGGGCAGCCTTGCGCTCGGCCCGCGTCAGTTGCTCGAACCGAGCGTGAATCCGCTCCGCGACCGACATCCGATCTATCGGCTGGTCTGCGGTGATCTCGTGCTGTGGAGCAGTGTGCGTCACGTACTGTTCGGCTGTCGGACTCCCTGCACACTTATGTACAAGAATTTACTATTAGTCAAATCCTGTACAGATAAGTACACCATCGGCGTGGGACAGACAGCTCAGGAGCGCCACATACCGGGCATGAGTATCGCGCCCCACCCATTGCAAGCGCTGGAAAAAAAGATTTCCCGACCGATACGCTGGAGTCGAGTGCCCGCCCGCTGGCGCAACCCCTGTGGGATTATCCCCCGGCGCGTAGAGCAGCACACTGAGGAACGGCAAACATCAAATGACTCGTTCTAGATAAACGGAGTCGTTAGAGGCGCCAAGAGATTGTTAGCGCGCAAAAAAAAAGACCAGAAACCTATGGCTTCTGGTCTTTCTTCTTTTGGTGCGCCCGGAGAGATTCGAACTCCCGACCTTGCGGTTCGTAGCCGCACGCTCTATCCAACTGAGCTACGGGCGCTTGACTTCTTGTTTGGCGGAGAGGGAGGGATTCGAACCCTCGAAGGGGCTATAAACCCCTTACTCCCTTAGCAGGGGAGCGCCTTCGACCACTCGGCCACCTCTCCAAAAATCTCTTCTCTCGTTCAACGCGAAGGCTTGGTTGCTACACAGCCCTTTGCGTCGATTCGTCGAACAAAGCGACTTTCGAATGAAGCGACCGTGCGATGCATCCGCGATCAATCGAGGCTGCGCATGATAGCGATTCGATGGCCCGGGGTAAACCCTTTTTTACCAATATCTCGCAATCGCCGAGACGACGGCGCCGCTCCTCGCATCGGCCCCGTCAGCATGCGCTCGCCGCTACCGGTCAGCGGACGGGGTGAGTTCGGACTCGACCCGCTTAGGCTCTTCATCGAGCTTGAATTCGTCATGCAGCGCGCGCACAGCGAGTTCGAGATACTTGTTCTCGACCACGATCGAGATCTTGATCTCGGTGGTCGAGATCATGCGGATATTGATGTTCTCGTCCGCCAGCGCCTTGAACATGCGGGCCGCCACGTTCGCGTGCGACCGCATGCCCACGCCAACCAGCGAGATCTTGCACACATCCGGCGTGCCGGTGACCTCGCGCGCGCCCACGCCCGGGGCGGCTTTTTCCAGCAGCTCCTTGGCGGTCTCGTAGTCGCGCTTGTGCACGGTGAAGGTGAAGTCGGTCAGCGTGTAGTCACTCGACGAATCACCCGAGACGTTCTGCAGGATCATGTCGACTTCGATGTTGTTCTCGCCGATCGGGCCGAGCAGCGAATAGGCGATGCCGGGCCGGTCGGGCACGCCGAGCACGGTCAGCTGCGACTCGTCCTTGGTAAAGGCGATGCCGGAAATAATCGGTTCTTCCACGTATTCCTCCAGGGTAATCAGCGTGCCGGGGCCTTCCTCGAAGGTCGACAGAACGCGCAGCGGCACGCCGTACTTGCCGGCGAACTCGACTGCACGGATCTGCAGCACCTTCGAGCCGAGACTGGCCATCTCGAGCATTTCTTCGAACGTAATCTTGTCGAGCCGGCGAGCGCCGGGGACCACGCGCGGGTCGGTAGTGTAGACACCATCGACGTCGGTGTAGATCTGGCACTCATCGGCCTTGAGCGCGGCGGCGAGCGCGACGGCCGTGGTATCCGAGCCGCCGCGGCCCAGCGTCGAGATCGAGCCGTCGCCGGTGATGCCCTGGAAGCCGGCCACCACAGCCACGGCCCCGTCGTCGATCGCGGCACGCAGGTTGTTCTCGTCGATCTGCTCGATACGGGCCTTCGAGTGGAACTCGTCGGACACGATCGGCACTTGCCAGCCGGTGAACGAACGCGCTTTCACCCCGATATGCGACAGCGCCATCGACAACAGCGCGATCGTCACCTGCTCACCGGTGGACAGCAACACGTCCATCTCGCGAGGCACCGGGCGGCCGGACAGCTCGCCGGCGAGCTCGGTCAGGCGATCGGTCTCGCCGCCCATGGCCGAGACGACCACGACCACCTGATCGCCGCGATCCCGATAGCCTTTGATCTTCTCGGCGATGCGCTTGATCTTGTCGACCGTGCCGACCGAGGAGCCGCCGTATTTCTGGACAATCAGTGCCATGAATTCGTCTTTCCTTGTGCTCGACGGCCGCGGCCGTCCGTGCATTGATTCATTTCCGACTCAGTTCGTGCGGGCCGCCAGTCGCTCATCGATCCAGTGGGTCACGCTCGCAAGCGCAGCATCGAGATTTTCAGGTTCGCTGCCGCCCGCCTGAGCCATGTCCGGGCGCCCCCCGCCCTTGCCGCCGACCTGGCTGGCGACGTAGTTGACCAGATCACCGGCCGGCACGCGCGAAGCCTGCGCCTTCGATACACCGGCGATCAGCGCGACCTTATCGCCCTCGGCCGCGCCAAGCACGACAATGGCGTTGTCGAGCTTGTTCTTGAGCGCATCAACCGTCTCGCGCAGCGTCTTGCGATCGGCGCCGTCCATGCGCTTGACCACGATCTGCGCGCCACCGATCTCGACCGCGCCAGAGGCCAGATCGTCGCCCTGGCTGGCTGCCAGTTTCTGGTTCGCCGCTTCGAGCTGCTTCTCGAGCCCGGAGACCCGTTCAAGCATGCGATCGAGCTTGTCCTCCAGCTCGCTCGGCGCAGCCTTGAGGCGCGTCGCCACCCGGCTCTGACGATCGATCACATCCTGAATCCAGGCCAGCGCATGGCTGCCGGTAACGGCTTCCAGGCGTCGATTGCCGGCCGAAACCCCGCGTTCCTCGGTGATCTTGACGAAACCCAAGGCGCCGGTTGCCGGCGCGTGCGTACCGCCGCACAGTTCCACCGAGTAGTCGCCGAAGCGCACCACGCGCACCACGGCGCCGTATTTCTCGCCAAAGAACGCCATCGCGCCTTCGGCCACGGCATCATCGTAGGAACGTTCGTAGATCCGCCCTTCGATGTTCTCGCGGATTTTGTCGTTGACCTGGGCCTCGATGGTCGCAAGCTGCTCGGGTGTCACCGCCTCGAAGTGCGAAAAATCGAAGCGCAGGCGATCGGGAGCGACCAGCGAACCTTTCTGACGCACATGGGTGCCGAGCGTGTCGCGCAGCGCCGCGTGCAGCAGATGGGTCGCCGTGTGATTGAGCTCGATATCGCGTCGACGCGCCACGTCTACCGCCGCCGTTACCGAGGCACCCGGCTCGACCGCTCCGCGCTCAGCACGCCCGAAATGCAGGAACACGCCGTTCTGCTTCTGGGTATCGGTGACGACGAAGGAGAAGCCCTGGGCGGCGATCGTGCCGGTATCGCCGACCTGGCCGCCGGATTCACCATAGAACGGCGTGCGATCGAGCACGACCACGCCCTGCGATCCTTCGGCGATACGCTCGACGGGCTCCCCGTCGGCGAGCAGCGATACGATCTTCGCTTCGGCCTCGATCTCCGTATAACCCAGAAATTCCGTGGCCTCGCCGATGTCGTCGATCTTGGCGTGGTAATCGGCGCCGAACTGGCTGGCCGCCCGCGCGCGCTCACGCTGCGCGTTCATCTCGCGCTCGAAGCCTTCGTTGTCGAGCGTCAGATCGCGCTCGCGGGCGACATCGTTGGTCAGATCGACCGGGAAACCGTAGGTGTCGTACAGCTTGAACACGGTCTCGCCCGGGATTTCGCTGCCGTCCATATCGGCGATCGCGTCTTCCAGGATCTTCATGCCCTGGGCCAGCGTTTCCGAGAAGCGCTGCTCCTCCTGCTCGACCACGCGCTCGATCTGGGCATGCGCGTCGGTCAATTCGGGATAGGCCTCGCCCATCAACTCGTTGAGCGGCGCGACGAGCTGGTAAAAGAACGTGCCGGTCGCGCCCAGCTTGTAGCCGTGGCGGATCGCGCGGCGCATGATCCGGCGCAGCACATAGCCGCGGCCTTCGTTGGACGGCATCACGCCGTCGGCGATGAGAAATGCGGTGGCACGGATATGATCGGCCACGACCTTGAGCGACGGCAGCTGGTCTTCGCGCGGCTCGCCGTTGATGCCGACCGCTTTCGCCGCCGCCGCCATGAGCGTCTGGAAGACATCGATGCCGTAGTTGTCGTGCGTGCCCTGCATGACCGCGGCGATGCGCTCCAGGCCCATGCCGGTATCGATCGACGGCTTGGGCAGATCCACCATCGTGCCGTCGGGCTGGCGGTCGTATTGCATGAACACGAGGTTCCAGATCTCGACGAAACGATCGCCGTCTTCCTCGGGCGTGCCGGGCGGGCCGCCCCAGATATGCTCGCCGTGATCGTAGAAAATTTCGGAGCACGGTCCGCAGGGGCCAGTATCCCCCATCTGCCAGAAGTTGTCCTTGGCGCCGATGCGTGCCAGACGCGCTTCCGGAATGCCGACCTCGTCGCGCCAGATCGCCTCGGCCTCGGCGTCTTCCTCGTACACCGTGACCCAGAGTTTTTCGGCCGGCATCTCCAGTTCGACGGTCAGGAACTCCCAGGCGAAACGGATGGCTTCGCGTTTGAAATAATCCCCGAAGCTGAAGTTGCCCAGCATTTCGAAGAAGGTGTGATGACGCGCGGTATAGCCGACGTTCTCCAGATCGTTATGCTTGCCGCCGGCGCGCACACAGCGCTGGGACGAGACCGCGCGGTTGTAATCGCGCAGGTCACGGCCGAGGAACACGTCCTTGAACGGCACCATGCCCGCGTTGACGAACAACAGGGTCGGATCGGACGCCGGCACCAGGCTCGACGAGGCCACGAACCGATGCCCGTTGGCCTTGAAATATTCGATGAAACGCGAACGCAGCGCGTTGGTGGTCATCATGAGACGCGTCTCCGGTACACCCTCGAGAAACAGCCCGTCAGTCTAGCAAACCGCGGCCCCCGGCCCTACCGGGACTCGCGGTCGGCGCTGTGCACGGCCGCGAGCTTGTCGTCGTTGGACTGTTCGCGGTCGATGCGGGTGCCGACCTTGATCGAGGTATGCACGCGCGGCGCCCCGAGGTCGTGGATGGTCTGATGGCATTCCTTGAACGCCGCGAAGACGTCGTCCCATTCGCCTTCCACGTTCGTGCCGTAAGCATGCAGCTGGGGCTTCAAGCCCGCGGCCTCGAGAATCGGCCCGCAGGCGGCGATGTATTTCGATACCGACACGCCGGCACCCAGCGGAATGACACAGATTTCGGCCGTCACTTTCATGGCGCTTCTCGCGTTGAGATATCCGCACTCGATCATGCCACCGGCGGCTCGATCGTGCAGACGAAATCCCACCGATTCGATGGGTGTTGAAGTCACTATCCACAGATTTCACCGATTGCACAGATTGAACGCGGGCGACTTCGGCGTCGGATCGTTCATAGCGGCGCGTTCGGCTCGGCAGTCGTTATCGACAAAAACTGTTTCGTCCGCAGATGGACGCATATCCACGCAGATGAATACAAAGCTGTTTCCGCGTGGCGTCGTTGTTTACCACGGCGTATCCGGTAACAGGCGCAGTAACCGCACGTATCCGATCTGCGTACATCGGCGTCGATCTGCGGATAATAGAAAGCGATGACTCGCGTTCCGGCCGACGCTTCGATCGTCTTTGCGACGACAGCGGCAGACCCGCCCTCGCCGCAAATCCGCCTGGTTTCAATCTGCGAAATCCGTGCAATCTGTGGATGGACAGGAACAGGCCACCGAGCCCTCAAACAAGCAGCCCGAAGATCAGTCGTCGAAGGCGCCCGAGAGTTGATCGGCGTCAAAACCGCGCCGTTGCAGGAAACGCATCTGCTTGGCCTTGGTCGGGAAATCCGGCGGCAGTTCGTCGCCGAAACGCTTGCGCCGCGCGGCTTCGGCCAGCTCGTCCCAGTCCACTTCGGCCTCGGCCAACGCGGCTTCGATCTCGACATCGTTCACACCGGCGCCGCGCAGTTCGGCGCGGATGCGCACCGGTCCAATGCCGCGGCGTGCCTTGCTGGCGACCGCGGCCTCGGCATAACGGGCATCGGATTGCAGCCCGTCCCCGGCCAGTTCATCCAGCACGATCTCGATCTGATCGACCCCGTGCTCGCGTTTCTTCAACTTGGTGACGAGTTCGGCATAGGCGTGTTCGCGTCGCGCCAGCAGATCCATGGCGCGCTTGCGGATCGCGAGCCGCTCGGCCCGGACCGCCTCGTCCGTGGGCGGCGTGTCGTTGGCGTCGTCGTTCATATGGCCCCACAAAAAAGGCCGCGCAGTGCGCGGCCCGTATCGGCTCCATGCGTAGCGCCCAGCCCCGCGTCTATTTCGCGCCGCGCTTGGACGAGGCGGCAGTAGCGCCGTCCTCCGAGGACAGCAGATCGGCGGCGCCGGCCTGATCGGCCCCATTCGCCGCAGCCGCTTCGGCTTCCTTCTCTTCCTTCGTCTTCTTCTTCGGCAACAGCTTCTCGCGCAGGGCCGCTTCGATGGTTTGTGCGATCTCGGGGTTGTCCTTCAGGAACTTGCGGGCATTGTCCTTGCCCTGGCCGATGCGGTCGCCGTTGTAGGAGTACCAGGAACCGGCTTTTTCCACGAGATTGTTGGCCACACCCAGATCGATGATCTCGCCTTCGCGCGAGGAGCCCTCGCCATAGAGAATCTCGAACTCGGCCTTGCGGAACGGCGGCGCCATCTTGTTCTTGACCACCTTCACGCGGGTCTCGTTGCCGATAACCTCGTCGCCCTTCTTGATCGAGCCGATACGCCGGATGTCCAGCCGCACGGACGAATAGAACTTCAGCGCGTTGCCGCCGGTGGTGGTTTCCGGGCTGCCGAACATCACGCCGATCTTCATGCGGATCTGGTTGATGAACATCACCGTGGTGCCGGTACGCTTGATGTTGGCGGTGAGCTTGCGTAGTGCCTGGCTCATCAGGCGGGCCTGCAGGCCAACATGGGAATCGCCCATCTCGCCTTCGATCTCGGCCTTGGGCGTAAGTGCAGCCACCGAGTCCACCACCACGATATCCACCGCCGCCGAACGCACCAGCATATCGGCGATCTCAAGCGCCTGTTCGCCGGTATCCGGTTGGGAGATCAGCAGATTCTCGATGTCCACGCCGAGGGCTTCGGCATAGGTCGGGTCGAGCGCGTGCTCGGCGTCGATGAACGCGGCGGTACCGCCAGCCTTCTGGGCCTCGGCGATCGCCTGCAGCGTGAGCGTGGTCTTGCCGGACGATTCCGGGCCGTAGATCTCGACCACACGGCCACGCGGGTATCCGCCGACGCCGAGCGCGATGTCGAGCGTCAGCGAGCCGCTGGAGATCGACGCCACGTTGGAGTTGTCGACGTCGCCCATGCGCATCACCGAGCCCTTGCCGAACTGGCGTTCGATCTGGCTCAGCGCGGCGGCGAGTGCTTTCTTGCGATCTTCATCCATAGTGATCGGGTCCGTTCGAATCGAACGCAGGCTTTCCGGCCGGGAAAACGAACTGCTGATGGTCGGGTATCGGCCGCATTATTTCACACTTGAGAGGGGGCAGCCTCGCCCGTGAGCGGCCAACGCGCAAGTATGCGATAACTGCCGGGCGCGCCGTTTGCCCCGCTTTCCGCCAGTACGAACTCGCGCGCTCGCCAGCCAATGGGCGCCAGCGCGCACGCACTGATCGGCGCGGCTTTTCGTTGCAACGTGATATGTGGCACGAAACGCCGCGCATCAAGAGCCGGCCCGCGCAGGAAGGCTGCCAGATCGTACAATGCCTGGGGCGGATCGGACATGCCGAGCCAGATCAGACGCGGTTTTTCGAATCCGCCGAGACGATCGAACACCAGATCGATGGGCGGCGCCACAGCCCGCTCGGCGCGCGCGATCAGAGCATCGCGATCGGCGACGCTGCAGGCGCCGTGAAACGCCAGCGTGACGTGCAGCTTGTCGCATGCCACCGGCATTCCATTCGTCTCGAGTGCGCGCGCCGTGTCGGCAATTCGCTCGGCGATATCGGGCGGCGGCCAGAGCGCGAAGAAAAGACGCTGTCGTTTCGGTTCGCCGGCGCACGCCATAACGATATCCGCCTCAGCCGGCGTCCACGCGCTCGCGCAGGCCAACCAGGGCAGCGAGCACGGTCGCCCGTCGTACCGCGCTGCGATCGCCGTCGAACTGATAGCGGATCACGTCCGGCCTGGCCCCGCGCGCCTGCCAGCCAACGAACACGGTGCCGACCGGCTTGTCGTCGCTGCCGCCGCTCGGCCCGGCGACCCCGGACACCGCAATCGCCCAGTCGGCAAGCGGCGCTGGCTGCCAGCGCGCCCTGGGTCATCGCCGCCACCACCGGGCTCGCTCACCGCGCCGTGATCGGCCAGCAGCGCCGGCGCTACACCGAGATCGGCCTGCTTGGCCTCGTTGGAATAAGTCACGTAGCCGCGCTCGAACCAGGCCGAGCTGCCGGCCATATCAGTACAGGCCGCAGCAATCATGCCGCCGGTGCAGGATTCGGCCGTGGCCAGGCGTTGGTCACGGGCCGGCAGCAGCGTGGCCAGCTGGCCGATCAGCCCGGCGATCGCGTCATCCGGATCGTACAAGAGTCGTCATGGCGGCATTATGCCAGCGCTTGCCTGCGAAATCGGGGCTGTCGGACTACAATTCGCGACTTCGGCGTCCGCGCCATGCACCAGCCACGACGAGAACCCATGAGCGACACGGCGAACCGCCACGCCCAGCACACGCCGATGATCCGCCAGTATCTGGCGATCAAGGATGAATACCCGCACATGCTGGTGTTCTACCGCATGGGCGATTTCTACGAGCTGTTCTTCGACGACGCCAAGCGCGCGGCCGAACTGCTCGACATCACGCTCACCGCGCGTGGCGAATCCGGCGGCGTATCGATCCCCATGGCCGGCGTGCCGTATCACGCGGCCGAATCCTATCTGGCGCGCCTGATCGCGCGCGGCGAATCGGTCGCGATCTGCGAACAGATGGAAGCGCCGGGGGCGAACAAGGGACCGGTGCGGCGAGAAGTCGTGCGCGTGGTCACACCGGGCACGGTCACCGACGACGCGCTGCTCGATGCGCGCTCGGCCAATCTGATCGTGGCCATCGCACCGGCCAAGCGTGCGATCGGCATTGCCGCGCTGGAACTGGCGCGGGGCGATCTGGCGGTCACCGAAGTGGCCGACGAAGCGGCGCTGTCGGCCGAGTTGGCGCGTCTCTCCCCCAGCGAGATCGTGGTCTCGGATCAGTCCACGCTGCAGCTCAGCCTGCCCGACACCGCCCGCACCGAACGCCCGGCCTGGCTGTTCGATGCCGTCTCGGCCCGCCGCAAGCTGGAGGAATTTTTCGGTGTTGCCCAGCTGGACGGCTTTGGCTGCGGCGACATGCCGCGGGCGATCGCGGCGGCCGGCGCGCTGATCGACTATGTTGAGGCGACCCAGCATGTCGCCCTCGCCCATATCGCCTCGATGCGAACCTATGCCGTCACCGACACGTTGATCCTGGACGGGCCCACGCGGCGCAATCTTGAAATCGAGGCCAGTGCGACCGGCGACACCAAGCACAGCCTGATCGGCCTGCTCGATCGCTGTGCGACCGCCATGGGCGCCAGGGCGCTGCGGCGCTGGGCGGCCGAGCCGACCCGCAACTTCAATACCCTGGCCCATCGCCATCAGGCGATCGAAACGCTGATGCGCGGCGCCTACGTGCCGATCGCCGACAAGCTGCGTGCGATGGCCGACGTCGAGCGCATTGCCACTCGGATCGCGCTGGGCACTGCCCGGCCACGCGATCTGTCCGGCCTGGCCGGTGCGCTTGCCGGGTTGCCCGGTCTGAAGAAGGAACTGGCCGGGCTCGATGCACCGCTGCTGGCCGGCATCGATACCGCGCTCGACCCGGCCGACGACCTGGCCGGACTGCTGGCCCGCGCCATCGTGGCCTCACCGCCGGTGGTGGTACGCGACGGCGGCGTGATCGCCAACGGCTACGACGACACGCTCGACGAACTGCGCGAACTCTCGGCCAACGCCGACGGCTATCTGGCCGAGCTGGAATCACGCGAGCGCGAGCGCACAGGCGTGGAGACACTCAAGGTCGGCTACAACCGCGTGCACGGCTACTACATCGAAATGGGCCGCACGCATGCCGACAAGGCGCCGATCGACTATCAGCGTCGCCAGACGCTCAAGGCCGTGGAACGCTATATCACGCCGGAACTGAAATCTTTCGAGGACAAGATCCTGTCGGCCCGCGAACGAGCGCTGGCGCGCGAAAAGCAGCTCTATGCCGAACTGATCGAACTGCTGGCGACCCACATGTCGCGGCTGCAGTCGATCGCCGACGGCCTGGCGCGCCTCGACGTGCTGTGCGGCTTGGCACGCTGTGCGATGGATTATCGCTGGGTCGCCCCGCGGCTGACCGACACCCCCGGCATTCATATCAGTGGCGGCCGGCATCCGGTGGTCGAGCGCTTCTCCGATGCCCCGTTCGTCGCCAACGACACCGATCTGGACGACGACACCCGCGTTTTGCTGATCACCGGCCCCAACATGGGCGGTAAATCGACCTATATGCGCCAGACCGCGCTCATCGTGCTGATGGCGCACATCGGCTCGTTCGTGCCGGCCGACTCCGCCACCATCGGGCCACTCGATCGTATCTTTACGCGTATCGGCGCGGGTGACGATCTATCAGCCGGCCAGTCGACCTTCATGGTCGAGATGAGCGAGACCGCCCAGATCCTGCATCACGCGACCGAGCAATCGCTGGTACTGCTGGACGAAATTGGCCGCGGCACCTCCACCTACGATGGCCTGGCGCTGGCGCGCGCGGTGGCCGAACGGCTGGCCACGCACAACCGGGCCTATACCCTGTTCGCGACGCACTACTTCGAACTGACCCAGATCGCGGCCGACTGGCCGGCCTCGAAGAACGCGCACTTCGAGGTCGCGGACTACGCCGATGCCGGCGGCGAACAGAAACTGGCGTTCCTGCATGCGATCCGGCCCGGGCCGGCCTCGCGCAGTTTCGGCCTGCAAGTGGCCGCACTTGCCGGGGTGCCGAAGAAAGTGATCCGACAGGCCGAGAAGCATCTGACCGAACTGGAAAGCGCGTCGCGCGAGTCGACCAGCCCGCAGCTCGGGCTGTTCGAAGCGCCCAAACCGGCGCCAGCCGAAGTTGAAGCCGATCCGGTGCACGAGCGGCTGGAAGAGATCGACTGCGACGATCTCACCCCGCGCGAGGCCCTGGCCAAGCTTTACGAACTGAAAAATCTATTGGCGCGTTCAACAAAGGAGGCTGATGGCGCCGGGCGCCGCTGAAGCCGCAGCCAGCGGCCCATGAGAACCGGTTCGGGCGCCGGGATTACGGCCGCAAGCGCAGGCCACGGGCGCGATGGCCGACGCTGCTTCCGCCCCGATCGAATACCCGCTGCCGGCGCGGCGGGCTGCCGCCCCGAGGGCGCCGAGGTGGGCAACCACGCCCGATAAGCCTCAGGAGTAATCCGCCGCCATGCGGTTGGTGATCTTCAGATCCTTCTGAACGTGGCGGCTGATCGGCCCGGCCACGGATTTTTCGATTTTGCTGCCAAGCAGCGGCACCGATGCCTTGATGTCGAATTCCATCGTCAGGCGCGAACCCGAGTCCTGTTCCGACAAATGCATCGACGCCTCGATCTGTACCGGCGCTTTCTCGATCTCGATGTCGAGACGACCGTGGCCCTGGTCCAGCTGCCAGGCGTCGGTCTGGCGCAGGTACAGATGGTCGCCGATCCGGCTCTTGACGAAGTCGGGAAACTTCAGACGGGTCGCATCGAGCGCGTGACGCACGGTGATCAAAAAGCGGCTCTCGCTGCTCTGGGTATCGATCACTTCGGGCTCACCGCCCATCTTTTCGTATTTGGCACGGTAGTAGGCCTCGTCTCCGAACATGCGCAGAATCACGCTCCGCGAATAATCGAAGTCGAAGGTTTCCTGAAATTTCATAGGGGGTCCTTGATTTCAAAAGTCATCCGGTGCGAAGGCCACATAGGGCCGCTCGCTAGGCGTCGGGCCGGATACGGCCGTTTTCCTGATAGAGGTAGGACGCCAGCAGATCGTGGGCGTTCAACTGGGCGCCGAGCACCGACAACAGCACGAATACGCCGCCGAGCCGCCGATGCAGGAACACGATCTCGCGCGGCGGGATACGGAACCAACGCGATATGGCCGCGTCCTGCACGGCCTTCGAGACGCGCCAGAACAGATCCGACTCCCCCCACTTGTAGCGCCCGTCCGGCGTCGAGAGTTCGGCCGGTGGTTCGGCGCGGAACGGCTCGATGATGAGCAGGCCGACGTTGGCGAAATCGTCGAATACGCGTTGCGGCGAGTCGCGCCGCAGCAGGTTGATGCCAATGGCGCCATCGATGAGTTTCTGCTCGTCGCCCTCGAAGGCGCCGGCCACCGTGTCGTAGTAGGCGCCGAGGAAGCGCGGCGCGAATTCGCGTGTGGCGCCGAAATCGATCAGCACGAACTGATCGTTGCCGTCCTCGTTGATCCGGACCTTGTAGTTGCCGAAATGCGGATCGGTCTGGACGATACCCCAATTGAAGAATTCAAGCAGAAACAGCTCCAGCGCCGACTCGCTCAGACGGTTGCGCCGCTCCTGCGGCAGATTCTTCACCCGCTCGCTCTGCACATGGTCGGCCGCCTCGAACGAGGTCACCAGTACGGTCTCGGTCGAGTATTCCGGAAACACTTCCGGCACCACGTAGCGATCGTCGTGCGCCAGCCGCTGGCCGAACTCGCGGGTCATGCGCAATTCGCGATCGTAATCCACCTCGCGGTAGATCATCTCGCGCACTTCCTCCATCACCGAGTGCAGTTCCATGCCCTTGGGCACGAGCCGGGCCAGGCGCACGATGTTGGTCAGCGTACGGATGTCGGAATCGATGGCATCGGCCAGGCGCGGGTACTGCACCTTGATGCACAGCTCGCGCCCGTCGGCTTTGCGCCAGGCCCGGTGCACCTGGCCGAGTGATGCGGCGGCGAGCGGTTCCGGATCGATGTCGAGCTCTTCGAGCCGCTTGCGCCCGAGCCGCTCCACCACCACCGGCTCCAGATCCCCCCAGGCTACCGGCGGGCTGTCGTCCTGCAGGCTGCGCAGCACTTCGATCGCCTCGGGCGGCATGAAGTACTGGCCGTAGACCGAGAGCATCTGGCCGACCTTCATCACGCTGCCCTTGAGCTGGCCGAGCTCGTCAGCCAGGAACTGCGCCTGCTTGACGTAGAACTCGCGATTGCGGGCCTCGCGATCGGCCTTGTTGCGGAACAGATTGCCGACCGTGTGCGTGGCAAACGACGCGCCGGCCATCATGCCCATGCGCGCCATCGCCGCATTGCGGTCGAACGACCCGGTCTTGAGCTTGAGCGGCTTGCGCTTGCCACCTTCGGATTTCTTCGCCATAGGGATCGGAGCCCGTGGACACTAGCTTGGCCGTGTAGCGCCAGAGTCTAGCAGTTTGGCCGCGCACGACCATCCGCCCTATCCCGGGGTGCCCGATTCGCCCGGTGCCAGAACGAAAAAGGCCCGGCGAGCTGCCGGGCCTTAGCAGGGTCGATATCGGCAGGGATATCGCCAACCGCCGATCGGCGGATGCGGCGCGCGCTGAAACGGACGCCGCCTAGATTTGGTGGCCATGGCTGGATTTGAACCAGCGACACCAGCATTATGAATGCTGTGCTCTAACCCCTGAGCTACATGGCCTTGAAGGCGCGAGATTATGTTCGGCCCGACCGGTTCCGTCAAGACGAAACCGGGGAAAAAAGCCGAATGGCGTCACACGTTGAAGCGGAAATGCACCACATCGCCTTCGGCCACGCGGTACTCCTTGCCCTCGAGCCGCTGCTTGCCGGCTTCCTTGGCACCCTTCTCGCCGCCGAGATCGACGTATTCGTCGTAGCCGATCACCTCGGCACGGATGAAACCGCGCTCGAAGTCGGTATGGATCACGCCGGCCGCCTGTGGCGCGGTTGAGCCGGCGCGCACGGTCCAGGCCCGGACTTCCTTCGGACCGGCCGTGAAGAACGTCTGCAGCCCGAGCAGGGCATAACCGGCACGGATCACCCGGTTCAGGCCGGGCTCGTTCTGGCCCAGCTCGGCCAGGAACTCAAGCTTGTCGTCGCCGTCGAGCTGTGCGATCTCGCCTTCCAGTGCCGCGCACACCGGCACCACCAGCGCGTTCTGGGCTTCGGCGTGCGCGCGCACCCGGTCGAGCAACGGATTGTTCTCGAAACCGTCTTCATCGACATTGGCCACGAACAACGCCGGCTTGGCCGTGATCAGATGCAGCTCGCGTAGCGCGGCCCGATCGTCTTCGGACAGTTCCAGCGCGCGCACCGGCGCGCCAGTATCGAGATGATCGCGCACGCGGGCATAGACGTCCGCCTGGCGCTTGGCGTTCTTGTCGCCCGACTTGGCCGCCTTGGCCACTCGATCCAGCGCTCGGGTGACCGTGGCCAGATCGGCCAGCGCGAGTTCCGTATCGATGGTCTCGACGTCCGCGATCGGGTCCACGCGACCGGAGACATGCATGACGTCATCGTTCTCGAAACAACGCACGACATGCAGGATGGCGTCGGTCTCGCGGATGTTGGCCAGAAACTGGTTGCCCAGGCCCTCGCCGGTCGACGCCCCGGCCACGAGCCCGGCGATATCGACGAACTCGATGGTCGTCGGCAGCACCTTCTCGGGCGACACGATACCCGCCAGCTTGTCCAGCCGCGGGTCGGGCACGGTGACCACCCCCACGTTGGGATCGATGGTGCAGAACGGATAGTTCTCGGCCGGGATTTCGGCCGCGGTCAGGGCGTTGAACAGCGTCGATTTGCCGACGTTGGGCAGGCCGACGATGCCGATCTGAAGCGCCATGGAAAATACCTCGTGAGCGCCCGCGCGGTCGCGGACGGAATCGAATCAGGGCTTGCGGGAATTAAGCTGCTGGGCGCCGCGATTCCAGCCGGACTCGAGAATCGTCTCGACTGCATCCACGCTCGCCTCGATAGCGGCGTCGATCGCGATCTGCTCGTCGGGCGATGGTTTGCCCAGCACGTGCGAGAGCACGCGTGAGGCATGACCGGGATGGCCAATGCCGATGCGTAAACGCCGATAACCGGCTCCGATCACACGATGCGTATCCCGCAAGCCGTTGTGCCCGCCGTGGCCGCCGCCATCCTTGAGCCGGGCCACGCCCGGCGGCAGGTCGAGCTCGTCATGCACGATCAGCACTTCGCCGGCTCGATCTTGTGAAATGCCAGCAAGCGGCTGGATCGCCTGGCCACTGGCATTCATGAAGGTCATCGGCTTGAGCAGCCAGAGCGTCTCGCCCGCGCGCTTGGCGCGTGCGAGATCGCCCTTGAACTTCTTCTCCGGGGAGAATGCAAGCCCCCAGCGCTCCGCCAACCGATCCGCCAGCCAGAAACCGGCATTGTGCCGGTCGCGGGCATGGTCGGCGCCGGGATTGCCCAGTGCCACGAGCGCGCGGATGCGTTCACTCATCGGTCATGCGATGTGCTGAGCAACCGCGGTACAACAATCAGTTGTTGTCCGCGTCGCCCTCTTCCTTGCCTTCCTCCTCGGCCGCTTCGGCGCCTTCGCCTTCCTCGGCCTCCTCGGCCGCCGCTTCGGCTTCGGCTTCCGCCTCGGCCTCTTCCTCGGCTTCGAGTTCCACCGCCGCGCGCGGCACCTGGACCGAGACAACCGTCAGATCGTTCTGCTCTTCCTCGTCGCCCATCAGCTCCACGATCTGGACGCCGTTCGGCAGCACCAGTTCCGACAGATGCACGGCATCATGAAGATGCAGGTTGCGGCAATCGACCTCGAGGTACTCCGGCAGGTCACGCGGCAGACATTCGATCTCGATGTCGTTCATGTTGTGCTGGATGACGCCGTCTTCGTCCTGCACGCCCGGGCACTCTTCCTCGCCCACGAAATGCAGTGGCACACTCATGCGCAGCGCTTCGCCAGCGACGATACGCAGGAAGTCGGCATGCTCGACGAACGGCTTGGCCGGGTGGCGCTGCAGATCGCGCAGCACGACTTCTTCAGCCTGCCCGCCATCGACGTTGATCTTGATGATGTGCGAGAAGAACGCCTCGTTGTCCAGGTGATGAACCAAGTCGTTGTGATTGAACGACAGCATCACCGGATCGCCGTTGCCGCCATAGATGATGGCCGGCACGCGACCGGTCTTGCGCAGGCGCCTGTTCTCGGCCCGGCCGGTGGCATTGCGTTTTTCCGCGTTGAGCTCGAAAGCTTCCATATCGATTCGCTCCAGCTAGCTTGTCTGGCCGCTGGCGTTGGGTTGCGGCCGGTTACAGTCGATGGTCGAACGGCGGAAGGATGGTTCCGCCGGCATTAAAAGACCGCGTAGTATACGCGCTTCATCGCCGATTGCACGAGGCTCGCGGCAAAATTTTCGGTGCGGCGGGCACTCGCCGCCCCAAGTGGCGCCTAATCGACGTACAGCGTCGACACCGACTCCTCAGCGGACACGCGTCGGATAGTCTCGGCCAGCAACGGCGCGATATGCAGCTGCCGGATCTTGGGACAGGCCGAGGCTTCTTCCGACAAGGGAATCGTATCGGTGACCACCAGCTCGTCGAGGCGGGAATTGCGGATGTTCTCCACCGCCTTGCCCGACAGCACCGGGTGCGTCACGTAGGCCCGCACCTTGGTCGCGCCCTGATCCTTCAGCGCATTGGCGGCCTGGCACAGCGTGCCGGCGGTATCCACCAGATCGTCGACCATGATGCAGCTCTTGCCGGCCACGTCGCCGATGATGTTCATGATCTTGGCTTCGTTGGCCTTGGGCCGGCGCTTGTCGATGATCGCCAGATCCGCTTCATCGAGGCGTTTGGCCAGCGCCCGCGCGCGAACCACGCCGCCCACATCGGGCGATACCACGATGAGGTTATCGCTGCGTTCCTTCTGGCGCCAGATATCGCCCAGCAGCACCGGCGAGGCGTAAACGTTGTCCACCGGCATGTCAAAAAAGCCCTGAATCTGATCAGCGTGCAGATCGACCGTCAGTACGCGGTCGGTGCCGACCGCGCTAAGCAGACTGGCCGCCACCTTGGCCGAAATCGGCACGCGCGCGCTGCGCGGGCGGCGATCCTGGCGGGCATAACCGAAATACGGCATGACCGCGGTGATGCGCCCGGCCGATGCCCGATGCAGGGCATCGATCATCATCAGCAACTCCATGAGCGTGTCGTTGGTCGGCTGGCAGGTCGATTGCACCACGAACACATCGCGGCCGCGGACATTCTCCTCGATCTCGACCTGACACTCGCCGTCCGAGAATCGCCCAACGCTGGCTTTGCCCATCGGCAGCCTGAGATAGCCGGCCACATCGCGCGCCAACGCCGGGTTGGCGTTGCCGGTGAAGACCATCAATCGGGAGTCCGCCATGGATTACCGCCGTTTATGTCGAGAATGTCCGGGCCGCATCCGGCGGCGCGCTGGTGAGGGTCGCCGGCCTCGCGCGAGGTGGCCGGGGCTCGACGCGGGCCGTTTTCCCCTGGGCGCGCGCCGGATACTCTAATGTCAGCCTATTGACGCCCGGGGCGGCAGGATCATTCGGATGCCTTCGCATCCTCACCCTACGGGCGCGTGTCGCTTCGCTCGACGATTCGAGCGCGCTGACTTCGAACCTTGCAGGATGCTGATCCGCCGCCCAGGCTTTCTTCCGTGTCCGCTTGTGCGGACGTCTTATTGGCTGGGGCGGCAGGATTCGAACCTGCGGTACACGGGATCAAAACCCGATGCCTTACCGCTTGGCTACGCCCCATGAAACAGCCGGGGTAACCTGAAACCAGTCACCGATCACTTAACAGGCGCGTATTCTCTTGACTCGATCCGAGCCTGTCAATTGAACGCGGTCGGCTCAATGCACTCGTTCTCGCTGCGGGACCCATATCGCGAGCAGTGCCGCCGCACAGGCAGCACCGGCTGCAAGCAGAAAACCGGCCGATGCGCCGGCCGCATCGATCACGGGGCCGATGCCAATCACGGCCACCGCGCCCAGCCCATTGGCCAGGCCCAGCGCAAGGCCCGAGCCGAACGAGCGATTTTCGGGCAACAGATCCTGCGCGATCAGGATGGTCAACGGCAGCGTGGCGAACAGACCGATACCGAGTACGGCCGTGCATGCCCACAGCCATGGTCCGCCGACGACGGCGAGCGCCGCCGCGCACAACGCACTGGCCAGCATCGTCGCGATCAGAAGTGTCCGCGAACCGAGCCGGTCGGCCAGCCAGCCACCACTGAGGTTGCCGATCACGCCGACCACCAGCAGCACGGTGATCAGACTGGCGCCGGCCGTGAGTGATCCGCCGCTTGCCGACCACATCAAGCGGCAACAGCATGACAGCCGCAAAGATCACGAACGCGCGCAACGCACAGAACACGACGAGGCGCGACAATCCACCGATGTGGTGGCGCCAGGCGATCGGCGTGGCATCCATCGATCGGCGCGGCAGCGCCGGCGCACAGCGCGCCAGCACGAATACGCTGGCCAGGCCGGGCAATGCCAGCAAAGCCAGCCAGTGCAACCCGCCCCAGGCCACGCACGCACCCGCCAGCACCGGCCACACGCCGCGCCCGATCTCGCCTCCGACCAGAAATATCGACATGGCCAGGCCCTGGCGTTTTTCCGCGAGCCGCCGCACGCCCGCCAGCGCCTGCGGATGAAACATCGCGTTCGACACACCGATCAGCACGAGCACGGCGATCAACGCCGCCGGGCTGGCCACCCATCCCACCAGGCCGGCGCCGAGTGAGGAGCCCACTAGGCCGACGAGGCTCAATGCGCGCCCGCCGATCCGGTCGCCGATCAGCCCGACGAACGGCTGCAGGCCTTGCCCCACCAGCAGTGCGGCCATCAATGTACCCGCGAGCGCCACCGGCAGATTGAGCCCGACCAGGATCGCCGGCAATACGCCCGGCAGAAAGTTCGCCGCGCCGTCGTTGACGAAATGCGACCAGCTCATGCCGGCCAGCCGAAGCGGCGGATGGCCGGCCAGACGCGGGGCGGTCGTGACTGCTGTATCTGACGCCATCGGCTCGTGTCGCCGCCGACTCAGCCGGCGTTGTCGGCCGACGCGTTCAGGTCGAACCAGCGATCGACAACCAGCCGAATACGCGTGTCTCCGTTGTCGAGCACCACACGCTTGGGCAGCGGCGCGGGCGCGCCGGCCGGCGTCGCGTAGTCGAGATACGAGACCGTCCAGCCGTCCTGGGTAAGTGACCGCAGCCGACCCTTGGCGTCGACCGAAATACGCTGATAGTCGCCCGGCGCCGGCAGGCCCTTGGCCCAGTAGCTCAGGGGCTGCAGCGGGAAGGACCAGCCCAGCGTCTTCTTGACCAGCGCGTCCGGGTCGCTGGTTTCGAAATGCTTGCCGTCGTCGGTATCGATGACCACATGATGGAGCGTGCCATGGGCTCGCATGCCGCCGGCACCGAGCGGCCCGGCCAGGCGCACATCGAACTTCGGCGCGCGCTCGCGCCAGCTCAGGTTGCCGGTCCAGCCCAGCAGCTGCCCGGTCGCCACGCGCCCCTGAAGCGACCAATGCGAGAAACCATCCAGCGTATTCTGGCGCACCTGCCAGGCCTTGGGATTCGCCACGCCGGCCTCGCCGGGCGCGGGCTTGTGGATGATGGCGCAGCCGCCCAGCAGCGCGACGCCGATCATCGCGAACAGAATTTTCTTCATGAAGTCAGCCGTTTGATCGTCTGCTTGAGCACCGCGTTGTCCGGGTGCTTGGCCTGCGCTTTATGCCATATCTTGCGCGCCGCGTCGTGGTCGCCCTGTTTCCAGCGCACCTCGCCAAGGTGGGCAGCAATCTCCGGATCGGGACTGCCCTTGTAGGCTTTTTCCAGATGCTTGCGGGCCGAAGCGAGATGCCCGCGCTTGTATTCGACCCAGCCCAGACTGTCCAGCACCGCCGGGTTATCGGGATCGGCCTTCAACGACTTGCGAATATAGCCTTCCGCGCGCGCGTAGTCGGTGCCGTGGTTGGTGAGCATGTAGCCCAGCGCGTTGAGCGCTTCGGGGTTATCGCCATCCTGCGACAGGATATGCTTCAGATCGGCCTCGGCGTCGCCGATCCGGCCGAGCTTTTCGTAGACCAGCGACCGGGCATAGAGCAGGTCGCTGTCGTCAGGCGCATCCTTGAGCGCGGCGTCATAGACCGCCAGCGCTTTCTTCAGCCGCCCGGCATCGACCAGCAGGCTGCCTTCGGCCGCGTGCAGCTTGGTGCTCTGGTCCGGATACTGATCGGCCAGCTGGTGCAACTGATCGCGCGCGCCTTCGAGATCGCCCTGATCGTAGGTAAGTTGCGCGATGCGTACGCGCGCCTCGAACTGATGGTCGCCGTCGTCGACCTTCTTGTACCAGTCGATCGCCTGGGCGTCGTGCTTGCGCTTTTCCGCGACCACGCCGCGATAGAACGCCGCGTTGTCACGGTGAGCGCCCGATTTGTAGAGCTGTTCGAACTGCGCAGCCGCGGTATCGAGATCGCCCTGCGACAACGCCACCAGTCCCAGTCCATAGCGCGCCTCGGCGAAATCGCCGTCGGTCGCCACCGCCCGCTTGAAAGCCGCCAGCCCTTCGCTGTCGTTGCCGGCCTGCAGCAGCATGCGGGCAAGCGAGACCTGGTATTCGGCACGTTGGCGGTTGCTGCCCTTCAGGGCCTCCACGCGCTTGACCGCGGCATCGGGCTTGCCCTGGCGAACCTCGATCGCGGCCCGCAACAGGCTGGCCTCGGACCAGTCTGGCGCATCCGCCACCGCCTTGTCGGCGGCCGAGGCCGCTGTATCGATACGGTTGTAGTTCAACGCCAGGCGGCCCAACGCGTACTGGGCGGCGGCTTCCTTCGGGTGCGCCGAAGCGAGTTTGGACATCGCCGCGAGCGCCATGTCGGCCTGTCCGGGCTGATCACTCAGAATCCCGGCCAGTGCTTCATAGCCGTCGCGCGGCGTACCGGCACTCGCGATCAGCTGTGGCGCGAAGCTCTCAATACCAGCGCTGTCCTTGTTCACGAAAGCCAGCCGAACGGCCGCCTGCTGCGCGCGGCTGTTCTGCGGAGCCATGCGCGCCCAGACCTTGGCGGCCTTGTAGGCCAGATCCTGGCGGCTCGCGGCCAGCGAGATCTGGGTCGCGCGCTTGGCCAGCGCCGGATCCCGCGAATATGTCAGCGCCTTGACGTAGGCCTGGGCCGCGCGGGCGGTATCGCCATCGAGCAGGGACGACTCGCCCACCATGATCTGGTAATCCGCGGCGGCCTCGGGCGTACTGGCGAGCTGGTCGATGTCGCCGACCGGGGCCGTATGCGTATCGTCCGCGACCGCGGCGACGGCCAGCGTGTCAACCACGCCGAATCCGAGTACGCTCGCCAGCCCGACGGCGGCCAACACACGCACCCGATCTCGATAGTTTGCGCACCCAGACTTTGCCATATGAATATCCCAGACCTATCGAGCGCACGGTAGAATAGACCCATGTCGCTGCTGACCGTGGGCCTCAATCACCATACCGCTCCGCTGTCGATACGCGAAGCGGTCGCGTTCCCGGCGGAGCAGTTTGCCAGCGCGTTGGATGATTTTCTGCGCCTGCCACAGATTCGTGAAGGCGCGATTCTGTCGACCTGCAATCGTACCGAGTTGTACGCCATCCTCGACGACGAGGCGAGTCGTGTCGACGACGGCGGCCTGCGCGAATGGCTCTGCCACCAGCGCGGGCTGGAACCGGAAACCCTGTCCGGCTGCTTCTACGTACACCGCGGCCGCGAAGTCGTGCGCCACAGTCTGCGCGTTGCTTCAGGGCTGGACTCGATGATTCTCGGCGAGCCACAGATCCTTGGACAGATGAAGGACGCCTATCGTTCCGCCCAAGCGGCACGTGGCGCCGGGCCCCTGCTCACGCGGCTTTTCGAGCACAGCTTCACCGTCGCCAAGGCGGTGCGCAGCGGTACCGATATCGGCGCCAACCCGGTGTCGGTGGCCTATGCCGGCGTGTCGCTCGCGCGCCAGATCTTCACCGATGTCAGCGCGTCGTCCGCGATGATGATCGGCGCAGGCGAGACGATCGAACTCACCGCGCGTTATCTCGCCGAGATCGGCGTGTCGCGCATGATCTTCGCCAATCGCAGTCTGGAGCGGGCGCAGGAACTGGCGACCCGCTACCATGGCTATGCCATTGCGCTGGACGATATTCCGCTGCATCTGGCCGAGGCCGATCTGCTGATATCCTCGACCGCGGCGCCGGGCTATCTGGTACGCGCCAAAGAGCTCAAGGCCGCGCTCAAGCGGCGCCGGCGCAAGCCCATGTTCGTGCTGGATCTGGCCGTACCGCGCGACATCGAACCGGCCTCGGCCAGGTTCGAGGACATCTATCTCTACTCGGTCGACGATCTCCAGAGCGTGATCGACGACAACAAGCGCTCCCGCGCCGCCGCTGCCGAGCAGGCCGACGAGATCATCGCATCACGCATCGACGAATATCTCGAATGGGTCGACTCGCGCCAGGCAACCGATACAATTCGCGCCATGCGCGACGCTGCGGAAGGCCGCCGGGCCGAGGTCGTGGCCCAGGCCCGCCGGCGGCTGGCGCGCGGCGACGACGTCGAGGCCGTGCTGGAATTCGCCTCGCGTCGGCTGACCAATAAACTGATGCACGAACCAAGCGCGGTGCTGCGCAAGGCGGCGGGCGCCCGCCAGCAGCGTCTGCTCGGCCCGGCGCGCGAACTGTTCGGGCTGACCGACCACGACGCCGATCCCACGAACCGGAACGACGACTCATCATGAAGGCCTGTCTATGAAGGATTCCCTGCGCGCGAAGCTCGAAGAGCTGGTCGAACGCCACGAAGATCTGGCGCATTCGATGTCGGACCCCGACATCATCAACGACCAGAACAAGTTCCGTCGCATGTCGCAGGAGTACGCCCAGCTCGAATCGCTGGCGGCGGACTATCGCGCCTGGCGGGACCTGACCGCCGAGATCGCCGATCTCGAGGAAATGGAAGGTGCCGACGAGGCCGAACTGCGCGAGATGGCCGAGGCCGAACTGTCTGATGCCCGCGAGCGACTCGACGACCTGGAAGCCGAACTGCGCCGCCACCTGATCCCGAAGGACCCGAACGACAACGCCAACCTCTATCTGGAAATCCGCGCCGGCACGGGCGGCGACGAGGCCGCGCTGTTTGCGGGCGATCTGATGCGCATGTATGCCACCTATGCCGAAAAACAGGGCTGGCAGGTGGAGATCCTGTCCGAATCGCACGGCGAGCATGGGGGGTACAAGGAAGTGATCTCGCGCCTGATCGGCACCGGTGCGTTCTCTCGGCTCAAGTTCGAATCCGGCGCGCACCGGGTGCAACGCGTGCCGGCCACCGAGTCCCAGGGCCGCATCCATACCTCGGCCTGTACCGTCGCCGTTCTGCCGGAACAGGACGAGATCGACGATATCAAGATCGATCCCAGCGACCTGCGCGTGGATACCTTCCGCGCCGCCGGCGCCGGCGGCCAGCACGTCAACAAGACCGATTCGGCGATCCGCATCACGCATCTCCCGACCGGCGTGGTGGTCGAATGCCAGCAGGAACGCTCGCAGCACAAGAACCGCGCGCGCGCCATGAGCCTGTTGCAGACCAAGTTGCTCACCGCCGAACAGGACAAGCAGACCAGCGAACAGGCCGCCACGCGCAAGCGGCTGGTCGGCAGCGGCGATCGCTCCGAGCGCATCCGAACGTATAATTTCCCGCAGGGGCGGGTGACCGATCACCGCATCAACCTCACCCTCTACAAACTCGAAGGTGTGATCGCCGGCGATCTGGACGAGATCATCGATGCGCTGACCAGCGAACATCAGGCCGATCTGCTGGCCGAGATGGGCGCGGCCTGAGCCCGCCGGCGCACGCATGAATGAGCGTCCCACACTTGAAACACTGCGCCGCGCCGTGGCCGGGCGCCTGAGCACGATCAGCGACAGCCCCGATCTGGAGGCGCGCCGCCTGATCGAGGCCCTCACCGGCCTGAGCGGTTCGCGGCTGATCATTGACGCCGGCCGCCCGGTCGAACCCGCCACGATCGCGCGCATCGACGACGCCGTCGCCCGCCGGGAAGCAGGCGAACCACTGGCTTATATCCTGGGGCGGATCGGCTTTCACGAACTCGATCTCGAGCTCACGTCCGTGGTACTGGTACCGCGATCGGACACGGAAACCCTGGTGGAGGCCGTACTCGCCCGCCTGCCCGCCGACGTGGAGCTGCGTATAGCCGATCTCGGCACCGGCAGCGGTGCGATTGCGCTCGCCCTCGCCCATGCCCGGCCACGCTGGCAACTGGTGGCCACCGATGCGCACGCGAATGCGCTGGCCGTCGCGCGCCGCAATGCAGAACGACTGGCCTTGCCGAACGTGGCATTCGCCGAAGGCTGCTGGTTCGAGGCACTGCCCGGTGAGCGCTTCGACGCGGTGGTGTCGAACCCGCCGTACATCGACCCGGCGGACCCGCATCTCGACGACCCAGCCCTGCGCCACGAGCCACGCCATGCACTGGTGGCCGACAGCCAGGGCCTGGCCGATATCGAGCGGATCGCCGCGGGCGCAACCAGCCATCTTCGCCCAGGCGCCCTCCTGTGCGTGGAACACGGCCAGACTCAGGGCGCCGACGTACGCCGTTTGTTCGCGAACGCCGGCCTCGCCCGTATCGAGACCGAAACGGATCTGGCAGGCCGGCCGCGCGTAACCATCGGCCACGCCTGAGTTGGCGGTGGTTCTGCCGCCATTCCCCGGCGGCCGGCCTTCTTGTGGCCGCTGCTGACACCGGCTCACAGAAATGCCCTCCCCGCAGATGCACGAGCATTTTTCGACCTGCCGATGTTCAACTCGATCCGGATGCCGAGCACCAGCCATGCGCCCGAGGGCGATAACCAGGCCTTCGGTACGGCCGATCCAAACGAGGTGCCCACAGCCGGCCGACCTGGCGCTGTTCGCGCAGGCAGCCCTCGGCTTCGACGTGAACAACCTGGTGGCTTTACACAGCTAGAGACGTTCGATGATGGCGTCGGCAAAGCCCCGGGTGGAGCCTTCGCCGCCCAGGTCCGGCGTGGTGCGATCATGATCGGCCATCGCCGCCGCGCACGGCCTTCCGGATGCGCGCGGCCTGGTCGTCCAGATCGAGATGATCGAGCATCAGCGCCGTAGCCAGAATCACCGACGTGGGGTTGGCGATATTCTGGCCCGCTATATCGGGCGCGCTGCCGTGCACGGCCTCGAACATCGCGCAGTTGTCGCCGATGTTCGCGCCCGGCGCCAGACCCAGCCCGCCGACCAGACCGGCACACAGGTCCGAGATGATGTCGCCGAACAGGTTGGTGGTCACGATGACGTCGAACTTCTCCGGCGCCATGACGAGTTTCATCGCGCAGGCATCGACGATCACTTCCTCGTATTCGAGATCGTCGTATTCCTCGGCGACCTCCCGGCCCACCTTGAGGAACAGCCCCGAGGTGGATTTCATGATGTTCGCCTTGTGCGCCAGCGTGACCTTCTTGCGTCCGCGTGCACGCGCCATGTCGAATGCAAAACGCACGATACGTTCCGACTGCTCCCGCGTGACCACCGACAGCGCTTCGGCGCGGTTGCCGTCTGCCGAGACAGTCTGGCCTTCGCCCGAATACATGCCGCCCTTGTTCTCGCGTACCGTGATGATGTCGAGATTCTCGTAACGCGATTTCGTACCCGGCAGGGACAACGTCGGGCGCACGTTGGCATACAGGTCGAACTGTTTGCGCATGGCGACATTGACCGAGCTGTATCCCTGGCCCACGGGCGTGGTCACCGGCCCCTTGAGCACCAGTCCGGTGCGCTCGATGGAATCGATCGCGGCCTGCGGCAGCGGATCGGATTCGCCCGCATCCAGCGCCGCCTGACCCACCTGAACATATTCACGCTCGAAGTCGACATCCAGTGCGTCGAGCACCTTCAGCGCGGCGTCGACGATATCGGGCCCGATGCCGTCGCCCTTGATGACCGTAAGCGGAGTGCTCGCCATGACTCGTCCCCTGGATCCGTTGTCTCGGGCGACACGCTTTGCCGCCCCCGCGCTATATGCTTATGGCATTCTAACAGCTTGATCCGGCGCGACAGGTCGTGGCGCCGCGGATGATCGCGGTCCGCTCCGCGGGGAGGATTTTCGAGGATGATGTCTGTGATTTTGCGAGGATCGGCAGTACTGCTTGCCATCGGTTTACTGCTCACGATCGGCCTGCCGGGTATCGCAAGCGCCACGGTCGCCCACAACGCGAGCACGCCGACCGGCGATGCCGACTTGGTCGTGGTGATGAAGTCGGAGCGCGAACTCTACCTCTACCGCAACGGCCTGATCATCGCGCAGTACCCGATCGCGCTGGGTCTGCGCCCGATCGGCACCAAGCAGATGCGCGGCGACGACAAGACGCCGATTGGCGCCTATACCCTGGACTGGCGCAACCCGAACAGCGATTTTCATCGCTCGATTCACATTTCCTACCCGGACCCGTCCGATCGTGAGCATGCCGCTGCGCTCGGCGTTGCGCCGGGCAACAACATCATGATCCACGGCCAGCCCGACTACGACAATCGCCCGCGCACCGGCGACTGGACCCACGGGTGCATCGCCGTGTCCAACCGCGCGATCAATCAGATATGGGCGCGCGTGCCTGACGGTACCCCGATCCACATCTATCCGTGACCGAGCATTCCGGGTCGCAGCCGCGCCGGCCCGGCCAGCTGCCGGCCGAGAAAAAGCGTCAGCTCAAAGCCGCACGACACCAGGAGTGGGGCACGCTCCTGCTGCGCATCACCGTGGTTGCTGCGCTGTATGCCGCTCTGGGCTCGAGCCAGGCGTTGCATGCGGTCTGGCTGAAGAGCCTGTGGTCGCTGTTGCCGCCGATCGCGTTCCTGGTCGCCGTCCGGCTCGAATCATGGCCGCCGACTCGTCGCTTCCCCTACGGTTTCTATCGAGCGGGCAGTATTGCGTTTCTCACCTCCGCCCTGGCACTGACCTGCATGGGCGGCTATCTCATCTTTGCAGGCGCGCGCTCGTTGATCGAGCACCATCAGCCCGGCCTGTACACCATCGATGCCGCCGGCGGCCCCGCCCACTGGGCCGGCTGGTGGATCATCGCCGCGCTCGCCTACAGCGTGGCCGTGCCCTGGATCATCGGCCGCCGTCGCCGGCAGCTGGCCATCGATCTGCACGACAAGGGCCTGTATGCCGATGCCTCGATGGGCCGCGTCAACTGGCTGGCCGGCAGCGCCGCCATCATCGGCGTACTGGGGATCGGGCTCGGCATCTGGTGGCTGGACTTCGCGGCCGCTCTGGTGATCGGGCTCGACATCACCTGGCACGGGCTGCGCCATCTCTACACCGCGGTCTGCGACCTCATCGACGAGATTCCGCGCCGCATCGGCAGCAGCGAACTCGACCCCCTGGGCGCGCAGATCCGGGATTATCTGCGCGATCGCGACTGGATTCGTGACGCCCGCGTGCGGCTGCGCGAGGAAGGCCGCCTGCTGACCGGCGTTGCCCTGATCTGCCCCTGCGAGGACGACGCATCGCTGGCACGCTTCGAGTCCGCGCGCGAGGCGATCGAGGCGATGGACTGGCGTCTGCTCGACTTCCAGCTGGTCCCGGTCTGCGACACCACCTTCGAGCGCTACTGCGTCGACGCCCGGGGACAATGCGCATAGTCGACCGCCTGACCCTGCCCGGCGTGCTGGGCGCCGCACTGCTCGCCGAAGCCCGCCGGGCGCCGAGCATCGAGATCTGCGGCCTGATCGCCGACGGCGGCGCCCCGTCACCCGCGCATTATCCGATCGCCAATCGCGCCAGCCGCGCCGTCGACCGATTCGAGATGGACCCGGCCGGTCAGATTGCCGCCTTCAAGCGAATGCGCCACCACGGGCACACGCTGGTCGCCATTTATCATTCGCATCCGGGCGGCGAAGCCGAGCCCTCGATTCACGACCGCCGCGGCCACACTTATCCCGAGGCAGCCGCGGTGATCGTGGCGCCGAACGCCCGGCTTGGCGACCTCATCCGGGCCTGGAACCTCGCCGGCGACATGCCATGCGAAATCCCGATCGAATGGACCGACCCCGCCCCCGCCGGGCGGATTTTTGTAGAATCTCCAACTGGATCAACCGACGGCTTTGTTCATGCGCCTTTCCGCTTTCGCCCTGGCCACTACCAAGGAGACGCCGGCCGACGCCGAGATCGTCTCTCATCAGCTCATGCTGCGCGCCGGCATGATCCGGCGGCTCGGCGCCGGCCTCTATAGCTGGTCGCCGCTGGGCATGCGCGTGCTGCGCAAGGTCGAGGCCATCATCCGCGAGGAGATGGAGGCCATCGGCGCGCTGGAAATGCTCATGCCCGCGATCCAGCCGGCCGAACTTTGGCGCGAAACCGGGCGCTGGGACGCCATGGGCGGCCTGATGCTGCGCATGAAGGACCGCGCCGAACGCGAATACTGTTTCGGTCCAACCCATGAGGAAGTGATCACCGACTACGTCAAACGCGACGTGCGCAGCTACAAGCAGCTGCCGGTGACTTATTACCAGATCCAGACCAAGTTCCGCGACGAGATCCGCCCGCGCTTCGGCCTGATGCGCGCGCGCGAGTTCATCATGAAGGACGCCTACTCCTTCCACATGGACGCGGCCGATCTGGATCGTGAATACCGCAACATGCGCGGCGCCTACCACGCGATCCTGGACCGCATGGGGTTGGATTATCGTGTGGTGGCCGCCGATTCCGGCGACATCGGCGGCGCCAAGTCGGAGGAATTTCACGTGCTGGCGGGCTCCGGCGAGGACGAGCTTGCGGTCTCCACCGACGGCGTCTACGCCGCCAATATCGAAGCTGCGGCTACGGTCATGACCGAGGGCGAGCGCGCCGCACCGTCGGGCGAACTGAAGAAGATCGAGACCCCGGGCATCACCACCATCGCCGGACTTGCCGCGCATATGGGCGTGCCCGAATCGGGGACCGCCAAATCGATCGTGGTGATGGGCGAATCGGGCGACCCCGTGCTGCTCATGCTGCGCGGCGATCACAGCCTGAACGAGATCAAGGCCGAGAACATCGACGGCATCGTCGCCCCGCTGACCATGGCGGATGAGGGCGACCATCCGCACGCATTTCGGCGCCGGCCCGGGCTCGATCGGCCCGGTGAACACCAATGTCGAAGTCATCGCCGACTTCGCCCTGGCACACGTGGCCGACATGGTGGTGGGCGCGAACTACGACGGCGCCCACTTCACCCACTTCAACTGGGGCCGCGATCATCCCGAGCCGCGCTTCGCCGATCTGCGCAACGTCATCGCCGGCGATGCCAGCCCGACCGGCAGCGGCACGCTGGAAATCCTGCGCGGCATCGAAGTCGGGCACGTCTTCCAGCTCGGCGACAAATACAGTCGCGCGCTGGATCTGACCGTTCTGGATGAAGCCGGCAACGCGGTCGTGCCCGAAATGGGCTGCTACGGCTTTGGCGTCTCCCGCATCGTGGCCGCAGCAATCGAACAGTGTCACGACGAGGCCGGCATCTGCTGGCCGCAAGCCATCGCGCCGTTCGATCTGGTGATCATCCCGATCAAGGCCGACAAGTCGGCGGCCGTGCGCGACGCCTGCGAGGCGCTCTATACCGAGCTCAAGGCCGCCGGCGTGGATGTGGCCTACGACGATCGCGGCCTGCGGCCCGGCCCGATGTTCGCCGACGCCGAACTGATCGGTATTCCGCATCGTCTCGTGGTGTCGGATCGTGGCCTGGAATCCGGCATGCTGGAGTACAAGGGGCGACGCGACGCCGAAGCCGGCGAGATCGAGCACGATGTCGCTGCCATCAAGGCCCTCGTGTCCGGCCACTGAGCGCTTGCGTCAGGCGGTACGCGCACTGTTTTTCGGCGCGGCGCTGGGTATCGCCGCGCCGGCAGCCTTCGGCGCGGCTGCCGTGCCGGCTCATATGCAGCCCGGCATGCGCAATGCACTCAAAAAAGCGGTGGCCGACTCCAAGGGCTTCAAGAACCGTTTCGATGCCGAGGTCTGGCTGGTCGACATGTCGCACCGGCTGGCCCCGCGCGTACCGAATATCCAGCGCCGGCTGAATCTGCTGCGCGATGTGCATGGTGCGGCCACCGAGGCCGGGCTGTCGCCGCAACTGGTGCTGGCGCTGATCCAGGTCGAATCCAACTTCAAGCGCTTCGCGCTGTCCTCGGCCGGTGCCGAGGGCCTGATGCAGATCATGCCCTTCTGGCGCCACGAGATCGGCGAGCCGCACGACAACCTGTTCAAGCGTGCGACCAATCTCCGCTATGGCTGCGCTATTCTGGCTTATTATCTGAAACTCGAACACGGCAATCTCACGCGCGCCCTGGCGCGCTACAACGGCAGCCTCGGCCAGCTCTGGTATCCGCTGCGGGTCGAGAACACGTTGAGCCGGAACTGGCGTATTCCGTAGACGAGGAAGGCCGGGCGGTCTGCCAGGCCGGACGGGGCCACACCCGACCAGAGCATGCCCCCAACGCATCCACCACAGGAAGCCCATGAGTCAGGACATCCTCATCATCTATTACAGCCGCAACGGCGCCACCGAGAAGCTGGCCAACGAGATCGCCCGCGGGGTCGCGCGCATCGACGGCATGAGCGCACGCGTGCGCACCGTGCCCCCGGTTTCGCCCACCATCGAGGCCACCGAGCCCGAGGTGCCGGAAGCCGGCGCGCCGTACGTCGAGCACGATGATCTGGAAGAATGTGCCGGTCTCATCCTCGGCTCGCCGACCCGTTTCGGCAACATGGCCTCGCCGCTTAAATACTTCATCGACACCCTGTCCGGTCAGTGGTTGTCCGGCACCCTGGCCGGCAAACCGGGCGCGGTGTTCACCTCGACCGGCAGCCTGCACGGCGGTCAGGAGACCACGCTGATGTCGATGATGCTGCCGCTCATTCACCACGGTATGCTGATCACCGGGCTGACCTATACCGCCGACGATCTGCTGGCCGAAACCGATTCCGGCGGCACGCCGTACGGCGCCAGTCACGTTTCCGGAACGCTCGGCGACAAGCCCCTCACCGAGATCGAGAAGAAGCTGGCCCGCAATCTAGGCGCGCGCGTTGCCGACGTGGCCCGCCGCTTGTCTCGTCCGGAGTAACGGGCCGCGATCAGCCGTAACCGAGCGCCTGCTTGACGAACGGGATGGTCAGCCGGCGATGCGCCGACAACGAGGCGCGATCGAGCGTATCGAGCGCAGCCATCAGGGCGGGAACGTCGGCCTGGCCATGGCGGATCATCCAGCGGGCGGTCGCCTCGGGCATGTCCATGCCGCGCTGTTCGGCCCGCCGGATCAGCAGTTCGCGCTTGTCGTCATCGTCCAGCGCGCGGCAGACCACCGCCCCGCCCCAGCCCAGCCGGCTGGCGAGATCCGGCAGCGCCAGACCGAGCTCGCGGGGCACTGCCGAACCGGCAGCGAGCAGACGACTGCCACGCGATCGCAGCTGATCGGACAAGCCGAGCAGCGCAATCTCGGCCTCGCGGTCGCCGGCGATGGCATCCACGTCGTCCACACAGACGCAGTCCATATCGGCCAGCCCTTCGAGCAACGGGCCGATCGGCTCGTAACCTGAGCCAACGGCAGGTAGACGCTGCGCCGGCCGCCATCGCCGATTGCGCGGCATGCGGCCTGCAGCAGATGCGTCTTGCCGCAGTTTGCCGGCCCGGCCACGAACAGACGTTCGCTGCGCCCGTCCACAACCTCGGCCACGGCGGCCTTGGCATCGGCATTGGTGCGCCCGACGAACGCAGACAATGTCGCCGAGGCCGGCAGCTGAACACCGAGAACAAGCTGTACGGGCATACGAACCTGACATGGATGGATCGACGCCGCGCCCCCTGCGCGACGATGCGCTAGCATGCCGGTAAGGCGCCCCGTGGGCAACCGCGCCGCCTTATTCCTGCAGGTACAGGCGGCTTGACCGCCAACGGCGGCCGGCATAGCGCACGATCACCGCGATGGTCGCGGCCGTGGGCAACGCCAGTAGCACACCGATGAAACCGAACAGCTGCCCGCCGGCCAGCACGGCGAAGATCACCCAGACCGGGTGCAGGCCGATCGCCTCGCCGAGCATGAGCGGCGTCAGCACCATCTGCTCCATGATCTGGCCGATACTGAACACCAGCGCCACCCAGAGCAGCTGATACGGGTCGCCGGTCTGCACCAGCATCGCGACGCTCGCCACGCACACGCCCGAGATGACGCCGACATAGGGAACGAAACTGATCAGCCCGGCGCCCAGCCCGATCACCAGCGCCAGATCCAGCCCGGCCAGCCAGAGGCCGACGATGTAAATGGTGCCCAGCACCAGCATCACCAGTGCCTGGCCGCGCAGGAAATGCCCGAGCACGTCGTCGCTCTCGCGCGCAAGGTCGGTGATCGTGGCTTCATAACGTCGTGGCAGCTGGGCGCGGATGAACGCGGTCATGCGATCCCAGTCGCGCAGCAGGTAGAACATGATCACGGGCACGAGCAGCAGGTTGATCGTCCAGGACAACAGCGCGGTGCCCGAAGAGAACGCCTGCTTGGCGATCGCCGAGGCAAAGCCACCGGCACTGCCCCAGTTGTTGGAGATGAGCTGGCGGATGGAATCCGCATCGATCCCGCCGACGCCCGGCGCCAGACGCCGTATCCAGGGATTGAAGGTGTGCTGCGCCCAGTCCAGATAGCGTGGCAGGCTGCGGACGAGCGTATCGAACTGCGCCTGGAGGATCGGCAGCAGCAGGAAGACCAGGAGCGCGAATATCAGAATCAGTGCCACGAACACGACGATCACGCCGACCGTACGGGCCAGTCGCAGGCGTTCGAGGCGATCGACGATCGGATCGCAGACATAAGCCAGCCCGGCGCCGAGCACGAACGGCAACAGCATGGCGTGCAGCAGCACGATGACCAGAACGAGCCCCGCCACGCCAATCAGGGCGAGTGTGCGTCCACGCATGTCTGTCAGCTGTCGCCTGCGGTCATGGTCTCGGAGCCCAATCCTAGTGGTACCCGTCTAGGGCCTGTTGCCGTTTGGTGCGAGCGCCGCGTTGGAGACCGCAAATCGTGTCCGGCAAGGCGCGAGTCACCGATCATGGCGTGCCACGATCAAGACTTGCAACGCCGCCGGGCGCCCCTGGTTATTTTATGGGCCGCCCAACCCCCAGGGACAAGTGCTGTTTTGCGGCAATCCAGCGTTCTAGCACGCTTGTGCAGAATGACTGCACGGCGCGCACTATGCCTCGCGTTGCCGCAAAACAGCGCTTGGCGCGGACTCGCACCAAACGGCACCAGGCCCTAACCGGTACAATAGCACGCTGCTGCCGGGGTTCCGGCGTTTGGTTCACGCAACCGAGAAGGCCTGATCTTGAGCGATCGTCCCTCCCTGACCTACGCCGACGCCGGCGTGGATATCGATGCCGGCAACCGTCTGGTCGACGCCATCCGCGGCCCCGTGGAGGCCACCCGCCGCCCCGAGGTGATCGGCGGCCTGGGCGGCTTCGGCGGTCTGTTCGAGCTGCCGGTCGATCGTTATCGCCGACCGGTGCTGGTCTCGGGTACCGACGGGGTCGGCACCAAGCTGCGTCTGGCCATCGACCACGCGCGCTTCGACGGCATTGGCATCGATCTGGTGGCGATGTGTGTCAACGATGTACTGGTTGCCGGCGCGGAACCGCTGTTCTTTCTGGATTACTACGCCACCGCTCATCTTGACGCCGACGTGGCCGGGCCCGTGATTGCCAGCATCGCCGAAGGCTGCCGTCAGGCGGGCGCGGCGCTGATCGGCGGCGAAACCGCCGAGATGCCCGGCATGTACGGCGCCGGCGATTTCGATCTGGCCGGCTTCACCGTGGGCGTGGTCGAATACGACCAACGCATCGACGGCTCGTCGATCGGCGAGGGCGACGTGGTGCTGGGCCTGGCCTCCAGCGGGCCGCACTCCAACGGTTATTCGCTGGTCCGCCGCATCATCGAGGCCAGCAGCGCCGATCTCATGGCGCCAATCGGCGACGAGCGCACCCTGCTCGATGCATTGATGGCGCCGACGCGCATCTACGTGGCCGCCGTGCGCGAGCTGCTGGCGCAGGTTCCGGTACATGGCATGGCCCACGTCACCGGCGGCGGCCTGGCCGAGAATCTGGCCCGGGTCGTGCCCGCAGGCAAGGCCGTGACCGTGGAGCGCTCGGCCTGGCAGCGACCGGCGGTGTTCGACTGGCTGGCCGAGGCCGGTAACGTGGCGCCGGAGGAGATGGCCCGAACCTTCAACAACGGCATCGGCTACTGCATCGTGCTGCCGGCCGCTCAGGTCGATACTGCGCGCACCGTGCTCGAGGGCGCCGGCGAGACGGTGTTCGAGATCGGCCGCGTGCACGCACGCAACGACAACGAGCCGGCCGTCAGCATCGTCGGATGAACGATCGCGAACCTACACATCCGGCCCGACTGGTCGTGCTCATCTCGGGGCGCGGGCGCAATCTCGAAGCCATCATGCGCGCGATCGACGCCGGCGAACTCGACGCCGAGATCGTCCTGGTCGCCAGCAACAAGGCGCGCGCGCCAGGGCTGCAGACGGCGCGCCTTGCCGGATTGCCGGTGGTCAGTATCGCGCCGCGCGATTTCCCCGACCGTGAAAGTTATGACGCTGCGCTGGCACACCGGATTGCCGCCGAGAAACCCGACTGGGTCGTTCTGGCCGGCTTCATGCGCGTGCTGAGCGATGTCTTCGTGGAGCGCTTTGCCGGGCGCATCGTCAACATCCATCCGTCGCTGCTGCCGAAATACAAGGGCCTGCACACGCATGATCGGGCCCTGGCGGCCGGCGACGCCGACCACGGCGCCAGCGTGCATTTCGTGACGCCTACCCTGGACGACGGCCCGGTGATCCGCCAGGGCCGGATCACGATTCGCGAAGGCGACACCGCCGACATGCTCGCCGATCGCATCATGGATCGCATCGAGCAACGCCTGTACGCCGCCGCACTCGACGACCTCATCTCGGGCCGGGTCGTCTGGCGCGAGGACGGCATCTATCGCGACGATCGCCTGCAGTCCAACCCTTTGATCGTCGATTACGACGAGGACGCCTCCGGCCAATGAAGATCCCCCCCCATCTACCTGCTGCCCTGCTCGCGGGGCTGAGCCTCGCCGTCACAACCCCGGCCGCCCTGGCCTCGCCCACCGATGCCTTCAGCGCGGTTTATACCGTGCGCAAGTCGGGCCTGCCGCTGGGCGATGCGCATTTCAGCCTGAAGCCGGGCAAGCGGGACGGCTGTTACGTCTATGCCGGCCATGCCAAGCCCAATGCGCTGGTCCACATGTTCCTCGGCAACATCGACGACGAAACTCGCTTCTGCGTCGTCGACGGCGACGTCCGGCCCGAGTATTTCCGTCACCATATCGACGGCAAGCCCGGCCACAGCTACACGCTGCATTTCGACTGGTCGGCGATGACCGTTCACTACAAGAGTGAGAACGGGGATTCCCGGACCTACACGCTCAAGCCCGGCACGCAGGATCCGATGTCGTTGCAGATCGCGGCCCGTCGCTGGCTGGCATCGGCGGGCGCCGGCAGCACGCTGCCGACGGCACACAGCTTCATCCTCGCCGATGACGATGGCCTCCAGACCTACAAGGTCCACGTGAGCGATGCGGGCAGCCTCAAGACACCTGGCGGCACCTTCGATACCGTCAAACTGGCGCGCACCGGCACGCATCATCACGCGCTGACCTTCTGGCTGGCGCGCAACGCGGACTGGATTCCGGTCCAGGTACGCCGCCTGGAAGATGGCAACACGCAATATGTCCTCGCCGTGCAGTCGCTGTCTCGCAGCGACGCGACCGGCCAATAGAGCCGGCCGGCTCCGAGAGCCGTTTCCAACAGGGCAACGCGGCCTGCGCTGGCCTGAGCGTATGGCAGGCGCGTTCGACGCCGCGTGGTGATGCCAAGTCAAAAGGCCGCTACACCGCCTGGCGCACGCTCAGGCTGGCCCTTCGGGCGCTCGCCCCGGCCACGGCACGGTGTCGAGTGCTCCTTATGTGGCGTCACCGCACCGCGCGCCCTTCGTACCTCTTGTGGGCCGGGCGAGCGCCGCAGCCCATGCCCCCTGCTCTAAGCGCGCGGCAGGGTCACGCCGCGCTGGCCCTGATACTTGCCGCCACGGTCGGCGTATGACGTCTCGCAGACCTCGTCCGACTCCAGGAACAGCATCTGTGCGACGCCTTCGTTGGCGTAGATCTTGGCCGGCAGTGTCGTCGTGTTGGAGAACTCGAGCGTGACGTGGCCTTCCCACTCGGGCTCCAGCGGCGTGACGTTGACGATGATGCCGCAGCGGGCATAGGTCGACTTGCCGAGGCAGATCGTGAGCACGCTGCGCGGAATGCGGAAGTATTCGACCGTCGAGGCCAGTGCGAACGAATTCGGCGGAATGATGCAGGTATCGCCTTCGAAGTCCACGAAACCCCTCGAATCGAAGGCCTTGGGATCGACTACCGCCGTGTTGATGTTGGTGAAGATCTTGAAGTGTGGTGAACAGCGCACGTCGTAGCCATAGCTCGACACACCATAGGAGACGATCTTCTCGCCATCGCGCTCCCTGACCTGGCCGGGCTCGAAGGGCTCGATCATGCCTTCGCTCTCGGCCATGCGGCGGATCCACTTGTCGGACTTGATGCTCATTGACGATGCTCGGAGGCCGCGACGCGGCGTATGGATGGGAAACAGTACCGGGCTCGGGACACCTGCGGGAGCCCGCAGCGCCCCGCTTGACGAGCCGCCTAGTTTAGCCAGCCGCGCTCGGATACGACAACGCCGCGAACACCGACCGGATCAACCGGCCGCCGCCCGCGGCGTATTCAACTTCAACCGGCGGCCGGATGCCGCCGGTTACCCCACTACTGACAACCCAGCGGAATCGTCGGGCTGGATGCACCGGCGGCAGCGGCCGCCAGGAAACCGACCGTCTCGCATTGCATCTCGGCCGTGGTTGCCGCGCCTTCCTGCGGATCCACGCTGCCATTCGAGGTGCCCGCCGTCGGGTCCAGAATCGTGCTGTGCGCGCCGCTTGCAAACCGCACCACGCTGTCGGCTTTCTGACTGCCCGATGCGAAGGGCACGCTTTCGCTGACCGAGGCCAGCCCCATCGCCGTCACCAACGGGTTGGTGCCGGACAACGGTCCGGCGACACATACGGTATCCAGGGTCGGCGTATAACCGGCCGTCGCCGGGCAGGCGCCGCTGGTTGCCGGAACGAAGCTCGGCCCGACGTTGGCAGGCACCGCATTCGGCACGACCAGATCCGGCGGGTTCACGCCGCCGTTGCCGCCGCCCACGACCTCGATCATATGCAACGGATGACGGGCGACCGCCGTTTTCGCATAGTTGATCGGATCAGCGCCATCGACGATGGTCTGCGCGAGCCGCAGGAAACTCTGATAGCTCTCGCTGCCCTCGCCGACGCCGGCCGCCTTCAAACCGGTCGAGATCTGCGGGCCGAACGCCGCCGAACCGTCCAGCAGGCGGATGACGCCCCCGCCCGGGTTGGCCAGGGTCGCCGCATCGAAGGCGCTCGTCGATGTCACGCCCATCAGCGTGGAGCCGACGATGGCGCCCAGCGAATGGCCGACGAACTGGCTCGGCTGGCCGTTGAGCTTGATCGGACCGCCGCCGCCGACCACGGTGATCGAACCCTGCATGACGGTGGCATTCAGATCGATCAGATCGGCCACCGCTTCGCGCAGGTTGTCGCGCGAGGTGATCGGGCTCGACAGGTTGATGAAGTTCGCCCCCGAGGAATCGATCACGCCGTCGCCGTTGGCATCCAGATCGAAGGTCCGCTCGTGAGTTGGCGATCGCCAGCGCGATTGTCGGGCGCCAGGCCATGCAGCGGCAGATCGATCGCCACGGTCACGAAACCGGCCGCGGCCAGCGCCGGCGCCACCGCGAACATGTTGGTGCGATTGCCGGTGATGCCGTGCTGGAAGATCACGACCGGCCAGCCGCCGGTGGGCGGCGTGCCGCCGCTCGGGCTGTTGGCGTTGGGCACGGCCACCAGCACCGGTACCGACTGCACCGAGCGCACTTTCGGGTACGGGAAGCAGCCCGTGGTGGAATCGCTGGGCGTCAGAACGCTGCAGGGAATGGCCGCGCCGCTGGGCGCATGCAGCGTCGCATGGCCGGGGGCCACCTGCCCGTTGGACGCCCAATAGGTGGTCAAGGGTGCCGGCGTCGCCGTGCCGTCGTTCGCCGCAGCCGCGAGGTAGTACGACAGATCGACCGTGCCCTGGTAGATATTCGCGGTATCGGGGAGGTTGGCGTTGATATCGCCGGTCGAGAGCTGGCCACCCTGGGCGTTGGGTAACGGCTGAACACGGATGCCGCCATCGCTGCTGTCGTCGGGATTCGGCGTCGGGTGCGCTGCAATGTAGCGCAACGAGCCGCCGATGCTCTGGGTCGTGAACTGCCAGGCCACGATCACGTTGCTGGCACTGGCGCCGGGCACGCTGTCGAGAATCGGGCGGATCTGTTGACTGCGGATCGATTCCAGCACCGTCTGCTGGGCTGCTGTGTAGCTGCTCGCCGGATTGGCATCGGAGCCCACCGCGCTGTCCGAATCCGCGATCGCAAACTGATCGCTCGGCGCCACACTGCCACCGTCGGTGGTCTTGAGCTGGTCGGTGATGACCACGTAGTACGTGGTCGCGGGGTCGAGCGACTTGAGCGGCCGGATCAGCAACCGCGTGTGATCGAGCACATCGGGCGATTTCACCACGTCGAAGTCGGTACCGGCCACGAGCTCCGCGCCACTCGCCGCGTCGATCATTCGCACACCGCCATCATTGGCCGTGGCCACGTCGATGTCGGCGCCCGAAAAGTCAGCATAGAGATTGTCGGTGGTCGAGAATCCGTCGAGCTTGTCCGCATCGGCGATCACCGGATTGGCGCCGGTGGGATCCGGGATATTGAGCGTGCCGTCCGCGCTCACCCCGGCCAATACGCCGGAGGTGTTGTTCGCATCGACGAACAGCAGGTTGTTCGGGAAGGGAACAACAGCATCCTGCGAGGCTGGCGAATACAGACTGCTCGCCTCGGGCGCCGGCGCGCTGGGCTGACTGTTGTCGTTCTTGTTATCGTTGCCGCCGCACGCAGCCAGCGACGCGGCCATCGCGATCGCGATGCCCACTGTCCAGTTCCGCTTCATGATTCCCCCCAAGGTGAAAAGCGTTGTTCGTCGCCGCCGCGTGTTGTTCTCAGGCTGCGATCGGCGCTGTCGGGGCCAGAATGCGGCGGCCGTGAATCGCGCGACACTGGACCTTGGTCGCAACCGGTGACACCGTGCGGCTATGCCGAAACGCCCGGCTTGGCGTATGTTGAGCGACGACATCCAAGCCTTTGCTTCTCATGGAAGTTCAACAGATTCGCGAGTTCGGCACACCGGACGTATTCGAGGCTGCCGAAGTGGCCCTGCCCCAACCCGGCCCGGGCCAGATCCGCGTGCGCCAGATCGCCTCGAGCGTGAACCCGGTCGATACCAAGCTTCGTACCGCCGGGCCGGCAATCGCGCCCGCGCTGCCGGCCGTGCTCGGCTGCGACGTGGCCGGCGAGGTGGATGCAGTCGGCGACAACGTGCGCCGATTCGCTGTCGGTGACGCCGTCTACGGTTGCGCAGCGGGGCTGGTCGGCCGCGGCGGCGCCTACGGCGAATACGTGGTGGTCGACGCCGAGCTGATGGCCTTCAAGCCGGCGGATCTTGGCTGGCGCGAGACCGCGGCGCTGCCACTGGTCACGATCACGGCCTGGGAGGCGCTGGTCGATCGGGCCCGTCTGGTACCGGGCGATCACGTCCTCATTCATGGCGGCGCCGGCGGCGTCGGTCATATCGCGATCCAGATCGCCAAGGCGCAGGGCGCCCGTGTGGCCACCACGGTTTCGAGCGCCGACAAGGCCGCCATTGCGCGTCGCTGCGGCGCGGACGAGACCATCCACTATCGCGAGGAATCGGTCGCCGACTATGTGGATCGTCTGACCGAGGGTCGTGGCTTCGACGTGGTCTTCGATGCCACTGGCGGTTCGGATATCGCCAAGTCGTTCGAGGCGGTCCGCGTCAACGGTCAGGTCGCGACCATCGTGTCGCAGTACGAAGCCGACCTGACACCGATGCACACCAAGAGCCTGACGCTGCATACGATCTTCATGCTCACGGCGATGCTCAACGGCGTGAATCCGGCGCACCATGCCGAGATCCTCACCAAGGCCGGCGCGCTGATGGCAGCCGGCCAGCTCATGCCGCTGATCGACGAACGCCGTTTCAACCTCGGCGACGTGGGGGCGGCCCATGCGCATCTGGAAGCAGGCGCCGCGATCGGCAAGGTCGTGATCGACATTGCCGACGAGGCCCGCAACGCCTAGCCCACAGGGCACATGAGCAGCGCGCCCGGCGGCCCGCCGCGGCGCGCTGTAACATGATAAACACGGCGCCTGGGCTATCTTCGATACTCGGACGGATCGGGCACGGCCCCGCCGGCATGTGTCGATCGAATTCACATCCAACCCAACGCCGACGTGATAAACGCTTCCGAGGTCTTCTACACCGTGGGTTACGCTGCGGCCAGTCTTGCCAGCGGCTACAGCCTGTTGGCGTTGCTGGCGGTCTGTCTCGGCCCGAAGCGATATCGCCGCCCCACGGCCATCTCAGCCTCGCCGCCGGTCACGCTGCTGAAGCCACTGTGCGGCAACGAGACCGAGCTCGAGCAATCGCTGCGCTCGTTCGTCGAACAGGACTATCCTGAATTTCAGATCGTGTTCGGGGTGCAGAACGAGTCGGATCCCGCGCTCGCGGTCGCCAGACGCATCAGCGACGCCTATCCGGGGCACGACATCGAAATCGTGATCGACGCCCATGAATGGGGCGCCAACCGCAAGGTCAGCAATCTCATCAACATGATGACGGCGGCACGTCACGATCGGATCGTTCTGGCCGACAGCGACATCAGAGTTCGCCCCGATTATCTTCGACGCGTGACCGCCGCTCTCGCCGATCCCTCGGTCGGACTGGTCACCTGTCTTTATCGCGGCCGACCAACCACCGCGCGCTGGTCGCATCTTTCAGCGCTTTTCATCGATGACTGGTTCATGCCTTCGGTGCTGGTGGCACGCCTGCTCGGCATACAGGACTACGCCGCGGGGGCGACGCTGGCACTGCGCCGCGAAGATCTTGCGCGCATCGGCGGCTTTGCCACGCTGGCACATCACCTGGCCGACGACCATTTGCTCGGGCAACACATCCGCGCGCTGGGGCAATCGATCGTGCTGTCCGACGTGGTCGTTGAAACCACTGTCGACGAACCAAGCCTGCGCGGCGTGCTACGCCATGAGATTCGATGGATGCGCACGATCCGTCTGCTCGCGCCCGTCAGCTACGGCTTTCTGTTTGTCAGCTGCACGCTTCCGACTGCCTTGTGCGGCGTTATACTGACTTGCGCGCAGCCTGTGTCTGTCGTACTGCTGGCCGTGACGGTCAGCGCGGGCCTGGTGTTGCACGGCATCCAGAATCGCCGTGCCGGACGCGCCGCAGCGGCCGGTCTCTGGCTTTGGCCGTTACGAGAGTTTTTGACACTGAACAACTGGCTCAACGGGTTATCGAACCGATCGATTCGCTGGCGGGGCCAGGCATACCGGGTCAACTCCGACGGCTCCATGAAATCACAGTCAATGGACAGGCACTGATGAAAACGCTCTTCCTACACCCGCCCTCCTTCGACGGCTTCGATGGCGGCGCCGGCGCGCGCTACCAGGCCAAACGCGAAATCAAGTCGTTCTGGTATCCGACATGGCTGGCCCAGCCGGCCGCGATGGTCCCGGGCAGCCGACTGATCGATGCCCCGGCCGACGGCCTGAGCCTCGCCGACGTGCTGCCGCTGGCAAACGAATACGAACTCGTGATCATGCACACCAGTTCGCCCTCGTTCGCCACCGACGTACAGGTCGCCGAAGCGCTCAAGCGCGAGAACCCCAAACTCCTGATCGGCATGGTCGGCGCCAAGGTCGCGGTCGATCCGGACGGCTCGCTGGCCACCTCGACCGCTATCGATTTCGTCGGCCGCGAGGAGTTCGACTATACCTGCAAGGAAGTGGCCGAAGGCCGTGATCTGTCCGGCGTTCTGGGTCTGACCTATCGCGATGCCAACGGCGAGCACGTGCGCAATCCCGATCGGCCGATGATCGAGAACATGGACGAGCTGCCGTTCGTCTCCGAGGTGTACAAGCGCGACCTGACGATCGAGAACTACTTCATCGGTTATCTGGAACACCCGTACGTATCGTTCTACACCGGGCGCGGCTGCCGTTCGAAGTGCACATTCTGCCTCTGGCCGCAGACCGTCGGCGGGCACCGTTACCGGGTACGCAGCCCCGAGAACGTGGTCGCGGAAGTGGCCTACATCCAGCGCGAGATGCCGCACGTCAAGGAAATCTTCTTCGACGACGATACCTTCACCGACTTCAAGCCGCGCGTGGAAGAGATCGCCCGCGGGCTCGGCAAGCTCGGGGTCACCTGGTCGTGCAACGCCAAGGCCAACGTGCCGTACAAGACCCTGAAGATCATGAAGGAGAACGGCCTGCGGCTGCTGCTGGTGGGCTACGAATCCGGCAACAACCAGATCCTGCACAACATCAAGAAAGGGCTGCGTACCGATATCGCCCGCGAGTTCACCAAGAACTGCCGCAAGCTGGGTATCACCATCCACGGCACCTTCATTCTGGGGCTGCCGGGCGAAACGCGCGAGACGATCCGCGAGACGATCGATTTCGCGCGCGAGATCAATCCACACACCATCCAGGTCTCGCTGGCCGCGCCCTACCCCGGCACTCGCCTGTACGACGAGGCCGTGGAAAACGGCTGGCTCGATGCCAGTGGCCCCGAAGCGCTGGTCAACGACGACGGCGTGCAGATCGCCCCGATCAGCTATCCGCACCTCGGCAAGGAAGAAATCTTCGAGTCGGTGGAGACCTTCTACAAGCGCTTCTATTTCCGGCCGGGCAAGATCGCAGAGCTGACCGCCGAGATGGTTCGCCATCCCGGCATGATCGGCCGGCGGTTGCGCGAAGGCCGCGAATTCGCTCAGTTCCTGAGCCATCGTTGACGCGGGCGGCGTGCGTCGGCCCCGGGCGGCCCGGGGTACGGCCGCAATGAGCGCATCGCCTGGGCCCGTCATCGTCACGGCCGACGACTTCGGCCTCGATCCCGCGGTCAACGAGGCAGTGGCACGGGCCCACGACGAAGGCATTCTGAGTGCGGCCAGCCTCATGGTGGGCGCAGAAGCCGGCCCGGAAGCGGTGAGCGTCGCGCGCGCGCGGCCCTCGCTGGGTGTCGGGCTGCATCTGGTGCTGACCGACGGCCGCGCGGTACTGCCACGCGCCGTGATTCCCGATCTGGTCGATGCCACCGGCCGGTTTCACGAAGGCATGGCCGCAGCGGGGGCACGCTTTTTCTTCCGGCCACGAGTCCGACGACAGCTGGCGGCGGAGATCCGGGCCCAGTACGAAGCATTCGCGGAAACCGGGCTCAGCCTCGATCACGTGAATGCACACAAGCATTTCCACGTGCATCCGACCATTCTTTCGCTCGCGCTGGACATCGGAGGCGAATACGGCCTCCGCGCCATGCGCTGGCCATACGAGCCGCGTGACAATGCCGGCCAACGAGTTGCCACGGACTGGCGCGCCGGGTTCGAGACCCTGCTCATGACGCCCTGGTTGCGTCGCATGCGTCGTCGCATGGCCGCGGCAGGCGTGATTTCCAATGCGCGCCTGCTGGGGCTGCGTGCAACCGGCCACATGACCGAATCGCGCGTGCTGGCGGCGATAGAGGCCGCCCGCTTCGGACCGGTAGCCGAAATCTACTGTCACCCGGCCAACCGCGACCGGCTCACGGTGGCCATGGCCGATTACGATCACCGCGGCGAATATGCGGCGCTGATCAGCCCGCGCGTGGCGCAAGCAATGCAGAGCGCCGGCCTGCGACCGGTCCGGTTCGCTGATCTGCCCAATCCCGCCAGCTTGCACGGTGTGTGCGGCAACGCCCACTGACCGTCTGCGAACAACGAACGACCGTATCCCGCCAGGGCACCGTTGACGCCGCCGCCTGGGTCGTTACGCTCTCGGGCATCATCTGCCTCGAACAGCCCGGGTCTGTACCCGTATGAGACGCGTCCCATGGTTCTGAATGCTGCCCGCCCCGGGCTTGTGATCGCTGCGAGCTCCGCGTGAAGCGGCTCGCCTATGTCGTCGCCCTGATCGGCGGTTTGCTGGTCATCGCGCTGATCGCTCATACGGGCTACCGCGCGGTGCTGAGTGCGCTGACCATCGGCGGCTGGAGCCTGCTCTGGCTTGTGCCATACCACCTGTGCCCGGTCGGACTGGATGCGCTGGGCTGGCGCGTCCTCGTCGCACGGCGGGATCCACAAGGGCGGGCACGCCTGGGAGTGCTAACCTGGATCGCATTGGTTCGCGAGGCCGTCAGCCGACTGCTGCCGGTGGCGAGCGTTGGCGGCGAGATCGCCGGAATCCGGCTGCTGATCCTGCGCGGCATGGATGGCGCGGCGGCCACGGCCAGCGTCGTGGTCGAAGTGCTGATCTCGCTGCTCAGCCAGTATCTGTTCACCGCGATCGGCGTCGCACTCCTGATCATGCTGACGCAGTCGAGCGAAACGACCACGGAAGTGCTCATCGGCATTGCGCTCACTTGCCCCGCACCGATCATCGCGCTGCTTCTGCTCGACAACGCCGGGATCTTCCAGCGACTCGAACGTTTTGCCGAGCGCGTTCTCGGCGGCCGCAGCCGGCTGGCACAGTTGCTCAGCGGCGGCGCGACTCTGGATCAGGAAATCGAACGACTGATCGCACAGCGATGGCGGCTTACCAAGGCTACGTTCTGGCAGCTCGCCGGCATGGTGAGCGGCAGTTTCGAAGTCTGGTTTGCGCTGCGCCTGCTCGGGCATCCGGTGAGCGTAGAGGCAGCCGTGATCCTGGAATCAGTCACCCTGACCATCCGCCATCTGGCTTTTCTGGTGCCGGCGGGTCTCGGCGTCCAGGAAGCCGGGCTGATGGTGTTCGGGCAAATGCTCGGCCTGTCGAACGATGCCGCGCTGGCCCTCTCGTTGATCAAACGCGGGCGCGAGATCGTCATGGGCGTGCCCATCCTGCTGTCCTGGCAGGTGTATGAAACACGCCATATCAAGGCTCGCCGCGACGCCGAGACCTAGAATGCTGACGCCATGAGCCCGCCGGGACGCCGCCTGGGCGGGCGACGGTCAGCGTGTAGGCCGGCGGCCTGGTTTTCCACGCATGTCGTCGAATCGGATTGCCGACCGCCACCGAACCTCGCCAGGCCCTTGCCAGCCCCCGGCGCGACAAACGGGCCGGAGTTCGCCGCAACACACACGCCCGGGCAAGTAACGCATGTTCAGCACCCGTGTACGGACGAACGCGCGTTCAATCGGCTTTTCACGGGTATTCCGACGCGCCAGCGACGACAGCGTCCGCCCCTGCCATCACATGCCAAGGGCTGAGACACCCTTCGACGAACGGCGCATATGCCCGCCCGCGCGCGTGTGAAACGTTGCGCGCGGCACGAGCAATATTTCACGCGTTTAATATCAGGAGGTTGTCGTGAGTTCGACCTCGAATTCAACCGAATCTCGCTTCGATCGGAGGGGCATGCCGCATTCGATCCGCTGGGGCTTTCCTCGGCGTGCTGATCTTCATGGCCGGCAATGGCACGGCATCGAATTTCATCGCGCCGCACATGCAGCATGCCTTGTCCGGCTCCGGGGCGGATCTCGTGCCCACCATCATCGCGATGTACAGCCTGGCCGTGCTGATCGCCTCGTATCTGTCCGGCGCGCTGGCCGATCTGTTCGGGCCGCGCCGGGTGATGCTCTGGGGCTTTCTGATATGGGTGGTGTTTCAGGTCGCTTTTCTGCTGGCGCTGCGCACCGGCTCGACCGCGCTGGTGTTCGCCACTTATTTCCTGCGCGGTTTAGGTTTTCCATTATTCGCCTTCGCGTTTCTGGTCTGGATCAACGCCGTGGTGCCCCGCCAGCGCAATGGCACTGCGGTGGGATGGTTCTACGTCATGTTCACGGGTGGCCTGCCGACGCTGGGTTCGCTGTTCGCGGCCGGCACGATTCCGTTGTTGCGCGGCGGTTCGCTTGGCGAGACGCTGGCCATGTGGGCCTCGATCGGGCGGGTCACGCTCGGCTTTTTGATCGTGTGGTTCGGCGTGAATGACCCGTCAGGATCGAGGCGGCTGGCTCCGGCCGGCGAAAACGCCGGCGAAGTCTTGTCGTCCGGTCTGCGCCTGACCTGGCGTGAGCCGCGCGTACTGATGGGATTTCTGGTCCGGCTGATCAATACCGCGCCGGAATTCGGCATGTTCGTGATCATGCCGACGGTGATCGCCAACAAGCTGGGCTGGGGCCAGTCGCGCTGGCTGCTGATGACGACCTGCATCTATGCCGGCAACATCCTGCTCAATGCCGTGTTCGGCGCCATCGGCGATCGCTGGGGCTGGGTGCGCACGGTGCGCTGGTTCGGCGTGGTCGGTTCGGCACTCGGCCTGCTGGCCTGGTGGTATATCCCGCATCTCGTGCCGGCTGGATCCGACTGGGGCTATGTCGTGTCGGTCATCAGCGGCATGGTGTTCGGCATCCTGCTGGCCGGATTCATGCCGCTCGGCGCGATCCTCCCCGCGCTCACGCCCGGCCACAAGGGCGCGGCGATGGCGATGGCGATGTACACGACCGCCGCCGGCGGCGCGACGTTCCTGGGTACTGCCGTGGTCGCCATCGTGCAGCCCTGGGGCGGCAACGCCGGCGTGGTGTGGGCGTTCGTCGCGCTCTACGGCGCGTCGTTCGTCATGACCTGGGGGCTGGACATCGAGCACGCCGAGCAGGAACAACGCGCGCCGGTAGAAAGCCGCGCCTGCTGCTCCATGATCCGCGATGGCCCGGTATCTCTTTACCGGGCCATCGCGGACCCGAACTTAAGTGCTCTCGACCTTGATGTTCGGGAACTTGCTGGCGTAGTCCTTCTTCTGGCGCGACAGCCGCGCGGTCGCGTTGCGGCTGATGTCGAAATAGGCCGCCGCGATCTGCGAGTCCGGCGCCGAGACGACCGTGGGTTTGCCCGAATCCGCATATTCGCGGATCGAGATGTCGAGCGGCAGCTCACCCAGCAGGTCGACATCGTATTCGTCGGCGAGCCGCTGGCCGCCGTGCTCGCCGAAGATGTGCTCTTCATGGCCGCACTTCGAACAGATATGCGTGCTCATGTTCTCGACGATGCCGAGCACCGGCACGTTGACCTTCTTGAACATCTCCACGCCCTTGCGGGCATCGATCAACGACAGATCCTGCGGCGTGGTCACCACCACCGCGCCGGAGACCGGAATCTTCTGTGCCAGCGTGAGCTGGATGTCGCCGGTGCCCGGCGGCAGGTCGATGATCAGATAGTCCAGCTCGCCCCAGGCGCTCTGGAACAGCATCTGCTGCAGTGCCGAGGTCACCATCGGCCCGCGCAGAATGGCCGGGCTTTCCTTGTCGATGAGATAGCCGATCGACATGGTCTTCAGGCCGTGCGCCTCGACCGGCTCGATCACGTTCTCGCCGGCGGCCTTGGCCTTGGTCTCGATGCCCATCAGGCGCGGCTGGCTGGGGCCATAGATGTCCGCATCCAGCAGGCCGACGTTGGCACCGTCCGCGGCCAGCGCCAGCGCGAAATTGGCGGCCACCGTCGACTTGCCGACACCGCCCTTGGCCGAGGCCACGGCGATGATGTTGGCCACGCCGTCGATGCGCTTGAGCTGCGACTGCACGGCCCTGGGGCTGATCGAGAAACCGACGGTCACATCCGCCTGTCGCACCCCGTCCAGCGCTTCGAGCTTCTCGCGCACGCGCTCGGCCAGCTCTTGGCCATAGCGACCACAAGGGAAGCCAAGATCCAGCTCGAGCGTCACCCGGCCGGCATCGACTTCGAGCGAGCGCACGGCGCGCGCGCTCATCAGATCGGTCTCGAGATAGGGCTCCTGATATCGGGCCAATTCGGCCTCGATGCTTTCGCGAAGAGAATCGCTCATGGGCGCACCGCGTGGTTGTGCGAATGAATAGGCAGACGCGAATGATAGCAACTCGGGGCCGGTCCACGGGCGCGGTGTGGCATACTGGCGCGCTTTGAAAACCCACGATTTCGAGACGGTCATGGCGCGCGACATCCTGGTCACCTCGGCCCTGCCCTATGCCAACGGCGCGACGCATCTGGGGCATATGCTCGAGCACATCCAGACCGACATCTGGGTGCGCTTCCAGAAACTGCGCGGCCACAACTGCATCGCCGTGTGCGGCGATGACGCCCACGGCACGCCGATTATGCTCAAGGCGCGCGACCAGGGTATTTCGCCGGAAGAACTGATCGCCGGCGTATCCGCCGAGCGTCAGCGCGATTTCGCCGATTTTCTGGTCGTCTACGACAATTACTATACGACGCATTCGGACGAGAACCGCGAGTTGTCGTCAACGATTTACGAGCGTCTCGCCGCCGAGGGCCATATCGCCCGGCGCACGATCTCGCAGGCGTTCGACCCCGAAACCAAGATGTTCCTGCCGGATCGCTTCATCCGCGGCGACTGCCCGAACTGCGGCAGCCCGGACCAGTACGGCGATGCCTGCGAAGTCTGCGGCGCGACCTATCAGCCGACGGAGCTGGGCAACCCGGTGTCGGTGCTGTCGGGCGCAACGCCGATCGAACGCGATTCCGAACATTACTTCTTCAAGCTCGCCGATTTCGAGGCCTTCCTGCGCGACTGGATGCGCGGCGACCGGCTGCAGGAATCGATGAGCCGCAAGCTGGACGAATGGTTTGCCACCGGCCTGCGCGACTGGGACATCTCCCGCGATGCGCCCTACTTCGGCTTCAAGATCCCGGGCACCGAAGACAAATACTTTTATGTGTGGCTGGACGCGCCGATCGGCTACATGGCGTCGTTCCAGAACCTGGTGAACAAGCGCAACGATCCGGAGCTGACCTTCGATCGCTTCTGGGGCCGCGATTCCAAGGCCGAGCTGTACCACTTCATCGGCAAGGACATCGTCTATTTCCATGCCCTGTTCTGGCCGGCGATGCTGGAAGGCGCGGGCTATCGCACGCCGGACGCGATCCATGCCCACGGCTTCGTGACGGTCAACGGCGAGAAGATGTCCAAGTCCCGCGGCACCTTCATCAAGGCGCGCACCTGGCTGGACCATATCAATCCGGAATTTCTGCGCTACTACTTCGCCGCCAAGCTGACGCACCGGGTCGAGGATCTGGATCTCAACTTCGAGGACTTCCTGGCGCGGATCAATTCCGATCTGGTCGGCAAGTACGTCAATATCGCGAGCCGCTGTGCGAATTTCATCAGCAAGCGTTTCGACGGCCGGCTGGCCGTCGAACTCGACCGACCGCAACTGGTCGAGCGTTTTGCTGCCCAGGCCGAGACGATCGCCGATCACTTCGAAGCGCGCCGCTATTCCCAGGGTATTCGCGCGATCATGGCGCTGGCCGACGAGGCCAATGCCTATGTCGCCGAACGCGCGCCCTGGCAGATCGCCAAGGAAGACGGCCGCGACGCCGAACTGCAGAAGATCTGCACCACCGCGCTGAACCTGTTCCGCCAGCTCACGATCTACCTGAAGCCCGTGCTGCCGGTCACTGCCGAGCGCGCCGAGGCTTTTCTGCAGATCGAACCGCTGGCCTGGGCCGATCTGAACACGCCGCTGCTCGACCACGTAATCGCCAAGTTCAAGCCGCTGCTGCGGCGCGTCGAACAGCCGGCGATCGACAAGATGATCGAGGCCAGCAAGGAAGATCTGGAAGCTGCCGCCGCGCCGGCCAAGGCCGAACCGGAACAACCGAAGAAAAAAGAGAAGACGCCGAAGGGCGAGCCGAAACCGGCCCCCGACGACGCCACCATCGGCATCGAGGATTTCGCGAAAGTCGACCTCCGCGTCGCCCGGGTCGAATCGGCGGACCACGTCGAAGGCGCGGACAAGCTGCTCTGCCTCCAGCTCGATGTAGGCGAACTCGGCAAGCGCCAGGTCTTCGCCGGCATCAAGTCCGCCTACGACCCGAGCACGCTGGAAGGCCGGCTTGTCGCCCTGGTCGCCAATCTGGCCCCGCGCAAGATGCGCTTCGGCGTCTCCGAAGGCATGGTGCTGGCCGCCGGCGACTCGCCACACGTGCTCTCGCCGGATGAGGGTGCCAAGCCGGGTGACAAGATCAAATAAGCCGTTTCAAGCGCATCTGCGTCGTTCTTTATATATCCGAAGATTTCACAGATTCAAAGGATTAAAAAAACACGGCTTTCGGATGGCTCGGGCTACAGGGCTTCAACACGAACCAAAGGCTCGCCTTTAGTTTCAAAAGTTCGTTGTCTTTCTATCTGTGAAATCTGCGTAATCTGTGGATGAATGACTTCAAGGGAACTGGTACCCGAGCCGCTTCGAGCATGACGAACGCTTCAGTCGACGCCATCGATGCCCTGCTGCCGCAGACCCAGTGCCGGCGTTGCGGCTACGACGGCTGTCGGCCCTATGCCGAGGCGATTGCGGCGGGCGAGACGGATATCAATCGCTGCCCGCCGGGCGGGCCGGCGACGATCGATAATCTGGCCGAACTGACCGGCCTCGTGCCCAAGCCGCTCGACCCGGAATGTGGCGACGCCAGCGTGGCCAAGGTCGCCTTCATTCGCGAGGACGAGTGCATCGGCTGCACCCGCTGCATCCAGGTCTGCCCGACCGATGCCATCATCGGCGCGGCCAAGCAGATGCATACGGTGATCGAGGGCGACTGCACCGGCTGCGAGCTATGCGTGCCGGCCTGCCCGGTCGACTGCATCGACATGCCGGAGTCGCAGCCCGAGACCGGCCAGCCGCTGTGGCCACCCGAGCGACCGATCGACGCCGAACGCGCTGCCCGCGCCCGGCGTCTGTTCGAAGCCCGCCAGAAACGACTCAACCGCCGGACCACCCGCAAGCGCCGAACCAGCCGCCATGAGGCCACCCACGATGCCCGCGAAGACGCCGCGGCCACCTCGGGCGCCAAGAAATCGACCATCGCCGATGCCATCGCGCGTGCCAAGGCGAAACGCGAAAAGCGCGAGGGGTGAGCCGGCACGAGCTTTGATTGCCGCAAGACATATCGTCCGCAGGATAAATAAAGAGCGCCCTCGATACTCGATCGAAGCCGATTAAATGAACAAGCAGAAACGCACCGAGATATTCGAACGGCTCAAGGCGGCCGATCCCGAACCGAAGACCGAGCTGGAATACAGTTCTACATTCGAGCTGCTGATTGCGGTAATCCTGTCGGCCCAGGCGACCGACGTCGGCGTGAACAAGGCCACGCGCAAGCTGTTTCCGGTCGCCCATACGCCGCAGGCGATCTTCGACCTCGGCGAAGACGGGCTGAAGCGCTATATCAATACGATCGGCCTGTACAACAGCAAGGCGAAGAACGTGATCAAGACCTGTCGGGCCTTGCTCGACAAGCACAACGGCGAGGTGCCGGCGACCCGCGCCGAACTCACTGCCCTGCCCGGCGTCGGCCGCAAGACCGCGAATGTCGTGCTCAATACGGCCTTCGGCCAGCCTGCGATGGCCGTGGATACGCATATCTTCCGAGTCGCCAACCGTACCGGCATCGCACCCGGCAAGACTGTGCGCGAGGTCGAAGACCGGTTGCTGCGGCTGGTGCCCAGACCCTATCTTCAGGATGCGCACCACTGGCTGATCCTGCACGGGCGCTACACTTGCCGCGCACGCAAGCCGGAATGTGCCGCGTGTACGATCGTCGATCTCTGTGAATACAAGCACAAGAACCTGCCCCAAGGAGAAACCGAATGAGCTCGTCACGCCAGGCCGAAGCCTTCTCGCATCGCGGTACACCGCGCGTCTTCTGCATCGGGCGGAACTACGCCAAGCACATCGAGGAATTGAACAACACGCTGCCCGGCGCGGAATGCGTGATCTTCATGAAACCGGCCTCCGCCCTCGTCGCGCCGAACGAAGCGATCCGGCTGCCGGTTGGCATGGGCGAAATCCATCACGAAGCGGAACTCGTGGTCGAGATCGGGCTGGGCGGGCGCGACATCCGGCCCGCGGCCGCGCGCGAGCATATCCGCGGCATCGGCCTGGGCCTGGATCTGACCCTGCGCGGCGTACAGACCGAACTGAAGAACAGCGGCGAGCCCTGGGAGCGTGCCAAGGCATTCGACGCCAGCGCGCCGCTGGGGCCGATGGTGTCGCTCAGCGAGCACATGGATCTCAGCGATCTGCACTTCGAACTGGCGGTGGACGGGGCGGTGCGCCAGTCGGGACATACCGCCCACATGCTGGTCGGCGTCGCCGACCTGATTGCAGTGGTCAGCCGGACCTGGGCGTTACTGCCCGGCGACCTCATCTTTACGGGCACGCCGGAAGGCGTCGGACCGATCGAACCCGGCCAGCATCTGCAGCTTTCCGCACCGAAACTCGCCGGGGCCGAGTGGACGACCGCCTGACGGGACCGGCTTGGACATGGCGCCTCACCTGCGCCGCACCAGCAATGCTTCATCGACATCGATGCGCGGTGCCCCGCGCAACGGCCCGTGGCCGTTTCGTGCGGGGGACGGGGTGGCGTCGCCGATAGAAGCCGCCGAGCGCCTCGGGCAAGGCACGAGACACAGACCGTGGCGTGCCGGCATCAGGGCGAGCGAGCCCGCATGGCAGCCCCGGCTGATTTGATGGACGGCCCCCTTCCGGACCGCGGCCATGAGCCCCAAGCGGCCCTGTCGTGAGCGCGGGCAGACAAGCAATCCATGCGCGCGACATCCTGGGCTGCCGCCAACGGCACGCCGGCGCGCTTTCATGCGGTGCAACAGCCAACATCTAATATGAAAAGATAAGCTTTCCCAGGCCCACCCTTCGAGTACAGATAGGCTACGGCAAGACGCAATGATAGGGACGTCGCGTATGCCGAGGACGTCCATGGCGCGGATCAAACGGAGCCTTTCGATCGTGGCGGCAGTGATCGTTCTGCTGGCGATCGCCGTGGGCGTGATGCATGCCTTCGAGCAAGTGGATCGCGGCCGGCCCGCCCTGGTAGGGGACAAGCAGTCGCAGCTGGTACATATCCAAGCGCTGCCCGGGGCGCTCGCCCCACCCGACGAGGATGAATACAACCCCCGCGTCTGCGATTCCGGCCCGCGCGACTCTGGCCGAAAAGGCGGGCCGCTGTTCATTCGCCATGCCTTCTTCCGCATGGCGGGCGGCATTGGATTCGATACGAAGACGCTGTCGGCCCTGCTGATACCGACCGATCCAGCCCGCCCGGTTACGCTCGATGATCCGACGTCGTTCGTGTTCAAGCCGTTGCACGGCTCGGTGCTCATGCCAGAGAGCGCCCTGATCGCTCTTTTCAATCAATATCTTACCGACTATTCCGGGACCCAGATGCGAAACTTGACGGTTCGCACGGCCGACGGCGGACGATTGCCCGTGAAAGGACAAACCCGCAAGTTGCCGGGACTTTGTCTGCCGTTCGAGATGTCCGGCACCGTGCAACTCAAGGCCGGTCATCTATTCGTGTATACGCCGCATCAGATCAAGATCGCGCATCTCGAGGCCAAGGGGCTGCTCAAGGCCATCCGGCTGCAGCTGTCCAATCTCATCCAGATCGATACCCGGGGCGCCGCGCTGGAAGGCGACGACGTGGTTCTGGATATGAATCATTCGTTGTCGCCGCCCGCCCAGGATGTACACGTCTCGTCAATGAAGATCGACCACCAGGGTGTGCATCTGTCGTTCACCAGCGCCTTCGACCCGCAATGGCCGGAGCCGATCGTCGATACCGAGAGCTACATCCTGTTCGGCAGCGGCGACGTGAAGACGTTCCGCAGTCTGATCACCAACGCCCGGATGCAACTCGTCGCTCGCGACGGCGGCAAGCTCGACACCTCGCTGTACGCCTATCGCCGACAGATCGTCCATGGCCATTTCAAGGCCACGCCGGCCGGTGAACTGGTGGCCTATCTCGCGCCGTACAAGCCGGTGAACTATCCGCGACCGGCCAAACCGCGGAATCCGGCGCAAGCCGGCTCTCGGGGAGGCGATCATGACGACCGCCGGTAAGGCGCGGCGCCCCGTGCTTCGCCGGGCCATGCGGGTTCTGGCGGTGGCTGCGAGCGTGTCAGTCGGCGGCGTGGTGCTGACAGCCGCCGCCACCGACCCTGCCGCGCCCAACAAGTCCGACCCACAGGACGCAACCGTCGTTCCCGGTCTGGCACGCCATCAGCAGGCCGAATATCGTCATCTGTCGCAGGATGTCTGGAACGATCGGGTCGTGCCCGAGGGCCTGCCGAAGCCGAAACGCGCCGCCGGGCCGCGCGACTCCGGCGTCGATGCGGTCGGCCTGTCGATACAGAATGTGGATTTCGAACTGGCCGACGGGATCGGATTCCACATGAAATCGCTGGCTGGCGCGATGGTGCCGTCCCAGGCCGGCACGCCGACCGATTTCGACGACCCGAGCCGCTACGACATCCATGTGTATTCAGGTACGGGCGTGATCAAGTCGGACGAGCTGGATGCCCTGTTCAATCGCTATGTGCTGACCCGAGAGCCCCGCAGTCTTTCATCGGTGGCCCACCAGACGATCGATGGCACGCTAATCGTGGATGTCGGCGCGCGCCTGTTCGGCTTCGTCCCGCCGATCGGTGGCCTGCCCACGCATCTGGCCGGGCCGATCAAGGTCGGGGCCGACGGCTGGCTTGTCTACACGCCGAACAAGGTCAGCTCGCTGGGGCTGCCGTTGTTGGGCCTGCTCAAGGCGACCGGGCTGGATCTATCCACGATCACGCCGCTCGACCGGACCGGGGTCAAGCTCGAGGGCGACCAACTGCTGATGGATCCGGAACGCCTGTTCCCGGCGCCGCGCCTGCAGATCGACCACCTCAAGAGCGCGACCCTTTCCCGGGCCGGCCTGACACTGGTGTTCGACAGCAAGCAGGGCCCGCCGAAGTTTTCATCGCTCCCGGTCAAGTCGCACAGTTATATCTGGTTGCAATCCGGCGATGCCCGATTCTTCAGCACCGTTCTGGTCAACACGCGACTGCTGATGAAGCACATCGACGGCAAGCGGCTGCACTTCAATCTCTATCACTATCGCGCACAGACCGCAGCCGGACGCATCAACGCGCTGGAGGACGGGAGTCTGATCGTGAGTGTGCCCAACCGGTTCGATATCGACGATCAAGCGCCCTCGATCACGCAAAACAGCAGGCTTTGAGAGATATCTCTGACGCGGCTCGGTCAACCGGCAACCGCATGCCTTGCCGGGAGCGTGTCGCAGTCTCGTGCGAGCGCCGCATGGCCGCCCTGAATCGCGGCTGCCAAGTTGCGCGCCGCCGAATGGGTCATGGCCCCGATCAGGCCAGCAACGCCGGCAGAGGCGCCTGATCGGTTTGCAGGCGCGCCTCCCTCGGACCCACGGCCTCGGAAAAGGACAATACGCCGTGACCCAGCCTTGCAGCGCGGGCGTAGAGCGACTACGCCGCGCTCGTTGCGCCTCCTCTGCAGCACAGGATGACTGTTGGCGTCGTACCGCACGAGGCCTCGCCACGCGCCGTCAGTGCAAGCCCGCCCGACACGCCGCAGCGATCGGGCGACGACGATCAGCCGGCCGCCTCCGAAGCGGACGTCCCAAGGCTCGCGCCCGCCAGTGCCTTGACGCGTTCCTCGTCGGCCGCCAGCTCGGCGGCCGAGCCTTCATGAACGACCTCACCATCGCCGAGCACATACGCCCGATCGGCGTCACGCAGCGCCAGCCAGGCGTTCTGCTCGACGAGCAGCACGGCGATGCCTTCGTCGCGCATCGCCGTCACGGTCTTCATGACTTCGTCCACGATCACCGGCGCGAGGCCCTGCGATGGCTCATCCAGAATCAGAAAACGCGGGTTGAGCAGCAGCGCACGCGCGATCGCCAGCATTTCCTGTTCGCCGCCGGACAATTGCCCGCCCTTGCTGGTGCGTCGCTCGGCCAGGCGCGGAAACAGTTCGTACACCGTATCCAGGGTCCAGCGGCCGCTCGTGGCCGCCGGCACCCGAAGATTGTCATGCACCGTGAGATGGCCGAATATCTTGCGTCCTTCCGGCACATAGCCCACACCGAGCTTGGCGATCCGGTGCGGAGGCCAGCCTGTCACATCCTTGCCGAACATCTCTATCCGACCCTCGCGCGGTGGCGTCAGTCCCATCAGCGAACGTAGCGTCGTCGTCTTGCCGGCACCGTTGCGTCCGAGCACCGTGACGATTTCGCCCGCCCCCACCCGTAGCGACACCCCGTGCAGGATATGGCTCTTGCCGTAGTACGTGTGCAACTGATCGGCATTCAGGATATCGCTCATCGTTCCGCTCCAAGATACGCCGCCTGCACGTCCGCGTTGGCCGAGATTTCGGCCGGCGAGCCCTCGGCCAGCAGATGCCCGTTATCGAGCACGGTTATCCGATCGGCCACATTGAAGATGATGCTCATGTCATGTTCGATGAACAGCATGGTGATGCCGCGTTCGCGATGAAGATGACGGATCAGGTCGGTCATACGGTCGGTTTCCTCGTCGCCCATGCCGGCAGTCGGTTCGTCGAGCAGCAGCAGCCTCGGCTCGCGGGCCAGCGCGATGGCTATTTCCACCACACGCTGATCACCGTGCGCCAGCTCGCCGGCCATCCGATAGGCAAGGTCTTCCAGATGCAGCGTCTGCATCAGTTCGTCGATATGGGCACGCACCTGCCGACGCCGAGCGGGCGAGAGCCATGGGCGCAGGTTCAGCCCATGCGCTGTCTCCACAGCGATTTCCAGATTCTCGTACACGCTGAGATCGAGAAAGATCTCGGTGATCTGGAAGGTCCGGATCATGCCCCGGTGTACGAGTTTCTCGGGGGGCACGCCTTTGACCGATTGCCCGTCGAACAGGACCTCGCCTTCACTGGGCGGAAAGAACCCACTGATCAGATTGAACAATGTGGTCTTGCCGGCACCGTTGGGACCAATGACCGCACGCAGCTCTCCCTGCGGCACCTCGATCGAGATGTTCGACAAGGCGGTCAGAGAGCCGAACCGCCGGGTGACGTTCTGTAGTGAAAGCAGACTCATTTCTTGAAACGTCCCTGGAAGAAACCGAGCAGACCCCACGGGAAAAACAACACCGAGAGTACGAATATGGCGCCGATGAACGACATCCAGTTCACCGTGATGCTGCTCAGATAATCCTGTACCACCACATAGATCACCGAGCCCACCAGCGGGCCCCAGAACGTGCGCATTCCGCCCAGCACACAGATGATCACGAAGTCGCCGGACAGGATCCAATTCATGTCCTCGGGCGAGGTGAAGTTATTGAGCAGGGCATACATGGACCCGGCCAGGGCTGCCACGAAGCCCGAGATGGCGAAGGCGATCCAAATGTAGACGCCGATCGGCAGACCGAGAAAGCGCAACCGCCGCGGGTTTTCGCGGATCGCCACGAAGGTATGCCCGAGCGGTGAGTGCAGCACCGTCCACACCACGGCACAGCCGACCGCGAAGAAGAACAGTGTGAAGTAGTAGAAGTTGACCGGGTTGTGGATATCCAGAATCCAGCTGCCGAAATGTATGTTGGTGCGCGAAAACCCTGTCAGGCCATCTTCGCCGCCGGTCAGATTGTTCCATCGCACAGCGATGAAGTAGAACATCTGACCGATGGCAATGGTGATCATGGCAAAGTAGATGCCCTTACGACGCACCGTCAGCGGGCCGAGCAACGTCGCCGCCAGTCCGCCGACCAGCACACCGACCAGGATCGCCAGTGGCGTGCTGCCGCTGACGAACTTGAGCATCAGGCCGGTGCCATAGGCGCCGAGGCCGAAGTAGGCCGCATGGCCGAATGACAGTCCGCCGGTGAAGCCCAGCAGCAGATTGAGCCCGAGCGTGACCAGCGCGAAGATCAGCACGCGCGTGCCGAGCACCGTGTAGCCGCCGACCATTGGCAGCCAGAACGGGGCGCTGAGCAACAGTGCCCAGATCAACAGCGAAGGAATGAGTCGCTGGATGTTGATTGCCGACATCCCCGCCGTGGCCGTACCTGCCGAAGACCGGGAGTTGCCTTGTGTCGCCTGTACATTCATTCGAGTAGACCTTCCTGTCCGAGCAAGCCACGGGGGCGTACCACGAGCACTATCCCCATGATCAGATAGATGACCACATCACTCGCGGCCGGGTAGTAGGTCGTCACCACGCCGGCGGCCACGCCGATGATGATGCCGCCGAGCAGACTGCCGAGCAGGCTGCCGACGCCGCCGACGATGATCGCCACGAAGCTCGGCATGATCAGCGAGGCCCCCATGGTCGGTGTCAGACCGAGGCGCCCCGCCGCGAGAACGCCCGCCAGCCCCGCGAACAGGATGCCGACGCCGAAGTTGATCGCGCGTAGCCGATAGATGTTGATGCCCAGTGCGGAAACGGTTTCCAGATCGGCATTGCCCGCCCGGATACGCACCCCGATCCGGGTATAGCGCAGCAGCGCGAACAGCGAGCCGATCGCCAGCAGCGCGAGCACGACCAGAAAGACGCGATAGCCGGTGATGAAGAAATAGGTCTGGCTCAGCGGATGGCTCAGCGATGCCGGGACGTTGAACGGCAGCCCGTTCGCGCCCCAGAAAGTGCGGATCAGGTCCTCCATGATCATCGCCAGGCCGAAGGTCAGCAGGAGGCTGAACAAGGGATCGCGCGAATACAGGGGCCGGATCAGCGTGCGCTCGACAATCAGACCGAGAAAGCCGACCACAAAGGGCGAGACGATCAGCGCGCCCCAGAATCCGATCACGGGCGACAGGCTGTAGGCGATGTAGCCGCCCAGCGCCAGAAACCCGCCATGAGAGAAATTGATGATCCCGTTCAGTCCCAGGATCAGGGACAGCCCCAGCGCCATCAGCGCATAGAAAATGCCGATGATCAAGCCGTTGAATATATTGAATAATAAGAGTTCCATCACCTAGCCTCGCGTAGTCAAATCGTTGCGCCCTGCCTTAGGTCGGCGGGCCGGAGCGCCTGCCCCGGCCCGCACCGTCGCCTTACGACGGATAGGTGATCCTGCAGCCTTTCTCCTCGGCCGAACGTGCGACCGTGGACGCATCCACGACCTTGGCGACCTCGAACAGGTCCGGGTAGTCACCATCGGTCTTGATCTGGCCCGGAAATTCGCTGCCAATCAGCTGGTGGTCCGCGGCCCGATAGAACGCCTTGTGTGGTTGCAGGGCGACCTCCGGTGGCAGCTCCAGCCCCTCCAGCGCCTTGCAGACCTTGACCGCATCCACAGTCTTGGCTTTCTCCGAGGCCAGCGCGAGCGCATGGGCACTGGCATAACCGAACCAGGTTCGCGCCGTGGGGACCTTGTTGTCGTGCTGGCTGCGATAACGATCCACGAACTCTTGCACGTGCGGCACGCCCGGCTGTTTCCAGTACCACTCCATGACCCACCAGCCATAGCGGGCAGCCTGCGGGAGGGCCTCGATCGATTCCATGTTGAGCAGCGCGCCGCCCACCGCCATCTGCTTGTTCAGACCGAACTGGGTGATCTGCTTGAGCGCATTGACCAGATCGTCGCCGTTGACCAGCACGATCAGCACGTCCGGATTGGCCGAACGTGCCTTGATCAGATACGAGGAGAAATCCGTGGTCCCGAGTGGAGCCAGGGCATTGCCGACCACTTTCCCGCCGGCTTTCTTGAGCTGCTTGGTGTAGTCGTTGACCAGCGAGTGACCGAAGGAATAGTCGGGCGTGAGGAAATACCAGCGCTTGCCGTATTTGTTGAGCAGAACCTCGAAGTCACCCGCGGTGAGCAGCCAGGTGGTGGAACAGGTCCGGAACGTGTTCCAGCTGCACTTTTCGGCCGTGACCGAATCGGCGTGCCCGCCGGTGACCATGTAAGGCACCCCCAGATCCGCGGCCGTCTGCGACACCGACTGCGCCACCGAAGACGACACCGCCCCCATCAAAAAGTGGGCGTTATCGCGCTTGATCAGCTTGCGGGCCTTCTGCACCGACTGGCCGACGTTGGCTGCGCTGTCCTCGATCTTGAGCTGGACCGGACGGCCCAGAATGCCGTTCTTCTTGTTGAGCTCGGCAACCGCCATCTGCGCGCCGAGGATTTCACTTTGCCCCATGGCCGCATAGGTGCCGGTACGCGGATCGACCATGCCGATCGTGATCGGCGATTCGCTCTTGCCCCAGGCGTTGATGGACGGGAACGTCATGGCTGTGGCGCCTGCAGCAAGGCCCAGGGCCGAGGATTTCAGCAGCTGGCGCCGCGATACACCCTTCGACTCACTCTCGAATTCATCTTGTTCCGACATGTCTCCTCCTTTTCATTTCCGTGATATGCAGCAACCAAATTGCTGCATTGCAGTATCGGGTTCGACACCCCGTCGATGCCCGAATACAAACGGGCCACAGCCCGTTCGTCATCGATGCGAATCGGCCATCGGCCGCCCGCCCCATGAATCGTCGCTCCGCCGCCGAGCCGGCCCGCATCACAACGTTGCGCCCGCCTGTTCCCATACGGCCGCCTTGTCCCCTTGGTCTCGAGCGCCCGGCCTTCATCATTCAATGCGCCGTCCAACCGCCATCCACGCGCAGCGACGTGCCGGTCACGGCACGGGCCGCCGGAGAGGCGAGATAGAGCACGGCACTGGCGACATCATCCACACTCGCCAGCCCGTCGATCAGCAGATTACGATCGACATAGGCTCGAAAGTCGGCCTCCTCCAGATAGGGACGCGTCAGCGGGGTTTCCACGAACGTCGGCGCGATGGACACGACCCGAATGGCCGGCGCCAGTTCCATCGCCATGGTCTTGGTCAGCCCTTCGATTGCATGCTTGGTGGCGCAATACACCGACCGTCTTTCCAAGCCGACATGCCCGGCCTGGGAGGACATGTTGACGATCACGCCGCGCCCTCCCGCCGCGTGCATGCGTCGCGCGAATGCCTGGGCAGCGAAGAACGCACTGCGCACGTTCAATCCGAACAGGCGATCGAAGGTCTCGATGTCCACGTCCAGAAAATGCTGTGGTGCATTGACGCCGGCATTGTTGATGAAGATGTCCGGAACCGGCAGGTCCTGCGCGATCGCGCTCAGATCATTCAGGTCGGTGACGTCGCAGACGCGAAAGAATGCCTCGCCGCCGGCGCGCGCGATGGCTCGTGTCGCCTCGACAAGCTCGGCTTCGGTTCGCGCGATCAACCCGACGCGTGCGCCGGCGTTGGCCAGTGTCTCGGCGATCGCTCGTCCCAGCCCCTTGGAAGCCCCGGTCACGATCGCCGTCTGGCCGCGCAGATCGCATATGTTGTTCGACGATTCGCGGTTCATGGGGCGCCCGCCCCGGCCGTCGTGGAACGCCGGTCGGCGACCGTACGTCGTTCGACGATGCCGCCGTCCAGCACGACATCGGCTATGACCGTGGCCAGCTCGGTGCTGATCCGGCGGACCATGGCCACGGTCGCCTCGATCATCTCGGCGACCGGCTGACGGTAGGTGGTCAGGCCATAAGAGCCCCAGTCGGCCAGTTCGATGTCATCGAAACCCACCACCGACAGCTCGGCCGGCACATCCAGACCGCACTCGCGGGCCGCATCGAGCACGCCGAGAGCGACCACGTCATTGGCACAGAAGACGGCATCGGGCACATCGCCGTGCGCAAAAAGGGCACGCGCGCTGTCAAAACCGGCGCCGTGGCTGAATTCGCCGGCCTCGACGAGGCGCGGCGCCCGGCCGGTACGCTCGACACAGCGAGCAGCTGAAGCCGGACAGACGATCAAGATTGGTGGTCGTATCCGGGATGGCCGCTGACATAAACCAGATCCCGGTGGCCGCGATCGACCAGGTAATCCGCGACCGCGAGCGGCCCCGCCGATGTTGTTGCAGGTCACCGACACCGCATCGGCAGCGGGTATATAGCGGTTGAAGAACAGCACCCGCGTGCCGGCCTCCGTGGCGCGATGCGCGGCCTGTGACGAGACCGTCACCGCCAGGGCAATCAGCACATCCGGCTGGTAGCGCAGCGCGTCGCACACCGTCTGGTCCATGCTGTGCGCTTCCGAATAGGCGAAAAGCATGACGTTGAAACCGGCTTTCTGCAGGCTCGACGTCAGCAACGACAGCACCGCCGGATAGAACGGGTTCGCCAGATCGGAGACGAGGATGGCCACGATGTCGTTCTTGCGCGTGATCAACGTGCGCGCGAACGGGTTCGGCCGATAGCCGATCTCGCGAGCACGCTGCAGCACTTTTTCGCGCGTTTCGGGCGCGATGCTCGCATGAGACGAGAACGCCCGCGAAACCGTCGATACCGACACCCCGAGCTCGGCGGCCAGCTGCTTGGACAGCACGCCATCAGGCTTGCGATCAGGGCTCGCCCGATGCGGCTTGCGTCGCGTGAAATGCTTCTCAGCCACGGCGGGAGCGCGTTACCGCAGTGTAGGGTTCGGGATCGCGCCCACCGTAACGACGCACCCGCGCGTTGGCCTGTTCGGCGTGGCCGGCAAAGCCTTCCAGCATGCACAGCCGCGAAGCATATTCGCCGACATAAGCCGATGCCTCATCGCTCAGTACGCGCTGATAGGTATGCGTCTTGAGAAACTTGCCGACCCACAGCCCCCCGGTATAGCGCGCTGCACGCTTGGTGGGCAGCGTGTGATTGGTACCAATCACCTTGTCGCCGAACGCCACGTTGGTCCGCGGCCCGAGAAACATGGCGCCGTAATTCACCATGTTGTCGAGGAAGTAGTCGGGATCCCGGGTCATCACCTGGACGTGCTCGAAAGCCAGCCGCTCGGCTTCGACCCGCATCTCGTCGCGATCCGCGCAGACGATGACCTGGCCATAATCCTGCCAGGATCGACGCGCCACCTCGGCCGTGGGCAGCACCTCAAGCTGACGTTCGATGGCAGCCAGCGTCTCACGCGCGAGCGTCTCGGAATCGGTGATCAGCACGGCCGGCGAGGTCGGCCCGTGCTCCGCCTGACCCAGCAGATCGATCGCACAGAGCTCGCCGTCCACGCTGTCGTCGGCAATGACGAGCGTCTCGGTGGGACCCGCGAACAGATCGATGCCCACCCGGCCGAAAAGCTGACGCTTGGCCTCGGCCACGAACATATTGCCCGGGCCGACCAGCATGTCCACTGGAGCAATCGTATCGGTGCCGAGCGCCATGGCCGCGACGGCCTGGACCCCGCCGAGAACCAGAATTTCGTCGGCGCCGCCCAGATGCATGGCCGCCACGATCGAGGGATGCGGCGCGCCGCCCGAGGGCGGTGCGGCGGCCACGATGCGCTTGACGCCGGCCACCTTGGCCGTAGCCACGCTCATGTGTGCAGACGCCACCATGGGATACTTTCCGCCCGGCACATAGCATCCGACCGCGTTCACGGGGATATGCTTATGGCCGAGCACCACCCCCGGCAGCGTCTCGACTTCGAGGTCGACCAGGCAGGCTTTTTGGCGTTCGGCGAACTCGCGCACCTGAGCCTGGGCAAACTTGATGTCTTCCAGATCGTTGGGATCGACGCGGGCGATCGCGTCCTCGATTTCCGAGGCGGACAAACGAAAACTGGCCGGCGACCAGCCATCGAACTTTTCCGACAGCTCGCGCACAGCCTGGTCACCGCGTTTTTCGATGGCCTGGAGAATATCCTCGACAGCGTCGCGCACCTGCGCGTCCGCCGCGATCACCTCGGCGGGATCCATCCCCTTTTTCAGATATTCGGCCATAAAGATAAAACCCTGCTGGTTCCGGCAGCAATTGATCGTGCAGGCTTCACCCATCAAGCCCGCGTCAATATGGCTGCAAACGTTTGCAATGCTACGCCAGAAAAACTCAACGGAATGCCACGGTCATCGATACAAGTCGTGTTGGTAAAACGTCCATCAACCCGATGGCGGAGATGAGAGGCCGACCCGGCGGCCGGCCTCGTTTTCCTATCAGGCGGGGTACTTCATCTTGCACCCCTTCTGTTCGACCGAACGGGCGATCTTGCTGGAATCCACCACGTCGGCGACTTGGAACAGATCGGGGTACTTGCCGTTCGACTTGATCGTACCCGGATATTCGCTACCGATGAGCTGATGGTCGCCCGCGCGATAGAAGGCCTTGTTCGGCTGCAGTGCCACTT
>CAWIGB010000007.1:0-123627 GCA_963835375.1 uncultured Gammaproteobacteria bacterium
ATTTCGGTCGTGCCGTCGTCGTTCGCACCGGCGGGACGCCGTCACGCTCGCGACGGTGCCAGCAGCGAGTGTGCCATTTTCGGCCAAGTCTTCGCCACTCTTCGGCAGACTTGCGCCAGGCGCCGTTATGGACGCCGCCGAAATCGTTCGCGATCCGCGGCAGGCGCGGAACGATCCGATGTGTTCGTCATCTTTTGGATGCCGGTGTTCGTCGCGGCCGGCGACGGTCGCAATGCCGAACCGGTCGCCTGCATCCGTGCGCCGGTGGCCCGGCCACCGGCAGCCCGGGCGTGGCCGGGCTCAGTGGCTGCCCGCCGTTAGATTGTTTTGCAGTATCTTCGGTGTGACGAAGACGAGCAGTTCCTGCTTGTTGCGTTGACGCGAATGGTTCTTGAACAGAGCGCCCAGCAGCGGGACCTTGCTCACGAACGGGACATCGCCCGTCGTATCGCGATTCGTCTGTTCGAAAATGCCGCCGAGCACCACGGTATCGCCGTTATCAACCAGTACCTGCGTGGTGAGGCTGCGGGTGTCGATCGACGGCACCGAGCCGCCCTGAGAGGTCGGGACGTATTTGCCGACCGAATCCTGGGTGACCTTCAGGTTCATGATGACTTTCTTGTTCGGCGTGATCTTGGGCGTGACGTCGAGGCTGAGCACCGCTTTCTTGAACTGGACGCTCGTGCCCTGGTTGCTGCCCACGGTGCCGGACTGATAAGGAATTTCCTGGCCCTGTTCGATGTTCGCTTCCTGGCCGTCGGCGGTGATGATGCGCGGTGAGGAGATGATCTCGCCGTTATCCTCCGACTCCATGGCCGACAGCTGCAGATTGAGGCTGAAAGTATCGGAGATGATGCTGGCCGAGAGGAGGCTCGTGGCACTGGTTGCCGGCAGACTTACCGAATAGCCGCCGTTATTGGCACCGTAGGCACTGCCCAACGAGCCCGAACTCTGGGCACTCAGCGCGTTATTGAGCTTGGAGTTGTTGACGCCGGTCTGGGAAATGCCCAGGTTGCGGGTGAAATCGCGGTTGGCGATCACGATGCGCGACTCGATCAGCACCTGGCGCACGGGGATGTCGAGGCGATCGATCAGGCTGCGGATCTGGTCGAGTTTTTCGCGTGTATCGGTGACCAGCAGACTGTTGGTGCGATCGTCGACCGTGACATGGCCGCGCGGCGAAAGCAGGGACTGGTTGTTGCCCGAACCGCCGGCGTTACCCGACGGTGCGGCGTTGCTGCCGCCCGAAGACGCCGTGGCGTGCGGCGCCGCGGTATCGGATTTCAGGATGTTGGCGATGTCCGAGGCGCGGGCGTAGTTGATCTGGATGATCTCGGAATGCAGCGGGGCGAGATCGTTGGTGGCCTCGCGCGCCGCGGCCTTGGCTTTTTCCCGATTGGCGATCTCGGTCAAGGGCGCGACCGTGATCACGTTGTTGTTGCGCGTCATGCCCAGACCCTTGGCGTCGAGAATAATGTCGAGTGCCTGGTCCCACGGGACATCGTCGAGCTGCAGGGCGATCGTGCCGGACACGCTGTCCGAGACCACCATGTTCACATTGGCCACGTCGGCGATGATCTGCAGCACCGAGCGGATGTCGATGTTCTGGAACGACAACGAGATCTTCTTGCCGTTGTACTGCGGGTGCGCCTGATCCCGCTGTTTCTTCTCGGCGTCGGTCAGCGGCTGCAGCTCGATGTACAGGTGGTTGCCGGTCTGATAAGCCAGCCGCTGGAACTGGACGCCCTGGCTGGGGGTGATGACGAGGCGGGTGCCGCCGCCGCGGGACATGGCATCGACCGTACGCACGGGGGTCGCGAAATCGGTCACGTTCAGGCGCTTGGCCAGACGCGAAGGCAGCTGGATGCCGGGCAGGCGGGCCACGATCTTGTTATCGTCGCGTGTGATGTCGACGGGAGCGTTGCTGCCATTGAGCGTGATTTCGATGCGCCCGGCGCCCTGATCACCGCGCCGGAAGTCGATGTTCTGAATCGCCGAGGCAGGGCCCGAGGGCGAGCTCGAATCCTGCTGGAGGGGCGCGGCTGCGGTGGTCGAGCTCGTGTGGGCGGCCGGCGTATCGGCTGGGCCGCCGAGATTGACGATCAGCTCGTTGCCGCGACGCTGGATGTTGTAGTTCACCATCTGCGTGAGTTCGACCACGACGCGGGTCTTGCCATCGGCCGCCGCGGCGGTGACGGCCTGCACCGGGCCTTCGGCGATGCGCTGATAGCGCTTGTCGAGGGCGAGGGTGGTATGCGGCAGATCGATCGACAGACGCGCCGGATTCTCCACCGTGAACACCGACGGTGAAGGCGCGGGCCCGGAAAGCTTGAACCGAAGACTGACGCGATCACCGCTGCCGGCGGCGGTGTTGATCGACTGCAGCGCGAGCGAACCGGAGGACTGGGCCACGGCGCCGGCGGGCGCCAGCAACGCCAGGCAGGCCGCCAGGAGGATGGCAAGCAGCGATAGCGAACGGTCGGTCATTGGCTTCATGGCGAGTCGAAATCCCCAGGGTTCATTGCGGCGGCGCGAGCGCGGCGCCCTGCTTGACGTAACCGCCGTTGCCGTCAGGCACGATCTCGGTCAGGGTGACGCCGGCGGGGCTGATGGCGTCCACCCGGCCGTAGTGCCGTCCCATGTGGTCGCCCGGCGCAACCCGGTGCACGACCTGGTCCGGTGCGGCGATCAGCGCATAGGTCACGCCGTCGCTGGTGATCGTGCCCACCATGCGCAGGGCATCCAGCGGGTACTGTTCGAGCGGATCGAGCGGTCGGTCGAGATTCGGGCGCACGCCGCTGTCGTTGGCGGGGCCGTGGTTGTCGGGCGCGGCGAACGGCGAGCGCCGGCCATCCGGCTTGTAGGCGTAGGGCGTGTAAGTGGCGATCTCGGGCATCGGGTCGACCGGCGGTGCGGACCGGGCCTTGGTGCGGGCGACGAAACTCGCCAGGTCGTCGGTGTTCGAGCCACAGGCAGCCAGCGCGACGCACAAGCTGATGAGCCCGGCCCAGCCTGTTGCACGAAACGTCCGTCGCCATCCGCTCACGACTTGCCCTTCTTGCCTTTGTTCTTGTCGTTGCTGCCGCTGGTTTCGCCCAGATAGCGATAGGTGCTGGCCGTCAGGCTCATGCGCAGCGGGCCCTTGCCCTGACCGGACTTGGATGTTCTGCCGTTGCCCTTGGCGACCGGCTCGATGTGCACGTTGCTGATGGTCACGATGCGCGGCAGGGCCGCAACGTCGGAGACGAATGCGGCGAAATGATGGAAGTCGCCGGTCACGATCAGGTCGTTCGGCAGCACCGCATAGAAATCCTTGGTCACTTCCGGTTCGGGCTTGAACAGTTCCTCGTCGAGACCGTTGGCCGAACGTGTCTGGGAGACGTCACGCAGCAGGCTGGGCACCTCGGTCTTGCTCGGCAGTTGGGCGAGCAGGTTGCCGAACTCGGTCTGCATGGTGGCCAGCTGATCGCGATAGGCGTCGAGGTTGGACACCATCGCTTCCTTGATGCGAAACGATTCCTTGAGCTGGCGTTCCTGATGCCGGGCATCGGCCAGCGCATCGCGCTTGGGCAGCACGAAATACCAGGCTGCGATCAGCATGATCACGAGCGATACGGCGGAGATCGCCAGCCCGTAGGCCCAGGTCGGCCAGCTGCCGATGTTGTTCTGGTCGAGGCTGCGGAGCTCGTCGATGTATTCGCGAAGCGGCCTCATGTGGCGTTCCCGTCGCTCGTGCCGGCTGCGCCCGTGTCGGCATTCTTCTTGTCGGGTGAGGTGCTGTCGACCTTGAGCGTGAAATCCGCCCGGCGCTGGCCGTTGCTGTCGTCGCGCTTGATCACGATCAGCCGCGGGTTGGTGAACCAGGCCGAGTTGTCGAGGTTGGTCATGTACTGCGATACGCGGGCGTTGGATTCCGCCACGCCGTCGAGCGTGGTGGTGTCGCCGTTCTCGTCCAGCCCGGTCAGATAGACACCGTCGGGAATGGTCGCGGTGAGCTGGTCGAAGTAGTGCACGATGGCCGAGCGCGAGTGCTGCAATTCGCCGATGACCTGCATGCGATTGATCAGATCCTCGCGGGTCTTTTTCAGTTCGCGGATCTCGGCGAGCTGCTTGTCGGCGGTCGCGATCTGTTGCTGCAGATAGTTGTTGCGCGCCTGCTGCGCATCAATCAGATGACCGTAGTAGATCATCGGCAGTATCCCGACCACCACGATGGTGGCGATGGCAGCGCCGATCAGCTGTGCGATGAAGCGCTTGCGCTTGTATTCACGCTGCTCGGCGCGCCAGTCCAGCAAATTGATGCGTACGGCCAGGGCCTGCGGTCGGCTCATGCGACGCCCCGCAGCGCGAGCCCGGCGGCTACCATCAGGCTGGGCGCATCGGTATCGACGTGATTGCGTCGCGCCGGTGCGCTGGCCAGCATGCCGTCGAGCGGATTGCCCAGGCTCACGGGCCAGGGCAGCAGTTGGATCAGCGCGTCGTACAGACCGGGGTAGAGGGTGGGCCCGCCGACCAGAACGACGTGATCGATGGGTTCGTCGCCCCCGGTGGAGGCGGACTGGTAGAACGTCAGCGTGCGGTCGATGTGCACAGCCAGCTGTTCGGCGAATTCGCGCACGTTCCCGGCAAGGTCGGTCGCGCCGATCTCGCCGCTGCGCAACCGGGCGCGCAGTGCGTCGAAGTCCTGCACATCGTAGCGTTCCATCAGGCTGGCATCGAGCGCATTGCCGCCAAAACCGATCTCGCGGGCATACAGGCTGCGGCCGTCGCGCTGGATGGTCAGACGCGTACTGTCGGCACCGATGTCGAACACGGCGATGCTGTCGGCATCCGGTACGCCCTCGATCTGGCCCGCGAGCAGGGTGCAGGCATTCTGCAGCGCGTATTCCTCGACATCCACGAGCTGGACCCGCATGTGGGCCATCTCGATCGCGGCGGTGCGCATCTCGATGTTGTCGCGCCGACAGGCGACCAGCAGCACGCGGTTGAACTGCGCGTTGTCCGGGTCGGGTTCGAGGATCTGGAAATCCAGATTCACTTCCTCGATGGGATGCGGGATATGGTGTTCCGCATCGAAGTGGATCTGCTGTTCCATCTCGGCGTCGTCGAGACTGGCCGGCATGAGGATGGTCTTGCTGATCACCGACGGGCCGGATACCGCGATGGCGGCGTCGCGCGTTCGACTGCCGCTGCGCTCGAGCGCCCGCAGGATGGCCCGCGCGACGGCTTCGGCGTCGAGGATCTGGAAGTTGCGGATCGCTCCCGCGGGAATGGCCTCGCTGGCATAGGCCAGCACGCGGAACTCGTCGCCAGCGCGATCCAGCTCGAGCAGCTTGACCCGCGTGGCGCTGATATCGACCCCCATCAGCCCGCGGCGACGCCGCATTGGATTCGTCAGTCTCCCCATCTGCCGCTTTCGTTGTCGGCCGCGTTGCTGACATGGCACGCGGCCAGATACCCCCGCGCTCACTATACCCGACCGGCGCCGGCTGGCAATGTAAAAAAAGCGATAAAGCGTTGAATCACCGGATAATACCGACGAACGGCGTATACTGAGGTGTCGGAATTTCTTACGAAAAACGCGTGGTCGCCGTCTCTCGTGTGTCCGTCGCCCGATTGTCCGCCCAATGCAGGGCCTGGATCGTCCGCGGCCGGGCGGCCGCTCGCGATTCCCGGATCCCGTCGGGGCGATCGAGCCGAAGCTGCTGGTGACGGTGAGGCAGGCGCCTGCGCTGATGTTGGCCTGCGCTCGAGTAAGTCAGGCCCGGACTGTCGCGTGAATGTTGTTGATGCGACGCAACGCGCCGGTGGCCCGGGCTCGGGGCCGGCGTGCGACAGTCGTCGCTTCCGGCCGGTATGATGCGCAGTCCGATACGGTGGAAGAGCCCTGCAGGTTGGCGACTCGATGAAGAAAAGATCACGCGGAGCGCGCGTCATCATAGTTCTGCTGGCAGGATTGCTGTCGGCCATTACGCTGGCGGTATGCGTGGTCGCCGGGGTCTATCTGTACTTCGGCCCGCAGCTGCCCGATGCGGGCGACATCGGCCAGACACAGTTCAATGAACCCCTACGGGTCTACACCGCGGATCACAAGCTGATTGGCGAATACGGCACCGAGCGCCGAAAGCCCGTAACCTACGATCAGATTCCGAAGCAGCAGGTGAACGCCTTCGTGGCCGCCGAGGACGATCGTTTCTGGCAGCACCCGGGCGTGGACTACCAGGGGATGATGCGTGCGGTGGTCCATCTGATCACTACCGGGCGCAAGACTCAGGGGGGGTCGACCATCACCATGCAACTCGCCCGTAACCTGTATCTGTCCGACGCCAAGACCTACACCCGCAAGATCAAGGAGATGATCCTGGCGCTGCGGCTCGAATCGAAGCTGACCAAGCAGCAGATCATGGAGCTGTACCTCAACAAGATCTATCTCGGCGAACGCGCCTATGGTATCGGCGCGGCGGCACAGGTCTATTACAACAAGCCGCTGGACAAGCTCAATCTCTCGCAGCAGGCGATGCTGGCCGGCCTGCCGAAAGCGCCCTCGGCCTTCAACCCGATCGCCAACCCGACGCGCGCCAAGCAGCGGCGTGACTATGTGCTGCGGCGCATGCACGCGCTTGGCTTCATCGACGATGCGGCCTGGAAGCGGGCCAAGGAGGCGCCGGTCACCGCCGGCGAGGGCAGCGGCCAGAAGAACCCGGTGCGTTACGAGGCCCGTTACGTGGCCGAGATGGTGCGCCAAAACATGGTTGCGCGGTACGGCGACAAGGCGTACACGGGCGGCTACAGCGTGACGACCACCATCCGCAGCAAGCGTCAGCGTGCGGCCGACCATGCGCTGCGCAAGGATCTGCTGGCCTACGATGCGCGCCACGGCTGGCACGGCCCGGAAAAGACGCTCGATTCGTCCACCATGAACGATCCGAAGTCGTTGCAGGACGCGTTGGACGACATGGTGACGCGCGGCGGGCTGATCCCGGCGGTGGTGTTGTCCACCGACGGTCAGAATATTCATCTGATCACCGGCCAGTACGGCAAGATCACGATCGGCGCCAGCCAGGTCCCGTGGCTGCATGGACACAAGCCTGCCGGTTCGCTGGTCAAGAAAGGCGATGTGGTGCGTTTGGCCTATACCGGCTCGAAGGACAAGGACAAGCAGTGGACGCTGGCCGAGATTCCCGACGTCCAGGGTGCGCTGGTGGCGATGAATCCGCACACCGGCGGCATCGAGGCGCTGGTTGGCGGATTCGACTTCGGTCTGTCGAAGTTCAATCGCGCGGTCCAGGCGCGTCGCCAGCCGGGTTCTTCGTTTAAACCGTTTCTGTATTCCGCCGCGTTGGCCAATGGCTTCACGGCGGCCACGATCGTCAACGATGCACCCGTGGTATATCAGGGCTCCGGGCTCGATAAATCGTGGCGCCCGAACAATTATTCGGGAACGATTCACGGTCCCACGCGGCTTCGGGAAGGCCTGGTTCATTCACTGAATCTGGTGTCGATCCGCGTGCTGCGCCGGATCGGCGTGAGTACAGCCATCAACTACATCAGCAAGTTCGGTCTGCCGGCCAAGCAGATGCCGCGCAATCTGTCGCTTGCACTGGGCAGCGGTACCTTCTCGCCGCTGCAGATGGCGGGCGGTTTCTCGGTGTTTGCCAACGAGGGGTTCCGCGTCAAGCCGCACTACATCAGCCGGATCAGCGATGGGCGCGGCAATGTCGTTTTCAAGGCCAAGCCCAAGGTCGCTTGCGACAGCGTGGACGATTGCCCGGCGCTGGCGCACACCACGGGCGCCGACGATGCCTCGCGGCTGGCGCCACGCATCATTCCCGCCGACAACGCCTATATCGTGGGTGACATGATGCGGGACGTTATTCGCCACGGGACAGGGCGCGGCGCGCTCAAACTCGGTCGCCACGATCTCTCGGGCAAGACCGGTACCACCAACGATCAGATCGATGCCTGGTTCTCGGGCTTCAACGCCAATCTCGTGACGGTGACCTGGGTCGGGTTCGACAAGCTCAAGCCGATGGGCCATGCCGAGACCGGCGCGCATGCGGCCCTGCCGATGTGGACCGATTTCATGGGCACGGTGCTGGCTGGAAAGCCCGAGGCGATCCCGCCCAAGCCCGACGATATTGAAACCGTGCAGATAGACCCCCAGACCGGGCAGCGTGCGCTGGGTGGCGGCGGCATCCCCGAGATCTTCCGCAAGGGCCATGCGCCGACGGTGGAAGAGGCGCGTCATTCGGGCAAGCACGATTCAAGCAACGAGGTTCAGCAGCTGTTCTGATGGAAGCGGCGACGGTGGCCGAGCCGTATCGCCGCGTTCGTCAATCACCGGAGACGACCATGGCCAGTGCCCGCAAGCAAGCCGCGCAGCGCCAGCAGTTGGCGCAGGTGGCGGCCCGTCTGATGGCCGAGCAGGGCATCCGCGACTTCCGGGTCGCCAAGCACAAGGCGGCCCACCAGATGGGGATCGATGTTCGCCAGTCGATTCTGCCCAAGAACAGCGAGATCGAGGCCGCTCTGGCCGAGCATCAGCGCTTGTTCTCGGCGGATGAGCAGCCGGCCGAGCTGGCCGATATGCGGCGCGCGGCGCTCTCGGCGATGCAGCTGCTGGCGGATTTCAAGCCGCGTCTGGTGGGCGATGTGTTGTCCGGGCTGGCGAACGTCCACTCGGATATCCAGCTGCACGTCTTCGCCGAGCATTCGGAAAGCTTCGACCTGTTCCTGGAAGGGCGGGGCATCCCGTTCGAGATTGCGGAGCGTCGTTATCGGTTCGCCGAGGGCCATCGCTTCTATCCGGCGTTTCGGTTTGTGGCCGGCGAGCATCGCTTCGAGGCCACGTTGTTTTCCGATACCGAGATCCGGGAGGCGCCGCGCAGTCTGGTGGATGGTGCGCCGATGCAGCGTGCCAATGCCGCCCGTGTAGCACAGTTGATCGAGGAAGCAGAGATTGAGGACAAGCTGGCGCGTCTCTGAGTACCGGCCAGCCGCGCCTGGGCCGGACGCGTTACGTCCATCGGCTAGATGACGAACGAGGCCGGACCGTGGTATCACCAAGGGGCAGGCTTGATGGTCCGGCGAGGGGGCCCATGCAGAACTTCGACACCATTCTTCTGGCCTACGACGGCAGCGAACAGGGGCGTATCGCGTTGCGCCGATCCCTGCCGCTGCTCGGCGCCGGCGAGGTCCGTACGCATCTGCTCGCCGTCGTGCCGCTGACGGGCGCGGTCGCGGCCGCGGAGGGCTTTTACACCGAAAGCATGTACGAATCCGAGCGCGAGCGGGTGGAAAACATCCTGGCCGAAGGCGTGGAGATGCTCAAGGCCAAGGGAATCGACGCCCAGGGCTATGTCCGAGTGGGCGAGCCCGCGCACCAGATCGCGAAACTTGCGGGCGAACTCGGGGTGGATCTGGTGATCGTCGGTCATCAGCGGCGCGGCGTACTGGCACGCTGGTGGCAGGGGTCGGTCGGCGCTTCGCTGCTCGACCGGCTCGACTGCAGCCTGCTGATCGCCCAGGATCCGTCGATCGAGACTTAGCTCCCCCTCGCGGCCCGTCGCTTATTTGGGAACGTAGGCCAGCCAATCCTGGTTCGCGTCGCCATAGGCGATGAACCAGTCATTCAGCAGGCTGTCGGTCTCGTTGTAGCGCAGTGGCCGGCCGCGTGCGTCGGTCACCTGCCCGCCGGCGGCCTTGAGCACGGCATGCCCGGCTGCCGTATCCCATTCGCTGGTGGGGCCGAGCCGCGGATAGAAGTCGGCCGCGCCCTCGGCGATCACGCAGAACTTGAGCGATGAGCCCATGCTCACGGGTTCGTAGTCGCCCATGCCGGACAGCAACCGTTCGATGGCGTCCGAGCGATGCGAGCGCGAAACCAGGATTCGCGGCTTGTCGATTCGGGCAGGGCTGACCCGGATGGACTCGGCCTCGCCCTCGCCTTCGCGTCGGAAGGCGCCCAGTCCGTTGGCGCCGAACCACAGCAGGTCGAGCGCGGGCGCATAGACCGCCCCCAGAACGGGCCGCCCGTCCTGGATCAGCGCGATGTTGATCGTGAACTGATCATTGCGGTTGACGAATTCCCTGGTGCCGTCCAGCGGATCGACCAGCCAGTATTCACGCCATTCCGAGCGCGTGTCGTAGTCGATGTCGGCGCCTTCTTCGGACAGCTGAGGGGTGTCCGGGGTGAGCTCGGACAATCCGGCCGCGATCGCGCGATGCGCGGCGAGGTCGGCCTGGGTCAACGGGCTGTCATCATCCTTGGTGGTGACATCGAAGTCGCTGCGGTAGACGGGCAGCGTCTTCGCGCCGGCCTCGACGGCGATGCGGCAGACGGCGTCGAGCAGTTCGCGGGTGATCTCCATGACCTAGGCAGTAGCATTCGTAGTAAAACACCGCATCATACCGGCCCTGTGGTCGCGCACAAGCCGTACGCGAGCGATCAGCGACCGCCCGAGGACCGACGCTTGCCGTTGCCGCCGCGCCGTCGGTTGTTGCTACCGCCGCGGGGTTTGCGCTTGCGGTGCGGGGCCGCGGTGAAGTCGCGCACGAACTCGTCTTCGGTCGGCATCTCGGCATCGATCTTGTGCTCGATGTAATCCTCGATGTCGGGCAGCGAGTAGACATATTCCTCGCAGGCGAACGAGATCGCCTGGCCGGTATTGCCGGCCCGCGCCGTACGGCCGATGCGATGGACATAGTCCTGGGCGTCCTGCGGCAGATCGAAATTGATCACATGCGAGACATCCGGAATGTGCAGGCCACGGGCCGCCACATCGGTCGCGACCATGATCGGCAGCTGCCCGGTCTTGAACTCCTCGAGCAGACGCAGCCGCTTGTTCTGCGCGACGTCGCCGGAAAGCGTGGCCGCATTGAAGCCATTGGCCACCAGTGTGTCCTGGATGCGCTCGGCCATGCGTTTGGTATTGATGAAGATCAGCGTGCGCCCCTCGCCGATGCGGCGCAGCGTGCCGATCAGCAACGCGAGCTTGTCGTCCTTGGAGACGTGATAGAGCTTCTGCTCGATGGCATCGATGTTGACCGTTTCGGTATCCGTGCGCACCAGCTTGGGATCGTTCATGTGCTCGTAGGCAAGCTCGAGTACGCGATGCGACAGGGTCGCCGAGAACAGCAGATTCTGCCGCCGCCCGGGCGCCGGCATCTTGCGGAACATGTAGCGGATGTCATCGATGAAGCCGAGGTCGAACATACGATCCGCCTCGTCGAGCACCGCAACCTCGATCGCCTTGAGTGTGTAGATCTTCTGTTTGTAATAGTCGATCAGGCGGCCGGGCGTGCCGATCAGGATATCCACGCCCGCAGCGATCGCCTCGCGCTGGGTGTCGTAGCCGGTGCCGCCGTAGCAGACCACGCACTTGAGGCCGGTGTCTGCGGCCAACGGCAGCGCGTCCTGATAGATCTGGTCGGCCAGTTCGCGCGTCGGGGCCAGAATCAGCGCTCTGGGCTGGGCCGCGCCCGTGGGCGCATGGCCGCTGGGCTCGGGCGCCTGGCGGATCAGCCGATCGAGGGTGGCCAACAGGAAGGCGGCCGTCTTGCCGGTGCCGGTATGGGCCTGGCCGGCGATGTCGCCGCCGGCCAGCGCCAATGGCAGCGTCTCGGCCTGGATCGGGGTGGCATGGGTGAACCCCCGCGTGTTCAGGCCCGACACGATGGTGTCGTGCAGGCCGAGCGCATCCAGCCGGGTCTCGGTGACCAGCTTGCGCGGGGTGGCGTCGTCGGTCGTTTCGGTATCGCTCATTGATTTCTCGTCGCGCCGGGGTCGGCGATTAGGGCCTGTTGATGTTCCGTACGCGTCCGCAACAACGCCCATAAGGCCGTAAGTCAAGGCGCAGTGAACGCAGTGTAGTCAGCCTACACGAGCGGGCTGCCACCATGGATTGCGGCTTTATGGGGGCTGCCCTTCGGGAGGCTGCGCCGCCATCAAAATGAGACGAGGGCGCCACGCCGCGTCGTTCGCTCCGAGCATGACGCCGCCATGCCCGGCAGCTCGGGCCGCGCCTGGCACGATTTGCGACAGCAACGCGGGTCTCGTACGGAACATCAGCAGGCCCTGGAAAAAGGGTTGAAAAAATGCTTGAGATTAGCTCCAATACAAGCGAAGATTAAGCATGCAGCAAACCGTTGCATGCTCGAGTTGCATCAACTCGCTTACCGGCGCTTGTTTTGTGCAACCCGCACTATAACAGCTTGTGACCATGGCGACCGGGTCGCAGATCTTCGCAAGCTTGCAAACATTTCCCGCGCCCCTAGTTAGGTGTTTGAGGCTTCGCTCCTTCAGCGGATCGGAAGCCGATCAACCCGATTCCATATTTGTCCTGCTCAGATGTGAGGACGCTCAATGAGTGAAAATATCGTCAAAGTCAGTGACGACAGCTTTGAAAACGATGTGCTGTCGGCCGCGGGCCCCGTGCTGGTCGATTACTGGGCCGAATGGTGCGGTCCCTGCAAGCAGATTGCCCCGGTGCTCGCCGAGCTTGCCGACGAATACGAAGGCAAGCTGACCATCGCCAAGCTAAATGTCGACGAGAACCCCAACACGCCGCCGCGCTATGGCATTCGCGGTATTCCGACCCTGATGCTGTTCAAGGACGGCGAAGTGGCTGGAACCAAGGTCGGCGCTGTCTCCAAGAGCCAGCTCGCCGAATTCGTCGATCAGCACATCTAGTCTGATTCGACCCGCGTGCCGCCGAGGGCGATTGGCGGCACGCGTCGAACATCCATCCTTGACTCGTTGCCCGACCGGGCGACGACATATCCCGAACGAGCGTATATAACCGTGTCCGAAGAAACTGTTGAAGAACGCCAGTCCAAGGATTCCACCACCTCCAATAACAACAACGGTGGGAACGGCGGCAATGGCGGCGGCAACAACAACCGTCGAGGCCGGCGTCGCAAGAGCAGCAACGGCGGCGGCTCCGGTAATAACAATAACAAGAAGAGTAACAGCGGGAATCGTGGCCGGTCCGGCGGCAGCAAGGGTCCGAACAACCCGCCGAATGAAGACATCGACGAGGCGGAATTCGAAGCCTATGCCGGTGTCGCCGGGGACGGGCCGATTCTTAATCTGACCGAGCTCAAGCGCAAGACGGCTGCCGAGCTGATGGAGATGGCCCAGGACATGGACCTGGACAACATCTCCCGGCTGCGCAAGCAGGATCTGATCTTCGCCATGCTCAAGGCGCACGCCAAGTCCGGCGAGCGCATCTATGGCGACGGCGTGCTCGAAATCCTGTCGGACGGCTTCGGTTTCCTGCGCTCGAATGAATCGTCCTACATGGCCGGGCCCGACGACATCTATGTCTCGCCCAGCCAGATCCGGCGCTTCTCGCTGCGTACCGGCGACAATATCCGCGGGCGTATCCGGCCGCCGAAGGAATCCGAGCGCTACTTCGCGCTGCTCAAGGTCGACGACATCAACGAGGACCCGCCCGAGAAGTCCAAGGGCAAGGTCCTGTTCGAAAACCTCACGCCGCTGTTCCCGACCGAACGGCTGCACATGGAACTCGGCAACGGTTCCACCGAGGACATCACGGCCCGCACCATCGATCTGGTGGCACCGTTCGGCAAGGGTCAGCGCGGCCTGATCGTGTCGCCGCCCAAGGCCGGCAAGACGATGATGATGCAGAACATCGCCCAGTCGATCGCGCATAATCATCCGGACTGCCATCTCATCGTGCTGCTGATCGACGAGCGGCCCGAGGAAGTGACCGAGATGGAGCGCGGCGTGCGCGGCGAAGTCGTGTCCTCGACCTTCGACGAGCCGGCCTCCCGCCACGTCCAGGTCGCCGACATGGTGATCGAGAAGGCCAAGCGCCTGGTCGAGCACAAGAAGGATGTCGTCATCCTGCTCGACTCGATCACTCGTCTCGCGCGTGCCTACAACACCGTGGCGCCCTCGTCCGGCAAGGTGCTGACCGGCGGCGTGGACGCCAACGCCCTGCAGAAGCCCAAGCGTTTCTTCGGCGCGGCGCGTAACGTGGAAGAGGGCGGCAGCCTGACCATCATGGCCACCGCACTGATCGAGACCGGCTCCAAGATGGACGAAGTCATCTACGAGGAGTTCAAGGGCACCGGCAATATGGAGATCCATCTGGATCGCCGTATCGCCGAGAAGCGGATCTACCCGGCTATTCACGTGAACCGCTCCGGCACGCGTCGCGAAGAGAAGATGGTCCCGCAGGACGAGCTGCAGCGCATGTGGGTGCTGCGCAAGCTCCTGCACGGCATGGACGACCTCGCGGCCATGGAACTGCTCATTGATCGCATGAAGCAGACCAAAACCAACGCTGAGTTCTTCGACTCGATGAAGCGATGATTCGCGATGTGTCTCAAAAAAAAGCGGGTCTTGGGGCCGTAATGCTGTTCACTTAAGCATTGCATAGCCGCCGGGGCTTACCGAGAATCCGGCTTTCACTTGATGGAAGCCGGATTTTTTTGTGTCCTTGCAGCAGACCCTGTTCGATATAGACGAATCTGCATTCGTTCTCTGATCTGAGCACGTTTGCCCAACATATTCCGGTCGAATGGGTTGAGTCGGCACTGCATCTATCGTCAGCGGCCACGATTCGCCGTCGGCGCCTGCCGGCGGATCAAGTGCTCTGGCTGGTGCTGGGCATGGCCCTGTTCCGCAACGAACCTGTATCCGAAGTCGCACGTCGCCTGAATATCTGTGCTCAAGGCCTGGCCAGCGACCGGCTGATGGCCCGTAGCGGGGTATCTCAGGCCCGCCAGCGGCTGGGCGCTAAACCGGTCGAGTGGCTGTTCCGCCAGACCGGCGCCGTCTGGGGTCAAGAGCGTTATCCCGGCGATGATTGGCAGGGCTTGCAGGTATTAGCGGCCGACGGCGCTGTACTGCGCACGCCGGATAATGGCGCACTTCGAGCCCATTTCGGTTCCGGTAACACGGGCACCGATCGCCAGACGCCGTATCCGATGATGCGTGTCGTTGCGTTGATGAACGTACGCTCGCATGTGCTACTCGACGCCCAGCTCAGCCCGTATCGGCGTAGTGAGATACGCTTGGCCGATGACTTCATCGACCGTATTCCCGATCATTCCGTGACCTTGTTCGACAAGGGGGTCTGGAGTGCCGACCTGTTGTTGGGCGTGTCCGCCGGTGGCGCCCAACGCCACTGGCCGATCCCGGCGCGCAAAGGACTCGTGTCGGAAACACTCGAGACCTATAACGCCGATGATCGACTGCTGCGGATGCGCGTGTCGCCGCAGGCGCGCAAGCGTAACCTCGCTCTACCCGCGACTTGGGACGTGCGCGCCGTCAGTTATAGCCACAAGGGCAAACGCAAGACGGTGTACACGTCATTGCCCGCCACCCACTACGATACCGACGCGGTCAGCCGCCTTTACAAGGAGCGCTGGGCGATCGAAGTGGGCTTTCGAGATATCAAGCGTTCATTGCAACACAACGCGGTGACGCTGCGCAGTAAGACCGCGAGCCTGATTTATCAAGAAGTCTGGGGCCTGCTGTTGGGCTATAACCTGATCCGGCGCGAGGCCAGTCAGGCGGCGGTCGCTCACGGCCAGGATCCGGCGCGCGTGCGCTTCAAGTTCGCCTATCAATACATCGCGGCACAGCTGATCGTCATGGCCGCGGCCCAACCGCTGTCTCGCACCGGCGCACGATTATCCGAACTCAGGGCAGGTATCGGTAACTTGTTCCTGGACGGCCGACCCCGACCTTCAAGGCCGAGATCGGTCAAGATGTCCAAGACCCGCTATCCCGTCAACCGACAGGCCGCGCCGCTTAAGTGAACAGCATTAGGCCTTGGGGCCCGCTTTTTTCATGTCCGGATGTCGGCAGCGGCCGGCTTGCCGGTACGCTCGGCTATGACTTCGGCGCCGAATTCATCGCGCCAGCTAGTGTGGGCCCGATGCCACGCGCAATGTCCTGCCATCCGCTGGACAGGCTGTTGACCAGCGCCGGATAGCCGTCGGCGGGCAGCGGTACGGTTTTTTCGAAAGCGCGCCCGGCGAGGGTTTCGCCTTTCGGCCCGACCAGCGTCCAGTGCCCGGCGATATGCGCTTTGCCGTCGTAATGTCCGAGAAACTGATCGACACGCGTCTGCAGTTGATAAAGCCCTTGTCGATTACTGCTGGCGCGCACGACGTTCACGCCCGGCAGGCGTCGGTCCAGCGTGATGTAGAGGTCATCGGTGAGCTGGCCGGAAAGCGACGAAGCCCAGCGGTTGTCGTTGGCGATCACGACTTTGTGCGGCCCGGTCTGGTAGACGATGCCGCCCTGGTCGAGATAGGAGGCGGTGGCGACCGGCGCGATCATCAGCGTCGGCGCGCCGGGCTGCGGCGTCGTATCCGGGGCGCTCGCGCCGGCGTCCAGCACGAACAGCGAGGGGGAACTCTGCGTGGTCGCACAGCCGGCAAGCACGACGAGCGAGACGCCCAGCCCTGCCGCAGCGGCGAGGCGGCATAGCGAAGAGCGGGGAGCGGTCATGGATGGGCCCTCGGGACCGGATCCTTGCCGTCGGGACGGCCGAAGATCAGCGAATTGGGATGATCACGCAGCGTGCGCGTCAGCGGCGCGGCATTGTCGAGCACCTGGTTCAGACGGTCGACGGTCTGGTTGAGCTGCTGATACGCCGGCGCGCCTTGCTGGAAATTGTCGAGCGTATGCTGCAACTGCTGCAACGTATCGCTGATCTGGCCCGGCAGCTTCTGCGTTCCCGGCTCAGCCAGTAGCTCATTGACGCGGTGCGTGGCCTGGCGCAACTGTTCCAGCGTGTCGTTGGTCGTGCTCGCGGCATGTTTGAGCTGATCCACGATCGGGCCGATGTCCAGGTTGTTCAGCTTGTCCATCAGATTCGAAAGCTGTTGCTGGATGCTCGTGATCTGGCTCGGTTCACTGGGAAAGACCGGGAAGGGGCCGACGTGTTGCGTCTTGTATGCCTTGGCATGATGGTCGAACGTCAGATCGATGAACATCGAGCCGGTCAGAAGGTTGGACGATTTGATTGTCGCGCGCAGCCCGTGCTCGAAGAACTGCTGATTGCGCTGGCGCCACTGCTTGTTGCTCAAGCTGGCCCAGTCCAGGCTCGGCCGCTGCGGCTCGATGGCGATCAGGACGGGGATCTTGAAGCCCGAAAAGCTCGAAGGTTTGAAGTTGGCCGGATAGAACGGGACCTTTTCCACCGTGCCGACGCGCAGCCCGCGGTACTCGACCGAGGCGCCGGCATTGAGCCCGCGAACCGAGTCGTCGAGCAGCACCACGTATTTGAGCTTGCGTTTGTATCGATCCTGGGTCGCGGCATTGTGCGTTTCGTAGAGTTTGAAGCGCTCGCCGTCGCTCGCCGGCTGGCCGGTATCCACGTCCTCGGGCTGGCCGAAGGTGATGCCCCCGGCCAGCACGCTCTGCAGCGAGCCGAGCTGGACGTCTACGCCTTCGGAGCCGAGATGCAGATCCACGCCCGAGCGCAGCCAGAACTGCGTGGCATGGGTGATCAGCTGCGAGTAGGGCTTGCCGATGAACACGGTATAGATCGTCTGGCGTTTGGCCACCGAGAACTGACTGTCCTCGATCTGGCCCACGTTCTGGCCCTGATAGACGATCGGGTCGCCCACCGACAGTGTGTTATCGCCGGAATTGACCAGTTTGACGGTGACCCCGGGCTTGTTGCTCGGCGTCGGAGGCGGACTGTCCTGCACCTTGAAATGGCGTTTGTCGCTGCTCTTATGCGCCGGGCGCAACTGCAGATAGGCCCCCGACAGAATCGTGTTCAGCCCGGAAATACCCTGGGGGCCGACTCGTGGTTTGACCACCCAGAAGGCTGCGTCGTCGCCCAGCAGCTTGGACGTGTCCGGATTCATCTGCACCGTGACCTCCGCGCCCTGGTAGTCGTCGGCCAGTGCCACGCTCGTGACATGACCGACCTGCACGCTGCGGACCTTGAGTTGCGTGTTGCCGGCCTCGATGCCTTCGGCCGTATCCATATCGAGCGTGATCACGGGTCCGCGCGACGCGAAGTTATCGTAGAGTAACCAGCCGCCGATCAGCGCGGCGGCGAGCGGAATCAGCCAGACTGGGGAAATGCGCCATCGGCGTGGCTCGGAGATTTCGGCGGTGTCGTCGGGCGGGTTATCGCTCATGAGGCATCATTGGGCGCGGCATCGGGCCAGAGTAAACGAGTATCGAAGGTGAGCGCCGCGATCATGGTGAGGATGACCACGCCAGCGAAGGCGATCGCCCCCGGGCCGGGCTCGATCGACATCAACGCCCCGGCCTGCACCAGCGTCGCCAGCACCGCAACCACGAATACATCGATCATCGACCAGCGGCCGATCTTCTCAGTGAGGCGATACGCACGCGTGCGCGCCAGCGATGCGTCAGGCCGCCCGCGGGCCGCAATGCACAGCCAAGCCAACGCCACGATCTTGGAGACCGGCACCATGATGCTGGCCACGAAAATCACCGCTGCAATCGGCCAGTCGCCGGATTCGGCGAGATGCAGGACGCCGGCCGCAATCGTCTGTGGCCGGGAATGGCCCAGTGTCGTTGTGGACAGCACGGGATAGATGTTGGCCGGGATATACAGCAGAGACGCCGTGACCAGCAGCGCCCAGGTGAGCTGGATGCGGTCGACCCGGAACACGTGATGACGTTTGCCACAACGCGGGCAGCGATGGCGATGGTTGATCGTGAACGGCGTCTCACAGGCGCGGCAGGCGACCAGCGCCTGGCTTTGGCCGCTGGCACCGGCATGCACCGGCGCATCCGGCGCGGGCACCGGTGCGATTGCGTCCCACAGTGCAGCCCAGTCGATCAGGGTGAGCGTGCGAAGCAGTAGCAAAGAATAGATGCAGAAGGCGATGAACGAGGCGCGGATATGGATATCGGCCAGCGAGACGATCTTGATCAGGCTGACCAGCACACCGACGATGAACACGTCCGACATCATCCAGGGCTCGAGCGGTCGCAACAGTCGGGCCAGCGGTATGGCGCCCGGCAATTGTCGAGCGCCGGCGCCCAGGCAGACATAAACAAGCGTGACGAGATAAAGGCCGGGGAAGGCCACGGTGGTTGCCAGCAGTACCACTGCAAGCACGCCGTAGTCGTCGCCGACCAGCGCCTTCGCGGTGTCGCCGAAGTTCATGACATGCCCCACGCCATGCGTGGAGAAACCGAGAAACGGAAACGCGAACACCAGGCCGAGCATGATCAGCGCGGCGATCGCGCAGGCCATTGGCGCCTGGGCATCGCGGCGGGCGGTACCGGTCAGGTGGTGATGACAGCGCGGGCAATGGGCACGCTGGCCCGGCTGGCGTTCGGGCAGGCGAACCACCCAGTCACATTCCCCGCACAGCGCCAGCCGCCGCGGCATGCTCGGCGGGTAAAGCGTCTCACTCACGTCAGCGGTCCCGGTGCGCGCCGCCGACGAGGAGCGGGCGTTCGATGCGATCAGCGGTTGTCGATATCGACGTAGCCACGCAGGTCGTAGCCGGTATAGACCTGGCGCGGGCGCGCGATGCGCATGTTCGGATCGGCCATCATCTCGGACCAGTGCGCGGCCCAGCCGACCGTGCGGGCGATGGCGAACATCGGCGTGAACATGTTGATCGGGATGCCCAGCGCCTGATAGATGATGCCGGAATAGAAATCCACGTTCGGATACAACTTGCGCTCGACGAAGTAATCGTCCTCCAGCGCCACCCGTTCCAGCTCCAGTGCCAGCTCGAACAGCTTATTGTTTTGCATGTTGTAGTGTTCGAGCACCTGGTGGCAGTAACCGCGGATGACCTTGGCCCGCGGGTCGAAGTTCTTGTACACCCGGTGGCCGAAGCCCATCAGCTTGAACGGATCGTTCTTGTCCTTGGCCTTGTCCAGGTACTTGGGCACCTGCGATGCATCGCCGATCTCGGCCAGCATGTTCAGCACGGCCTCGTTGGCGCCACCGTGCGCCGGGCCCCAGAGGGCGGCAATGCCGGTCGAGATCGCGGCATACGGGTTGGCGCCGGTGGAGCCGGCCATGCGCACGGTCGACGTCGAGGCGTTCTGCTCGTGGTCGGCGTGCAGGATGAACAGAACGTCCAGCGCCTTGGCGGCGACCGGATCGACTTCGTATTCCTCGGCCGGCACCGCGAACATCATGCGCAGCAGGTTCGAGGCGTAGTCGAGATGGTTCTTCGGCCCGATCTTGGGTTGGCCGATCGAGTGCTTGTAGGCCGCCGCCGCTATCGTCGGCATCTTGGCGATCATGCGATGCGCGAAGATTTCACGATGCTCGGGATCGCGGATGTCGGTGGTGTCATGGTAGAACGCCGACAGCGAGCCCGTAATGCCGGTCAGTATGGCCATCGGATGGGCGTCGTAGTGGAAGCCGTCGTAGAACTTCACCAGCGATTCGTTGAGCATCGTGTGATGCGTGATCGAGTCGCCGAACGTCTCCATCTGCTCCGGCGTCGGCAGCTCGCCGTTCAGCAGCAGGTAGCAGACTTCCAGATAGCTCGATTTCTCGGCCAGCTCCTCCACCGAATAGCCGCGATAGATCAGCTTGCCGTTCTCGCCGTCGATGAAGGTGATGTCGGAATCGCAGGAGCAGGTGGCGGTGAACGCCGGATCGTAGGTGAACACACCCTGTTTCTGGTTCAGTCCCCGGACGTCGACGGCCGGCGTACCCAGCGTCCCTTCGACCAGGGGCAACTCGGTCGTCTGGCTTTCGTCGCCGTTAGTCAATGTGTACGTGTTGGCCATGGTGAGTCTCCCGAAGGTGTCCACAGGGCTCCCTACTGATCGGATACGTCGATCGCGGGCTGCGGGTAATGCGAAGGGTATTCAATGCGTGCGACACCCGTTTCGATCGCGGCGGCGGCAACCGCCGGCGGCACGAAATCGATCAGGCGCGGGTCGAACGGGCTCGGCACGATATAGTCCGGTCCGAACGACATCTTGTCCTTGTCGTGGGCTTCCAGCACGGTATTGGGCACCGGCCGGCGGGCGAGTTCGCCCATGGCGCGGGCGGCGGCGATGCACATCTGCATGTTGATCCGTCGCGCACGCACGTCAAGCGCGCCGCGGAAGATATACGGAAAGCCGAGCACGTTGTTGATCTGATTCGGGTAATCCGAGCGGCCGGTGGCCATGATCAGATCGTCCCGCACGGACTTCGCGTCCTCTGGCGTGATCTCCGGATTGGGATTGGACAGCGCGAACACGATGGGCCGGGCCGGCATCTTCGCGATCTGTTCCTTGGCGACCGTGTCCGGGCCCGAGAGGCCGATGAACACGTCAGCGATCTCCATCACGTCGTCAAGCGTGCGCTTGTTGGTCTTGGTAGCGAACTTGGCCTTGTATTTCGACAGATCGTCGCGGCCGTCGTGGATCACGCCCTTGCTGTCGCACATGTAGATGTTGTCCTTGGTGACACCCATCTCGATCAGCAGATTCATCGAGGCGATGGCGGCGGCCCCGGCGCCCATGCAGACGATCTTCGCGTCGGCCAGTTTCTTGTCCTGGAGTTCCAGGGCGTTGATCAGCCCGGCCGCGACAATGATCGCGGTGCCATGCTGGTCGTCGTGGAACACCGGAATATCGAGGCGCTCGATCAGCGCGTTCTCGATTTCGAAGCAGTGCGGGGCGGCAATATCTTCCAGATTGATGCCGCCGAAGGTGGGCGCGATACGCGTGACGGTCTCGATCATCGCCTCGGCCGTATCGGCGTCGACTTCGATATCGAACACATCGACATCGGCGAATTTCTTGAACAGGACGGCCTTGCCTTCCATCACCGGCTTGCTGGCCAGCGCCCCCGTGTTGCCGAGACCCAGCACCGCCGTACCGTTGGAAATCACCGCCACCAGATTGCCCTTGGAGGTATAGCGGTAGGCATCTTCAGGGTTGTCGCGAATCGCCTTCACCGGCTCGGCCACGCCGGGCGTATAGGCCAGCGACAGTTCGCCGTAGGTGGTGAACGGCTTGGTGATCGATATTCCCAGCTTCCCCGGCTTGGGGCGGGCGTGGTAGTCGAGAGCTTCCTGTTTACGCGAATATTCGGCCATATAGCCCAATCGGTTGTCCTGCGGCGCGGCATGCGCCGGACCGCACATGTGCGCGGGAAATGACGGTCGAGTATAGACGGCCGTTCACACTGCGGCCAGCCGCAGGCCCTGTTGCCGCTTCGTGCGAGGCCCGCGTCCGGTTCAACCCCACGGAACGACGGCCCTTGGGTCGCAATCCAGCGGCGGTACTCGCTCGTGCCGGCTCACGACGCCGCATTCGCGGCGCCTTGGTTTGCAGCGCAATGGCCATCGGCGCGATCTCGGATGAAGCGGCAACAGGCGTTCGCCTCATGCCATCCCGCCGAAACTATACATTTTCCGGTTCTGCATCGACGTGATCCAGCGCGCCGTCGTTGTCGGTCACGATGGTGAGTACGATCGGCTGGCAGCAGACGAAGCAGTCCTCGACGTAGCGCTGATCACCCGCGGTGGTATCCACGACGATCGTGATGGTCTCGCCGCAATAAGGACAGGCTACGCTCGGTTCGTCGATCATCAAAGCAGCTCGGCGAGGATGGTGTCGAGAAAATACCAGCCGCGATCGCTGGCGCGCAGCGTGTCGGCGTCGGCCACGAGCAAGTGTTTCTCGATCGGCCCGGCCAGCGTTGCGAGCAGGTCGCTCCAGGCCAGACCGGTGCGGGCTTCATATTCCGCCCGGGCCAGGCCGGCGCGTCGACGCAGGCCGTTGAGCAGTGCCTCGAAGCAGGCGTCGTCGGGCGTCAGCGCTCGGGTTTCGGTGATCGCGGCCGTGGTGCCCGCCGACTTCATGTACCCGGCCGGCCAGCGCTGGCGCGCGGTGCGCCTGATCGTGCCGTCGGTCTGTGTCTGTTTGCCGTGGGCGCCGGCACCAATGGCCAGATAGTCGCCGAAGCGCCAGTAATTGTCGTTGTGCCGACAGATATGGTCACCGCCCCAGGCGGAGACCTCGTACTGCGCATAGCCGGCGCCGCGCAGGCGTTCGGCCGCGGCTTCGAACAGATCCGCAATATGATCGTCGTCGGGGCGCGCGGGCGGGCGCCGATGAAACGGCGTGCCCGGCTCCAGCGTGAGCTGGTAGTAGGAGATATGCCCCGGATCGCGCGCCAGCAGCGTGTCGACATCGGCCAGGCCCGACGCCAGGGTCTGGCCGGGCAGGCCGAACATGAGATCGCAGTTGAGCCGCGCGATGCCGGCGGCCTGGACATCGTCGATCGCGGCCAGCGCCTCGTCCGGCCCGTGGATGCGTCCGAGTGCAGCCAGGCAATCGGCATCCAGGCTCTGAATGCCGAGCGAGATCCGGTTCACGCCGGCCGCGGCCATGTCCACGAAGCGGCTGCGCTCGGTGGTGCCGGGGTTGGCTTCGAGCGTGATCTCGCAGTCGGCGTCCAGACCCAGCCGCCGATCAAGCGCATCCAGCACCCGGCCGATCGCGGCTCCCGAAAAAAGGCTGGGGGTGCCGCCGCCGATGAATACGCTCGATATCGACCGGCTCTCGTCGGCGGCGGCGATCTGCCAGTCGGCCAGCAAGGCATCGATGTAGCCCGTTTCCGGCAGCTCGGCCGGGGCGCGATGCGAATTGAAATCACAGTACGGGCATTTGGCCACGCACCAGGGCAGATGCACATAGACCGCCAGCGGCGTTGCGGCCGCATTGCCGCGTGCCCGCAGCGTGTTCGGCATGGCGTCAGCGACGTTCACGGAGCTGGTCGATGAGCGTCGCCATGGCCCGGCCGCGATGGCTGATCGCATTCTTGCGATACGCGCTCAGTTCGGCCGCGCTCGCATTCTCTTCGGCGACCCAGAACAGCGGATCGTAGCCGAAGCCGCCGTCGCCCCGCGGGGCCGTGAGAATACGTCCGCGCCAGACGCCGTGCGCAATTACCGGCACCGGATCGTCGGCGGCCCGGGTCGCGGCCAGGCAGCAGTGGAAGGCGGCGCCCCGGCCGGGCTCCGACACGCCTTTCAGGGCATCGAGCAATTTGGCGTTGTTCGCCTCGTCGTCGCCGTGCGTGCCGGCAAAGCGCGCCGAGAGAATACCCGGAGCGCCGCCGAGATAATCCACCGCCAGGCCGGAATCGTCGGCGATCGCCGGCAGGCCGGTTGCGGCCGCGGCATGACGGGCCTTGATCAGGGCATTGTCGACGAAGGCAACGCCGTCCTCGACGGCATCGGACACATCGAATTCGGCCTGGGAGACGACCTTGATGTCGAGTTCGGCCAGCAGCGCGGCCAGCTCATCGAGCTTGCCGGCATTGGACGACGCGAGAACCCAGCGTTCAGCCATGATCAGCTCTGTGCCAGTGCGGCGCTCTGAATCTCGATCAGCTCGCCGATGCCTTTCTGGGCATGGCCGAGCAGGGCATCGAGCTCGCCGCGGGCAAAGGCATGGCCCTCGGCCGTGCCCTGCAGCTCAATGAACCCGCGGGCCTCGTTCATCACCACGTTCATGTCGGTCTCGGCCTGGCTGTCTTCGGCGTAGTCGAGATCGAGCACCGGCACCCCGGCATAGATGCCGACCGACACCGCGGCCAGCTGGCCGTGCAGCGGGCTGGACTTCAGCTTGCCGTCGGTCACCAGCCGGTTCATCGCATCGACCAGAGCCACATAGCCGCCGGTGATCGCCGCCGTGCGGGTGCCGCCGTCGGCCTGGATCACGTCGCAGTCGATGGTTACCGAGCGTTGGCCGAGGGCCTTGAGGTCCATCACCGCGCGCAGGCTGCGCCCGATCAGGCGCTGGATCTCGACCGTGCGCCCCCCTTGTTTGCCGCGGGCGGCCTCGCGTCCGTTGCGACTGCCGGTCGCGCCCGGCAGCATGCCGTATTCGGCGGTCAGCCAGCCCGAATCCGAGCCGCGCAGCCACGGCGGTATGCGCTCTTCGACGCTGGCGGTACAGATCACGCGGGTGTCGCCGAACGACACCAGTACCGAGCCGGCCGCGTGCTTGGTGAAATGGCGCTGGATGGTCACGTCACGGAGCTGGTCTGCGGCACGGCCGCTGGGTCGGTTGCTCAAGTTCGCCTCGCGAGGGGGGTCGGGTAGCCCGCTAGTGTATCAGCGCCGTCACCCGTCTCGCCGGCCCGCACGAGCGTCGGGACGCCCCGGGCCGGTCGCCGGCTATGCGATACTGCACGCCATTCGGCGACCACAGACAATGGATGCAAGGCAAGCGTATGACCCGCAGCATGACCGGATTCGCACGCCGTGAGGCCCAGGGCGAGTGGGGCGAACTCGTCTGGGAACTGCGCAGCGTCAATCATCGTTATCTCGATGTGTCGCCCCGGCTGCCCGAAGCGCTGCGCGCACTCGAGCCGGCCATTCGTGAAAAAGTCGGGCAATACGTCGGGCGCGGCAAGGTCGAGGTGACCGCCCGGCTGGCGACCGCGCGCCCGGACCAGTCGATCGAGATCGACACCGAACGTCTGGCCGCGGTCTCAGCGGCTGTCGATACTGTTCGATCGAGCGTGATCGATTGTCGTGCGCCCGATGCGCTGCGGCTGCTGACCTTCCCCGGCGTGCAACAGGACGTCGAGCCGGATACCGAGGCATTGCAGGCCGCAGCCCTGCAGTCGCTGGATGCCGCGCTCGCCGATCTGCGCGACATGCGGGCCGCCGAGGGTGCACGCCTGGCCGACATGCTCACCACGCGCGCCGCCGCGATCCGCGAACGCGCCGCGGCCGTGCGCAAGCGCGTGCCGGAAGTACGTGCCGAGCAGGCCGACAAACTGCGCGCGCGCCTGGCCGAGATGGACGTCGAGGCGGATCCGGCTCGGCTCGAGACCGAACTGGTCATGGCGGCCCAGCGCATGGACGTGGCCGAGGAGCTGGATCGCTTGGACGCCCACATCGAGGCCTTGAATCAGGCGCTGACGCGCGAGGAACCGGTGGGGCGCCGGCTCGATTTCCTCATGCAGGAGTTCAATCGCGAGGCCAATACGCTCGGTTCGAAGTCGGCGGACGCCGAGGTCACCGGACACGCCGTGGAAATGAAGGTGCTCATCGAGCAGATGCGGGAACAGGTTCAGAACATCGAATGATTGTGGAAAACCAGACCGACAACAGAGCCGGCCGGCTGTATGTCATTTCAGCCCCCTCAGGTGGCGGCAAGACCAGTCTCACGCGGGCTGTGATCGAACGTCTGGGCGCCACTGGGCGCGTGGCCCGGTTCTCCGTGTCCTACACCACGCGTGCCGCACGCGCCGGGGAGGTCGACGGTGTGGACTATCACTTCGTGTCGCGCGACGAATTCGAAGCCATGATCGAGCGCGGAGAGTTCCTCGAGTACGCGCGCGTGTTCGATCGCCACTATGGCACCTCGGCCGCCGAGACCGAGCGCTGGCTGGCGGCCGGCCAGGATGTCGTGCTGGATATCGACTGGCAGGGCGCGGCCCAGGTGCGCGAACGCGCGCCGGAAGCCGTGACCATCTTCATTCGACCGCCGTCGCGCGCCGAACTCGAACGGCGCCTGCGTGCGCGCGGTTCCGAGGACGAATCCGCGATCGAGCGGCGCCTCGCCGAGGCCGACGACGAACTCGCCCACGCCGACGATTACGACTATCAGATCGTCAACGACCGCTTCGAGCATGCGCTCGACGAATTGACCCGGATCTTCGAACGTACGGTCTGATCGCTCTGGCTGCGAAGACTCGGACTCGTTATACTGCCGTATTGCGCTAGAAATGCGAGGTACCCATGGCGCGCGTTACCGTTGAAGATTGTCTCGAACACGTCGAAAACAAGTTCGAACTGGCGACCATCGCGTCCAAGCGGGCCCGGCAGCTCGCGCGCGGCGCGCATTCCCAACTGGATTGGGAGGACGACAAGCCCTCCGTGCTCGCGCTGCGCGAAATCGCCGAAGGGCTGGTGAGCCGGGATATTCTGAAGGAGCCGGATCTGCCGCCCATGTCGTCGAGCATGGAAGCGCCGCGGCCCGCCGAGCCGAGCGAGGACGAATTCCAGGCCGACGAAAAACAATCGGCCGTGCGCCGGGGCGCCGACGCCGACCGATGATTGCGTCCGGGCGTGCCGTTTCACGGCGCGCCCCGAGCGTCGGTGGCGACAAGCCGGGTGCTCGCCAGTCCCGGGCAATCAAAGTAATCTAAGGCCATGGAACTGAATGGCCTGACCCGTATCCAGAGCAAGATCCGGACCTCGCGCATCTCGCGCGAGTACGGGATTGATGCGCTCGCCGAACATCTGGAAACCTACCTGCCGGCCGATCAGATCGCCCAAGTGCGATCGGCGTACGAGTACGGGGAGCGCCAGCATCGCGGCCAGTTCCGCAAGACCGGTGAGCCTTATATCTATCATCCGCTGGCGGTCGCCCGCATTCTGGCCAACATGCGCCTGGATGCGACCACGTTGATGGCGGCTATCCTGCACGATGTGATCGAGGACACGGATGCCGCGCGCGACGAGGTCGCACAGCGCTTCGGCTCCGAAGTGGCGGCCCTGGTCGACGGTGTATCCAAGCTCGACAAGGCCCAGTTTCGCAGCCGCGAACAGGCCACGGCCGAGAGCTTCCGCAAGCTCATGCTGGCGATGACGCACGATATCCGCGTGATCCTGGTCAAGCTTGCCGATCGCCTGCACAACATGCGCACGCTCGGCGGCATGAGCCCGAAGAAACGAGCGCTCATCGCGCGCGAGACGCTGGACATCTATGCGCCGATCGCGCGTCGGCTCGGCATCAACAGCATGCGCGAGGAGCTGGAAGAGAAGGGGTTCGCCAATCTCTATCCGCGCCGCTACGAGGTGCTGCTGCGGGCCTCCCGCTCGATCACCGGTGATCGACGCAGTCTGCTGCGCGAGATCGAGGAGAATCTGTCGCGGGCGGTCGCCGCCGAGGGGCTGACGGCGGCGGTCCGGGGCCGGCGCAAGAACCTTTACAGCATCTATCGCAAGATGCGCGAGAAGCATCGGCGTTTTCTCGATGTCTTCGATCTGTATGGCGTGCGCGTGATCGTGAACACGGTCGATGAGTGCTATCGCGTGCTGGGCATCGTGCATCATCGCTACCGGCCGATCTCCGAGCAGTTCAACGACTACATTGCCAACCCCAAGCTCAACGGCTATCAGTCGCTGCATACCACGGTGCTGGCGCGCGGCGGCCTCAAGTTCGAGGTTCAGATCCGGACGCGCGAGATGGACCAGATCGCCGAATCCGGCATCGCGGCGCACTGGCAGTACAAGCTCGGCGAATCGGTCGGCAAGCTCGGCAATCTGGATACCAGCGCCTGGCTCGGCCATCTCGCCGAGATGACCGAGGGCGAGCGTGATTCGCTGGCTTTCGTCGATAACCTGCGCATGGACCTGTTTCCGGATGAGGTCTATGTATTCACGCCCAAGGGTCAGATCATCCAGCTTGCCAAGGGGGCGACCTGCGTGGACTTCGCCTATGCGGTGCACACCGAACTCGGCAACCGCTGTGTGGCGGCGCGGGTCGATGGCCACCTGGCGCCTCTCAACAACCAGCTGAAATCGGGCCAGACGGTCGAGATCATCACCGCCAAGCACGCCCGGCCCAACGCGGCCTGGCTGCATTTTCTGCGTACCGGCAAGGCGCGCTCCGGGGTGCGCGGCTATCTGAAGAATCAGCGCGAAGACAAGGCGCGCTTGCTCGGTGAACGCCTGCTGGAGAAATCCCTCTCGGATCTCGGGCTGTCGCTGCGACGACTGTCGCGCAGCGACATCGACCGTGGTCTGGCCGAAATGGGCGAAGCCAGTCTGCCCGCATTGTATGCGGCCATTGGGCTCGGTCGACGTCTGGCGCCCCTGGTGGCCCGGCATTTCCTGGCCAGCGATGCGCCGGTGGCCTCCGGCAAGCGAGCCAAGCCGCTGGCGGTGCAGGGCACCGAAGGGCTGGTAGTGGAGTTCGCCAAATGCTGTCATCCGGTACCGGGTGACGCCATTCACGGCCAGGCCAGCGTGGGCCGCGGGCTGGTAGTGCATCGCACCGGCTGTGCCTATTCGTCGCGCAAGGGCGCCTCCAGCGATCGGGTCGAGCTGACCTGGGCCGACAACGTGTCGGGCGAATACGACGTCGAACTGCGGGTCACCGCGGCCAACGAGCGCGGGTTGCTGGCGAACATCTCGTCGCGTATCGCCGATGGCGGCTGCAGCATCGAGAACGTCAACTTCCCCGAGCGCGGCGGTGCGCTGGTCAGCATACGGTTTCTGATCAGCGTCCGCGATCGCCAGCATCTCGCGAGCGTCATCCGGCGCATCCGCCGCATCCCGCAGGTGGAAAAGGTCGAGCGCAGCTGACTGGCCAACGCTTGTCGATGCGTTTCCTGATCGACGGAAAGACGTGTTTGCGTCTGGGCCGAAACGAGGCGCTGTGTAAAAATACAGCGTCTGTTTTCATCGCGGAGCCGTCATGCAGCCCATCAATCAGCAGATCATCCATACCGAAAACGCGCCGTCGGCGATCGGACCGTATTCACAGGCGGTCAGCGCCAACGGCACCATCTTCGTCTCCGGCCAGATCCCGCTCGATCCGGCCACCGGGGATCTGATCGATGGCGACTTCAAGGCGCAGGTCGAGCAGGTGTTCGATAATCTCACGGCGATCGCCGAGGCGGCGGGCACCACGCTCGCCAATGCGGTTCGTATCGGCATCTATCTGACCGACATGGATCAGTTCGCCGTGGTCAACGAAGTGATGGAAGCGCGGTTCAACGCACCGTACCCGGCGCGTGCAGCGATCGGCGTGGCCTCCCTGCCCAAGAACGCGGCCGTCGAGGCGGATGCCATCCTCGTCGTCGACTAGCGCAGCCTCGCCGGCACAACCGGCGGCCGCCCCGGGTGCCACCGCCAGCGTGAGGCGTCTGGCGGGCGTGGGGCCTAAGCTTGCCGATCGGCTGGCAGGGCTGGGTATCGTCTCGATTGGCGATGTGCTGCTGCACCGGCCGTTGCGCTACGAGGACCGCAGCCGGATCACGCCGGTGCCCGAGCTCGCGCCCGGGCGGCCCGCACTGGCGGTGGTTCGGGTCGAATCCGCCGAAGTGCGGATGGGGCGCCGGCGCAGTCTGCTGGTGACCGCCTCGGACGGCGCCGGACGATTGTGGTTGCGGTTCTTTCATTTCGGCCCCGCGCAGCAGGCCCGGCTGGCGCCGGGCACATGGCTGCGTGTCTACGGTGAGCCGCGCGGCGGCGCCTATGGCGCGGAGATGGTGCACCCGGAGACCGAGGTGGTGGCCGATGCCGCAGCCGGGCATGACTTCGTGCCGTCCTTCACGCCGGTCTATCCGGCGGCCTCGGGCGTGACCCAGAATCGCCTGCGCGATCTGGTCGGGCAGGCGCTGGCGCTGCTGGGCCGCCCCGATTTCTGGCCGGAAGGTCTGCCGGCGGGCCTCACCGGGCCGGCGATTGCGATATCGGCCGCCGACGCCTTGCGCCGGATTCACGAGCCGCCGCCCGGCGCCGATCTGGCCGCACTGGCCGAGGGCCGCGACGCGGCCTGTCGGCGGCTGGCGTTCGAGGAGCTGCTGGGCCATCAGCTGGCGCTTCGATCCCGGCGCAAGCAGATCCGCAGCGACCGGGCGCCCGCGATGTCCGAGGCCGGGCGCGGACTGGCGCCGTTGTTCGACGGCCTGGGTTTCTCGCCGACGAACGCACAGCGCCGCGTGATCGGCGAGATTCTGGCCGACATGGCCGCGGCTTCGCCGATGCTGAGACTGGTCCAGGGCGATGTCGGCTCGGGCAAGACCGTGGTCGCGGCCGCGGCGTTGCTGACGGCCGTCGACAACCGCTGGCAGGGGGCCTTCATGGCGCCGACCGAGCTGTTGGCCGAGCAGCATCACGCCGCCTTGTCGCGCTGGCTGGAGCCGCTCGGTGTCGCCGTCTGGCTGATCACCGGCAAGCGCAAGAAGGACGAGCACATCGTCGCCGCGATCGCAGCCGGCACGCCCGGTGTCGCGGTCGGCACCCATGCACTGTTCCAGAGCGCGGTCGAGTTCGGTCGGCTGGGTCTGGCGGTGATCGATGAGCAGCATCGCTTCGGCGTCGATCAGCGCCTGGCGCTGCGCAACAAGGCGGGTTCCGGCCGCACCACGGCGCACCAGCTGATCATGACCGCGACCCCGATCCCGCGCACGCTGGCCATGAGCGCCTATGCCGATCTGGATACGTCGGTGATCGACGAGCTGCCGCCCGGGCGCACGCCGATCACCACCGTGGCCATCCCGAACACCCGGCGCGACGAGGTGGTCGCCCGCATCGGCGATGCGGTGGCCGAGGGGCGGCAGGTGTACTGGGTCTGCACCCTGATCGAGGCTTCGCATAAACTCGAGGCCCAGGCGGCCGAAGCGGCGGCCGAATCGTTGTCGGAAGCGTTGGACGGCGTGCGCGTATCGCTGGTCCACGGGCGCATGAAGGCCGCCGACAAGGCACGCGCGATGACGGCCTTCAAGGACGGGCGTATCGATGTGCTGGTGGCGACGACGGTGATCGAAGTCGGCGTGGATGTGCCCAACGCCTCGCTCATGATCATTGAGAACGCGGAACGGCTCGGGCTGGCCCAGCTGCATCAGCTGCGGGGACGCGTGGGGCGCGGCACGGTCGCCAGCCACTGCGTGCTGCTTTATCAGGGCCCGCTGTCCGATACGGCACGAGCGCGGCTCGCCGCGCTGCGCAAGACCTCCGACGGCTTCGCCATTGCGCGCGCGGACCTGGAGCTGCGCGGCCCGGGCGAAGTGCTGGGCACACGCCAGACCGGCGCCCAGGAATTCCGTATCGCCGATCTGGTGCGCGATGCGGATCTCGCGGAATCGGCGCTGGCGATGGCGGACGATGTGCTCGCCTACCACCCGCGCGAGGCGGATCTGCTGATCGCGCGCTGGACCCAGGCCGGTGCGGCCTACGCGCGGGTATGAACCGGGCCCGCGTCTTCACTCACGCGTGCGGTATGCCGGCATGTGGCGGGTCCGGCGGTCTCGTCCACCGGCCGGCGCTGGGGCACGGTGGTGGGTTGGACACCTAAAGCCAGCGCTTGCGCTTGAAGTAGATGAGCATGCCGATCACCAGCAGGAGCATCACGCCCAGCAGCACGGGGTAGCCATAGGCGAACGACAGTTCCGGCATGTTCCACGGATACTTGGTGTCGAAGTTCATGCCGTAGACGCCGACCATGAACGACAGCGGCATGAACACGGTGGCGATCAGTGTGAGCACGCGCATCACGTCGTTGAGCCGCGCTGAGGCCAGCGACAGATACGTGTCGAGAAGCGACCGCGCCGTGTCGTAGTAGCCGTCGGTGAGATCGACCACGCGCTTGGCGTGGTCCTGTACGTCGCGGAAGTAGGGTCGGTTGTCGTCGTGGATCAGGGGGTGCTCGAGACCGATCCAGCGCACCAGGAGCTCGTTCTGCGAGACCAGCACTTTGCGCATGCCGATCAGTCGGCGGCGCAGTTCGTGGATCACTCCGATCAGATCGTCTTTCCGATCCGCGAAGATCCGGTCTTCAAGGTCTTCAAGCTGATCGTGATAACCGGCCAGCACGGCAAACCCCGAATCGACGACGACATCCGCCAGGCAGTAGCCGAGATAATCGGATTCGGCGTGGGCGATGCGCCCGTGGGCGGCATGAATGCGCTCGCGCACCGGGGCGAACACGTCGTGGGCGCCGGCGTGAAAGCTCAGCACGAAGTCCTTGCCGACGAACACGCTAACCTGTTGGAAGACCAGCTCCTCCTCGTGCATGTGCGGCAGTGCAAAGGTAGAGAACAGCGTGTTGCGGTAGGCGTCGAGCTTGGGCCGCTGACCGTTGTTGAGTACATCCTCCAGCGCGAGCGGATGCAATGAGAAATCTGCGCCCAGACGCGCGAGTAGCGCGGCTGTCACATCGCCCTCGAAATGCAGCCAGGTCAGTTTGTGGTCGCTCTGTTCGACTGGCGCCAGGGCCTTGTCGAGCTGATCCTCGCAACGCTCGAGAGCGCCGCCCGAGCCGCCGAAATCCATGCGATAGATCAGCAGCTTGCCGATCCGGTGTTCCGGTGCCGGGTCGATCAGCGCACCGGGCCGGCGGCCGGGCGAGGGATGACGGGACAACAGGTAACCGAGCATGGCGAACAACGATGCGGGCGTTGGGCGCTCAGTTAATCGCAGGGACTGTCGCCCGGCAAGCCCGGCGCCCTCAGGCGCGAGCCACACAGTAGACGTGAACGGTGCTCGCGCCGGCAGTTCGGGCCGCGCGCGCCAGCGCGCTGGCGGTGCGGGTGGTGGTCATGACGTCGTCGACGATGGCCACGTGGCGCCCGGTCAGATCGCGGCGGGCGACGAACGCATCGCGCACGTTGGCCGCGCGCTGCGCGGCGTCCAGCGTGCTCTGGTGCGGCGTGTCTCGCAGGCGAGCGAACGCGTTGCGATCCAGCGGCCAGTGGAGTCGTTGGGCCAGACGGGCCGCGATCCGCTCGGCCTGGTTGAAGCCGCGGCGGCGAAACGCGGCCGGATGCAACGGGACCGGCGCCAGCAGATCGGGCGGCTCCGCGACATGCGCTGCCATCTGCTCGGCCAACAGATTGCCAAGCACACGGGCATGGGCCAGATGCTGATGATATTTCAGGCCGCCGATCATCCACGCGACGGGCTGGCGATAATGAAAAGCGGCGAAGGCGTGATCGAACCGCGGCCGGCGTGCGCATTCCGCGCAAACCCGCGATGCGGCGGTTTCGGGCAAGGGGATCGCACAGTGCATGCATTGCGCGACCAACACGGGCAATTCGGCGCGGCAGCCCCGGCACAGCCCGGCCGCCATATCGATCGGGGCCGCACAGACCGGACAGCGCGGCGCCAACCAGGCCGACTGGATGTTTTGTAACCACTCGTAAAGAATTATTTTCATTTGAGGTTGACGGAAAGTCTCGGCTGCATAAAGCTGTGGGCGCTGCATCCTCGAAGGGCCATCCTGCCATGACCGATACCGATCGAGCCGGCGCACTGCGCCATGACTGGACTCGCGACGAAGTCGAAGCGTTGTTCGCGCTGGACTTCCCCGAACTGATCCACCGCGCGCAGGTCGCGCATCGGGCGAATTTCGATGCACGCGAGGTCCAGCTGTCCACGTTGCTCTCGATCAAGACCGGCGCCTGTCCGGAAGACTGTGCCTATTGCCCGCAGAGCATTCGTTTCGAGACCGGGCTGGATCGCGAGGAGCTGCTGCCCACCGATCACGTGGTCGATGCGGCCAAGCGCGCCAAGGCGGCGGGGGCCACGCGCTTCTGCATGGGCGCGGCCTGGCGCAGCCCGAAGGACAAGGATCTGGCCAAGGTCATCGAGATGGTCGAGGCGGTGAAGGCACAAGGGCTGGAAACCTGTGTGACGCTCGGCATGCTCAAGGCGCGCCAGGCCGAAGCACTCGCGGCCGCGGGCCTCGACTACTACAACCACAACCTCGATACCTCGCCCGAATATTACGAACAGATCATCTCCACGCGCACCTACCAGGATCGGCTCGATACGCTGGATCATGTGCGCGATGCCGGCCTGAAAGTCTGCTGCGGCGGCATCGTCGGCATGGGCGAACAGCCGGGCGATCGCGCCGAGATGCTGCGTCAGCTCGCGAATCTGCCGGAGCATCCGCAGAGCGTACCGATCAATAATCTGGTGCAGGTGGAAGGCACGCCGCTGGCCGGCACCGATCCGATCGACGCGCTGGATTTCGTGCGCACGATCGCGGTTGCGAAGATCATGATGCCGGCGTCCTATGTTCGCCTGGCGGCGGGCCGCGAGGAGATGTCGGAAGCGGTGCAGACGCTGTGTCTGCTGGCCGGGGCCAACTCCATCTTCTACGGCGACGAACTGCTGACCACGGCGAACCCGGCGCACCGGGCCGATCTGGCGCTGCTGGACAAGCTCGGCATGCGGCCCGAGGCGAGCCCGAAATACACCGATCTGGCGCCGGGGCAGGCACCCTGCGCCGAACGGGCGCCGCAGGCCGAGCGCGCCTGACGCAAGCGCGGGTGTAGCGGGTGGAGTCTCTGCATCGCGCCTGTCGGGAACGACTGGCGCTCATCGATGAAGCCGGCCGGCGGCGCCGGCGGCGTGTGATCGAGGGCGGCCATGGCGTACGCGTGACGGTCGATGGTCGGGGCGCGCTGAATTTCTGCAGCAACGATTATCTGGGCCTGGCGGCCGATGCGCGGATCGGCGCTGCTCTGGGCGCCGCGGCGCGGACTGTCGGCACGGGCTCGGGCGCCTCGCAGCTGGTGACGGGCTACAACGCGGAGCATGCCGCGCTCGAAGCCGAACTGGCCCACTGGGTGGGGCGCGAGCGTGCGCTTGTGTTTTCGACCGGTTACGCCGCCAATGTCGGCGTGATCGCGGCGCTGCTCGGCAGGCACGATCACATCGTCGCCGACGCGCTCAATCACGCCTCATTGATCGACGGCAGCCGGCTGTCCGGCGCATCCAAGCACATCTATGCGCATGGCGATGCCGCGGCCGCCGATACGGCGCTGGCCGAGGCAGGCGACGGGCATCGGCTGCTGGTCACCGATGCCGTGTTTTCCATGGACGGCGACACCGCGCCGCTGGCCGAGCTGGCGGAAGTCGCCCGTGCCCGCGATGCCTGGCTGCTGGTCGACGATGCCCACGGCCTCGGTGTGTTCGGGCCCGACGGCGCCGGACGTGTGGCCGAAGCCGGACTGTCCAGCCGCGCGGTACCGCTGCTCACGGGCACGCTCGGCAAATCGGTGGGCGCCGCCGGTGCGTTCGTGGCCGGCGACGACGACATCATCGAGACTATTCTGCAGACGCGCGCGCTCGCTGATCTTCTCCACCGCCATGCCACCGGCGGTAGCGGCCGCGGCCCGGACCGGGCTTTCGATCATCCGCGGCGAACCCGAGCGGCGCGCGCATCTGCATGCGCTGGTCGCGCGCTTTCGCGCCGGCGCCGCCGAGGCCGGCCTGTCGATCGCCGAATCCGACAGCCCGATCCAGCCCGTGATCGTGGGTGAGGAACGCACGGCGCTGGCGCTCAGCGACGCACTGCTGATGCGTGGCTATCTGGTGGGCGCAATCCGGCCACCGACGGTGGCGCCCGGCACGTCGCGCCTGCGGATCACCTTGAGTGCCGCGCACGACCCGTCCGACGTCGACGGCCTGGTCTGCGCGCTGGCCGAGGCGTGGCAGGAATGGCTCGGGACGGCCGAGACTCTGCCGTGAGCCCGTCTGCCCACCTTCGTGTCGTTCGATACGCGACGAGGGCGCCATGACTGCACGTACACTCTTCGTCACGGGTACCGATACTGAAATCGGCAAGACCCGGATTGCGACTGCCTTGCTGCGCGGGCTGGTTGCGGCAGGGCACACGGCCGTGGGCTACAAGCCCGTGGCCAGCGGTTGCGAGGTGACGCCCGAGGGGCTGCGTAACGAGGACGCGCTGGCCCTGATGGCCGCCGGCTCACCGGGCTTCACCTACGACGAGATCAACCCCTGTGCGTTCGAACCGGCGATCGCGCCCCACATCGCGGCAGCGGACGCGGGCACGCTGATCTCGCGCGATGGGCTGGATGCCGGGCACAGGTCTCTGATGACGCGAGCCGACTGGGTGGTGGTGGAGGGTGCCGGAGGCTGGCATGTCCCGCTCGGGGCCGACTGGGATTTCGCCGACTGGGTGGGCGGCCACGGCTGGCCGGCGTTGCTCGTGGTCGGCATGCGGCTCGGCTGCGTGAACCACGCCATGCTGTCTGCGCGGGCGATTGCCCGGCGCACGCGGCTGGTCGGCTGGGTCGCGAATACGCTGCCGCCGCGCCAGCCGAGGTTGGACGAGAATCTGTCCTGGCTGACAGCCGCCATGCCGGCGCCCTGCCTGGCGCGGGTGCCGATCGACCCGCCGGCCGAGCACGCCATTGCTCCCGCGTGCTGGCTCGGCGAACTGGCCGGTTAGCCGACGCCCGAACTGCGGCGCCTTCAGGCACAATGACGGCCGGGCTCGGGCGAGCCCGGCTCGGCGGCGGCACGGCAGGGCGTCGTTCCGAGACCGGCGAGACCGGCGATGCCGGCCCAGCGGGAAGAGGAGGTCATGCACATCGGTTCGTTTCGTTTTGCGCCGCCCTGGTGGGGCGTCCTGATCACGGCTGTGGGCGTGGCGATCCTGTCCGCGCTCGGCGTGTGGCAGATCGAGCGGGCGCATTACAAAGAGCGCCTGGTCGCCGAACATGCGGCGGCCGAACGTGCTGGTCCACAGCATCTGCAGCTCGATGTGGCCGACGTCGAATCGGGCAACGGCCCGCGCCACGGTTATCGTTATATCTTCGTCGGTCATTACGACGCCGCGCATCAGCTGTTGCTGTCGAATCAGGTCGAGGGCACGCAGACCGGTTATCGGGTCTGGACGCCGCTGATACTGGATTCGGGCGTGCGTGTGATGGTGGATCGCGGCTGGGTGCCGAAGACCGGCGACCGCGGCGCGCCCAGGCCCAATCCGAAAGCGCCGACCGGCGAGATGACCGTCCGCGGTTATTGGCAAGGGTTTCCGCAGCCGGGCCTGCGCTTCGGCGCCGATCAGCAGTGCAACTTGGCGGGCTGGCCGAGGGCGCTCAATTATCCGGCGCCGGCGACCGTGCGCTGCCAGTACCGGGCGCCGGTGGCGAACGGGCTTTTGTTGCTCGATCCGAAGGCGCCGGGCGGATTTGTGCGTGACTGGGACGAGGACGCCATCGGCCTTCGCCCCTGGGCGCATTATGTCTATGCGTCGCAGTGGTTCCTGATGGCGATGATTGCGGTGATCATTCTTGTCGTGGTCAATACCCGGCGGCGTTCTTGAACATCGCCTGTTGCCGCAGGTCGCTGAATACCGGCGTCTTCAGATGCACTGGCGATGTCGTTCGAGTGACACTGGCATTCCGCCAATTCGCCGGCAACCGGAAACGGCATGTCGACGTATGTCATCCAAGCGGTGGCGGCGGCCGTCGGTTCCTGCCGGTTGTGGCCCATCACTCGGGTCGATCGAATCGGGAGTGTGGCCGGAGGCGGACGATGGAGGAGGCTCCGGCCTGCGTCGCTGCGAGGTGGCGGGGCCCGATGTCGTAGCCCCGACACGCCGTGACGATTCGATCTCAGTAGATCCGTACGGGCAATCGTTCAGTTGGCTTTCGTCGACGGCTGTGGGCCTGCCCGAAACGGATAAGCCGGACAGGCGGGAGGCCGCCTTGTTACCATGGGTGCCGGCCGCCATCATCCACCCAGCCCGGAGTGCGCGCGATCATGTCTAGCTCTTCCTCCGCCGCCTATCAGCCGACACTGTCGCAGCGGATCACGGATTACTACGAGCTGTGCAAGCCACGGGTCGTGCTGTTGATCGTGTTCACCGCCATGGTGGGCATGTTCCTGGCCAGTCCCGGCATGGTGCCGATCGGCGCGTTGGTGTTCGGTACGCTCGGCATCGGCCTGATGGCCGCCTCGGCGGCGGCGGTCAATCAGATGATCGACGTCCAGGCGGATTCGCGCATGAAGCGCACGCGCGACCGGCCGCTGGTGACCGGCCATCTGGACACGCGCCGGTCGGCGATCTTCGCCTTCGCCATCGGCGTGGCGGGCATGGCGATTCTGCTCACGCTGGTCAACGCGTTGACGGCCTGGCTCACGCTGTTCGCCCTGGTGGGTTATGCCGGCATCTATACGATGTACCTCAAGCGTGCCACGCCGCAGAACATCGTGATCGGCGGGGCGGCCGGCGCTGCGCCGCCGGTGCTCGGCTGGGCCGCGGTGACCAACTCGGTCACCGCGAACTCGCTGGTTCTGTTCCTGATCATCTTCATCTGGACACCGCCGCATTTCTGGGCCCTGGCGATCGACCGGGCCAAGGAATACGCCGAAGTCGATATCCCCATGCTGCCGGTGACCCACGGCATCGAGCACACGCGTACCCAGATCCTGATCTATACGGTGATTCTGTTCGCGGTTTCGCTGCTGCCGTTCGCCACGGGCATGAGCGGCGTGTTGTATCTGATCAGCGCGATCGTGTTATCTGGCTGGTTCCTGGTCTATGCGGTACGCCTCAAGTGGCGGCCGAAGCCGGGGCTGGGCATGAAGACCTTCGGCTATTCCATCGTCTATCTGATGGCATTGTTCACCGCACTGCTGGTCGATCACTATATTCCGGCGGTCGTCGGCTCGTAGGCGTCGACGCTGCTAACAGGCCGAGATTACCTCGGCTCAGTTCGCCTCGCGCTCAACCAGTCGATCGAACGCGGCCAGCACCTCGATCACGCGACGCTCGGCGGCAGTGTTGCCGGTCAGTTTCGCTTCCGCCATCACCGCGATGCCGCTGGCTGCGGGTAATGGCCCGCCGTTTTCGATCAGTGCACGCATGCGCGGCACGAAGATGAACTGCAGCCATTCGGTAAACGCCAGGGTGTCGGCACAGAAGGGGGCCCGGCTGGCCATGGCGGCCGGCGTCGGCGCGCCGTTGTGCCAGAGCTGACCTTCACGCATCGCTTGTTCGACGGCCAGAACACAGTCGGCTGCCATGGATAGTGCGTGCGAATCGGTGGGCGATGTCATCTTGAAATCCGGTCGAATGAAATTTTGAGCTTGCTCTGCTGGCACGCGAGGTCCGTGCTGGTGCGATCCAGGGAACATCGAGCAGGGCCCCAGGCAAGCCGCGGGCCACGGCGCGACCCGCGATCAACGCAGCAGCGCGTCACCGTGCCCTGCGCTCCGCGCGGGTCTCACGGGCGGATCGATCCTCCGGCGCAGCGCCGAACCGGAACGACGGGCCGCAATTCAGCGTTGCTTGTTGCTCGAGCAAGGCGACCCACGCGGGTCGTGTTAACAGGCCCTAGAACGGCCACCACCAGTGGCCCGGATGCTCGAGTTTGGAGCGACAACCTGCCAGCTGTCGGCCGTAGCGATTGGCCCGGCTCTGTACGCGGCCCGCTGTCCGCATCAGCCAGGGCTTGTGTCGATATACGCGCTGACGATAACCGCCGGCGCCGACGTAATAGGCCAGGTACTGGCTATAGGCATCGGCCTTGGAGATACCCAGAATCCGGTGGCTCTGGTCTACATACCAGCCCACGAAATCCGTGGCATCGCCGAAATCGTCGCGGTCGGCGAACGGGTGCCCGGTCTGCGACTTGTAATGATCCCAGGTGGAATCCAAGGCCTGAGTATAGCCGTAGGCCGAACTGATATGGGTCCACGGTATAATCCAGAACAGATGGTTGCGCGGCGGCCGCGCATCCCCAACGTACTGCGATTCCTGGTAGATGATCGACATCTGCACCGGGATCGGCGCGCCCCAGCGTTTGAAGGCATCGTCGGCGTCCTGATACCACCCCCGTTTTTCCTTGAAAACGCTGCACAGATTGGATGGGTTGCTTGGCGGCGCCGTCACACAACCGGTGAGTACGAGGACGGGCAGGCACAACAGTAGAAGCACTCGCATGGCGGGGAGCCTAGCAGAGCCGTTTGAGCCTGGGTATGACGCCCGACGCCGGCCGTTGTGCTGTGGCGAGCTCACACTGCGTGACTTATATTTTTAAGTTATATAAAAATATAAAAACAAAGGTTTTAATTTTTAGGCAGTCGCGATAGCCTTTGCCTCCGCCTCCGGCTACGCGGTATTCGAAATGGCAATGAATGCAGTGACCCTCAATGAACACAGCAGCCCGCTGAACGCTCAGCAGGCAGCCCAGCTGACGTCGCTCATCCAGAGCCTCAGCCCGGCGCAGGCGACCTGGATCAGCGGCTATCTCGCCGGGCTGAATGCGACGGCGAGCGTCGGTGAAGTCGCGCAGCCGCAAGCCGGTGCACCGGCTGCGGCGAGCGCCGAGCCATTGACGGTTCTTTACGGTTCGCAGACGGGCAACGCCGAGGATATCGCCGAACAGCTGGTCGCCCGCGCCGAAGCCGAGGGGCTTTCTGCGAAGGCCGTCGACATGCTCGACTACAAGCCGCGCGATCTGAAGAAGGAAAAGAATCTCGTCATCTGTGTGTCCACGCACGGCGAGGGCGATCCGCCGGACAACGCCGAGGAGCTGCACGAATTCGTCTACGGCAAGAAAGCGCCGAAGCTAGAGGGCGTGAATTTCTCGGTGCTGGCTTTCGGTGATTCGAGCTACGAGCATTTCTGCCAGACCGGCCGTGATTTCGACGCGCAGCTGGAAAAGCTCGGTGCGAGCCGTGTGGTCGACCGGCTGGATCTGGATGTTGATTTCGACGACGCGGCCGAAGCATGGATTGGCGACGTGGTGGCGCGCTTCAAGGAAGAAATGGGCGGCAGCGACGCGGGCGGCGGCCATGCCAACGTCACGTTCATGCCCGGCACGGCCGAGCAGCCGGCCGCGAGCCAGTGGACCCGCAAGAACCCGTATTCCGCTGAGTTGCTGACCAACGTGGTGCTCAACGGTCGCGGCTCGGACAAGGAAGTACATCACATCGAGCTGGATACCGAGGACTCAGGGCTGACCTGGGAGCCGGGTGATTCGCTCGGCATCATCCCGTCCAACGATCCGCAGGTCGTGGCTGAGCTGATCGGCGCGCTCGGCGCAAAGGCCGACGACGAAGTGACGGGCCTGGACGGCGAGGTGACGCTCGAGCATGCCCTGACGCACCAGTACGAGATCACCACGCTCACGCGTCCGTTCATCGAGAAATACGCCGAGCGCGCGGGCAGCCAAGAGCTGAACGCGCTTCTGGCCGAGGACAGTCGCGCGCAACTGGCCGAGTACCTGGACGGTCGCTTCATCATCGATCTGGTCGAGGACTACCCGGTTGCGGATATGACCGGCGCCGACTTCGTGCGTCTGCTGCGCAAGCTGCCGCCGCGGTTGTACTCGATTGCCTCCAGCCATGCCGCCAATCCGGACGAGATTCATCTTACCGTGGCCGCGGTACGCTACCAGGCGCACGGGCGTGACCGTCACGGGGTGGCCTCGGTTCATCTGGCCGATCGCAGCGAAGACGCGAAGCTGCCGATCTACATCGACCACAACAAGAACTTCAAGCTGCCGGCCGACGATGCGCCCATCATCATGATCGGGCCCGGCACCGGCATCGCGCCGTTCCGTGCCTTCATGGAAGAGCGCGAGGAACGCGCGGCCAGCGGCAAGAACTGGGTGTTCTTCGGCGCGCAGCATTTCCGGACCGATTTCTACTATCAGACCGACTGGCTGCGCTGGCGTGACGACGGCGTGCTGAACCGCATGGACGTCGCGTTCTCGCGCGATCAGGCCGACAAGGTCTATGTTCAGCACAAGCTGCGCGAGGCCGGCACCGAGATCTTCGACTGGATCGAGTCCGGCGCCACGATCTATGTCTGCGGCGACGCCAACGCCATGGCCGCCGACGTGCACGATGCGCTGCTCGACATCATCGCCGAGAATGGCAACCTCGATGCCGAAGGCGCAGCCGGCTACCTCAAGAATCTCCAGAAGGAAAAGCGCTATCAGCGCGATGTCTACTGATCGATCCGATCGACCGATATCCGCAGCCCGAGCAAGCGCCGATTTCCACGAGCGAGTGAACGCCATGAGCGACACCAAGAATCTGTCCCCCGTCGAACACATCAAGCTGGCCAGCAATTATCTGCGCGGCACCATCGCCGACGGCCTGGCTGACGAGCTGACCGCCTCGATTGCCGAGGACGATACGCAGCTGACCAAGTTCTATGGCTTCTACCAGCAGGACGATCGCGATATTCGTGCCGAGCGCAAGGCCTCGAAGCTGGAGCCGCATTACCAGTTCATGCTGCGCCTGCGACTGCCGGCGGGCGTGGTCACCGGTGAGCAGTATCTGGAGATCGATCGGCTGGCCCATGAATACGCCAACGGCACGCTGCGGCTGACCACGCGTCAGACCTTCCAGTATCACCACGTGGCCAAGAAGCATCTGCGTCCGTTGTTGCAGGATGCCTACCGGATTGGCGTGGACGCGCGCGGCGCCTGCGGCGACGTCAATCGCAACGTCATGGCCTCGGCGTTTCCCGAGAAATCTGCCGTGCACACGGCGATCCACGAGTGGTCGACCCGGATCTCCGAACAGCTGGCGTGGAAGTCACGGGCTTACGAGGAAATCTTTCTCGAGCAGAAGCCGTCCGGCCAGGAAGACCACGAGCCGCTCTACGGCAAGTCCTACCTGCCGCGCAAGTTCAAGATCGCGATCGCCGTACCGCCGGAGAACGATGTCGACGTGTTCGCCAACGACATCGGCCTGATCGCGATTGTCGAGAACGACGAGCTGGTCGGCTTCAACGTCGCCATCGGCGGGGGCATGGGCACCACCCACGGCGAGCCGACGACCTACCCGCGACTGGGCACGGTGATCGGTTTCGCCGGGCTGGACAGCGTGCTGGAAACCGTCGAAACGCTCGTCACGATCCAGCGCGACTACGGCGATCGCGAGAATCGCAAGCATGCCCGCTTCAAGTACACGATCGACGATCACGGCATCGACTTCATCCACGAACAGCTCGCCGAGCGCGCCGATATCAAGCTTGCCGAGGCGCGCGATTATCATTTCGATCGCAACGGCGATCCGCTGGGCTGGCAGCAGTCCGATGACGGCGCCTGGCATCTGACGCTGTTCATCGAGAACGGCCGGATCGCCGATTTCGATGACAACGGCCGGGCCCACCACGGCCAGTATCACGGCCGGCCGGGCTACAAGCTGATGACCGCGCTGCGCGAGCTGGCCAAGATCCACAAGGGCACGATCCGGCTCACCGGCAATCATAATATCGTGATCGCCGGGGTTGCCGACGCCGACAAGCCAGCCATCGAGGAGCTGGTCGACCACTATGAGCTGGACGATGGGCGCGAACTGTCACCGCTGCGTCATGCCTCGATGTCCTGTGTGGCGTTTCCGACCTGCGGCTTGGCCATGGCCGAGTCGGAACGTTATCTGCCGGAGTTGGTCGACAAGCTGCAGGGGGTGATGACGGACGCCGGCGTGGGCGATGTGCCCATCGTCATTCGTATGACCGGTTGCCCGAATGGTTGCGCGCGCCCCTTCCTCGGCGAGATCGGGTTCGTCGGCAAGGCGCCCGGCAAATACAACCTCTACCTCGGTGCGGCGTTCGACGGTTCACGTCTGAATAAGCTTTATCGCGAGAATATTGGCGAGGACGAGATTCTCGCCGAGCTGACCCCGTTGATCGAGCGCTTTGCCGCCGAACGCGAGGACGGTGAGCATTTCGGTGATTTCGTGATTCGCAGCGGCGTCATCGCCGCGACCACCGAAGGGCGCAACTTCCATGACAACGTGGGTTCTGCACAAGCGGCCTGATCGCCGCATTCGTTTCAACCGGACCGGCGCATTGGCGCTGGCCGCCGTTCTGGTTTCCACCGCGGCCGTGGCCGGTACGGGCATGGCGGCGCCCGCGGGCGATGGGCCGAATGCCGCGGCTCCTCAGACAACGGCGAACGCCGATGTCGATCGGAGCAAGGAACAGCTCATCCGCACGCTGGTCAATCTGACCGATACGCCCCAAGTACAGGCGCTGTTCTCGCAGGAACTCATCGATCGCGTATCCAGCGCGATATCGATGTTCGGACCGACGCTCAATCCGCAGACGATGAATGTCATCCAGCAACAGACGCGGGCGGTGGTGTCCGAACACATTCAGGATGGCGATGCGCTGTATTCCGTGCTGGCGCCGGTGTACGAGAAGCACTTCAATCTGATCGAACTCAATCAGCTGGTGCAGTTCTATCAGTCGCCGCTGGGCCAGAAGCTGGTCAAAACCTCGCCGGAGCTCATGTCCGAGACGATGGATCTCGGTTCGCAATGGGGTTTGTCGCTGGTGCCGGAGATCGTGCAGCGCGTGCGATCACGGCTCGATGAACAGCCTTCGCAGCCGAGCGACAACGGTTCGGTCTCGCCTTGAGCCGAGGCTCGGGCCTTCTCCTGTTTAACGCGCCGCCCCGCCGCGTTGTGGCCCACATCGTGTCAGCCAAGGCGCAGGGCACGGGCCGCCGTTATTCTGCGATCAGATCGTGCAACGCCCGGGGGCGCGAGCCTGGCCCACAGCTCCACGAGCGGGCGGCCGTTTTCCCGCAGCCTCGCGTTGCCACTCGCGGACATAGCCGGGCGGCATGGCGCTCGTTGCAGCTCGTCTTGCGGAAAAATGGTCGCGGGGTCGGGGCCGTTTGAAACGGCAAAAGCCCTAATTCTCGCGCGCGATCTGCGGCGAGCCCCGGGGGCCCGCACGATGGGTGCTCCGGCTGTTCCAGCGGCCCACGCCGAGAAAGATCAGGCGCAGCTGTTTCTCGGCCCGCAGCATGAGCGCTTCGTCCGCGGCAGCGTCCGGCGAGACATCCAGAATTCGTTCCGAAACGGCAACGATCGCGTTGACCACGAGTTCCGCGATCATGCGCAGATCCTCGATGTCGATATGGTTGAACTCTTCGAACTGAGCCAGATCGTCGGCAAGTTCGTCTATAAGCGCACTGATATGGCCATGGATCGCGGCGCGCATCGCCGCGCTGCCGGCATAACGCTCCTTGATCAGGAACTGGAACAGCAGGCGGTGGTCGCGAACGTGCAGAGCAAACAGCTGCACCGAATATCGAGTCAAGCCATCGATCGGCATGGAGGGGAGATCGGCGTCGCCGAGCATTCGGCGTAGTTCGGTGAAGGTATCCTCCACCAGCGCCATCCCGAGTGCATCCATATCCTGGAAATGGCGATAGAACGCCGTCGGTACCACGCCGGCCCGGCGTGCGATCCGGCGCAGTGACAGCGCCGAGAAGTTGCTTTCGCTGGCCACGAGTTCCAGCGCGGCCTCCATCAGCGCAGCGCGCGCCTCGCCTCGGCGCGGCGGGGTGCGAACGGAGGCGACGGAGCGTGAGTTGGAGAGAGCCATGCGCGTGGTTGTAACAGATTCGGCAGCAAAACCCCATGTGGCGACATGGCAGCGACGCTGCGTCGGTGACACGCACACATTGTGCAACGCAGCAATCGATAGGGACAAGTCGGCGGGGCATTGAGTCGTTGTCTCATGGAAGCAGACGATCTAAGCTCCGTGCAGCGCCTATCTGGCTTCAGCGTCCTATGCTCAAGCTGCTCGACACTCTCACGGACTCGGCCGAGTCGACCTTCGATCCGACGCCGGTGCGCCTCGAAAACCGTCATCACCTGGTGGACGGTTATCGGGCGATTCGGGCCGGGCGTGATGCCCACCTGCCTGCGGGGGCTGCGCACGGGATGGTGCGCGCCGTCGGTCCGGTCTGTGGCGTATTCCAGATCATCGATGGTGCCGGGCCCGCCACACGGCCGAAAAGATATGCTGATGCTCCGTTTCGATAGATCACGCCGTGGTTTGATTCATTTTCGTGTCGCTCGCGAGCGGGACAGGTCGTAAACTAACCCACTTTGAATCGGACTGAACGAGTCGATACGACCGTGTTTCATCGCCGTCGTTTTCAGCACGAGCCGCGCGCATGGTTCGTGATGCTGCTGTGCTGGCTGGTGCTGGCCTGCGGACTGGTTGCCGCCAGCTCGGCGATGGCTGCCGATGGTGGCGACAAGCCTACCGATTACGCCAGTCAGATCAAGCATCTCAAGGCTCAGGTCGAAGCGGCGAAATCGCGCAAGGGTTTGGCCGACGGTGTACGCGCACACGCGGTGCAAACCTATCAGAACGCGATTTCCGCGCTGCAATCGGCCGAGGCGGATCGCAAGCAGACTGAGAAGCTGCGCCAGGAAGCGACCCAGGCGCCGAAGCAGATCGAGCAGGCACATCGGGCGCTCGCCGATCTGCAGAAGCCGGCTCCGCTGGATCAGCTCGCCGATCTTTCGCTGGACGATCTGTCATCGCGAGCCGACAAGCTGCGTACGGCGCTTTCGGATGCCCAGGCCGATCTCTCGGACCTGCGGGATAAGTTGACGCGTGCGGCGCAGCGGCCGGAGTCGGCGCGACAGTCGCTGGCTGATGCGCGCAACAAGCTGCAGTCGCTGGCGACCGATAACGCCACCGGTCTGGGCCAGGGCCAGAAAGCCAGTGTGCTCACCGAGGCGCAGAGCGCGCTGACTACGGCGCGTCGGGATGCGCTCAACGCCAAGATCGAGCGCCTCCATGAAGAGTTGACCGGTCTGGACAGCCATGAGCAGCTGCTCGAGGCGCGCCGTTCATTGGCCGAAGCCAAGGTGGCCCGCCTCAACGAATCATTGGCCCGGATCCAGACCGCGCTGAGCCGCAAGCAGAATGCGTCGGCGCAATCCCTGCAGAATGCCAGCGAGGATAAGCTGAGCGAGTTGCGGAGCTCGATGGCGCCGATCACCAAAGCCGCTCAGCGCAACGTCGAGCTGACCCACGAGCTTTCCAAGATCACCCAGAAAACCCAGGCGCTCAGTCAGCGCCAGAGCGGTCAGCGCGCACGGGTCGAGAATCTGGAGCGACGTCTGAACCTCGTCCAGCGCCAGCTTGAGATCGGCGGCGGTTCGGTGGCGCTGGGCGATGTGCTGCGCAATCAGCGGCGCCGTCTGGCCAACCCGGCGCTGCCTTTTCTATCCGGTTCGAGTTCGTCCGATCACCCGGATATCTCCTCGGCCGAGTTGAAGCGCTTCCAGCTACAGCAGGACCGCGCCGAACTCGACAATCCCGATGACATGGCAGCCCGGATGGCCGATAAGGCCAACGTCAAGCTCAGCGCCGGCCAGCGCGATTCGCTGATCAATCTGCTGAAGCAGCGGCGTTCGATTGTCGACATGCTCATCGATGCCCAGGGCCAGTTCGTGAATATCGGCCGTGATCTGAAGAGCCTGTCGCAGCAGTACCAGAGCACGTTGTCTTCCTTCAATCGCTTGCTCGACGAGCGCCTTTTCTGGCTGCCGTCGTTCCATGCCATCCAGCTCGATTGGCCGGGGCGCTTGGCGACCGATCTGCCCTGGCTGGTCAATCCGCGCAGTTGGAAGCAGGCTGTTTCGGTGCTCGCGGCTGGCGTGATCGCCCGGCCGATTTGGGCGGGCGTGGGCGCACTCATGATCGCGCTGTTGATTGCGATTCGCCGGCCGATACGGCGCAGATCTGCACCGGCTCGGCGAGCCGGTCGGCAACGTCAGCCACGATACCATGTGGCTGACGTTGCGGGCGACAGTGATTACCGTCCTGTTGTCGCTGCCGAGCATTCTGATCTTCTTCCTCGTCGCTTTTCTGCTGCGGCATGCCCCGGGTGCCTCGAAGTTCAGCCAAGCGGTGGCTGCGGCAGTCTTCCAACTCGGTTTTTTGCTCGCTTTCATCGAGCCGTTCGCCAATGTCTGCCGAGAGAATGGCCTGGCGGATCGACATTTCCAATGGCCGGGCAGTGCCCGGCGCGGACTGCATCGGAATCTGCGCTGGGTGATGATCGCCCTGATTGTGCCCGTCGTCATCATCAGTATGACCGAGGCGTTTGATGACGACGCCAAGCGGGAGACGCTTGGACGGGCGGCCTTCATGTTCGGTGAGCTGTCGATCGCTGTGTTCGCCTGGCGGGTGCTGCACCCGATGCGCGGCGCGTTATCCGACGTGATGACGGCCGACGACGGCAGCCATTGGCGGCTGGGTTATCTCTGGCTGCCGTTCGCAACCGGCCTGCCTGTGGCGCTCTGTGGCCTGGCCGGGCTCGGCTATTACTACACCGCTCTGCAACTGCAGAGCCGTTTTTTCTATTCCATCATACTGTTGGGCGGTTCAGTATTCGTCTACAGTCTGATCGTGCGCTGGCTGACCGTCGCCGAACGGCGACTGGCGTTGGCCCGTGCGTTGCGCAAACGTGAAGAGGCCCGCGAGGCGCGCGCAACGCGCGAGGCCGCGGCAGTGTCCGGCGAGAGCGCGCCGGAGACCCTCGATGGTCTCGAGATCGATCTGGTCCAGATCAGTGAACAGACCCGCGGCCTGATCAAGGTCGTGATCACCCTCATGATCGGCGCCGGGCTGTGGTTCATATGGTCCGGCACGCTGCCGGCGCTGCAGTTGCTCGACAACATCAACCTGTGGCAGTACGCCTCGCGTGTCGATGGCCAGACCGAAGTCACCAACGTGACGCTGGGCGCGCTCCTGCTCGCGATGGCGGTGACGCTGGTGACGGCGCTGGCCGGGCGCAACCTGCCGGGCTTTCTCGAGATCACCGTGCTGCGCCGGTTCTCGATGGATGCCGGCAGCCGCTATGCGATGGCCACGCTGTTCCAGTACGCCATCGTCATCGTTGGGCTGCTGGTGGCTGTGAACCTGATCGGTCTGCACTGGTCCTCCATTCAGTGGCTGATCGCAGCTGTGGGTGTCGGTCTTGGCTTCGGTCTGCAGGAGATCTTCGCCAACTTTGTATCCGGCCTGGTGATCCTGTTCGAGCGGCCGGTGCGAGTCGGCGATACGGTGACCGTGGGTACGCTCACCGGCACGGTCTCGCGCATTCGTATCCGCGCGACCACGATCACCGACTGGGACAACAAGGAACTGGTGATCCCGAACAAGACCTTCATCACCGAAACCGTGATCAACTGGACGCTCACCGACGACATCACGCGCCTGATCGTCAAGGTCGGGGTCTCGTACGATGCCGATGCCGATCTGGTCGAGAAGCTGATCTACGAGGCGATCCGCGCGGAACCGGTGGCGCTGGAGACGCCGGCCCCTTCGGTGTTCATGGTCGGCTATGGTGAAAGCGCCGTGCTGTTCGAGGCACGCGTTTTCTACCACGATCTTTACAATCTGCTGCCCCTGCAGCATGCGCTTTATCGACGCATCCACGAGTCGTTCGATGCCAATGGCGTCGAAATTGTATTCCCGCAGCAGGATCTGCATATTCGCTCGATCGACGAGAGCGTCACAAGACGGTTCTCGGGCGGCCGGAGCAAGCTGAAGCGTCTGGGGCAGGATGACGAGCGCCCGCGAGATGCGGGGGAAGGTGACGCAGGTGACGCGCCGGACGCCTGAGCCGTGTACGCCCACGGGGTTGTCCCGGCCGAGGCCGGCGACTGATCAGTGCGTGATAGTCGAGCGGGGCAGGCGGGCGATGCCCATTGTGCTCAGGCAGCCAGTGCGGCCGCTGATCGGCATTCTCATAGGCGCGGACATATGCTCACTCATGCCCGTGCCGTCCGGATCAGACGCCCGGGCTTCGCCGTGGTGCGGGGCCGACACGCGTTCGCCGGTGTCTCTAAGCCCGAGACGACGCCAGACCTTGGCGACCACGCGTGGGCGATAGCCGGCACCGTTGTCGGTGGTAATCCGCAAGGACGGAATCAGCGCGCCGGTCATGCAATGCCCGGGCCGTTCGACGCGGCCCGGCTTCTTGATGTCCAGGTGCAGCAGATCCCCGGGCCTCCACGACTCGCTCGGGCGCACTGTCGGCGGCGCGCTCGCTTGCTGGCTCAGGCCGGCAGCGGGCGCGGGTAGTACGAGTACACCCAGGTCTCGGTCAGCGGTGTGTCGCCGCGCACGAGGCGGCAGCGCAACACCACCGCCTGCTGGTCCGGGGGCTCGTCGCCGAGCCAGTCGATGAAGACGCGCCATCCGGGCTCTTCGGAACCGATCGCGATCACATAGGGGTTGTCGATCCGCCCAAGGCTGGCCGAGGCATCGATGTGAACGTCCTTGTCGGGCTGATTTGTTCCGATTGGACCGCCCTGGAAGTCGATCACGAACTTGCGATCGATGGGGCTTCGATCCTTGTAGGTCTTGGGGTCGCCGGCACGGCCGGTGCGCGTGGCGCTGACATGCGCCAGATCGCCCGGGAACGGTGCCTGATCGGTCCACGACAGCTTGTAGTCGAACGCCCACCGGGCATCGGCGGTGGCCGGCTTGTCCGGCACCCAGAAGGCATTGATATTGTCGTAGATCTCGTCGTTGGTCGGCAGTTCGAACAAGGCGACATGCCCGGCGCCCCAGTTGCCGGCCGGCTCGATCCAGGTGCTCGGCCGGTGCTCGAACGAGACGCCCGAATCCTGGTAGTGATCGAAATTCCGGTCGCGTTGCAACAGACCGAAGCCGCGCGGGTTTTCATCGGCGAACAGTGAGATATCCGGCCGCGGCGGGTTGTTCAGGGCGCGCCAGATACGCTCGCCCTTGCCGGTGGCGATGGCCAGGCCGTCGCTGTCGTGTACTTCGGGGCGCCAGTCGGCGCCGCGACGGGCGTTGGTCTCGGAGAACCAGAACATGCTGGTCAGCGGTGCAATCCCGAGCCGGTCGATGGCCTTGCGCTGGAACAGGCGGCTGCGGATATTCATGATCACATCGCCCGGCCTGCGGCAGCGCATCTCGTAGGCACCGGTCAGATGCTCGCCTTCGAGCAGCGCCCAGATCGTGATTTCGCTGTCGCCCGGGGCAGGGCGTTCGATCCAGAACCGGGTGAAATCGGGAAACGATTCCGGCCCGGACTCGCCGCTGTTGACGGCCACCCCGCGCGCGGACATGCCGTATTGGTTCTCGGTACCCGGGCTGCGAAAATAGCTCGCGCCCTTGAACGCCAGCCATTCGCGATGATCGGTTCGGGCATCGTGCAGGCGAAAGCCCGCATAGCCCAGGTCGTGCGGGATATGCTGCGCCATCCCCGGGTCGGGATAAACGAACATCCGGGGGTCGTAGTCCAGATGCCGCGCGCGACCGCCGGTCACGATATTGATGTCGACCGGCACGCGGATGCCGTTGTCGAGATGGAAGAATTCGACCGAGAACGGCAGGTCGCTGTTCTCCCAGAGCTGGTGACCCTTGCGGGTCTCGATGCCCATGAAGGTCTTGTAGCCCAGCTGAGACAAGAGCTTTCCGTAGTGCGGTTGCGCCGGCACATAAGGCAGCGTGGCCAGATTTCGCGCGTGCGCGATCAGTCGGTCGAAGGAAAAAGAGGCGCCGCCGGTCAGCGGTGTATTCGAAGCCGCGGCCCAAGCGGCGGGCAGGCCCGCGATCGAACTGACGCCTACCCAGGCCGTCGCCGACTGGAGCAGGCGTCGTCTACGTCGATCCATGGGGCTCTGGGCGCGTATCGCCAGGAGTCGGCAACTACGCTTCGGCCATGGCATTACGCAGCTTCTTGATCGCGGCGACCTCAAGCTGACGAATGCGCTCGGCCGACACCTGATACTTGTCGCCCAGTTCCTGCAGACCGATCTTGCCTTCCTCGCGCAGCCAGCGCGATTCGAGAATATCGCGGCTGCGTTCGTCGAGATGGGTCATCGCCCGCTCGAGGTTGGCATGCTGATAGGTCTGCCAGTTGTCGTTCTCGATGTCGGAGGCCGGATCGTCGCCGTCGTCCGAGGACAGATAATCCTCGGGCGCATAGGTCGATTCCTCGCCCGAGGAGGGCAGGGCATTGAACGACTGATCGCCGCCGGACAGGCGGCGTTCCATCTGCAGCACGGTTTCCGGCTTCACACCGAGATCGCCGGCCACCGCCTCGACTTCGGCGTTGTTCATCCAGCCGAGCCGCTTCTTGGAGCTGCGCAGATTGAAGAACAGCTTGCGCTGTGCCTTGGTCGTCGCCACCTTCACGATGCGCCAGTTGCGCAGGATGTACTCGTGGATTTCGGCGCGAATCCAGTGCACGGCAAAGGAGATCAGGCGCACGCCCGACATCGGGGTCGAAGCGCTTGACCGCCTTCATCAGGCCGATGTTGCCTTCCTGGACCAGATCGGCCAGCGGCAGGCCATAGCCGGAGTAGCCGCGCGCCACGTGCACCACGAAGCGCAGGTTGGACAGAATCAGCTTCTGCGCCGCCTGGATGTCACCGTCGTCGCGCAGACGACGCGCCAGCTGTTGCTCATCGTCCTGATCGAGAACGGGAATATTGGATACCGCCTGCAGATAGGCTTCGATGCTGGCCGACGACAACGTCGGCAGGTTCATTTTCGCAGGGGAAAGAGATACATCGTTGGCCATGTATTCAGCCTCCTTGGGCCAATGGCAGATGCCCGTATTTTAGCAAATTCGGGGCAGCTCAGTGCGGAATGGTGAACTATGTGGTAAGACCCTGATCCTGCCGCGGGGTTCCCCTGACCCAGGCGGTCTTCGGGGCTATCTCGGCTCGATCGCGGCCAGCTGTCGGTTGACGGTGATCGCGCAGCCCAGCCAGCCGAGCGCGATGCCGACCGCAAGCAGGAACAGGCCCTCGTTAAGGTCCAACCCCTTGAGGCCGAGGCCGCCTTCGTAGGAGGCGGTGAGGGTCGACAGGGGGCCGCCGAGGGCGAGGTAGCAGACCACGAGAACCACGACGGCGATGATCGCGCCGAGCAGGCCATACCACACGCCGCTGTAGAGGAATGGCCGTCGGATAAAAGCATTGCTGGCGCCCAGCAGCTTCATCACCTCGATTTCCTGGCGGCGGTTCTCGATATCGAGCCGGATCGTGTTGCCGACAACGAACACCACGGCCGCCGACAACAATCCGCCGATTACCCAGGATGCGCGGGACACCAGCGCGAGGATGGCGGTCAATCGTCGCAGCCACGCCTGATCGAGTGCCGCATGATCCACGTCGCTGCGCTGCGACAGCTGGTCGACCAGTTGACCGACCGCGGCTGGCGGCAGCGCGGCTTTCGGGGTGACCTCGATCACCCCGGGCAGCGGGTTCGAGCCCAGGGCATCGAGCGCGCGACCGAAGCTGCTGGCCTGTTTGAACTGACGCAGGCCTTCGCTCGCCGAGATGAACTGGGTCGCCGATATACCCGATTCGCCGGCCAGGTCATCGGCCAGGTGCTGGCCGGTATCCGCCGAGACATCCTGCTTCAGATACAGCGAGATACGCACCGACTGATGCCAGTTCGAGGCCAGCGTGTCGAGATTCTTGACCAACACGTACAACCCGGCCGGCAGGGCCAGTGCGATGCCGATTACCAGCACAGTCAACAGGCTGGCCACCCAGCGCCGGTGCAGCCGGCCGAGACTTTCCAGCAGGCAACGGGCATGCGAGGCCGCCCAGCCGGCCAACCGGCCGCGGCCGGTGCCGCGCGACGCGGGGTCGGTGGTGCGGGAACTGCCGCTCGACTGCGACTCGGGCATGCTCAGCCGGCCTCCAGATGGCCGTGATCGAGGGCGATCCGCCGATAGCCCATGTGTTCCACCAGATCGATGGCATGGGTGGCGATCATGACGCTGGTGCCGGTCTCGTTGAGCCGCGTGAACAGCCGCATGATATCAGCCGACAGGTCGGGATCGAGATTGCCGGTGGGCTCGTCGGCCAGCAGCAGATGCGGCCGGTTCACCACCGCGCGGGCGATGCCCACGCGCTGCTGCTCGCCACCGGACAAGGTGATCGGGAATTTCTTTTCGTGCGACAGCAGGCCGACCGTATCCAGCGCGGCCCGCACGCGCCGCGCGATCTCGGTATGACCGACCCCGCGGATCACCAGCGGCAGGGCCACGTTGTCGAACACCGTACGATCGTGCAGCAGGTTGTAGTTCTGGAAGATCAGCCCCACGCGCTGGCGATAACGCGGAATATGCACGCGGCGCACGCGGGCCAGATCGGTGCCGTTGATCACCACGCGGCCCCGCGTGGGGCGTTCGAGCAGGCCGATCAACTTCATGAGCGTGGACTTGCCGGCACCGGAATGACCGGTCAGAAACGCCATTTCGCCGCGCGCCAGCCGAAGCGACACGCGATCCAGAGCGAGTTTGCCGCCGGGATAGCGCTTGACCACGTTGTCAAATGCGACGATATCGGTCATCGGGGAGGGTTTGTCGGTCGTGCCGCAATCCTCGGGCAGGCCTGCCTCTTTGGCAAGACTGTACCCGGCCTATTGTCCGCGATCGAACAGCGCGTCCATGAAATGCTCGGACTCGAATACGCCCAGGTCGGCGACGGTCTCGCCCACGCCGATGAAGCGCAGCGGCAGTCCCAGCTTCTGGCAGATCGCAAACACCACGCCGCCGGAAGCCGAGCCGTCGAGCTTGGTCACCGTGATGCCGGTCAGCCCGACCGCCTCGTTGAAGGCCACGGCCTGCTGCAGCGCGTTGCCGCCGGTGGTGGCGTCGACCACGAGCATGATCTCGTGCGGCGCGTCGGCGTTCTGCTTGCCCAGCACGCGCTTGATCTTCTTGAGCTCTTCCATGAGATGGCCCTGGGTGTGCAGACGCCCGGCGGTGTCGGCGATCAGCACATCGATGCCCCGTGCCTTGGCGCGCGAATAGGCATCAAAGACCACCGACGCCGAATCGGCGCCGCTGCCCTGCGAGACCACGGGCACGCTGTTGCGCTCGCCCCACTCGGTGAGCTGTTCGACCGCGGCCGCGCGAAAGGTATCGCCCGCAGCGAGCATCACCGACTTGCCGGCATCCTGCAGTTTCTTCGACAGCTTGCCGATGGTCGTGGTCTTGCCGACGCCGTTCACCCCGACCATGAGGATCACATAGGGCTTGATGTCGTCCGGGATCTCCAGCGGCGCCTCGCAGGGGGCGAGGATATTACCCAGGTGTTCGCGCAGCGACTTCCCGAGGTCCTTGGACGTGCGCAGCTGCCCGCCGTCGTAGAGCGTCTGCAGCCGATGCATGACCTGGCCGGTGGCATCCACGCCGACATCGGACAACAGCAGCTGAGTCTCCAGTTCGTCGAGCGCGTCCTGATCCACCGTTTCGCCGGGCAGCAGATTGCGCAGGTCGTAGGTAAGCCAGGAGTTGCCCTTGTTCAGGCTGGCGCGCATCCGGGTGAAGAAACCCGGCTGCTTGAGCTTGGTGGTCTTCGGGGCGTCGGGCTTGGCCATGATCGTCGGTATCTCGACTGAAATCGGTGGAACTCGGGTACGGCAGACGCGATGGCGCGTCCTAGCGCGGCGCTACTGTAGCATCGCCCCCGGCGCCTGCGGACCACATCAGCACCAGAGGGGCGCCAGCATGGCTCACCCGACGATGACCGATACCGTGCGACGCCAGGTTTGCGTTCATGAAGGTGGCAGCCGCGGCGTAATCGGTTTCATCGCGCGCGGTGGTCAGCATCTGCAGTTCGTGCCCGACGCGCTGGCCGTCGAGCATGCCGACCCAGATCGGCGCGCCGTCGAGGGCGGTGACCCGGGCGGTCGACCAGAGCCGCAGAACCCAGCGCCGCTCCGGGCTGCCGTCGACCGGATGCGTGAACACCAGTACCGGCCGGCGTCCATTATGCACCCGTGGCAGCACCGGCAGCGTGTCGATCGGTGTGTCCGGGGCCAGGCTTCGAAGTGCGGTGCCGGCGCCGATTCCGGCCGAGGGGTGCCAGCCGGCCTGCGTGAGTGCGGCGCGCAGCGCGCCGATATCGCCGGCGGCCTGGAGATTCAACGGCGCGCCTCCGCGTCCGCGTAGCGTCTGGATATGGGCCGGCAGGCGCCGATAGCCGCCGTCGACCCAGTGGTCGATATGCCGGGCGGGGCCGCTCAACGGCGCGCCCACGCGGCCGGGCAGATCGTGCAGCGCGCCGCCCGGCAACAACACCAGCAGCCCGGCGAACACGACACAGCTGACCAGCGCGGTCAGCACCGGCCGGCCCCGCACCGGCCGCGGGCGCTGGCGCCGAAAGCCGATCATCAACAGATTGAGCCAGACGAACGCCACGCCCAGCCCGATCAGGCTGTCGCTGGCCCAGTCCAGGCCCAGATAGAGCCGGGCCAGCGCAATCAGCACGACGCCGGCGACCGTGGCCGAGTAGTAATAAGGGCGCAGATCGATCGGCTGGCGCGTGCCCACGATCATGCCGGCCAGCCCGTAGACGGTGGCACAGAGCACCAGATCCTGGCCGCCGCCGGCCAGATAGAGCGGATCCACCGCGGCGCGCTGAAAGAACACGGCGGGGGGCGGAATCGCGAGCAGCCAGCGCAGCAGCAGTGTGGCGGCCGCGGAAAAGACGACCGCCACGATCCAGTGGGCCGCGGCGCGCCAGTTGCCCATCACCGACAGGGTGATCGCGATCAAGCCCGCGAACGGCAGATAGACCAGCGGCGATCCCAACTCCGCGACCCACCGGGCAAACACGTCGGTTGGCGTGTTGTGCAGACTGCCGATCAGATAGAACGCCAGTGCATCGAACGTGGTCGGATAACGCGGCCCGGCCCAACCCCAGAGCGCCAGGTACACGACGGCGATCGCGCCCATCAGGAGGGCCGCGGCCACAGCCAGCGCCGGAATCTCCGGCTGACGCGGATCGGCCAGCGCGGGGCCGAGCAGGCCGAGGCGGCGGTGCCGGCGGCTCCAGGTCATCAGGCGCTCGGCGTAACGCCGTCCGGCGCTGCGCCCGGCCACGACCGCGAAGCGTGCGAGGCTGGTCGCCGCCCAGACGATGGCCGAGGCCCCGATCAGCAGAATAGCCAGCCGGGTCGCAACCTGCGCCGCCAGATCAAGCGAGGCGCCGAACACCACGCCCGGCCCGATATAGATCGGCGCCCAGATCGCCGTGGCGATCACTTCCATGATCGCAAAGCGGGTAACCGAGAGCCCGGCCGCGCCCGCTACCGTCGGCATGACCGGGCGCAGGGCGCCGATCAGGCGACCGAGCACGATACCCTTGCCGCCGTGCCGGACAAAGAACGCCTCGCCGCGGGCGACCCCGCCCGGGATACGCGCCAGGCCCGGCAGGTCGTGCAGCCGGCCGCGATAGCGCCGGCCCAGTGCATAGCTCGCGCTGTCGCCGAGCAGCGTGCCGAGGATGGCGGCGGCGAAGGTGGGTGCGGCGGACAGGGCCTGGCTGCCGATCAGCGCCCCGAAGGCGAACATGAAGATCGCCCCGGGAATCAGAAGACCGAACAGGAACAGGGACTCGGCGACGGCCACGGCGAACACCACGGCCAGGGCCAGGGTCGGATGCGCCGAGACCCAGGCCAGGATCCCGGCGATGATGCCGTGGGCCACGCGCGCGGGCCTTGCCGGGCGCTAGCCCGCGGCCACGGCAGCGAACGCCTTGTCCGCCGCGGCCAGGGTTGCTTCGATCGCCGCGTCGTCGTGGGCGCGCGAGACGAACGCGGCTTCGAAGGCCGCCGGCGCCAAGTATACGCCGTTGTCAAGCATGCCATGGAAGAACCGCGCGAAAGCCTGCAGATCGCAGGCAGCGACTTCGTCGAAACGCGTCACGCGATCGGCTTCGGTGAAGAACATGCCGAACATGGCACCGGCGGCCTGGGTCATGAACGGCACGCCGTGCTGCTTCGCGCGCGCTGCCAGACCATCGCGCAGGGCAGTGACCCTCGGCTCGATGGCCGCATGTACGGAGCCGTCGCGAATCTGCGAGAGCGTGGCGATGCCCGCCGCCATGCCGAGCGGATGACCGCTCAATGTGCCGGCCTGATACACCGGTCCGCTCGGCGCCAGTGTTTCCATCACCGAGGCCGGCCCGCCGACCGCGCCCACCGGCATGCCGCCGCCCACGATCTTGCCGAGCGCGGTGACGTCCGGGGTGACGCCGAAATACGCCTGCGCGCAGCCCGGATGCACCCGGAAGCCGGTCATGACTTCGTCGAAGATCAGCAGCGATCCGTACGCATCGCAAAGGCTTCGCAGCCCTTCCAGGAAGCCGTCGACCGGCGGCACGCAGTTCATGTTGCCGGCCACCGGCTCGACCATGATGGCGGCGATCTCGTCGCCGTGCTCGGCGAAGGCGGTCTTGACCGATTCCAGATCGTTGTAGGTGGCCACCAGCGTGTCCTCGACCACTGCGGCCGGGACCCCGGGCGAACCCGGAATGCCGAGTGTCAGCGGGCCCGAGCCGGCGTTGACCAGCAGGGCATCGACATGGCCGTGGTAGTTGCCGGCGAACTTGAGGATCTTGTTGCGCCCGGTATGGCCGCGGGCCAGGCGGATGGCGGTCATCGCCGCCTCGGTGCCCGAATTGACCATGCGTACCGATTCGATCGAGGTCACCATCTCGCTGATCAACTCCGCCAGCTCGACCTCGAGCCCGGTCGGCGCGCCGAACGACAGGCCCTTGGCGGCCTGTTTCTGCACTGCCTCGACCACGGCCGGGTCGGCATGGCCGAGAATCATCGGGCCGAACGAACCGACGTAATCGACATAGTCGTTGCCGTCCACATCGGTGATCCAGGCGCCTTTGGCGTGGTCCATGAACACCGGCGCACCGCCGCCGACCCCGTTGAAGGCCCGGGCCGGCGAGTTGACGCCCCCGGGTGTGAAGCGTCGGGCGCGATCGAACAGTTCGACCGAGCGTGGGCCGGGGCGGGCGTGCTGCGAACTCATCGAATACTCCAAACGATTGGTGTGGCGCTCATTCTAGGGCGTATTGAGGTTTCATCCGAGACCATGGCCGGTTGGCGTCAGCGCCAAGACAAGGCGCGACTGGCCGGGTGCGGCGCGCCCAGGGTCAGCGCTCGGGCGGGCGCGGTGCGAACAGATGCGCGAGTTCGGCGGCCGCCGCGCCCGGGTCCGCCGCGGCGAACAGGCCGGCCGAAACGGCGACCAGATCGGCACCGGCCTCGATCAGCGCGGACGCATTGCCGGCGTGGATGCCACCAATGGCCACCACTGGTACGCCGAGCGCGCGGGCGGCGGTCAATACGCCGGGCTCGGCCGGCGGCGCATCGGGTTTGGTGGTGGAGCAGAAGAACCGGCCGAAGCTGACGTAACTGGCGCCCGCGGCAATGCCCGCCCGGGCCCGCTCGATCCGATCCTGGCAGCTGATGCCGATGATCGCGTGCGGCCCGAGTGCGGCGCGTGCCTGACGCACACTGCCGTCGGCCTGTCCCAGATGCACGCCGTCGGCGCCGATATCCACGGCCAGGCGCCAGTCGTCGTTGACGATCAATTTCGCGTCGTGCGCGCGAGCCAGGGCCGCGAGCTCGGTCAACAGGCCACGATCCGGCGCCGATGTGCGCTTATCGCGGTATTGCAGCCAGACCGCACCGGCCGCAAGCACGGCCTGCACGGCTTCGAGCCGGTCGGCACCCAGGCTGGCCCGATCGTAGATGGCATAGACTCCGCGGGCACCGTTCATGTTCGGCGTTCAAGCCAGCGGTCGGGGATGGACTGGCCCGAGCCGGCCGCGAATCCGTGTTCGAGTGTCCGCCATGTGTAGCTCTGTGCGTTTGCAACCGCCTCGATCAATGAGTCGCCGATCGCCAGCCGGGCCGCCAGGCTCGCGGCGAGGGTGCAGCCCGAACCGTGGAAGCGACCCGCTAGCCGAGGCCAGGCATAGCTTTCGATCCGGCCGTCGGGTCCGTACAGGCGATTGACGACTTCGCCTTCGCCCTCGTCGCCGCCGGTAATCAACGCATGACCGCCCGTGTCGGTCAGCATCGCGCCGCAGCGATCAATATCGCGCGTGTGGTCGCACAGCCGGCGGGCCTCGTCGGCGTTCGGCGTGATCACGGTCGCCCGCGCGAACAGATGATCGCGCAGCGCCCGGCCGACCGGATCGCCGGCCAGCTGGCCGCCGCCGGCCGCGACCAGCACGGGGTCGACGACCAGCGGCACATCGGGCAGGCGGGCCGCCAGTTCGGCCACGATTCGCACCTGGCCGACGCTGGCCAGCACGCCGGTCTTGATCGCGGCAAAGCGCATGTCCTCGAGCAGCGTGTCGATACAGGCAGCGAAGAAATCCTCGGCGACCGGAACCACGCCGTAGACGTTGCGCGTGTCCTGACGGGTGAGCGCGGTGATCACCGAAGCCGAGTGGGCGCCCTGGGCGGCGACGGCCTCGATGTCGGCCTGCAGCCCCGCGCCGCCGCTCGGGTCGTGGCCGGACAGAATGAGAACGTTGGGACGTGTCATGCAAGGCAGTTTAGGGCGTGTTGCGGCTCGGCGCGACACTGTGGCCTGGAATCGATGGCGGCAGCCCCGTCGACGACTCGGCTGTATGGACCTCGGTCGCCGCCCCGTCTGCGCTTGCTCCTACTCGGCTGCGCGTAGGCCGGGGGGTTATGCACAATCTTTGAGCAGCTATTCGACGTCGGTCGTATATTTTTCACCGACGCTCCATTGCGCGGGGGGTTGGTTCGTAAGGTTATGTTTTTATTGTGTTGTGTCGCACTGGTTACAAAATCGCCGCTTTGTGTCATTCACCGGATTGACGGCCTCGAAGCGGGTTGCACATACGTATTTCCACAGAGTTATCCACAGGTTTTGTGAATGCATACGCTTTCGCGTTCCCACTCAAGCGTTTAGGCCTTCAGCGGCGCTGCGGCCGGCATCGAGAGCGGCGTCCGCGGGCTCTGTCAAGCTGTTGTTCATCGTCCAAAGGTCTGATAACGCAGTCAAACTCAGCGTGGGCCGCCGCAAGACCTTATGCGTCATCGTGTTTTTCATCGACCTCGCCGGCAGCTCAATCGATGGCTCCAGTAACTCGATGCACGGTCGTGGTGATGGCGCCCTCGGCTTCGAGTCTGAGCACGCGGTATCCGGGGCCGCAATCGGTATCTTCCGCGAACTCAGGGCTGTGCGCTTTGAACTGGCGCATGGTCGAAGGGGTCGTCCAAACCGGGCGATTGTCGAAACGGCCTTCCCAGGCCTGGTGAACGTGGCCGCACAACAGGCCGCGAACATGCGCATGGCGGCGAAGAGTAGCGCGTAATGCGGCGCGGTCGGTCAGTCCGATGGCGTCGATCCAGGGGCTGCCGACGTCGACCGGGGGATGGTGTAGACAGATGATCGTGGGCGCAGGGTCGGCGGCGAGTTCAGTATCGAGCCGCGCCAATCCTGCTGCGCCGACGTGCCCGCTTTCGGTGCCGGCGCAATGGGTGGAGAGGCCGACCAGGCGCCAGCCGCTGACTTCCAGCACGTCGTGCACGATGGCTGAAGGCAAGTGGGCGGTCATGGCCACCGGATCATCGTGGTTGCCGGCGATGGCAAGCACGGGGCAGTCGAGCGCGCCAAGTTCGGCGTCGAGCCAGCGATATCCAGGCGTGCTTTCGTCATCGACGAGGTCGCCACCGAGCACCAGGGCGTCAGCCTGCGGATAGAGGGCGACTGCCTCATTCAGGACCCGCTGGAAAGCCGCGGCCACGTTCCAGCCGTGCAACGTGGCGTCGGGACGGGCCAGCAGATGCGGATCGGTGATGTGCAGCAGGGTGATGTCGCGAGGCATGCGGTTTCCGCCGGATCGGCGTTTGGCGTACCCTGCCCATCATGGCAGAGGAAGCAGAACCGGCGGCGGTCGATGCACGACTGCGCGCCTATATCGACGGCATCGGCAAGCGCGAACCGGCACATCTGGCGGCCAACCGGGGCGTGACCGAGGCTTCGGGCGCCGCGCATCTCCAGGTCAGCCCGCGCCAGGGCCAGCTCATGGCACTGCTGGTGGCCCTGGCCGAGGCCCGGCGCGGTATCGAAATCGGCGTCTATGCCGGTTATTCGACGTTGTGGCTGGCGCAGGCGATCGGCCCGAGCGGACGCATCCTTGCCTGCGACCACGATGCTGAAATCACCGCGCGAGCGCAGACTGATTGGGCGGCGGCCGGCATGGCCGATCGCATCGACCTGCGGCTCGGCGACGCATTGACGACGCTCAACGCCGAGGTCGCGGCCGGCATGGCCGGGGCCTATGACTTCGCGTTCATCGATGCCGACAAATCGCGCTACCTCGATTACTACGAGCGTTGCCTGGCGCTGGTGCGCCCGGGCGGCCTGATCATGGCGGACAATACGCTCTGGTATACCCGAGTGGCCGACCCGGCCTGCAACGACGACGAAACGGAAGCGATCCGGGCGTTCAATCGATATCTGGCGGACGATGAGCGCATCGACCTGTCCGTGCTCGTGCTGGGCGACGGCCTCACGCTGGCGCGCAAGCGATGAGTGGCATCGGCGATCTCTCGGCGGCCGAGCGCAACAAGCGCCCGATCTTCGACGCGCTGGCCGATTGGCTGGTCGATGCGACCGACGTGCTGGAGATCGGGGGCGGCGACGGCACGCACGCGCGTTACGCTCGACAGCGCTTGCCGCATGTTCGGTGGCAGACCAGCGAAGCGCCGGCGCATCTGCGGCGCCTGACCGCAGCGCTCGTCGATGCTCGCGACGACGAGCGGCTGCCACCGCCGCTGGCGCTGGATGTGCGCGGGGCCTGGCCGTCGGCGCGGTATGACGCCATCTATGCCGCCAATGTCGCCCACATCATGAGCGAAGATGACGTCGCGGCCTTGTGCGTCGGGGCCGGTCGGCAACTGACGGACGGTGGTCTGTTGTGTCTATACGGCCCGTTCTTCGACGAGGACGAGGCCCCCGGCGAAGGCAATCTGGCCTTTGATCGGGCGCTGCGCGCCCGGGATCCCGCGATGGGGATTCGGCGGCGTGAAGCCCTCGATGCGTTGGCCGCCGATCACGGCCTGTGCCGAATCGCCCGGCTCAGGATGCCAAGCGACAATCGCCTGCTGATCTGGCGTAAAGAGAGCGCCAGGGCCGGCTGAGGTTTCGCACGAGTCGGGCCGAGGGCCGTTGTGCTTCAGGACGAGGTGCCGCGCGTTCGGCGCGGCCGATCCGCGCCGGCGAGCTGCCACGCGGGATTACGCGATGCGCGCCATCATCCTGCAGCGCTGCCCCTGAAAATCAGCCGGCTGCGTTTCGCGGCGTCGCTCGTCTGGGTGGGCGCGCCCCGCGATCCGCTATTGGCGCCCGGCCAGCCCCGATCCGGGGCGGCCATGCGGCGCTCGCTCACCCGTTCAACACGCCCTAATTCACCCGCCCCGAGTCATCGCCGGCGCGAAATGCCGCGATGTGGTCGGCGACGCCGTCGATTGCACGCTGGCGTGCCGCGCGGCTGGCCCAGGCCGTATGCGGGGTGATGATCAGATTCGCGGGCTTGTGCTCGATCAGCGGGTGACCGTCGCGCGGCGGTTCATTGTCCAGCACGTCGACGGCCGCACCGGCGATCACGCCGTTGTCGAGGGCATCGATCAGGGCATGCGAATCGATCACGCCGCCGCGGGCGGTGTTGATGACCACGGCACTGTTCTTCATCCGGGCGAGGGCGGCGGCATCGATCAGGCCTCGGGTACGCTCGGTCAGCGGGCAGTGGAGGGTGAGGTAGTCGCTGGCCGCGAGCACTTCCTCGAAGGGCAGGCGATGCTCGCGCACGTGATCCGCCCCCGGGCGTTCCGCAATCAGCACACGCATGCCGAAAGCTTCGGCCAGGCGTGCGACCGCGGCACCGAGTTCACCGTAGCCGACGATGCCGAGGGTCGCCCCGTCCAGCTCTTCGATCGGGTAATCGTGCATGGCGAAGAACTCCGCACGCTGCCAGGCGCCCTGGGCCACGGCGGCGTCGTAGTCGTGCCAGCGGGTCGCGAACGCGAGCATCAGCGCCAGTACGTGCTGCGACACGGCGGCCGTGGCATAGCCGGTCACGTTGATCACCGGAATGCTGCGCTCGGCCGCCGCATCGAGGTCGATATTGTTGGTGCCGGTGGCGGTCAGGCAGATCAGCTTGAGATCGGTCGCCGCCTCGATCGCCTGGCGGTCGATCACGACCTTGTTGGTCACGAGCACGTCCACATCGGCGATGCGTTCGTGTAGCTCCTCGGCCGGGGTGGCGTGATACCAACGCCATTCATCGGCGGCGTCGTCGAGTCGGGACCAGTCCAGGCGGTCGCCGACCGATCCGGCGTCGAGAAAACAAGCGCGCATCACATCTCCCGCGTTGCGCCGCAATCGAACCTGCGGCGCGAGATTGGAAAAAAACCCACGATAATCTACGACTATAGTTTTTCAATATAGCCGGGCACGTTAAGCTAAGCTCAACTCTTGAATTCCTATAGTATTCACTCCGAGGGACAGGGACCATCAGTCGATGAAACGTCGATCCGAACAGAAAGACCCTTCGTTGGGCAATCATCTGCCGGCTACATGCCCGTCGGCTGAAGCGCTCGAATATGAACTGGCCTTTCTCGTGCGCCGGATGGAGGCACTGCGTCGGCGCTTCCACTACGGGCTGGAACGGGCGCACTACCTGCTTCTGATTCTGCTCGAGCGCAACGACAGGCAATCGGTCGGTGCGCTGGCTGATCAGGTGAATCTAGACGCCTCGACGGTGACTCGCCAGGTCGCCGCGATGAAAAACGCGGGGTTGGTGGAAAAACACGACAACCCCGACGATCGTCGAGGCGGCTTCGTCACGATTACCGAGGCCGGGCGGGATGCGGCGGCCGAAGTGCGTGGCCGTCGCCTGGAGCGGGTCGAAGAGGGCTTCAAGAACTGGTCCGAGGAGGATCGTCGCGAGTTTGCCCGCTTGACCGCACGCTACAACGATCAGCTGCGCGACATGCTCAATGATGAAGATTAGCGCGTGAATTCGTCGCGGATGAAAAACCCGGCTTCGGCCGGGTTTTTTACAGGTCGCTTGCCGGCGTGGCTCAGGCGGCGTTGTGCGCTGTCGGGCCGGGCAGCTTGAGGTCGTACCAGAGAGCGACCGTCGGCTCGGCCTTGTTGAGCGCATAGAAATGCAGCCCGGGCGCACCGCCGGCGAGTAGACGCTCACACAGACGGCCGATCAGATCGCGGCTGAATGCCTGGACCGAGGCGGTATCGTCGCCGTACGACTCCATCTTCTGGCGTACCCAGCGCGGGATGTCCGCGCCGCACATGGCCGAGAAGCGCGAGATCTGGCCGAAATCGTTGATCGGCATGATGCCGGGCACGATCGGGATGTCGACGCCTTTCGCTGCCACTTCGTCGCAGAAGTTGAAGTAGGCGTCGGCGTTGAAGAAGTACTGGGTGATCGCGGAATCGGCACCGGCCCTGACTTTGCGCACGAAATTGTCCACGTCCTCGGCTGGTGAGACGGACGCCGGATGGTATTCGGGATAGCAGCCGACCTCGAGATGGAAATCGTTGCCGTGGCGCTGCTTGATGAAGGCGACCAGTTCGTTGGCGTAGTTGAACACGCCCGGCTTGTCCATGCCGTCCGGCAGATCACCACGCAGCGCAACGATGCGCTTGACGCCCGCTGCCTTGTAACTGTCCAGTAATTCGCCGATCGATTCCTCAGTCCCCTCGATGCAGGACAGATGCGGCGCGGCCGGACGGCCGGTGATCTGCATCGCTTTCTTGACCGTGTCCAGCGTGCCCGAGCGGGTCGTGCCGCCGGCGCCGAAGGTCACCGAGAAGAAGGCCGGATGCAGCTCGGCAAGCGAGCGCAGCGCGTCCTCGAGCCGTGCCTCGCCCTTCGGGCCCTTGGGCGGGAACAGTTCGATGGAGAAATCATTGTGCGAGACATCATGGCTCATGGCGTCTCCCCTTGTTGTCTGTGGCGCGGTCGCGCCGATCGTGATGCGCATAAAAAAAACCCGGCCCACGCGGGCCGCGGGCCGGGTCGTCCAGACCTAGATACGGCCGTGAATCACCGCTTTAGTAGCGATAGTGATCCGGCTTGTACGGGCCGTCGACGGGCACGCCGAGATACTCGGCCTGATCCGAGGTGAGCTTGGTCAACTTGGCGTTGACGCGCTCCAGATGCAGGGCGGCGACCTTCTCGTCGAGGTGCTTGGGCAGCACGTACACGTCGTTCTGGTAACGATCGCGGTGGTTCCAGAGCTCGATCTGGGCCAGAACCTGGTTGGTGAACGAGTTGGACATCACGTAGCTCGGATGGCCCGTGGCACAGCCCAAATTCACCAGACGACCTTCGGCCAGCAGGATGATCTTCTTGCCGTCGGGGAAGGTGATGTGATCCACCTGCGGCTTGATCTCTTCCCAGTCGTACTGGCGCAGCGCGGCGACGTCGATCTCGTTGTCGAAGTGACCAATGTTGCACACGATCGCTTCGTTCTTCATGCGCTTCAGGTGATCGTGGTTGATCACGTGATAGTTGCCAGTGGCGGTCACGAAGATATCGGCCTGTTCGACCACGCCCGGGTCTTCCAGATCCACCACGCGCAGGCCTTCCATGGCCGCCTGCAGCGCATTGATCGGGTCGATCTCGGTGACACAGACGGTGGCACCCAAGCCGCGCAGTGACTGCACGCTGCCCTTGCCGACGTCGCCGTAGCCGCAGACGATGGCGACCTTGCCGGCCACCATCACGTCGGTGGCGCGCTTGATGCCGTCGACCAGCGATTCGCGGCAGCCATAGAGGTTGTCGAACTTGGACTTGGTGACCGAGTCGTTGACGTTGATGGCCGGGAAGGTGAGCCCGCCCTGCTTGGCCAGGTGATACAGCCGATGCACGCCGGTGGTGGTCTCTTCGGACACGCCGGTGATGGCTTCGCCGAGCTTCTTGTAGAAGTCCGGCTGTTCAGCCAGGCGCTTCTTCATCACCTTGAACAGCGCTTTTTCCTCGTCCGAGCCCGGGTTATCGAGCAGGGACGGGTCATCCGTGGCCTTCACGCCGAAGGTGGCCAGCGTGGTGGCATCGCCGCCGTCGTCCAGGATCAGGTTCGGCAGGCCGCCGTCATGCCAATCCATGATGGCATGGCAGTATTCCCAGTATTCCTCGGCCGTCTCGCCCTTGTAGGCATAGACCGGCACGCCGCTCTCGGCGATCGCGGCCGCGGCATGATCCTGGGTCGAGAACACGTTGCAGGAGGCCCAGCGCACTTCGGCGCCGAGTGCGACTAGAGTCTCGATCAGCACGGCCGTCTGGATGGTCATGTGCAGCGAGCCGGCGATGCGCGCGCCCTTGAGCGGCTGGTCCTTGCCGTATTCCTCGCGCAGGGCGACCAGGCCCGGCATTTCGGTTTCGGCGATGTCGATCTCGCGTCGGCCCCAGGGGGCGAGGCTGATATCGGCAATCTTGTAATCTTCGTTGAGCTGTTCGGCAGGGCTACTCATCGATACGTTCCTGTCGTTGAAGTCGGTTCGTGAAGCCGGCCGGCATGATTGCCGGCCGGCGGGCGCGGAATCGCGCGGGGTTCAGGCCGCCTGGATGCCGGCGTCGTCGGCCAGCGCGGCCGCCTTGTCGGTACGCTCCCAGGGCAGATCCAGATCCTCGCGGCCGAAGTGGCCATAGGCAGCCGTCGGCGCGTAGATCGGGCGCTGCAGGTCCAGCATCGTGAGGATGCCGTAGGGACGCAGGTCGAAATGGTTGCGGATGAGCTGGGTCATCTTCTCGTCGTCGATCTTGCCGGTGCCGAAGGTCTCGACCCAGATCGAGGTCGGCTCGGCGACGCCGATGGCGTACGACAGCGCGACTTCGCACTTGGATGCCAGGCCGGCTGCGACCACGTTCTTGGCGACGTAGCGCGCGGCATAGGCGGCCGAGCGGTCGACCTTGGACGGATCCTTGCCGGAGAAGGCGCCGCCGCCGTGGCGGGCCATGCCGCCGTAGGTGTCGACGATGATCTTGCGGCCGGTCAGGCCAGCGTCGCCCAGCGGGCCGCCGGTCACGAAGTTGCCGGTCGGGTTGATGTGCACCGTCGGGTTGTCGGTGAGCATGTTGCCGATGACCGGCTTGATGATGTGCTCGTGGACGGCCTCCTTCAGATCGGCCTGCGAGATCTCGGGGTTGTGCTGGGTCGACAGCACCACCGCGTTGATCGCGGACGGCCTGCCGTCCTCGTATTCGAAGGTGACCTGGGACTTGGCGTCCGGGCGCAGCCAGGGCAGCGTGCCGTCGGCCAGCAGTTCGGCCTGCTTGCGCACCAGGCGATGGGCATAGGTGATCGGCGCCGGCATGAGCACGTCGGTCTCATTGCAGGCATAGCCGAACATCAGGCCCTGATCGCCGGCGCCCTGTTCTTCCGGGGCCGCTCGTTCGACGCCTTGGTTGATGTCTTTCGACTGTTCGCCAAGCACGTTCATGACCGCACAGGTATCGGCATCGAAGCCCATATCCGAGCTCGTGTAGCCGATCTTGCGGATCGTGTCGCGCACGATGTTCTCGACCGGAATATTGACCGGCTTGGACGTCTTGATTTCGCCAAAGACCATGGCGAAGCCGGTTTTGCAGGCGGTTTCACAGGCGACCTTTGCGGTCGGATCCTGCTCGAGATAGGCATCGAGAATGGCGTCGGAGACCTGATCCGACAGTTTGTCGGGATGGCCGCCGGTGACCGATTCGGAAGTAAACAGGGTACGGCTCATAGGAATATATCTCTCCATCCGGATATCCGGATGGACTATACGGCATCTGTTTCGTGGATGCTACTTGTCATGGGATGCCGGGGTGCCGTGTTGCAGCCAGACGCAATATCCGGCGAGCGCCTAGAACCTGTGGGAATAGGTGCGTGACCGAGGGCTCATGCACGACACGGGCATCCATGACGCGAACAATGCGGCGTGGTCGCCGGTCGTGACACAGTCTCATTGGATATGGTGCCTGCCGGCTTTCGGAGAAATGCCATGAATGCACTGCTTGACGGTGTGCGCGTGCTGGATCTGACACGCCTGCTACCGGGGCCGTTCGCGACCCAGTTTCTGGCCCAGTTGGGTGCCGAGGTCATCAAGATCGAGGCTCCCGAGGGCGGCGACTACGCGCGCACGCTGTCGCCGGCCTTGTTCTCGCAGATCAACCGCGGCAAGGCCTCGGTCACGCTGGATCTGCGCGATGCCCAGGACGTGGAGGCCTTCCGGCGCCTGGCGGCGGATGCCGATGTCGTGATCGAATCGTTCCGGCCCGGGGTCATGGACCGGCTCGGTTGCGGTTACGCGGCGTTGAAGGCGATCAACCCCGGGCTCGTCTATGCGGCGCTGACCGGCTATGGCCAGACCGGCCCGTTACGCCACACCGCGGGCCACGACATCAACTACCTGGCCGTGTCCGGCGTGCTCGATCAGACCGGCCGCGGCGGCGACGCGCCGGCCTTGTCGAACGTCCAGATCGCCGATCTGGCAGGTGGCGCGCTCACCTGTGCCGTGGGCGTGCTCGCTGCGGTGATCGGTGCGCGTGAGTCCGGCGAGGGGGCCTATGTGGACTCGGCCATGCTCGATGGCAGTCTGGCGCTGCAGCCTGTGGCGCTGGCCGCGAGAGCGACTCTGGGCACGGCCCCGCCGCGCGGCCGCGATACGCTCACCGGCGCCTTGCCGAATTATCGAGTCTATCGTTGCCGTGACGGGCGATATCTCGCGGTCGGCGCGCTCGAGCCCCGATTCTTCTCGCGGCTGATGGAGGCGCTCATGCCGTTTGCGCCCCATGGCGTGACCGACAGCGTTGCCGGCACGCAGGGCGGCCGTCGCGGACCGGCGCATGCGTCGGTCCGCCGCGCGCTGGCCGGTGGAATGATGCAGGCGCTCGCCACCGCGAAGGCCGCGCGGCTTTTGAACCGGCCGCTTCATTGGAGTCTGGCGGCCCTGTTCCGCACACGCAGTCGCGATGCCTGGGTGCGGCTGCTGGCCGATGTCGATGCCTGTACGAGCCCCGTGCTCACGCTCGAAGAGGCGCTGGCTCACCCGCAGGTCGTGGCGCGCTCGATGGTGTCGGACGACGGCTTCGGCTGTCCGCTTCATGTCGACGGCGCGCCGCGGCCGGATCTGTCGGCCGCGCCTGCGTTGGGTGCCGACAACGCACGCTGGCTCAATCGATAGCACCGTGCTTTGCGGCCCGACAGGCCCTAGACTGGGCACATTATTTCACTGGATTGGAAAAAGGCGACCATGGCATTGACCGACTCCACCATGATGCCGCTGGGGACCACGGCCCCCGATTTCGCGCTGCCCGATGCCGTATCGGGTAAGACCAGAACATTCGCCGACATAGCTGGCGAGCGCGGCACGCTGGTGATGTTCATCTGCAACCACTGCCCCTATGTCATCCATATCGCGCGCGAGCTCGCCGCGGTGGCCGCCGAATACGACCCCCGCGGCATCGGTTTCGTGGCCATCTCGTCCAATGATGTGAATGAGCGCCCGGAGGATGGCCCCGAGCACATGCGCGAGTTCGCCGAGGCGCACAACTTCATCTTCCCCTATCTTTACGACGAAACGCAGGAGGTAGCCCGCGCCTACGATGCGGTCTGCACGCCGGATTTCTTCCTGTTCGATGCAAACGGCCAGTGCGCCTATCGCGGCCAGTTCGATGCCTCGCGTCCGAAATCGGCGGAGCCGGTGACCGGCGCCGACATGCGCGCCTCGCTGGATGCCGTGCTGGAAGGCGATCTCATTCCGGAAGAGGCCCAGGTGCCGAGCCAGGGCTGCTCTATCAAATGGAAGGCCGCCTGATCCGGCCGACCGCTCGCCGGCCGGCCAGGGCGTTCGTCTCCCGGGGCGGTCAGTGCGCCCCTTGGTCGCGGTCGAACTGACAATAATTCGTGTCAGAATGACGCCATGAGTTCAATCGACACTGCCAGGACGAACCGCGGCCGTGCCTATGCCGGCCGCAGTTCGGTCGAACGTCGCGAGGCACGGCGCGCCGCGCTCATCGACGCTGGTGTCCAGGTCTTCGGCCGCGATGGATTCCGCAGCGCCACGGTCAAGTCGATCTGCCGGGCGGCCGGTCTCACCGAGCGTTATTTCTACGAATCGTTCGCCAACAGTGAGGCGTTGTTCGCCGCGGTCTACAAGTCCTTGATCGCCGCGCTCGAGGCCGAGATGATCGCTGCAATCGAGGCTGCCCCGGCCGAGGCCGAGGCGACTGCTCGCGCCAGTTTACGGGTCTATTTCGGGCATATGGCCGATCCGCTGATCGCACGCATCGTGCTGATCGAGATCTTCGGCGTCAGTGCCGATATCGACCGGATCTATCGGGCGGTCACGCTGAATTTCGCCCGTCTGACCGAGGAGCTCACGGCGCGCCTGTTCGATGTCGAGGCGATCACGGCCGGTGCTGATAGCCGATTGTTATCCATGGGCCTGGTCGGATCGACGATCCATATCGCCATGTACTGGCATCTGAACGGTTATCGCGAGTCGCTCGAGACCGTGGTCGAGTCGGCGTTGCGACTTTATCTGGCGATGGCGGACAACGCGCCGGCCGACCGACAGCCGGCCGGGCGGTGATTTTCCCCGGCGGCCTGCCGGGCCAGGGTCAGTGCCGGGTGGCGTAGGCCGCCTCGGCCTCATCCACCAGTTCATCTAGCTCGGCGAGCAGATGGGCATTGTTCTGCTGCCAGGGGTGGAAGCTGTACTTGAAGTAGCCGAGGAATTCCGGGATCAGCCGGCGTAGATAACCGGGTTTGCCGAAGTTGAAGTTGATCATGCGGAGATGCCCGCGCAAACCCTGGGCGCGGCATTGCGGATCGGCTCGGCTCATCTGCCAGTAGAACGAAAACACGACGGGCCAGAAGATGCCGGTGGCAATGATCATGGCGCCGGAACGTTCGAGCCAGTTGCGCGGACCGCGCCCGATGCATTTCTCGTACACGTCGTAGGCCACGGCCTTGTGCTCGATTTCCTCGAGCGCGTGCCAGCGCCACATGCGCTCGTAGTCCGCCTGGGAGCCCGCGAGCTGCTCGGGGTGGCGCAGCAGCATGTCGCCCATGAGCGCGGTGTAGTGCTCAAGCGCGATGGTCGCGGCCAGGGGCGTTGACCTGGGCGTGTTGCGCTTGAGCACATCAAGCAGACCCCAGGTGAACTTGTCGAGCTTGTCGGCCGGCAGGCCGGCGTCGGTCATCAGCTGGTTGTATTCGATGTGCTCGCGTGAATGCATCGCTTCCTGGCCGATGAACGCGGTCGCCGCCTTCTTCAGGTCCGGATCGGGAATATCGTCGCGATAGGAACGCACGGCGTCTATGAACATACGCTCGCCGGCGGGGAACAACAGCGACAGCGCGTTCATGAACTGGGTCACGTTGGGCCCGGCCGTGTGCCAGTCGCAGATGCGATCGCCCGGCGGCAGGAAGTGCAGGTCACGCCGCTCGGGCGTGACCGGGCCGCTGTGCCCGGATTGATCGCGGTCGAATCGATAGTCGGTCGCCGGTGTGCTCATGGTCGTCTCCTTCGAATCAGCTTGCGATGCCGGTCGTGGCTGGTGGTTGTGTTCGCAAGACGATGTAGTCGTCGATCAGTGCGGCAACACTGGAGGCCCGGGTGGCGATCACCCAATGGCCGGCGTCGAGTTCGTCAACGGTCAGATCGGCTGCCCAGGCGCTCATGCCTTCGCCCAGGCCGCGGCCGATGAACGGATCGTGTTGCGCGACGATGGCGTGGATCGGTACTACGGCCGGGCGCTGGCGCGGTCGTAACAGGCGCGGTCCGACGTTGGCGCGGTAGAGCTTGATCCCGTGGTGGCCGTCCTCGCGCCAGCTCGGCGCGACCGGCAGGGCTTCGCCTTCCAGACGCGTCAGGGTGGCCGGCCAGCGCTCGGCCAGCAGGTGGCGCCAGGCCAGCGGGGCGAGTAGCGGCAGCTGGAACAGGCCGATATACCAGGACCGCTTCATCTGGTGCCGCAGTGCGGCGCGATCACGCCGCCACTTCATGCGCAGGCCGTGCCCGATATGATCGAGACAAGGACCGGAGATGGGGGTGAAGCTGGCCAGCCGGTCCACCAGGGCCGGGTCGGTGGCGGCTTCCCAACTCTGAATGGCGCCCCAGTCGTGGCCGATCAGATGCACCGGTCCCTCTGGCGAAGCCCAGTCGATGACCGCCATCAGATCGCGTTCGAGGTGTGCCAGCCGGTAGGCGGAAACCGCCACCGGGCGCTCGGAGCGTCCGGCACCGCGGACGTCGTAGCGAACACAGTGGTATCGATCGGCCAGATGGGTAATCAGGCGATCCCAGATGCCGGCCGTGTCGGGGTAGCCATGTACGAACACCAGTGTCGGCTGGCGTGGATCGCCGTCGGCATAGCAGGCCAGGCGCACGCCGTCGCCTTCAACGAAGGCATCCGGGGTGCGTTCAGCGCGTTCGATCGCAACGGCTTTGCTCGGCATGACTTTGTTCGATGTAATCGTTACATCAAACGGTGTCATAAAGATCGGATGTCCGCAACTGTGCGGCAGGCGAGCGCCGCAGCCGGCTGCCCGCAGCTATCGGCTGGTCAGGAGTGTGCCCGGCGTTCGGGCGCCGCGCGATTTATTTGGGGTCGTGCAGATGGTCGAGCACCTGGGCGAGACGGTCGCCCAGATGCTGGTCCGCCGCCTTGGACATGGCGCGGGCAACTTCCGGCAGCACTGCCATCTCGACCAGCGGACGCAGTCGCCAGATCAGATCGGCAAGCTCCGGCATCTCGTCGCCGGGCGGCAGGCGGCCTTCGCCGTAGCGGTCGAACACGTGATGGGCGACCAGCCGGACCATGGCATCGCTGGCCTGCTCGACGTTGGCCCTGAGCTGCGCAACCACATCGAGCATGTCTTCGAGTGGAATGCCGGCCGCGACCAGCTCCGCGCCGGCATGCAGCATGCGCGGGCTGGGCACCCGGTAACGCATGCCTTCCGGGCGGACCACGTCGAGGGCGATGGCCTTGTCCAGTGCACGCTTGGAGAATTGTCCGCTGAATTTCTGCAGCAGCTGCGGCATGGTCAGATAACTGGGCAGTTCGTCCGACCAGGGGCTGGCGACCGCGGTTTCGAGCCCCAGCAGCTGGCCGATATCGTTGCCCGATTCCCAGCTCTCGATCAATTCGCCGATGTTGGATAGCGTATAGCCGCGTTCCAGCAGGCGGTTGATGATGCGTAGGCGGGACAGATGCGCATCGTTATAGATGCCACGACGACCGCGCCGTTCCGGCGGCGGCAGCAGGCCGCGGTCCTGGTATGCGCGGATGTTGCGCACGGTCGAGCCGGTTTCGCGGGCCAGCGCATCGATGGAGAATTCCGTCGACTCGCTGCCGGAACCGTCGTTGTCGGGGGCGCTCGAAAGATTGTTCATCTTTCAAAGGATAGCCCCCAGCCCGGATCGCGTCACCCGCGGCCGAGTGATCATCGGCCGCGGGTGGGCGATAAGGGGCGCCGATCGGTTGACCGGTCAGGCGCACTCCGTTGCATGGGCCAGCCGGGATTCGCGATAGCGCGCAATCTCGTCGATGGTCAGTACCGGCATGGCATGGCGCGCGGCGTAGGACTCGATCTCGGCGTTGCCGGCCATCGTGCCGTCGTCGTTCATCAGTTCGCAGAGCACGGCGGCGGGACGGATGCCGGCCAGAATGGCCAGATCCAGCGAGCCCTCGGTATGCCCGCGGCGTGCGAGCACGCCGTCGTCGACCGCCCGTAACGGAAAGACATGGCCCGGGCTGACGATGGCGCCCTGATCGCCATCGAGTGCTTCCAGCGAGGCGGCGATCGTGCGTACGCGATCGACTGCGGAGACGCCGGTGGTCACGCCAGCCGCGGCTTCGATGCTCACGGTGAACCCGGTGTGATTCTTCGACTGGTTGTTGCGGACCATCTGGGGCAGGCCGAGCGCGTCGATCTCGGCGCCGCGGAAGCACAGGCACACGATGCCCGAGCCGTCGCGGATCATCTTGACCATGGTGTCGACCGACAGATTCTCGGCCGCGGCCACGATATCGGCTTCGTTCTCGCGATCACTGTCATCGAGCAGCAGGACGGGCCGGCCGGCACGATACGCATCGATGGCGGCGGCAAGCCGGGGGAAACCGTGAAATTCAATGGGTGCTGACATGAAACGTCCTCTTGTCATGGAGTCAACGTTTCAGGGCTAGGCGAGAAGGCTCGCGCCGGCGCACGGATTGCGCCGGACTGCCGCCACGCGTCTTCTTTCATCCGGACTATGACCGTCGGCTCTGGACTCTGACCAGATCTGCTGACCTTGCGGCGATGCCGCAAGCGCTCGTGGGCTCGACTGCCTGCGCAGTCCTACCACCGGTGGGGAATCGCACCCCGCCCTGAAGACAACTGCAGCATATCCGATCGGCGGGCCGCCGAACAGAGTGCGGTGTGAACAGCGATAGCATTGCGCTCCGATGGGAAAAGCCCCGGCAGGGTGCCGGGGCTTATGTGCGAGACCGCTCGCAGCTTCACGTCGTGCGAGCCCTCAAGCGCTGTTGTTGGCGCTCATGGACAGGTCGCTGTGGCCCGGAATATTGGTGCCGTTCGGGAAAAAGCCGCCTTTGGACACCTGAGCAGCCGTGGCATAGGCGATGTTGTGCACTTGAGCGATCGTGCGGTCATATGCGAGACCGTTTGCGTCCGTCGGCACGATGTTGCTGGCCGCGTACATGCTGCCGTTGATGCTGACCATGCCATTGTCGTCGCCGACGGCCTGGCCCTTGCCGATGCCCTGGTCGTCGTCGGCTGCCACCGGGGGTTGGCCGTTGGCATAGTCCGCGCTGACATTCGCGCTGCCATCGACACTGTCACGCACACCCGAGATCTTGTCCGTCAGATCGCTGAACGTGGTATTGCCATTGTTGAAATCGGCCGCCGTGAGGAACGTGCGAACCAGCCCGGCATGGTAGGCCTCCACCGCGAGAATGCCCGCGGCGGCATCAAGATAGGTGCGGTTTTTGATGAACGGAGCACCGCCGTGATAAGCGGTCACGCCGACATCTTCGAAGATGAAGGCGCCGAGAAGGAAATTCTCGGGGCTCGAGAACGGATCGAAGTTGGATACGCCGATCAGGTTGCCGAGTGCAGCGAAAGAATTCTTGAGGTCGATCGCCGGTGCGGAAGCGGCGTGTTGGCCCAGCGCCGCGCGCAGGAACTGTACGTGATGCAGTTCATCCTGGGCGATCTCTGCAGCGTATTGGCCGATGAGTTTGTTGCTGCTGAAATCCACCTGCGGCGAGCCCTTGATGGTCACCATGCCCGGGTTGTCGCCACGATCACTGTCGTTGAGTCCATTGCCGGTCACAGCCCGCAAATAATATTCCGCTTCCAGATATTCCAGATTCAGGGCGAAGTTGAGGATGGCTTCGTCGGACGGGCCACTGACATAGACATTATTGTCGTTGGTTGCGGCGACCGCTTTGTCGTTGTTGCCGTTGCAGGCGCCGAGAAGTGCGCTGCCGACCAGGCCGGCGGTATACATGCCGCCATTGGCGAGAAAACGGCGGCGGCTGCGGCTAGTCGATCGCTCTGTTCGGTCTGCCGTCGCATCCGCCGCGGCGTCGGAACGTTCGAGGTCGGAATGTTGAGGTGTCTTCATGATTTTTCTCCCTGGGTTGACTCGGGCGTGCGGGCATCAACGAACGGAATCGAAGTCCATCCGTGTTTCGATGCCAGCCCATCTGCAGAAGGTGGAATCGCACTGCAGACTTAGTACCCAGATACGTGGCCTCGGGAGAAAAGATTCTTATCAAAAGGTCGCATGCATGAACCCTTGTGTTTTGGCTCCGAGCGGCCGCTTTCGATTGTCTTTCCAGCGAGCCCGGTGGGTTTTTTTATGGATCAGAAATGACATCGGCAGGCGCCGGGCAGCCGGGATTTCTTCGGGCTGGCGTTTCACTCCGGGATCAGGCCGCCCGTGGCTTGTTGTTTCGGATGATAATTGCGCGCTTTTCCGCCACATGTCGGTGGTGGGGCAGCAAACGGCATATTTACGGGCGGGTCGATTTTCTGGCCAGCCTTGGCCGGCCTGGCCAGAAAATCGCTGATGCCACCGGGGTCTGGCGAGGTTGCCTGGGCGCAGGCACCGGCGCCGAGAGGAGTTCGGCGGCCAGGCTGGCGTCAATATTCACGGGTTGATGGCCCGAAAGATTGCGCCGCGAATCCAGCGATGCGGCGCTCGGATGGGATTTGAACGGGCCCGGGCGGTGGTGGCCGCATCGAGCGGTGCCGTCCGGTCTCGGGCCCGATCCGACCGTGGTCCAGGCGGCAGACAGATGACTTGGCGACGCCTATGTCGGCCTCATTCGGGCCCGCAAACGGGTGCGCCACGCGTCAATGTTGCTGATTCGGTCGTCTTTAATAGACAATGGCCAACCTTTGTCAAGCAGCATCCGGGACAGTTGTAATGCCCTCACGACGAGATCTCGCCAACGCGATTCGTATTCTGGCGATGGACGCCGTCCAGAAAGCCAATATCGGACATCCCGGCATGCCGATGGGCATGGCGGACATCGCGGAAGTGCTTTTCAACGATCATCTGAAGTTCAATCCGGCGAATCCGGACTGGGCCGATCGCGACCGCTTCCTGCTGTCCAACGGTCACGGCTCGATGCTGCAATACGCAGCCCTCCATCTGACCGGCTATGACCTGTCGCTGGATGACATCAAGGGCTTTCGTCAGCTGCACTCGAAGACGCCGGGCCATCCGGAGAACTTTGCGACGCCGGGCGTCGAGACCACCACCGGGCCGCTGGGCCAGGGGCTGGCCAACGCAGTGGGCATGGCGCTGGGCGAATCGGTGCTGGCCGCGCAGTTCAATACCGCCGACCACAAGGTAATCGATCACCATACCTACTGCTTCGCCGGCGACGGCTGCCTGATGGAAGGCATCTCGCACGAAGCCTGTTCGCTGGCCGGCACGCTCGGGCTCGGCAAGTTGATTGTGTTCTACGACGACAATGGCATTTCCATCGACGGCGAGGTGAAAGGCTGGTTCACCGATGACACACCGGCCCGTTTCGAAGCCTACGGCTGGCAGGTCGTGCGCAACGTCGACGGCCACGACGCCGGTGAAATCAACACGGCGATCGAGACCGCGAAGAAAGAGACCTCCAGGCCGACGCTGATCTGCTGCAAGACCGTGATCGGCTTCGGCGCGCCAACCATGAAGGGTACGGCCAAGGTGCACGGTGCGCCGCTGGGTGACGACGAAGTCGCCGCCGCCCGCAAGGAACTGGGCTGGTCCGACGAGACCGCGTTCGATATTCCGGACGACATCTACGCCGGCTGGGATCACCGCGAGGCCGGCAAGGCGGCCGAGCAGTCGTGGACGGAAATTCACGATGCCTACGTCAAGGCCAATCCGGAACTGGCCAAGGAGCTGGACCGTCGCCTGTCCGGCAAGATGCCGGCCGACTGGGAAGCCGGCATGGCCAAGCTGATCGAGACGAGCCAGGCCGAGGGCAAGCGCACGGCGACCCGCAAATCCTCCAAGGCGGTGCTGGGCACGGTCTGGAACCTGCTGCCGGATCTGTTCGGCGGTTCGGCCGATCTGTCGGGCTCCAACGGTACCGATTTCGAGGGTCACAAGGCCGTCACGGCCGCCGATTACAACGGCAACTATGTCTACTACGGCGTGCGCGAATTCGGCATGTCGGCGATCACCAACGGGCTGTCCCTGCACGGCGGTTTCGTGCCGTTCGGCGCGACCTTCCTGACGTTCTCGGACTATGCCCGCAACGCCGTGCGCATGGCCGCGCTCATGCGGTCGCGCAACATCTTCGTCTATACCCACGACTCGATCGGTCTGGGCGAGGATGGCCCGACCCATCAGCCGGTCGAGCATCTGGCCTCGCTGCGCCTGATCCCGAACCTGCAGGTCTGGCGCCCGGGCGACGACGTCGAAGTGGCGGTGGCCTGGAAGGCCGCGATCGAGCGCGAGAACGGCCCCTGCGCGCTGGCGCTGTCGCGTCAGGACGTCGATCATCAGGATCGCGATGCCGATACGGTCGCCGCGATCGCCAAGGGCGGGTACATCCTGCGCGATACCGACGGAACGCCGGATGCAATCGTCATGGCTACGGGTTCCGAGCTGGAACTGGCCGTGACCGCTGCCGACAAGCTGGCCGGCGAGATCGGGGTGCGCGTGGTCTCCATGCCTTGCGTCGATCTGTTCCGCGAACAGCCGGCGTCGTATCGTGATAGCGTTCTGGACCCGGCGGTCACCGCCCGCGTGGCGGTCGAGGCAGGCGTCTCGGACGGCTGGATCGGCTATGTCGGCCCGACCGGTCAGGTGGTGGGCGTCGACCAGTTCGGTCTGTCCGCCCCGGGCCCCGAGGTCTACAAGGAACTCGGCGTGACCGTCGAAGGCGTTGTCGAGGCGCTTCGGAATCAGGCCAAGGGCTGATCAGCGAAAACTCAAGTCAAATTCCAAGTTCGAGGAGCGAACATGGCAGTCAAGATTGGTATCAACGGCTACGGTCGTATCGGCCGCAACGTGCTGCGCGCCCTGTATGAAGGCAAGCGCACCGGCGAGATCGAGATCGTGGCGATCAACGACCTCGGCGACGCCAAGATGAACGCACATCTCACCCAGTACGACACCGCCCACGGTGCGTTCCCGGGCGAGGTGAAGGCAGAGGGCGAGGATCTCGTCGTCAACGGCGACAAGATCAAGGTGCTGTCCGAGCGCGATCCGGCCAGCCTGCCCTGGGGCGACCTGGGCGTGGATGTGGTGCTGGAATGCACCGGTCTGTTTGCCAGCAAGGACAAGGCCAGCGCGCATTTGAAGGGCGGCGCCAAGAAGGTGTTGATCTCCGCGCCCGCCGGCAGCGATCTGAAGACTATCGTCTACGGTGTGAACCACGAAACGCTCACCCCGGAAGACAAGGTCGTCTCCAACGCTTCCTGCACCACCAACTGCCTGGCCCCGCTGGTCAAGCCGTTGCACGAAGCCTTCGGCATCGAGTTCGGGTTGATGAACACCATCCACTCGTACACCAACGACCAGGTGCTGTCGGACGTCTATCACAAGGACATCCGTCGGGCGCGTAGTGCCTCCCAGAACATGATCCCGACCAAGACCGGCGCGGCAGCCGCGGTCGGCCTGGTACTGCCGGATCTCAACGGCAAGCTGGATGGCTTCGCGGTGCGCGTGCCGACCATCAATGTCTCGTTCGTCGATCTGTCGGCCAACGTGTCCAAGGACGTCACCGTCGAGCAGGTCAACGAAGTGCTCAAGAACGCCGCCAATGGCGAACTCAAGGGCGTGCTGGCGTACACCGAGGAAGAGCTGGTGTCGTCCGACTACAACCACAACCCGGTGTCGTCCACGGTCGATTCCAAGCTGACCAAGGTCGCGGGCTCGCGCCTGATCAAGGTCTGCTCCTGGTACGACAACGAATGGGGCTTCTCCAATCGTATGCTGGATACCGCGCTGGCCATGGCCAACGTCGGCTGATCGGACACGCATACCGAGCCCTGCAAAGACCGGACACTGTCCGGTCTTTGTTTTTGTGCTGTGCATGTGAACGAGGCACTCATCCGGATCGTCCGCAAATTAAAAGACAGCCGGGCAGTACGCGTACGCGCTCATCACTCGGTGGCTCGATTCGTTTACGGACGATCTTGCCGGCCGCTGGTGCCAGGATGCCGAAACGCTTTGTCTTTGCGATCAACGATCGCTAGATTCGTGATCTGTGCGCGACCACCCGCTTATGCGGCGCGCCCCAATTTTTATTCAAGGACATGACGATATGACCATGCTTTCGATGGACGACGTCGATCTCGCGGGCAAGCGCGTGCTGATCCGCGAGGATCTGAACGTGCCGGTGAAAAACGGCGAAGTGACTTCGGCCGCGCGTCTGCGCGCCTCGTTGCCCACGATGAAAAAAGCCATGGACGCCGGCGCGAAGGTCATGGTCATGGCCCATCTCGGCCGGCCGACTGAAGGCGAACCGTCGGACGAAGACAGCCTGGCGCCGGTCGCGAAATGGCTGTCCGACGAACTCGGTCGCGACGTGCCGCTGGTCACCGACTGGCTCGATGGCCACGTCGAAGTCGCCGACGGCGAGATGGTGGTCTGCGAGAACGTGCGTTTCAACGTGGGCGAGAAAGGCAACGACGAAGCGCTGGCCCGGCAGATGGCCGACCTGTGCGATGTCTACGTCATGGATGCCTTCGGCACGGCTCATCGCGCCCAGGCCTCGACCGAAGGCGTGGCCCGCTTCGCGCCGGTTGCCTGTGCTGGTCCGCTGCTCATGGCTGAAGTGAAAGCGCTGCGCGCGGCGATGAACGACCCCAAACGTCCGCTGGTGGTGATCGTGGGTGGCTCCAAGGTCTCGTCCAAGCTGGAACTCTTGAAATCGCTGGCGACGCTGGCGGATCAGCTGATCGTGGGCGGCGGTATCGCCAACACGTTCCTGGCCGCCGCCGGACACAACGTGGGCGGCTCGCTCTACGAAGCGGATCTTGTCGATTCCGCCAGGGCGATTCTCGAGGACATCCGCTCGCGGGGCGGCGATATCCCGTTGCCCGAGGACGTGATCGTGGCCACCGAGTTCTCGGAGTCGGCGCAAGCCGTCGAGCGCAATATCGCCGATGTCGCCGAGAACGAGATGATTCTGGATATCGGCCCGAAGGCACGCGAGCAGGTGGCGGCGATTCTCAGGAACGCCGGTACCATCGTCTGGAATGGGCCCGTGGGCGTGTTCGAGATCGACCAGTTCGGCGGTGGTACCCAAGCGCTGTCGAAGGCGATCGCCGAAAGCGACGGGTTCTCGATTGCCGGCGGCGGCGATACCCTGGCCGCGATCGAGAAATACGGCATTGGCGACAAGGTGTCCTATATCTCCACCGGTGGCGGTGCTTTCCTGGAGTTCCTCGAGGGCAAGACCCTGCCGGCGATCGCGGCGCTCGAAGCGCGCAACACCTAGGAGACGCCATGACGAGCCAGTTCGAGGGCACCGAGCGCTACGTCGCGACCGACGATCTCAAGCTGGCGGTGAATGCGGCCGTCACTCTCGCGCGGCCGCTGCTCATCAAGGGCGAGCCGGGCACCGGCAAGACGATGCTCGCCGAGGAGATCGCCGCCGGTCTGGGCAAGCCGTTGTATCAGTGGCATATCAAGTCCACGACCAAGGCCGCGCAGGGGCTGTACGAATACGACGCGGTGTCGCGGCTGCGGGATTCCCAGCTCGGCGACGCCAAGGTTCACGACATCGCGAACTACATCGTTCCCGGGCCGCTTTGGGAATGCTTCGTCGCCGATGAGCAACCCGTGCTTCTGATCGACGAGATCGACAAGGCCGATATCGAGTTTCCGAACGATCTGTTGCGCGAACTCGATCGCATGGCGTTCGATGTGTACGAGACACGCCAGACCATCGAGGCGAGGCACCGCCCGATCATCATCATCACGTCGAACAATGAAAAAGAGCTGCCGGACGCGTTCCTCCGCCGCTGCTTCTTCCACTTCATCTCGTTCCCCGAGAAGGACACGATGAAGGAGATCGTCGATGTTCACTTCCCCGGCATCAAGGCGCGCCTGTTGTCCGATGCTTTGGATCTGTTCTTCGATATCCGCGATGTTTCCGGCATCAAGAAGAAGCCGTCGACGTCCGAGCTGCTTGACTGGTTGAAGCTGCTGCTGGCCGAGGATATTCCGGCGGCCGCACTGCACGGCGGCGCGGCGGATGCGTTGCCACCGATGCACGGCGCGTTGCTGAAAAATGAGCAGGATGTCCACTTGTTTGAACGGCTCGCCTTCATGAGTCGTCGTCTGGGCCGATAGCGCGCTTCCCCCATGCTGGTCGAGTTCTTCTACGAGCTGCGCAGGGCCGGGCTCAAACCCTCGGTTACCGAGTTCCTGACCCTGCTCGCGGCGCTGGATTCGCACGTCGCCGGCATGAGCGTCACCCAGTTCTACTATCTGGCGCGGGCGTCGTTGATCAAGGACGAGGTCTTGTTCGATCGCTTTGATCAGGTCTTCGCGCATTACTTCGAGGGAATCGAGTCGTTATCGTTGGATCCGGAAACCGCCATCCCCCGCGACTGGCTGGACAAGCGCGGCGAACTGGCGCTCAGCGAGGAGCAGAAGGCCGAAATCGAAGCGCTGGGTGGCTGGGACAACCTCATGGAGACGTTGAAGCAACGTCTGGAAGAGCAGGACGAGCGGCATCAGGGCGGCAACAAATGGATCGGTACCGCCGGGCGATCCCCGTTCGGCGCCTTCGGCTACAACCCGGAAGGCATTCGCATGGGTCAGGATCGCTCGCGTCATCGGCGGGCGGTCAAGGTCTGGGACAAGCGCGACTTCGCCGATCTGGACGGTGATCGCGAGATCGGCACTCGCAATATCAAAATGGCGCTGCGTCGGCTGCGGCGCTTCGCCCGCGAAGGCACGGCCGACGAACTCGATCTGGATGCCACCATCCGTGGCACGGCGAAGAACGCCGGTCATCTCGACCTGGTCATGCGGCCGGAGCGTCATAACGCGGTCAAGCTGCTGGTGTTCTTCGATGTGGGCGGCTCGATGGACGATCATGTCACCGTCTGCGAGAACCTGTTCTCGGCCGCTCGGGCCGAATTTCAGCATCTCGAGTATTTCTATTTTCACAACTTTCCGTATGAAGGGCTGTGGCGCGACAACGCGCGTCGCCGCAGCGAGCGTTTCGATACCCGCGAGATATGCCGGACCTTCGATACAGAGTACAAGGCGATCTTCGTGGGCGACGCGACCATGAGCCCGTATGAAATCGCCTACCCGGGTGGCTCCGTCGAGCACTGGAACGCCGAGTCCGGTGAAGTCTGGTTGCGGCGGCTGCTCGAAGCATTTCCCCAGGCGGTCTGGCTGAATCCGGAGCCGCGCCAGCGCTGGGACCACACGGCGTCCATTCAGATGACACGCGAGCTGATCGGCGACCGGATGTACGAGCTCACCCCGAACGGCGTCGACGAGGCCGTGGCCGCGTTGTCGCAGGCGCGCATGGCCCCGCGTTGACAGCACCTCGTGCTTGCCCGATTCTCGCGATTGATCCGTTTCGTTTGGAGCACGGCATGCCCCTGGCCCGACAGACGAGCCCGAAGATCGCCCGAGTTGTGGCGTTGACGGCGCTGGTTGGCGCCGACGTGAGCGACCAGCCCGCGGGCAAACGGATTTGCGCAGGACGGGCCGGGCGTATTTCGATCAAGGCCGGCTGCTTGCATGTCGTGGAGGCCCCGGTGGACAACGGGGCCCGGCGCAACCGTCGTCTCAAGACGGGCAGGCATGCCCGCGATTTGTCGCAGGCTGTGATCAGCGACAACCCGGGTTCGGGCTGAGCGGGGGCGGTACTGGTGAGTCGGTTCGGTTCGGTTCTGCGCTGGACGATCACGGCCCTCGGCAGTCTGTTGCTGCTGGGTATCGCGGCGAACGCCTGGGTGCTGGGCAGTACCCGCGACCGTATCTACGACGATACGGCGCGCCTGCCGATCTACGATTTCGCACTGGTGCTCGGCACCAGCCCCTATACTCACACCGGGAACCCGAACGCGCTGTTCAGCAATCGAATAAAGGCGGCAGCACGGCTGTATCACGAGGGTCGCGTGCGACATCTGCTCGTTTCGGGCGCCAACCCGAGCCGTGCCTACAATGAACCGCGCAAGATGTATCAGGCCCTGCGGCGCCGCGGCGTGCCGGATTCCGCGATCACGCTGGACTACGCCGGCTTCCGGACGCTGGATTCCATCGTACGGGCCGAACGGATATTCGGGCTGCGCGCCTTCGTGATCGTGTCGCAGCGTTACCACGAGTATCGGGCGCTGTTTCTGGCCCAGCATGAAGGCATCGAGGCGGTCGGCTACACCTGGCCGGCCGAGGATCGGCGTCAGCCGCTGCGGACCGAGGCGCGAGAGTATCTTGCCCGGATCAAGGCGGTGCTCGATCTGTATGTACTGCACACGCGGCCGCGGTTTCTCGGCCCCCGGCGGCCGATCGATCTGGGCCCGTCTTCGGCACAGGGCTATATCGCGGCCAGGGCAGCCCGGTGGCACGTGCCAATGCGGTGTGCGCCTCAGGCGTTACCCTGCCGCTGATGGAACAACCCGTCGAGTACGGCGTCGACCTTGGCCTCCATGCCGTGTTCGATTGAATACAGCCCGGGATGGCGCAGGCTGCACTCGTAGAGGCCGACCATGAAGGCGATGAGCACGTCGGCGGCATCCTCGGCCGTGAGCGGCTCGCGTAGGGCGCATACTGTGGCGATCTCGCCGCACAACGAGACCAGGACTTCGCGGGCGTCCTCGAACATGGCGCTCAGCAGGTTTCCGGTCGCATGGCCTCGTTCCGTCATCTCGCAGCGGTGAAACACGATGTGACAGACCCGTCGATGTTGCTCGTCGTTGGCCAGCCGTGATATTCCGTGGAGCAGCATTTCGCGCATCAGCCGCATGGGCTCGTTGCCGGGAATATGCTGGCCAAGGCACTGCCGGAGATCGCGCAGCGGCATGGCAGTGCGCTGTACCATCGCTTCGAGCAGGGCCGTCTTGTCCGCGAAATGCCAGTAGATGGCGCCGCGCGTGACGTCGGCTCGGCGCGCGATGCGCTCCAGCGAAGTCTGTGTAACGCCGCGTTCGAGCATCTCCGTCTCGGCTGCATCCAGAATGCGTGCGCGAGTCTGAGCGGATTCGGTTTTCGTCTTGCGTGCCATGTACCCGTCCATCCATGCCGCGCTTCTTGAGGCCCGGCTCCGCTTATCTTACATACATACACGAATGTATGTATCATGCCAACGATCAGGGAACCCCATCTCAGGATCCGGCGGTATGCGTAATAATGACTACGACGCGCCCAGAGGCGCGCTGGCGCTGCGAGCGCTGATCGTCCTGGCAAGCACTCTGGTTGTCGCGGCCTGTGGCAACAGTGGCGGTGGCCAGGCCAAGAGTCAGCAGCCGCCGCCGACACCGGTGCACACGCTGACGGTGAAGCCGCATTCGGTGGATGTCTACGCGGAGTATCCGGGCCGGGTTCAGGGCAAGCAGACGGCCCAGGTCATCGGTCAGGTGACCGGGGTGCTCGAGTCGAAGAGCTATGACGAAGGCTCGATCGTGCACAAGGGTGACGTGCTGTTCACGATCGACCCGAAGCCTTATCAAGCCACCGTCGATCAGCGCAAAGCGGCGCTTTCGAGTGCCAAGGCCGCGCTGGCCAATACCAGTCGGATCTGGCAACGGACCCGCAAGCTGTACAAGGCCAACGCCGTCAGCCAGGCCGAGCGTGACCAGGCCTTGTCCAACTACCAGTCGGACAAGGCTGCGGTGAAGCAGGCCGAGGCCAACCTCGAATCGGCGAAGATCGATCTGAATTACACCACGGTCGAGGCGCCGATAACCGGCGTCACCAGCCTGCGCGACGTCGATATCGGCTCGCTCGTCACCGCCAATAAGACACAGCTGACCACCATCACACAGCTCGATCCGGTCTATGTAATGTTCGCGTTGCCCGAGGATGATGCCTTCGCGCGTCAGAAAGCGCTGGCCGAGATGGGCAAGAAGAGCTCGGATGAGGCCACCCGCGATGCCACGATCATCCTCAAAAGCGGCAAGGTCTTTCCCTACAAGGCCAAGGTGGATTTCACGCAGAGCACCATCGACCCGAACACCGGCACCGTGCGGCTGCGGGCCATCGTGAAAAACCCGCACAACACGCTCATGCCGGGGCGCTACGTGCGAACCCGGCTGCGCATTCAGACGCTGGACAAGGCCATCACGGTGCCCGACCGGGCGATTTCGGGTGGCCAGCAGACCCAGGTCTTCGTGGTCAAGAACGGCAAGGCGGATGCGGTCGCCGTCAAACTGGGACCGGACACCGATCAGGGCCAGGTGATCACCAAGGGGCTCTCCGCCGGTGACCAGGTCATCACGAGCGGACTGGGCGCGTTGCGCTCGGGCGCACCCGTCAAGGTTCTGCAGGGCAGTGGTCAGTCGTCCGATCAGCCACACGGCGGCAAGGATTCCGGCGCGTCGGCATCGGCCTCCGATTCGAGTTCCGGCTCGAACGACGCTTCGCAGAACAGCTAGCAGAGGTTCAATCTCGTGCTATCGAAGTTTTTCATCGATCGGCCGGTCTTCGCGGCGGTCCTGTCCATCATCATCACGCTGTCCGGCGTACTGGCGATGCGTTCGCTGCCGATTTCGCAGTATCCGGACGTCGTGCCGCCGCAGGTGGTCGTGCGTGCGACCTATCCGGGCGCCAGCGCCGAGGATATTGCCACCACTGTGGCCGCCCCTCTCGAAACCGCGATCAACGGTGTGGAGGGCATGATCTACATGACCTCCACGTCGTCGGATTCCGGCGAGATGGAGCTCGACGTCACGTTCAAGATCGGCACCGATCCCGAGCAGGCGACCATCGACGTCAACAACCGCGTCCAGTCCGCGTTGTCGCAGTTGCCGAGCACGGTGCAGCAGAGCGGTGTGACCGTGCGCAAGCAGTCCACCAGCATTCTGCAGGTGCTCACGCTCTATTCGCCGAACCAGAAGTTCGATACCACCTTCATCAGTAACTACATGCTGGTGAACATCATCGACCCGCTCAAGCGAGTCGACGGTGTCGGTGATGCGCGTCTGTTCTCGACCGAGGACTATTCCATGCGCATCTGGCTGGATCCGGCCAAGATGGCGCGCTACGACATCACGACGACCGACATCAAGAACGCGATTTCCGAGCAGAACTCGCAGTTCGCGGCGGGTAGTTTCGGCGCGCGGCCGTACGGCGGCGCTGATATCGCGTTCACCTACACGGCCAGTACCGCCGGGCGCTTCTCGAACCCGAAACAGTTCAAGAACATCATCCTGAAGTCGACCGATGATGGTCGCGTGCTCCGGCTCAAGGATGTGGCGCGCATCGAGCTCGGTCCCCAGTCGTACGCCACGCAGCACAGCTTCAACGGTCAGCCGGCGGTGCCTGCGGCGATCTATCTGCAGCCCGGTGCGAACGCCCTCGCCACCGCACAGCGCGTGCGGGATGAGATGAAGAGCATCGGCAAGAAGCTGCCGCAGGGTCTGAAATACCAGATCCCGTTCAACACGACCCAGTTCGTGCATGCCTCGATCGAGGAGGTGGTGTTCACCTTCTTCATATCGCTGATGCTCGTGATCGCCGTCATCTATCTGTTCCTGCAGAACTTCTGGGCGACACTGATTCCCATGCTGGCGGTGCCGGTGGCCGTGGTCGGTGCGTTCGCGGGCATCTATATGCTCGGGTTCTCGATCAACCTGCTGACCCTGTTCGGCATGGTGCTGGCGATCGGCCTGGTGGTCGATGATGCGATCATCGTGATCGAGAACATCGAACGCATCATGACCGAGGAACGCGCGCCGCCTCGACAGGCCGCGATCAAGGCGATGGAAGAGGTCACCGGCCCGGTCGTGGCGGTCGTGCTCGCGCTCAACGCGGTGTTCGTGCCGGTCGGCTTCCTCGGCGGCCTATCCGGACAGATGTACAGCCAGTTCGCGATCACCATCGCGGTCTCGGTGGTCATCTCCGGGTTCGTCGCTCTGACACTGACGCCGGCGTTGTGCGCGCTGTTTCTCAAGCCGAGCAAGGAGAAGAAGAACTTCTTCTTCCGGAAGTTCAACCAGGGCTTCCAGAAAGCGGCGAATGCCTATCTGTGGGGCGTGAACTTCCTGCTCAAGCGCGCCATTCTGGGTGTGCTGATGTTCGTCGGCGTCATGGTCTCGATCTGGCTGGTGTCGACCCAGGTCCCCTCGGGGCTGATTCCGCAGGAGGATCAGGGCTACGTCTTTGCGGTCTACCAGCTGCCGCCCGGCGCCTCGCTCCAGCGCACCGAGGCCGTCAGTCAGAAGCTGACCAAGAAGATCAACAAGTCGATGCCGGGCGTTCAGAACGTGATCAGCGTGCCGGGCTTCGATTTCCTTTCGCGCTCGCCGCGGACCTGGGCCGGTGTCGCGTTCCTCACGCTCAAGGACTGGGGTGACCGCGACAGTTCGTCGTTCGATATCGTCAACAAGACATTCGGGATCGGCGCGCAGATCCCGGCGGCTCAGGTGCTGGCATTCAATCCGCCGCCGATTCTCGGGCTGTCGACCACGGGTGGTTTCGAGGGCTACCTGCAGAGTCTGCAGGGCGCGAACTACAACAAGCTGTATCAGAAGGCGCAGAAGTTCGTGGCGGCGGCCAACAAACGGCCGGAGCTGCAGCGCGTGCGGACGACGCTGTCGACCGACGTGCCGCGCTACAAGGTGAGCGTGGATCGCGAGAAGGCCAAGGCGCTCGGGGTATCGATCAGCGATCTGTTCAGTACGCTGCAGGCGACGTTCGGCGAACTGTATGTGAACCAGTTCACGCTTCCTGGGCCGCAACTGGCAGGTGCGCATGCAGGCCGACGCGCCGTATCGCATGCATCCGGACGATCTGCGCCAGGTGTTCGTGAAGTCGAGCAAGACGGGCGACATGATTCCGGTCAGTTCGCTGACCAGCATCAAGCGCACGACCTCGGCCGACGTCGTGGAGCGTTTCAACGTGTTCCCGGCGGCCAAGATCATGGGCTCGCCCGCGCCGGGCTACAGCGATGGTCAGGCCAATGCGGCGATCCAGGCCGTGGCCAGCAAGGTGCTGGGGCCCGATTATCAGTTCGAGTTCACCGGCACGGCTTATCAGTCGGAGCATATCGGCAGCTCCGCGCTCATCGCGCTGTCGTTCGGCGTGATCATGGTGTTCCTGATCCTGGCGGCGCAGTACGAGAAGTGGACGCTGCCGCTGGCGGTGATCACGGCCGTGCCGTTCGCGGCGCTGGGCGCCTACCTCGCGGTCTGGTTACGCGGGGTGGACAACAACATCTACTTCACCGTGGGGCTGCTGGTGCTCATCGGGCTGGCGGCGAAGAACGCGATCCTGATCGTGGAATTCGCCGTGCTCGAAGGAGCAACCGGCAAGTCCCCGGCTGATGCGGCGTATTCCGCGGCCAAGCTGCGTTTCCGTCCGATCGTGATGACGTCGTTGACCTTCATTCTGGCGTCGATGCCATTGGCGCTGGCCAGTGGTGCCGCGGCCAACAGCCGTATCGCCATCGGCACGGCCGTGATTGGCGGTATGCTGGCAGCGACCTTCTTCGCGATCCTGTTCGTGCCGCTGGCCTATGATTTGATCGAGCGCGGCTCGGATAAGATGGCCCGCATGCGCGGCAAGCGAGATCAGGGCGAAGCCGACGACGATTCGCGCACGCTGGAACGGCGCAACGACACGGATAACAGGGATGATAACGATGCGTAGCGCGCTCATCTTGTGTGCAGTGGTCCTGCTGGCCGGTTGTGCGGTCGGCCCCGACTACGAGCGGCCGAATCTCGATCTGCCGAAGTCGGCATTCGACTCCACGCTGCTGTCGCAGCAGCAACAGAAGTCGCTGGCCTACTGGTGGACCCGGTACAAGGATCCGACCCTCAACAAGCTCATCGACGAGGCGCTCGACTCGAATCTCGACATTGCGCTCCAGGCGCAGAAAGTGCGCCAGGCGCGGGCGGAACTGGGCTATCAGAATGCCCAGCTCTATCCGTCCATCTCCGGTCAGGCTCAAGGCATGCGGGAGCGCGCCGGCAGTGCCGTGTCCGGCAGCGGCGGTTCTTCGTCCTCTTCGTCTTCGAGCAGCAGCGGCTCGTCGAGTGCCGCCGGTGGGGGCGGGGGCTCGACGGGCGGAGGCACCCGGAGCTACAACTATTTCTCGGTTGCCGGGAGTCTGAGCTACGAGCTGGACCTATGGGGCGCGTTGCGTCGCTCGGACGAACAGGCACGCGCCCAGTTGCTGTCTTCGGCCTATACGCAGGATTCGATTCGCTTGCAGACCGTGGCCGATGTCGTGACGAACTACATGTCGCTGCGTTCGTATCAGCGCCAGATCCGGATTACGAAGAAGACCATCAAGACGCGTAAGCAAGGTCTCTCGCTGGATCAGAAACGCTATCAGTACGGCGCGATCGACAAGCTCACCCTGCTGCAGACCAAGTCGCTCCTGCAGTCGGCGCGCGCTCAATTGCCGCCGCTCGAGCAACAGGAGTCGAAGCTGCGTACGTCGTTGGCGATTCTCACCGGCAAGACGCCGCGCCAGATCATGGCGGACACCAAACTGCCGAAAGGGGATTTCTCCGATCTGACGCTGCCGCGCGATCTACCGGTCGTATTGCCCTCGACGCTGGTCAACCGCCGGCCCGACGTGCGCGCGGCCGAAGCCAGCCTGATTGCGGCCAACGCCAACGTGGGCGTGGCCAAGGCCCGGTTCTTCCCGACGTTCAATCTCTCGGCGATGATCGGAACCCAGGCCTTACGCATCAGCGACCTGTTTCAGCCGTACTCACAGATCGAGCAGGTGGGGGGCAACATCACCGCGCCAATCCTCGATTTCGGCCGCATCAACGCACGGTACCGCAGCGCGAAAGCACAGAAGGCCGAGGCCGAGATCCAGTATCGCCAGACCGTGCGTCAGGCCTTCCAGGACGTCCGCAATGCGCTGGACGAGGTCAAGTACAGCCGCGAGCGCTTCAAGCAAGTCCAGCAGCAGGTCGATTCGTATCGCCAGACACTCAAGCTGGCCAACCTGCGATACCAGGTCGGGCGCACCAATTACTTTGATGTGCTGGATGCGCAGCGCAATCTGTTCTCGAGCCAGCTCAACCTCTCCCAGGCGATCGCGGATCGGTTCACGGCGACCGCGGATCTGTACAAGGCGCTGGGCGGCGGCTGGACCGAGGACAGTGATTCGCTGACGCCGGCGATGCAGGAGGTCGCGAACGACTATGCGCCGGTCAAGGGTGCCAAGGACGGCGCGCATGCGGCGACGACCAACGCGCCGGTGCCCGGCAACAACCCCTGAAGCGATGCGGCATCGAATACTGGGATGCAACACCCGCGTGACCGGAATGTCGGCTCCCGCAGGTTAGAATGCGGCATGTTTTGGTTTAGAAAACCGCGCGGTCGAGCGAGGCGTCCATGAGCGGCGAGACCGCGCTGTACAGCCTCGACAGCGGGGCCGGTGAATCCGTGCTCCGGCTCGAAGGCGACTGGGGTCGGGCGGTGCGCCTGCCGTCGGCCGCTGGCGTGCAACGCGATATCGGCCGGCCCGCCGTCGTGGTGATCGACGGCAGCAGCCTGGAGAGTGGCCACCCGCGCGTGGCCGCGTTCGTGCATGCGTTGAAAACGGGTCTCGTCGGCACCGGCATCAAGGTGACCGAGCGCGCACTGCCACAGGATGTCGCAGCGCTCATGGCGCTGGCGAGCCAGCCGCCACCAAGAACCGACCGGCGCGACGAAAAACCCCATCCGGTGGCTCGGCTCGGGGCGCGCTTCCATCGTCGTGTCGAGGTCGGCCGGGACGCCGCCGCACTGGTTGGCCAGGCGCTGGCCCTTACTCCAGCGCTTGTATCCGGCCGTGCTCAGACTCGCGGGCGCGATTTCATTGAGCTGGTGCGCGAGACCGGCGCCGCATCACTGCCGGTCGTGACGGTGGTCAATCTGTTGATCGGCGCCGTGCTTGGCTTCATCGGCGCGGTGCAGCTGGCGACCTTCGGTGCCGGCATGTACCTGGCCGATCTGGTCGGTATCGCCTCCGCGCGCGAGATGGCGGCCATCATGACCGCGTTCATCATGGCTGGGCGAATCGGAGCGACCTTTGCGGCGCACCTCGCGACCATGGAATCGAACGAGGAGATCGACGCGCTGCGCATGATCGGTGTCTCGCCATTCGAGTTTCTGGCGCTGCCGCGGCTGGCGGCACTCACATTGATGATGCCGCTGCTTTATCTTTACGGCACCGCGCTGTCGATCGCTGGCGGCATGGCGGTGGCGCATATCGTGCTCGGGACGCCGCCGATGGCCTTCATCGAGCGCCTGCAGGATGCCGTGGCGGCTCGGCAGTTCGTCATCGGGCTGATCAAGTCGACGGCCTTCGGCGTGCTGATTGCGCTGACCAGTTGCTACATCGGTCTGCATGCCGGGCGCAATGCTGCCGAAGTGGGACGTGCTGCGACCCGTACGGTGGTGGTCTGTATCATCGGCATCATTTCCATCGATGCGGTGGCCGCGCTGTGCACGAACGCGCTGGGAATCTGATGCCTGCAAGTCGCCAGTTCGGCTCGCCAACGACGAGATGCCGCCGATGGCCGAGCTGAGCCCGAACGCACCCGTACCCGAAAGCGGCCTGACCGTACGTGGTCTGCGGCTGGCATTCGGCGATACGGTGGTGCAGCACGATCTCTCTTTTCACGTGGCGCCGGCGAACATCTTCGTCATCATGGGCGTATCCGGCTGCGGCAAGAGCACGCTGCTGCGACATATCATCGATCTGCAGCGTTCCGATGCCGGCGATATCTGTTTCGACGGCCAACGGTTGATCAGCGACGATCCCGGCGAGCGCGCGGCGTTGCAGCGACGGATCGGCGTATTGTTCCAGTCGACTGCACTATGGAGCTCGATGACGGTCGGCGAGAATGTGGCGCTGCCGATGCAGCTGCATACCCGCCTGCGCCCGGCCGAGATCCACGATCAGGTGGCGTTCAAGCTCGCGCTGGTCGGCCTCGCCGGACAGGAATCGCGCATGCCCAGCGAACTCTCCGGCGGCATGCAGAAGCGCGCCGGCCTGGCACGCGCGATCGCGCTCGATCCGGACTACCTGTTTCTGGACGAGCCGAGCGCCGGGCTCGATCCGATCACCTCGCAGCGCCTGGACGCGCTGATCATGCGGCTGCGCGATGCTCTGGGTCTGTCGGTGATTGCGGTCAGCCACGAGCTGCCGAGCATCTTCACCATCGCCGACGATAGTATCTATCTGGACAACCAATCGAAGACCGCGATCGCCCACGGCAATCCGCGCGACCTGGTCGAACAGGCCCGGGATGCGCGCGTGCGTGCCTTCCTCAAGCGTGAGCCGATCGAGGAACCGGCGCGGGACCCCGCCTAGTCGGGCCGGAAAAGAATCGACGAATGAGCACACACCATGGCGAGTAACCGCAGCTACACCATCATCGGCGCCTTCCTGCTTGGGGCGATCGCCCTGGCTGCTGTCGGCATTCTCACGTTCGGCAACACGGGCCTGTTCAAGCAGCAGCGCCAGGCGGTGATCTTCTTCAATCAGTCGGTGCTCGGTCTGACCAACGGCTCGCGCGTGCTTTTTCGCGGTGTCCAGGTCGGCACGGTGCGTCATGTGCAGCTGCGTCTGAATCCGAAGGGCGGAGCCCGGATCGCGGTGACGATCGAGATGTCGGGCAACGATGTGGTCACCCAGGCAGGCAAGCAGTTGCCCAGCCATTTGACCATTGACCAGCTGGTCAAACGCGGTTTACGGGCTCAACTGGTGGTTTACAGCTATGTGACCTCACAGCTGGCCGTAAACCTAGACTTCCATCCGGACAGCAAGCCCCATTTCGTCGCGCCGCAGGGCCAGCTCGACCTGCCGGAAATTCCGGCCGTGCCCTCCGAGATATCGCAGCTCAAGGACACGGTCGCGCAGATCCCCTGGAAGAAGACACTGAACCGCGGTCAATCAGACCATGAGCACGATGGTTCAACTCGCGCAGGATCTGGACAAGACCGTGAAGGATATCGGCCCGAATCTGAACAAGACCACCCAGACCACGCAACAGACGCTGGAGACGGTCCAGAAGGCCGTCGCTGCCAACAACAAGCAGTTGCAGGCAACGCTGGCGAGCGTGAAGCAGCTGAGCGATACGGCCAACAATCAGATTTCCAAACACGATCAGCAGATCGACAAACTGCTCGCGAGCGCCCAGAAGACCAGCGAGAATCTGAGCCAGCTCTCGAGCAACCTCAAGCAGTTCACCGATCCGGAATCCGGAACCCGCCAGGATGTGCAGAGCACGGTGCGCGATCTGTCCGCCGCCGCCTCGTCGCTGCGACGGTTCTCGGAAAAGATCGAGCGCGATCCGCATACGCTGCTTTATGGCGGCTCGCGGTAGCGTGGTGTGGTGCCCGAAAGCGACGCGCCCCGGCATGCGGCGGCCGCCGGTTCAGGCTGGTATCGCTCGGCGTACGGCCCCGCAGGATTCCGAGCGGGGTGCATCACGCAATCGGCTCATGGGACGGCGCGGGATAACGCCGCGACGATTACTGCGAATCGGCTGTCTGATATCGATGTCAATCGAAACCGATGGTCCCAATCAAACGAGGAGGTGCCCGTGAAACCCGTATTTGTTTCCCGCACGCTCATGTCGGCCGCGATGGCGGCAACGTTGCTGATGGCCGGCTGCAGTTCGCTGCCGCCGCTCAAGCACGTGATGCTCACCCCCCCTCAGACCCAGCGCCTGGCCGCCCAGCCCAGCGACTGGAAGGTCCGGCGCGTGCAGATGCCGGAGTATCTGGATAACTACGACATACAGCTGCGCACGGACGATTACGTGCTGACACGCCTGCCCGATGCCAAGTGGGCCGAGCGCCTGCCGGTGGCGGTGACCCGGCTGCTGCAGCAGACCATCGACGAAAAGCTGCAGACGAATCGCGACAAGAATTATCAGGTGCACGTGAACATCGACACCTTCGAACCGCAGCCTTCCGGTCAGGTGGTGCTGGCGGCCGACTGGCGTGTGACCGATGCCGATGACCACATCGTCGCCCGCAAGGACAGCCTGATCAAGGAACCGCTGCCGGCAACCGGGCGCAACGCCGATACCATCGGTCGTGCCATGTCGACGGCGGTCCGGGAGTTGGCGATGCAGATCGTGGCACGCGCCGGCTGAAGCGCGTGCGGCGTGGCCGCGAGCCCCGCTAATCTGCGAAGAACCTTAAAAAAAAAGCCCGGTGGCCTGCCACCGGGCTTTTTCATGTGCGTTTCGAACGATAGATCAGAAATGCATGCCGAAGCTGATCTGATAGAGCACCGCTCGGAAGTGGTTGGTCGAACTCACGCTGCCGACGTCCACGGGGCCGAAGGTGGGGCTGAGAGTGGGCGAATTCACCTTGATGTTGCTCACTCGCGACTTGACATCCGCGCAGCCGACGTACTTCACGTCGAGGTTCAGGAACATGTTGTTGGGCAGATTGAAGTCGGAGCCCAACTGTCCCACGCAGGCCACCGGCTTGCTGAGGTACAGCGACGGTTCACCGTACGCGTTCAGGACCTTGTTGTTCACGTCCTTGTCGTAGGTATACAGATACATCGCCCCGACGCCGACATAGGGTTGAACAAGCGTATGGGTCCACGGCCGATAAACGATCGTGAAATTCGGCGGCAGCGCCTTGAAAGTGCCGAGGTTCTTGCCGAGCGGCGGCACGCCGGTGGGTATCGAACCGCCGTTGGCGCCGTTCAGTGCGGTCGGCGCCAGCGACTGGTCGACCGCATCACCGGAGACCTGAAAGTCGAGCTTGAGCGGCGGGGCCAGCTGTACTTCCATCGCCAGATGATGGTTGGTCTTGGGCAGATACAGCCCGATCATCGCACCCAGGGTGGTGGTGTTGCCGGCCGATGATCCGGTGTGCGGCAGGTCGCTGCCGCCGGGGCCGAACGCCTGGGCGGCCAATCCGGTTGCGTTGTCGACGTGCAGATTGGAGCTGCTGCCGTAGTATTGAAAGCGCAGCACGCCCAATCGGCCGTAGCTGTTGTTTTCGATGTAATCCATCGTCTTGCCGAAGAAACTTTCGTTATTCGACGACTGGATGGGCGTCTGATCGGGTTGCGGACGATAGTCTTCGGCCGCTGTGGCCTGCGACGCCAGGCCCAGCGCGAGTGCCCCCAGCGCGAGCCCGCACCCCATACGGGCGGCCGACCTTGCAGTCGGCGAGTGGTGACGAGTCATCTCCCTTGCTCCTCTTTATATTGTCAGTTGTAGCGACGGCCCCGCCGCGTAGGCGGGGCCGTCGGTCTCGCTAGCGTTGCGGATAGGCCCGACCACCGTGGACGGCGTTGCCGACCAGCTGGTAGTGCAGGTTGCCCGGCGCGATGGTTGCTTTCGCAGGCAGCAGGTTAAGCGCGGTCGCGCTAAGAGCGAAGGTGTTCGCATTCCGAAGCGAGATCACCAGTCGGCCGTTCTGCTCGAACGTGACCGGACCCACGACATTCACCGTCAGATCCTGCTGGCTCAAGGTCACGCCCTGGCCATCGGGAGCATTGGCAACCAAGTGCAGCGAGGCCACGAAACAAGGCGAATAATCGTAGCTCTGGCCGTTGTTCAGACTGCCTTGGCACTCGGGAACGATGTAGCCGGACTGCGTACCTTGGTCGCCACCGTTACCGCCCGAGAGATCCGGGAAACGCAGGATAACGCGACCCGTGTTGGCCAACGCAGCAGCGGGATCACTGCCGACTAGCGCCGTTACTAACTGATTAGTAGCGGTGCCGGCTGTATTGTTCAATACATCGCCAACAGTGCCTGTTAAACCAGTTACGGCGCCACCTAATACCTGACCAAGCCCTGAAAGCGGCGTGCTATCGGTAATTTGGTTAGTCGTATCCGCAACCAGATTCCCTAATACGCCAGTTAGAATTCCGGGCAAAACGTTAATTGCCGGACCTGCAGTAATTGGGATGCCTGTCAGTGCACTAAAGCCACCCGGAAGCAAAGATACTTCAATGCATTGCGATGGGGTCGATCCGATTACGCTGTTCCCATTGTCGTCGACTACCTGAGATGTCGCGCTGCAGTCACTAAGTGTCTTGCGAATGGCTATGGGTCGGGTTAGCGACAGGTACGTTGCATACAGCCCATCTGAACGGTTGGGGCTTACGAGTTGCTGACCTGCGAGATCCAGTTCAACAAGTGCGCGATTGCCCGGCTGCGGCCGCTCGTCGGCATCGCCGGACGTATAGCTGCCGTCGCCGTTGGCATCGTCGAACTGACCGTTGCCGTTCGAATCGGTTGCCGGCAGCGTGAACTGATCGGCGTAGTAGTCCTGGCTGGCGTCGGTGACATCGAACGGCATGATGATGTCCGGGCCGCCGGCCACGTTGGCAGCGCTGTTCACGTTGGTGGAGCCGCTGCCGCTGAGCGGGTCGGTGTTCAGCGCTTCGCCATTGGCGTCGACGATCGACGCCGAGCAGACCGAGTTATCGGTACCGCAGATCACGATCTCGTAGCGGCTGCCCGATTCGAGGTTGTTGACCGGGCGCGATCGAGAAGCCTCGAGTGGTATCGCCGTCGCGGTTGGCGAAGCCGATCGAGGCGGCCGGGGTGCCGACGCATTGTCCGCTGCCGTCGACCTGTTCAAGTGCGACGGTGGCACCACTCACGGTGTTGGCGTCGCCGCTGCCACCGGTCAGGCAACCGTTGGCCAGCTTGATCGAGCTCTTGGTTACGAACTTCGAGAACGAGGCGTTGACCGGCACGTTGGCCGGGCTGGTGAACACGGACAACGGTTGGTCGTGTCGTTACCCGAATCACCCACGCACTGACCGGCGGTATCGCCCCCGCTTGCGAAATTGCCCCCGCTGAGCGCGCACGGCACACCGGGCGTCAGCTCGCCCAGGATCGGCGGTGTTGGATGGGTATTAACCAGCGGTTCGGTGGTGAAGCTGAGGGTTTGGCCCGGGCCGATGCCGGTCGGGTTATTCGTCAGCGTGTTGCCGGCGGTGTCCTTGATCGCCGCGCCGCTGCCCAGGGTGATGGTGTACTGGGTGTTCGGGCTGCAGTGGCTGGCTCGGATTGATGACCACCGACGAACCATCCACCTGATAGGTGCGCTTTCGCATTGCCCGCGCCGGATGTCAGCTGGATGCTGTTGTCGTTGACCGTGTTCGGGTCGACCGGCTCGCTGAAGACCAGCGCGGGGCTGGCTTCGATCGGGAAGTTGTTGATACCCGAGGTGGTGTCGAGCGCGCCGCCCTGGTTCAGGACCTGCAAGCAGGCCTGTTCCGGCAGCGCGGTCGGCGCGGCGCCGTACTGGGCATAAGCCGCGTCGTAGGCCGGCGTGCCGAAGGTGTAGAGACAGGCGCTCGGCGATTGGGCCACCAGGTACGGCGGCGTGGTAGTCTTTCTGGACCGGCGTCTGATCGCCGCCCGGCAACGTCAGGCTGAGCTCGAAGTCGACCGTGGCCTGATCGGTACGATTGACCAGAATGGGGAACGTGCCGAGCGTATCGATCTTGAGATCGCCGTTTTGCTGCGGAACCGCGAGGCCGGCGGCCTGGATGTTGAGCACGCTCTGGTTGAACACGCCGTCGGCCAGCGACTGAATCAGCGTGGTCGCCTGGTCGGTGCTCGCCTCGATCAGCGTGCTGATGGCCAGATCGAAGCGCAGACGCACCGCGGTGGGCGTGGTCACGTTGCTCAGGTCGTTGGCCATCAGGTAGACGTCCGCGTCGTTGGCGAACTGAACCTGGATCGGCCCGCTCTTGATCGGCGTCGGCACCTTGCCGTCCAGTCGCAGCGTCAGTGGTGTGAGCTGGAACTTCTGGCCGGCACGGATGGTGGCCGGGAGCACGTTGCCGAAGCCGCTCATGCCGGGCTGGGCCAGCACGGTCTGCACACCCTGCCGGGCCGGGCTGTTCATGGCCGGCTGGTTGTTCAGACCGATCAACTGATTCGAAATACGGACCAGATTGACCGGGCCGCCGTCGAGCGTGTTGTCGGGCAGCGAGTCCACGTCAGTGGACGAGGGCGTCACCGTGGTGTTTTCGGTTGCCAGCGTGCCCGCGTTGAGAACGGTCTTGGTTTCGCTGTAGGCGTTGAGTGCCTTGCCGAATTCGGAGGTCACGCCCTTCGTGAGCGCAAGCGTGTATTTGCCGGGCGCCAGGTCATCGGTCGGATCGAAGGTCAGTTCGTGACCGATCACGGTCAGCCGGCCGGGAACCTCATCGCCACTGGCGTTGGTGAATTTGAAGGTGTCACCGGCGGCCACGGAGGAGGGGTCGACCGGCTCGGAGAATACGACATGCACGGAGTTGAACTGGGTGAACACGCTCTTGTCGTGCGTCACCGGATTCACGTTGCCGGGAGTGGTCTGCACGACCTTGAGCTGGTCGGAGGCCGCCGGGCGGCCCGGGATCGGGCCGGTGGTGAACTGGACCACCGTGTCCCCCTTGCTGTAGGCGGTGTCGGCGAGATCCTGTGTGGCAACGATGTAGTAGGTGGTGTTGGGCTTCAGGTCGCCGGACGGCGCGATCGTCAGAATGCCGGCCTGGTCGGCCGAGCTGTTGCTGTCCGCGCTGATGGTGGCTGACGTGTCGCCGCCGGTCGGCGAGCCGGCGCGCAGCGCCAGCGACTTGCTCGCATCGCCGGACAGGCCCTGCTCGAATTTCACCACGATCTGACTGTTGAGCGTGACGTCCTGCTGGCCGTTGTACGGATAGGCGAACACCGAGCCGGACGCCTGAGGCTTCGGTGGTACGCCGTTTGAACCCCCGTGGCCGCTGCTGCAAGCCGTCATGGTCGTGGCGGCGGCCGCCAGAACCAGCGACATCCCGACGCAGCGGCCCCAGTGCACGCCGCTTCGGGCAAACCCCTGCATTACCTTCGGGCGTGGTATGCCGCCATGAGCGGCAGGTGGCGCCCCGCTAAGTCGCTTCTTCTGCACGATATTCTCCCTTTGAAGCAAGACGTGTTCGCCGCAATGCGACACGTCATATTTTTAGAATCACGCGTGGTGGAGCGTAGCGAACCGAGCCGGATTGCGCTACAGCCGCAACTACTGTGGCTGGTGGCAGGGCCCCGGCGGGTTCGACTGTGGCAACGCCTCTCCCCTCAAAGTGCTTGTGACGCGGGCTTTTGATCGGTCGGCCAGCTGATTTGCAACGCAAAAAAAAGTCCGTAGAACTACGATTTATACCTTGGTATTACCCCGGCTTCGGAACTGCCAAAGCTGCCTAATTGCGCACGGAATCACGTTTTCGGTAATCCATGTTTCTATATTTTGCTTTTCCCGTGGCCCGCGCCTGCCCCGGTTGGCATGAACGGGCCCGACAGGCCGATATACGGTGTGATTCAGGTAGCATCCGCGCGATCGGGAGCGGCCTTCTTGACGCGTGAGCGCATTTCCTCGGGATCGAAATCATCGACGCGGATCACGGCCATCTGCAGATCGAAGGCTGCGCGTAGCCGTTGTGCCTCGTCGGCATTCAATACCTCGGCCTTCTCGGCCTGGTCGATCTGGTCGCGTGGATGATCGGCATCGATGGTGCCGGCCTTGCGCGCCTTGATCACGTTTTTCTGCAGTTCGGTCGTATCCAGCGTGGCCTGCATGGCGCGCTCGAACAGCGCCAGCGCGGTATCGGTCCGGGTCTGGGAAATATAGCAACGCGGCGTGAGCCGGTCGCGCGCCGCGCCCGGAGTCTGCACCAGCCGCGCGATGCGCCGACCCAGACCGTCGCTCGGCAGGCGGGCGGTGCGTCCCAGCGGGAATATCAGGGCGCCGGCCACCAGCGCCGCGGGGCGGTTTGGCAGATGCCGGAGCACGCCGGCCAGCGCGGTTTCTATATCGGCAAACGCCTGTTCGCAGACCCAGGACACCAGCGGTAGATCCTCGGCGTGTTCGCCATCCTCGACGAAGCGCTTGAGCGTGGCGCTGGCGATGTAAAGATTCGACAGGACGTCGCCGAGTCGGCCCGACAACGATTCGCGGAATTTCAGCGAGCCGCCGAGCGTGCCCATGGCGACGTCCGAGATGAGTGCCAGGTTCGCCGAGTAACGGTTCATCGCGCGGTAGTAGGGCGCGAGTTTCGTGGCGCGCCCCGCGGCCGAACCGAAGCCGCCGCTGAACCCCATCACGAGCGAGCGCGCCGCCGCGGCCAGATCGTGGCCGATATGACGATAGAGCAGATCGTCGAAGGCTTCGAGCGCGGCGGTCTGATCGCGGTTGTTGGCGGCCTCGATCTCGTCGAGCACGTAGGGATGACAACGGATCGCGCCCTGACCGTAGATCATCATCGAGCGGGTCAGGATGTTGGCGCCCTCGACCGTGATGTTGACCGGCGCGGCCTGAAAACTGCGCGCGACCGGATTGGACGGGCCCAGCATGACCGCCTTGCCGGCGTGGACGTCCATCGCGTCCTTGGCGACGTCCTGGGCCAGCGTGGTGACGTGGTACTTGGCGATCGCCGACGCCACCGACGGCTTCTCGCCGAGATCGACCGCGTTGGCGGTGAAGCGGCGGACCGACTCACAGGCGTAGGTCTTGCCGCCGATGCGCGCCAAGGCTTCCTGCACGCCTTCGAACTCGCCGATCGAGATATTGAACTGGCGGCGGGTGACGGCATAGGCGCCAGTGAGCCGGGCGTTGCTGATCGCATCCCCGGTCGAGCCCGACGGCAGCGAGATCGAGCGTCCGACTGATAGACACTCCATCAGCATCCGCCAGCCTTCGCCGATCATCTGGCGCCCGCCGATGATGGTGTCGAGCGGCACGAACACGTCGGTGCCCCAGGTGGGCCCGTTCTGGAACGGCGCGCTGGCCGGGAAGTGTCGGCGCCCGGTATGGCAACCGGGCGTATCGGCCGGGATCAGCGCACAGGTCACGCCCAGTTCGGTTTCACCGCCCAGCAACCCGTCCGGGTCGTACATCTTGAAGGCGAGCCCGAGCACGGTGGCCACCGGGGCGAGCGTGATGTAGCGCTTCTCCCAGGTCAGCTTCATGCCGAGCACCTCTTCGCCGTTCCACTGGCCACGACAGATCACGCCGCGATCGGGAATCGCACCGGCATCGGAGCCGGCGAACGGGCTGGTCAGACCGAAGCAGGGAATCTCCTCGCCGACGGCCAGCCGCGGCAGATAGTGATCGCGTTGCTCATCGGTGCCGTAGTGCATGAGCAGTTCGGCCGGGCCCAGCGAGTTGGGCACAGCCACCACCGGCCCCACGGTGCCGCCGGCCGGGCCGGAACCGATCTTGGCCAGTACGCAGGAGTGCGCATAGGCAGAAAACTCCAGGCCGCCATAGCGCTTGGGAATGATCATGCCCCAGAACTTGTTGTCCTTGATGTACTGCCAGGCCTCGGCGGGCAGGTCGGCGTCCTCATGCGTGATCTTCCACTCGTCGCACATGTCGAGCAGGGTCTGGACCGGGCCGTCCAGAAACGCCTGTTCCTCTTCAGACAGACGCGCCGGCGGCAGCTCCTCGAGCCGGCGCCAGTTCGGCATCCCCGAGAACAACTCGCCTTCCCACCAGACCGTGCCGGCGTCGAGCGCGGTACGTTCGGTCGCCGACAGCGTCGGCAAGACCTGCCGGAACAGCCGCAGGGCGGGCTTGGTGATATAGGGCTTGCGGATGGCACTGATGTTCAGCGCGCCGAACACGATGAGGAATAAAAGCCACAGCACGAAGGCCGTGGGTGCCCCAGTGCTCGTGATCGTGCAGAGCACCAGCAACACGCCGATGACGGCGGTCGTGGTGCGCAGGCCGGCCTTGATGTAAGCCAGAGCGAAAAAAGCAGCGAGAAAGATAACGAGCCAGAGCAAAGCGATCATGGAGGGCCCCTGCGCCGGGTGACGGCGTCCGAAAAGCTTTATTTTCGAGCATAGTCACGCGTCGGCAGGCCGTGCAACTCAGGTTCGTCCATCGATTCGGTGCAGGAATGCCGCCATACGCGCGGCGACTTCCGCTGCGTCCTGAACGTGCAGCATGTGCCCGCACTCGGAAAGCGTGAGGTGCTCGATGTCTGCGAAACAGCTGCGACGGTCCGCCAGCGTATCGGCATCCACGAACACCGTGGCCGGTGATCGTCCGCCATCGATGCAGAACACCGGGCAGCGCACCTCGCGCCACATCGCTGCGGCCTCGGCTGCGCGAAAGCCGTAGGGCATGCGACGACTGTGAGCGGGGTCGGCGCACAGGCGTTGTCGCCCATCGGCGGTCGGGCGCAGCCATGACGCTGCAAGATAATGCCGGGCCGGGCTGCTCAGCTCCGGGTAGCGCCGCGCCAGTCGTGTCGCCAGATCGGCCACGCTGTCATACAGGCGCTCAGAGGCCAGCGCGCCGTCTGCGAGGGTGTCGAGCCAATCGCCGTAGCGTTTGGGAGCCTGGTCCGGATCGCTATCGGGAACATTGAGACTGTCGAGGGCGATCAGGCCGGCGACACGCCGAGGTCGAGCGCCGGCATACAGACTGGCGACCTGGCCGCCCATGCTATGTCCGACCAGTATCACGGGCTCGGTCACACCCAGCGCATCCAGCAGCGCTTCCAGGTCGGCCAGATAGTTGGGAAACCAGTACGCGCCCGGCGTGGCCTCGCTATCGCCATGGCCGCGCCAGTCGGGGGCGATCACTTCGCGGTCGAGTACGCCGTTGGATTCAAGCGCCGCCAGCAGCGGTGCAAATCCGGCCGAGTTATCCATCAGGCCATGCAGCAGCACCAGCGCCGGGCCGCGTTGCGGCCCGGTTCTCCGGTAGGCCTGGGTTCGCCCGGCAAGGCACACCCGTTGGAGCGAGGCGAGAAATCCGCGGTGTACGGCGAGTGTGGGCTGCTCGGTTGCCATGGTCTGGGCTCTCGCCGCTGCGGGTGGTGCTTGCCACCTCGTGTATGAAAGTCAGCTTCTTGCGTGCGGCGCCATCGAGCGCGAACGGGCGCTGTCCGGAAGGGGCATGCTGGGATTGACGGCATTGATCGCGATGGTCAGCTGCGGGCATCGACAGGTCAAGGCGTCGAAAACGAGCGCGTTGCGTTGCCAGGGCTTGGCCGGGCCTCGCCCCGGTCATGATCGGCCGCGATATTCCGCGTGTCGCAGAGGGGCCGATAGGGGCCGGGATTCTGTCCCGTTCTCCCACGGAGGTACCGAGACACAGCGGCCGACGAATCGCCGGCCCCGGCCGCCGGGCCGGCCTAGCGCTGCGCCAGCGCAGCGGCGTGATCGACCGGGGGTCGTCGAACAGGCGAGGGAAACCACCCGGATGGGCGCTGGGTTCGACCCACTGCACGCCGTCGACGTGATTCATCGCGTGCCGGCCATGCGCCAGCAGCGCGAGATCCTGCACACGGGCGCGGGGCTAACGTCGTCGGCCTCGGCGAAATCGCACCCGCGTTTTGTGATCGGCAGAGCCGCACGCGGCCGGCCCGCATCGACGAGCAAAGCCGGGCTTCGATAGCCGCACCATGCGTTCCCGGGCGTGATCTGCCGCTGGTGAAAACGCTGCGATATCCATACGCGATCGCACCGTAGAATGCAGGATGTCAGGCGTGACCAGCGTGCTAGACTCGCGGCTTTAAGCCAACACGACTCGGGCATGGCGCAAACCAAGACCACCGCGGATTCCGGCGTTGTCTTCAAGGGACGGATGATGACGCTCACCGTTCTTGAGATTCGGGAGGCCGACTGCGATCGAATCGCCACGCTGGTGGATGAACAGCTGGCGCGCGCCCCGGGTTTCTTCACGCGTTTGCCGGTGCTGCTCTCGCTGCCCGATGAGGTCCCGGACCTGAAGCGTGTGGCCAAGATCATGACGGCCGCCGATCTGGTACTGGTGGGCGTTCTGGATCCGTCGGATACAGTCGCCCAGGCCGCCCGCGAGGCCGGCCTGGGCGTGATCACATCGCCGGCTCGCTCGGCCAGTGCGTCCGAGCCCGAAAGGAAGCCGGCCGAGGCTCCCGCCGAGCCCCGCCAATCCAAATCCAACGCTTCGACCCCGGCCGAGCCGGAGGCGTCGCCGCGCAGCCCTACGCGCCTGATCACCAAGCCGATCCGTTCCGGCCAGCAGATCTATGCCCGGGGTGGCGATCTGGTGATCGCCACGTCGGTGTCCGAAGGCGCGGAAGTGCTGGCCGACGGCCATATTCATGTGTATGGCGCGCTGCGCGGCCGGGCGCTGGCCGGGGCGTCGGGCGATAGTGAGGCGCGCATCTACTGCAAGCGTTTCGAACCGGATCTGGTCGCGATCGCCGGCTGCTACAAAGTCGCCGACGCGATGGACGAGGGGGTGCGGTCCAAACCGGTCCAGGTCCGGTTGGACAACGACAATTTGCTGATCGAACTTCAGGAGTAATCAGTGGCCAAGATCATCGTAGTCACGTCGGGCAAGGGCGGGGTCGGCAAGACCACGACCTCGGCCTCGTTCGCCGCCGGCCTTGCCATGCGGGGGCACAAGACGGTCGTGATCGATTTCGACGTCGGCCTGCGCAATCTCGACCTCATCATGGGATGCGAGCGCCGCGTGGTGTTCGACTTCGTCAACGTCATCAACGGCGAAGCCAACCTCAAGCAGGCCCTGATCCGCGACAAGCGGATCGACAATCTGTTCATCCTCGCGGCCTCCCAGACCCGCGACAAGGATGCGCTTTCCGAGGAAGGCGTCGAGCGTACGCTGAACAAGCTGTCCGAGGACTTCGACTACATCATCTGCGATTCGCCGGCCGGCATCGAGAAGGGCGCGTTGATGGCGATGTATTTCGCCGACGAGGCTCTGGTCGTGACCAATCCGGAAGTCTCGTCGGTGCGCGACTCCGATCGCGTGCTCGGCATGCTGTCGTCCAAGACCCGGCGATCGATGGAAGGTGGCGAGCCGGTGCGCGAGCATCTGGTGGTCACCCGCTATGCGCCGGGTCGCGTCGGCAAGGGCGAAATGCTGTCGCTGGACGATATCGGCGATATTCTGGCGATTCCACTGCTGGGCGTGGTACCGGAGTCCGAGACCGTGCTCAATGCGTCCAACTCGGGCATGCCCGTGGTGCTGGAGAACAATGCCGACGCCGGCGGTGCATACATGGACATGGTGGCGCGTTTCCTCGGCGAGGACCGGCCGCTGCGTTTCACTCAGGCCAAGAAAGGCTTCTTCGACCGACTGATGGGGAGATAAACCATGGGTTGGCTAGACGTTTTCCGTTCTAACGAGAAGAAGGGCTCGGCCAGGATGGCCAAGGAGCGCCTGCAAGTCGTGGTCGCCCACCGGCGAACCGGGCGCGGGGATCAGCCGGCCTATTTCCCGCAGCTGCAGCAGGATCTGCTGGCCGTGCTGCGCAAGTATGTCGAGGTCGGCGAAGATGCGGTCCAGATGGAGATCGAGCGCGAGGGCGATCTCGAGGTGCTCGAGCTCAACATCACGCTACCCGAAGCTAAACATTGATCGATGGCACGATTACAGATACACATGTAGGCAAATAACGATGCGCTGAATCCGGAGGAGCTGCCATGACCGAACGAGACCAAGTCTTCGACTATGTGATCGTTGGTGGTGGCTCCGCCGGCTGCGTACTCGCCAATCGGCTGTCGGCCGATGAGAACGCATCGGTCGCGGTGCTGGAAGCCGGGCCGCGCGACTGGAACCCGCTCATCCATATCCCGATCGGCATCATCGGCCTGATGTGGTCGAAGATGTTCAACTGGGCCTACTACACCGCACCCCAGACGCGCCTGGCCAACCGGCGGCTGTTCTGGCCGCGCGGCAAGACGCTGGGTGGCTCCAGCTCAGTCAATGCCATGTGCTATACGCGCGGCAACGCCGCCGATTACGATCGCTGGGCCGCCGACGGTAACGACGGCTGGGGGTACCGCGACATGCTGGCTTATTTTCGTAAGTCGGAAGGCTTCGAGGACGGTGCGAACGAATACCACGGCGATGCCGGCGGTTATCGTGTCAGCCGCGGCCGGCACAACAATCCGCTCAACGAGAAATTCATCGCGGCGGCCCAGGCTTGCGGGTACCCGCGCAACGATGATTTCGGCGGCGCCACCGATGTCGGCGTGGGGCTATACAACGTGGCCCAAGACAACGGCCGTCGTTGTTCGAATGCGGACGCCTTCCTGCATCCCATCGCACATCGCAAGAATCTCACTGTGATCACCCGGGCGCGGGCGAATCGCGTGACCTTCGAGGGGCGGCGCGCCAGCGGCGTGGTCTACCGCAAGGGCGGGTTCGGTGGTGAGCGCACGATCCACGCGCGCCGCGAGGTGCTGTTGTGCGGCGGCGCGATCAATACGCCCCAACTGCTGTTGCTGTCGGGCGTCGGCCCGCGCGACCAGATCGAGCCGCACGGCATCACGCTGCATCACGAGTTGCCGGGCGTCGGCCGCAATCTTCAGGATCATCTCGACGTCAGCGTGATCGACCGCGAGAAGACCACGCTCAGCCTGCGGCTCAGCGCAAAGTTCGTCTTTCTGCAGGCACCGGTGGCGCTCTGGGATTACCTGCGCCACGGCCGCGGTTGGCTGGCCAGCAACGTGGCCGAGTCCGGCGGTTTCGTCAGCAGCACCGACAATCCGAAGCTCGGCGATCTACAGCTGCATTTCATCCCGACCATCGAGCAGGACCACGGCCATCAGATGCGGAATACGATCCGCTATCACGGCTATACGTTGCGTATCTGCGATCTGCGTCCCGGATCCCGCGGGCATATCGGGCTGACCAGCGCCGATCCGAAGGCCGATCCATACATCGATCCGAACTATCTCGACGATCCGCAGGATCTGGCCCAGCTGGTGAAAGCGGTGAAGATCGGCCGCCGTATCATGCGCAGCCCGCCGCTGGCCGAGCACCGGGACACCGAACTCGAGCCCGGCGAGGAAATCGAGGATGACGCGGCCATCGAGCATTACGTGCGGCGTCGGGCCGAGACCATCTATCACCCGGTCGGCACCTGCAAGATGGGGCAGGGCGAGGACGCGGTCGTCGACGAGCGCCTACGCGTGCGCGGGCTGGACGCCCTGCGCGTGGTCGATGCGTCGATCATGCCGACGATCGTCGGCGGCAATACCAACGCCCCCACCACGGCGATCGCGGAGAAAGCCGCCGATATGATCATTGCCGACCGAGCGGCAGACACGGGCGGGTAGTCAGGCGGATCCGGTAGCGGGCGTGGCGAGCGACGCCGCACTTTCGATAAAGGCTGCGAGACACGGGTTGTCGTCGTTGGACCGCCAGTACACGCCCTGTTCGATCGACGGCGAATGATCGATGGCAGGAAATACGACATCGTCCATCCGCAGCCGCGCCAACGAGGCCGGGACGAGTGCTACGCCGAGCCCCTCGGCGACCAGAGCGACGATGGTCTGCTGCAGGTGTGTCTCGAGGCGAATGCGCGGCACGAAACCATGAGCCCCGCAGCATGCCAGCACGGCCTCGTGCAGGACGGGGGCGGTTGTGCGCGGCAGCGTCACGAAGGGTTCGTCGGCCAGCAGGCGCACGTCGACCGTGGCCCCGCCGGCCAGCGTGTGGGTGGCCGGGAGCACCGCGCATAACGGTTCGCGGACCAGCGGCTTGTAGCCGAGGTGACCGGGGCGGCCCGTGGGCATGCCGAGGCCTACATCGATGCGCTGTTCCCGCAGGGCCTGATCCATATCGCGCGGGAGAATCTCTTCCAGGCCCAGCGTGATGCGCGGCTGGGCAGTGCTGAAACCGCGGACCAGACGCGGCAGCAGGCTGAAGGCGGCATACATGGCAAATCCAAGCCGTAGGGTGCCGGTGGCCCCGGCGGCAATGGCTCGTGCCGAGTCGCCTGCGCGCTCGGCATCGGCCAGCAGACGCACGGCGTGCTGGTAGAAGTCGGCCCCGGCCGGGGTGAGTTCGACATGACGCGAATGGCGCGCGAAGAGTGTCACGGACAGCTTGTTTTCCAGAGCCGCGATCTGTCGGCTGAGCGGCGGCTGTGTGATATGCAACCGCTCGGCGGCCCGACCGAAGTGCAGCGTCTCGGCGAGGGCGACGAAATAGCGCAGCTGGCGAAAATCCATATTGATGCGTATTCGGCATGGATGCGAGCAGAAAATGATATTAGACGGTATCAGTCGATATTCGTAGTCTTGCGCGGCTGGTTTTCGCAGGCGAGATGCGATCGATGTCGTCGGTCACCCATGTGCTGTTGCCGATATTCGGCCTGATTCTGGCCGGTTATCTCTGTCGGCGTACGTCTCGCCTCGGGGAAACAGCGGCCGCCGAATTGAACAAGTTCGTGGTCTGGCTGTGCCTGCCGGCGCTGTTGTTCCGGGCCACGGCCAGCGCCGACTGGGCCGAGATCTGGCATCCGCGTTTCGTAGCGGTCTGCGTGCTTGCGACCATGGGGCTGTTCGTGGCCACGCTCGCCGTACGCTGGCGCTCGCCGCGGCATCTGGTGGATGCCAGTATCGACGGGCTTAGTGCGGCCTATGCCAATACCGGTTACATCGGCATTCCGTTATGCGTGCTTGTGCTCGGTAACGACGGGCTGGTGCCGGCGCTTATTGCCACGCTCATCGTGGTCTGCGTGCTGTTCGCGATTGCAGTGATCTGCGTGGAGGTCGGGCTGCAGGCCGAGAAGACGCTGCATCATGCGGTTGCCAAGGTACTGCTCGCGCTGGCGAAGAATCCGCTGGTGGTCGCGCCCATCGTCGGTGGTTTCTGGGCGGTCGGAGGATTGAGCGTGCCGCAACCCGCCGACCAGTTCCTGCGTCTGCTGGGTGCGGCCACAACGCCGTGCGCGCTGGTCTCACTCGGGGCGTTTCTCGCCGCGCGCCCGGCGGCAAGACGCGGCCAAGGGGCATTCACGCTCAGCGCGCTCAAGCTGGTCGTTCATCCCGCAATCACCTGGGTGCTGGCGGTGTGGGTCTTTCATCTGCCGCCGCTGTGGGCGAACGCCGCCTTGCTCCTGGCTGCCCTGCCGACCGGCACCGGGCCCTATATGCTGGCAGAGTTCTATCGGCGCGAGGCGTCGGTGGTTTCCGGCACCATCCTGTATTCCACGCTCGGGTCGCTGGCGACGCTCACGGCCTGCCTGTATCTGATCAGGCACTGACCAACGCGGGGCCTTCGGGTCGGCCCCGCGTCGCATCGACTCAGGCGGGGGTGCGCAGTTCCTTGCGCAGGATCTTGCCGACGTTGGATTTCGGCAGTTCATCGAGGAACACGACCTGCTTGGGCACCTTGTAGCCCGTGAGTTCCTTGCGGCAGAACTCGATGAGTTCGTCCTCGGTCAGGCTGTCGTCGCGCTTGACCACGAACACCTTGACCACTTCGCCCGATTTTTCGTCTTCGACGCCCACGCAGGCCGCTTCCATCACTTTCGGATGCGAAGCGATGACGTCCTCGATCTCGTTGGGATAGACGTTGAAACCGGACACGAGAATCATGTCCTTCTTGCGATCGACGATGTAGAGAAATCCTCTCTCGTCGAACTGGGCGATATCGCCGGTACGCAGATAGCCGTCGGCGAAGAATGTCTTGTCATTCTCCTCCGGCTTGTTCCAATAACCGGCCATCACCTGGGGGCCGGATATACAGAGCTCGCCGGGTTGACCGAATTCGACCTCGTCGCCGTTCTCGTCGCGGATCGAAATATCGGTGGACGGTATCGGCACGCCGATCGAGCCGTTGTAGCTTTCCAGATTCAGCGGGTTGATCGACACCGCCGGCGAGGCTTCGGTCAGGCCGTAGGCCTCGATGAGCGGTACGCCGGTGATTTTCTGCCACTTCTCGGCGACTGCTCGCTGCACGGCCGCACCGCCGCCAAGGGTAATCTTGAGCTTGGAAAAATCGAGCTTGGCGAAGTCGTCGTTGTTCACCAGCGCGTTGAACAGCGTGTTGACACCCGTGAATGCGGTGGGTTTGTGCTTGTCGAATTCCTTGACCAGCGCAGCGATGTCGCGCGGGTTGGTGATCAGCACGTTCTTGCCGCCCTGCTGGAGAAAGACCAGGCAGTTCGCCGTGAGCGCGAACACGTGATACAGCGGCAGCGGGGTGATGATGAGTTCGCGGCCTTTCTCGGTCCAGGGGTTGAGCCACGCCTGGGCCTGTTCGATGTTGGCGACCATGTTGCGGTGGGTCAGGATCGCGCCCTTCGCCAAGCCCGTGGTGCCGCCGGTGTACTGCAGGAAGGCGATGTCGTTGGGTTCGACGTCGACCGGTTTCATGGATTGCTTCGCGCCGTCGGACAACGCCGTGTTCAGCGTGATGGCGCCGGGCAGGTTGAACGCCGGCACCATGCGTTTGACGTGCTTGACCGCGAAATTGACGAGCGTGCGCTTGATCGTCGGCAGGCAATCGCCGATCTGGGTGGTGATCACGGTCTCCAGCGGCACCTTGTCGATCACCTTCTCGAGCGTCGCGGCGAAATTCTCCACGATCACAATGGCCCGGGCGCCGGCATCGGAAAGCTGATGCTCGAGCTCGCGCGCGGTGTAGAGCGGATTGACATTCACCGCGACCATGCCGGCCCGAAGGATGCCGAACAGCACGATCGGATACTGCAGCAGGTTGGGCATCATGATCGCAACGCGATCCCCCTTCGAGAACCCGAGTTCGTGCTGTAGATAAGCGGCGAAATGCCGGGACTGGACCTCGAGCTCGCGATAGCTCATCTCGACGTCCATGTTCGAGAAGGCGGGCGCGTCGCCGAACTCGCGGCAGCTGTCCTCGATGACGTCGACGAGTGTGCGCTTGTCGTCGAGCTGGATTTCGGCGGGGACCCCGTCCGGGTATTGCTCTAGCCAGGTCTTGTTCACGGTCTCTCCTCTGACAACCGTTGTTGTTGGCGCGTACCGGCGAAAATTCATCTTGTCATATTTGGGGCCGCTACGTCGCATGGTGCGATGTTTCAGGCCATGTCGGCCAGCCTGCTATCGATGTTCTTGCGTTGAGCGTGCAGTACCAGGGCCATGTCGCGCAGCGAACGATCCCCGTAGACGGATCGCTTGGCCTGTTCGACCTGTTCGGTCAGCTCGTCGATCGCCCGGGCCGCGGTGGCGTCGCGCGGTTGGGCGTGGGCCGCGGGCTCGCCCGCCCGCACGATCTCGAGTACGCGCGATATGCGGACCTCCGCGATGTCGCGGCGAGGCAGCAGAGTTGTGCCCAGGTCGCCGGCCTCCATGAACAGATCGCCGGTGATGAGCTGATCGGCGATGTCCTGCACGTGATCGGGCGCGGCGCGCAGCATGTGCGCCAGAGCTGGAGTGGTCCACGGCATGCCGCCCTGAATGAAGCGATCAGCCACGAGGGTGGTGATCAGCAGGGCCAGGCGCTCGCGCTCGGCGGCGCCCAGCCAGGGCGGGTAGTGGCCGCGGGTCAGCCGCTCGTGGTGCTGGAGCAGGAACGCCACCCGGCAGCCGAGCAGCAGAATCATCCAGGAGACATAGAGCCAGATCAGCAACAGAATCAGGATCGCGAAACTCGAATAGATCGCGTTGACATTGCCGGCGTTCCTGGCGAACAGGGCGAAGCCCAGACTGGCGGTCTGCCAGAGTACGCCGGAGAAGATGCCGCCACCGAGCGCCGGCAGCAGCCGCACCTGCGTATTCGGAATGAACTTGAACAGTACCGTGAAGCCGATGCCGTAGAGCACGTAAGGCAGGATGCGCCCGGCCATGTACAACGCGGCGCCGAACGGCTCGATCGACGTCAGCCAGGTCACCGTGCTGTTAGAGCTGACGGTCGCGGTCATGCTGGCGGCCGCGAGAATCACCAGCGGGCCGGCGACCAGCACGCTGATGTACTCGGTCACGCGTCGGCCGATCGAGCGCGGTTTGCGGACATGCCAGATATAGTTGCAGCCGGCCTCGACTTTCTGGATCAGAGAAATGACGGAATAGATCAGCGTCACCACGCCGATCGCGCCGAGCACGCCGACCTGAACGTTCTGTACGAAATCCACGATCTTGTCGATGATCTGGCCGCTGCCGGCGCCGAGTGGCGACAGGAAGCGTTGCAGCACCGGACGCAGGGCATTGTCGACGCCGAAAGCCTTGAGCAGAGAGAACGCCAGGGCGAGCAACGGCACCAGCGACACCAGCGTGGTGTAGACCAGGCCCATGGCGCGCATCGTGATCTCGCCGTTGCGGAAATCCTCGATCAGCGTCAGCAGCGTGCGCACGGCGACGAGCAGCCAGCGGCGCGGTCCGTGCAGCCGTTCGAGCTCGGGCTGCCAGACGATGGCGTCGAAACGGCGCCCCACAGCCCCGAACACTCCCATGTACAACTCGCTTGAAAAACGCGTGGCGCCATTGTAACCATCAATGGTAGTCGACGAATGTCGATGCAACAGGAGGCGTCGTGAATCACCCATCCGGGGTATCGGGTTCGGTCGAACGCGTGGACCGCGGGCCGATCGCCGGTGAAGTGCCGGGCGCCTTTGCGACGGCCGACGCCCACTGGTCGGATATCGGCGCCGCGGCGGGCGAGCTGCTCGGCGTGCTGGCCCGTCATCCCGCTGTGGCGTTGCGCATCGAGGCCCGGCTGCTTGCGCGGATGACGCTGGCGTTACTGGGGCGTGGTGGCCCGCGGCCGGCGCCCGACGATCCGCGGTTTGCTCATCCCGCCTGGCAGGCAAGCCCGGTGTTCGCTCGTGTGGCCGGCGTCTATCTCGTGCTCGCAGAGGCGCTGCGTGACGTGGTGGGCGTGGCTGGGCTGTCCGATGTCCGCCGGCGGCAGCTGTCGTTCGCCGTCGAACATCTGATCGCCGCGGTCTCGCCGGCCAACCTGTTTCTGACCCATCCCGGCTTTTACGACAACCTGGTGGCCACCCGCGGTCGGTCGGCCGTGATCGGGTTGTATCAGCTGTTGCGCGACCTGCGTGACAATCGCGGCCTCCCGCGTCAGGTCGATCCGGATGCCTTCACGTTGGGCGTGAACATCGCGGCAACCCCCGGCGCTGTGATCTATCGCGACGAGATCTGCGAGTTGATCCAGTACACGCCGCTTACGCCACAGGTCGATGCCTCGCCGATCCTCCTGGTCGGGCCGCAGATCAACAAGTACTACGTCATGGATCTGACCCGCGAGAACAGCCTGGCGCGCTACGCCCTGGCCGCCGGGCAGCAGGTTTTTGCCATCTCCTGGCGCAACCCGACGGCCGCGCAGCGCCGTTGGGGGCTGGCCGACTATGTCGAAGCCACGGAACAGGCCGTCGATATCGTCTGGCGCGTGAGCGGAGGGCACCCGGTCAAGCTGGCTGGCGCCTGCGCCGGCGGACTGACCGTGGCCATTGCCGCCGCGCGCCTGACTGTGACCGGCAAGGGCGATCGGCTCGCCTGTCTGTCGCTGTTCGTCACGCTGCTGGAATCACCGCGCAGTCTCGCCGACGTGCCCACGGGGCATGACGAGACGATCGCGCGCGCCCTGGCACGCTCGGCAAGCACCGGCGTCCTCGACGGTGCGGCCATGGCTCGTGCCTTCGCCTGGCAGCGGCCCGATGCATTGATCTGGCGCTTTGTGACGCACAACTACGTGCTGGGTGAGAGGCCGCCGGCCTCCGACATCCTGTACTGGAACAGCGATACCACCCGGCTGCCGGCGCGTCTGCACGCCGATCTGCTCGAGATCTATCGCGATGATCGCCTGCGTACGACTGAGGGGCTGCGGCTTGGCGAAGAGATCATCGATCTCTCGGCCATCGAGCAGGATGTGTTCGTGGTGGCCGGGGCGGCCGATCACATCGCCCCTTGGCAGGCCTGCTATCGCTCGATGCAGATGTTCCGCGGCGGCCGACGGTTCGTGCTCGGCGCCGGCGGTCACGCCCAGGCCGTCGTATGCCCGCCGGACACGCCAAGGGCAAGCGCGGCCCGCGGCTTCTGGGTCAACGACGATCACGAACTCGGGCCGGCCGACTGGCGCCGCGGCGCGCGTGCTGCCGGAGGCTCCTGGTGGCCGGAGTGGATCAACTGGTGCGGCGCGCATGGCGGGCCGACCGTGCCCGCTCCGGAGGTTTTCGGCAATGACGACTTCGAACCCATCGAGAGCGCACCCGGTCGTTATGTGCGCCAACGCTGACACGTGTCGTGTCGATACCTTTCATATCGGCGGCGCTGCGATGGTCATCGCCCGCACGCCCGGCGGCGGGCCGCCGCTTCTGATCTGCAATGATTTCCTCGCCGATCACCGCGTTCTTCAACCATTCTGCGATGCACTCTCACGATCCAGCATCCGCTTCGACGGGCCGGGTATCGGCGATACACCCGGCGCGCCCCGACTGAACCGGATGGCCAGCCTGGCGGACCGTGCGGCACGGGTGTGCGATGTGCTTGAATGCGGTGTCGTCGACGTGCTGGGCATGGGCTGGGGCGGCTTGCTGGCACAGCGTCTCGCGCGCGACCACGGCTCGCGAATCCGGCGCCTGGTGCTTGTCGCGACTTCGAGTGGTCCGCTCATGCTGCCCGGCCGGGCCGCCAGCCTGCGGCGCCTGGCCTGGCCCGGCGGCCCGGCACGTGCCGTGGTCGACGGGCGGGATGTGCGCGAAGTCTTCGGCGGCCGGCGTGCCGACGAATGCGAGGCGGTCGCCGCGGCCTTGGGTCGAGCCCGCGCCGCCAGCCGGCGTGCGTTCGCTGCCCAGATCTATGCCATGGCGGGTTTCTCGAGCCTTCCCTGGCTGCATCGTCTGAGCATGCCGACGTTGATACTCGCGGGCGACGACGATCAGGTCGTGCCACTGCCCAACGCTCGTCTGCTCGGCCTGTTGATTCCGGATTCGCGGCTGTCGATCATGCGTGGGGCGGGGCATTGGCTGGTGTTGGAACGTCCGGACGAAGCCGCGCGCCGTATCGAGGAATTCCTCGATACGCCGCACCCGTTGCAGCCGGGGGGGGAAGCGATCTGAGCGTCTGGCGCGCATGCTGCCATTGTGCAGGGCGCGCGACTCGACCGGGCGCGGGCCCTCCAGCCGCGATTCAGCGTTGAAGTTCGCTCATGCAGGCCGACGACGCCAGGCTTGTTGGATATCGTCTCGCGGTGCGCCGGGCTCGGGTGCCGTCTTGTAAGAACCCTCGGCAGGCTCTACTGTCGATTGCATGAGCGGCGACTACGAGTCGCGTGATGCCGATGTCCGATCGTTCAGGAAACAGAATCCGCTCGCTGAGTGCCATCCGCCGGCCCGGCCGACGGCTGCCGCCCGAGCTCAGCGTATTGCGGCGTCGCACCCGGATCCAGGTCGACTGGATCGATGTCGACGGCGTGCGCCTGCGCTATGGCATTCGTCGTGGCCGTGGCCGGCCCATGCTGATCCTGAACACCATTGGCGCGAATCTCGATATGCTGCTGCCGCTGGTCGACGCGCTGGACGATGCCGAGATCATCGTGCCCGAGATGCCCGGAGCCGGCCGTTCGCCGGCGCGTGGCCTGCCGCGGCGGCTGGGCTGGTACGCCGATCTGCTCTCGACGTTTCTGCTGCGACTCGGCTACGACGAGCCGCTGGATGTTGTCGGTCTGTCCTGGGGCGGCTCGCTCGCCCAGCAGTTCGCGCTGGACCATCCCGTCGAGGTCAACCGGCTCGTGCTGGCCTCCAGCTCCATCGGCTGGCCGGGCCTCGCCACCCGCTCGAGCACGCTTAAACGCCTGGCCGCGGCGCGACGTTACGAGCGCGCGGAAACGCTGCCGGCGGCGATTGCCGGCCTCTACGGCGGGCTGGTGCGTCGGCGACCGGAACTGATCAGCCGTCGCGGGCGTTATGCCAGCGGGCCGAGCACGCGCGGCTACATGAATCAGCTGATTGCCTCCCTGGGTTGGACCAGTGCGCATCGCCTGCATCGTCTGCATTGCCCGACGCTCATCATGGGCGGCGACGACGATCCGATCGTGCCGTTGGTCAACAGCCGTATCCTGTACTGGCTGATTCCCAAGTCGTATCTGCATGTGGTCCGCGGCGGCGGGCATCTGTTTCTGCTGCTGCGGGCCAATGAGTCGGCGGGGGTGATCCGTCGATTTCTCAACGAACGCCGCTACGACGGAACCGACGGCGCGGATTACTACGCCGCTCGTGGCCTCGAGGCCGACGGCGCGCTCATCCCGCGCCTGCCGTCCTGATCGCCGGACGCGCTGGACAGGTCCGGGCGCGCAGCACCATCATTTCCGGGACCGGATGCTGCGCGCCGCGGCGACCGCCTGGCGATGGGCCACGGCCATCCGGGCTGCCTCGGCAAGACTGCGGCGATCGTAACCTCTGGGATCAAGCGGGGCGCAGACCCGCACCTCGGCCCGGATCGCGCGCAGTTTGAACAGGTCCTTGAAATGGGGCCAGAGCGCGGCCTCGTTCACCCATGGCGCCAGCGCGTGATGCATGCCCGGGGGCGTGGTGTCGTCGCAGTAGCGCAGGCTCACCGGCAGCACGTTGTAGCCGCCTTCGATGGCGGCCGCGAACAGGCGGGCATGAAACCGCCGCGGATTGGGATCAGGCGTGGTCGTGCCTTCCGGGAAGAACAGCACCGAACGGCCGGACGCCAGCATCTCGCGAATCGATGCACTCGTTTCGCCCGTCTTGCCCTGACCGCGGTCGAGAAAGAGCGTGCCGCCGGCGCGGGCGAACGAGCCGACCAGCGGCCATCTGCCGACTTCGGCCTTGGATACGAACGCCGTATTGAAGATGCGCCCGAGCACTAGGATGTCGAGCCAGGAGCAATGATTGGCGACCACCAGCATCGGCCCGGACGGCACGTTGCCATCCACATCCAGACGCACATGCAGTGCGCCGAGCATCCGGCCCAGCCACCAGTTGATCAGATACTTGCTGCGCCGGCCCAGCAGTGGCACCGCCGGCAACAGCACCAGGCCGAGCAACAGCGTGCCGCCGAAGCGCAACGCCTTGAAGCCCAGGCCGATGCGGCCGAGCAGGGGGTGGTCAGTGGCGAAGGACGAAGTCGTGGACATAGGCGCGTATCGGGACCGGTTCGGAATCGTACGACGTACAGCGGCAAACGGCCATACCAGGTCGGTTGCGTGGTCTGTGTCGCGAACGCAGTTTAGCCAGCGCTGCCAACAGGCGACAACGCCTGCGGCCCTTGGTGTCTCAACGCTGCGGTTCGGGCGGCACGGCCTCGAAGATCGGCTGGAAGCGATTGACGATCGTACAGAACAGATGGGCGGTCTGTTCCGTATCGTAGCGGGCGGAGTGCGCGGCTTCGTTATCCCAGCTCATGCCGGCCGCAGTCGCGGCCCGGCGCAGCACAGTCTGGCCGAAGGCGACGCCGGCCAGGGTTGCGGTATCGAAGCAGGAAAATGGATGAAACGGGCTGCGCTTGATGCCGCTGCGCGCGATCGCGGCGTTGAGAAAACCGAGATCGAAATGCGCATTGTGGCCGACCAGCACGGCGCGCTTGCAGCCGTCGGCCTTCATGGTTTCGCGCACCATGCGAAAGATGCGGCCGAGCGCGTCGCGCTCTGGAATCGCTGGACGCAGCGGGTGATGCGGGTCGATGCCGTTGACCTCAAGCGAGGCCGGTTCGATGTTCGCGCCTTCGAAAGGCGCCACATGATATGAAGCCGACTCGCGTATCGCGAGCTGGCCGTCGTCCTCGAAACCCACCGTCACGGCAGCGATTTCGAGCAGGGCATCGGTGGCGGAGTTGAAGCCGCCGGTCTCCACGTCGATCACCACCGGCAGAAAGCCGCGAAAACGCGTGGCCATCCGCGGCGCGGCCGCGGCTTCATAATGGGAATCGGTCATGCGCGCATGGTAGCAGCTGCGTTGCGTCGGCGGGACTGGACACCGCTCGATTCTGTATACTCATCGGCCTTTGATCACCCCTACGGCAGCGGATCGCAGCAATGAGCAGTGACGTGCGCAAGGTCGTGCTGGCTTACTCCGGCGGACTCGATACCTCGGTGATCCTGAAGTGGCTTCAGGATGAATACGATTGCGAGGTGGTGACCTTCACCGCCGATATCGGCCAGGGCGAGGAACTCGACGAGGTCCGACCCAAGGCCGAGCAACTCGGCGTGAAGGAAGTCTTCATCGACGACCTGCGCGAAGAGTTCGTACGCGATTTCGTCTATCCGATGTTTCGTGCCAACGCGATCTACGAAGGCGAGTATCTGCTCGGCACCTCGATCGCGCGCCCGCTGATCTCCAAGCGCCTGGTCGAGATCGCGGCCGAGACCGGTGCCGATGCGATTGCGCATGGGGCGACCGGCAAGGGCAACGATCAGGTGCGCTTCGAGCTGTCGGCCTATGCGCTGATGCCGGGCATTCGGGTGATCGCGCCCTGGCGCGAGTGGAACCTGAACTCGCGTGAGAAGCTGCTGGCCTATGCCGAGGCCAACGGCATCGATATCCGCAAGAAGGTCGACGGCGGTTCGCCGTATTCAACCGACGCCAACGCCCTGCATATCTCCTATGAAGGCGGCGTGCTGGAAGATCCGTGGACGCCCGCCGAGGATTCGATGTGGGAATGGAGTGTGGCGCCTGAGGACGCGCCGGACGCCCCGCAGGAGATCGAGCTGACCTTCGAGCACGGCGATATCGTCGCCATCGACGGCGAAAAGCTCACGCCGTACCAGGTGCTGGCCCGGCTCAACGAACTGGCGGGGGCCCACGGCATCGGTCGTATCGATATCGTCGAGAACCGTTATGTGGGCATGAAGTCGCGCGGCTGCTATGAAACGCCGGGCGGCACCGTCATGCTGCGCGCCCACCGGGCGATCGAATCGATCACGCTGGACCGCGAGGCCGCGCACCTCAAGGACGAGCTGATGCCGCGTTATGCCAAGCTCATCTACAACGGCTACTGGTTTTCGCCCGAGCGCGAGATGCTGCAGGCCGCGATCGACAAGTCGCAGGCTCACGTCAACGGCGTGGTCCGCGTGAAGCTCTACAAGGGCAGCGTGAGCGTGGTGGGTCGCGCATCGCAAACCGACAGCCTGTTCGACGAAGCGATCGCCACCTTCGAGGACGATCGCGGTGCCTACGATCAGAAGGACGCGGCCGGCTTCATCCGCTTGAATGCGCTGCGGCTTCGGCTCGGTCATCGCCAGCGCTGACGTTCTTTAGCTGATCAAGCCTTTCGCGTAGGCTTGCCTTGCCACAATGGATAGGAAAGAGGCCATGAAACGAACGATTGCACTGTTTGCCTGCGCTTTCGCACTGACGGCGTGCGGCAACCAGTCGAGCTCGGACAATACCCAGTCCGGCGGCGATAACAGCCAGTCCGGATCGAGCGCGAGCCAGAGCCAGGATCAAAACGACAACGGCAAGGCCAGCTCGTCCGAGCAGTTCGCCAACAAGAAGGAAAAACGCAGCTACGCGCTGGGCATGGATATCGGTAATTCCCTCAAGGATCTGCCGATGGACGTGGATCTGGACCAGCTGACTCAGGGCGTGCGCGATGTGGTCGGCGGTGGCAAGACCAAACTGAGCCAGAAGCAGCTGCATACCGTGATGCAGGGCGTGGTCTCGGACATGGAATCCGCCCAGAAGAAGAAACAGCAGCAGAAGTCCGAGGCCAACCTGAAGGCCGGCCAGAAATTTCTGGCCCAGAACAAGACCAAGGACGGCGTGAAGACGCTCAAGGATGGTCTGCAGTACAAGGTCATCAAGAAGGGCGATGGGCCGCAGCCGGACGCCAACGACAGCGTGACCGTGGACTACACCGGCAAGCTGATTGATGGCACCGTCTTCGACAGTTCGAAAAAGCGTGGCAAACCGGTGACCTTTCCGGTCAATGCGGTCATCCCGGGCTGGACCGAAGCGCTACAGCTGATGCATTCCGGCGGCGAATACAAGCTGTTCATCCCGCCGGATCTGGCTTATGGCGAGCGCGGCGCCGGCTCCCAGATCGGCCCGAACGAGACTCTGGTCTTCGACGTGAAACTGATTAGCGTGCAGAAGAACAAGGGGACTGGTTCGAACGACAAGGGCGGTTCCGATAACGGCGCCGGTTCGAGCGACAGCTCGACTTCGGACAGCGGTTCCGGCGGCAGCGGCGAATAGCCGACCGCTGTTTAAAAAAAAGTCTCATGCAACCGCCGGCCTTCGAGCCGGCGGTTTGCTTTTGAGGGGGCGATTGATTGCCAGCGGTGGCCGGCCGTGCATGGCGTAGCGCGCCCCGCGGGCCCGCGACGGCCGGTATACCGGGCTGGATGGGTTTGTGATGACTATTCAAGGGGCTCGGGTCCCGCACCGTCTGGCGGACGCGAGGAGTCGGGCGATCGGGGCAAGGCCGGCGGTCGGGGTTAAACGACGCGATCCGGTTCCACCGGGCTTCTCTGGGACACTCGCCACTGGGCGCCGATGTCGCTTAATCTCTTGAATGTGCATGCATCATGCAAGGTTTTTCGCTGCGCAATCGCGCCTGATTTCCTCCGGATCCCGGGGTTATGCGACTAATGGTCGAGCCGGCGCGGCGGTAAACACAATCGCTCTCTCACGCAAGTGTTGACGGCTTTCGGTTGCCTCGAATCAAGCCACGCGTGCCCGAAAATCGCGTTTGCCGTGCTTCCACAGGGATCGGGCCGCCCCGATCGTGATCACGTTTCTTGACAGGTTTTCGGGGGCTTGTTAATTCAGAAGTTCAAGAAATAAAACGTGGTCCGGCGGCGGCCTGGCCCGTTGCGGCGAAGCGACGAAAGGGGGACGTGTGGAACAGGTTGCGAATGTACGGGCGCTGCACGGCGTCGTGCTCGCAGGATGCCCTGTCGTCTTTTTTGCTCTGTCGGCCCAGAACTGTGATGCGCTGCATAATCCCCCCTATGTTCAAAATGTTCAAAAAAAATATCGGATGAGCGGTTCGTGCGACATCTTTCCGATGCCAATCTCGAAAGTGCTCAAACCCTGATCGCATCGGCGATCAGGGTTTTTTTGTGCGCCTTCAATAACGAGGAGATCAAACCAAAATGAGCGTATTCGATTTCGACGATTACAAGGTCAACCGTAGAACGCTGCTAAAGGCCGGCGCGGCGGTTGGCGCCTCCACGTTGTTCTATCCGGCGATGAGTGCGTTCGCCAAGAGCGACGATCCGATCAAGATAGGTCAGATCGATCCGCAGACCGGTACCTACGCTGCGCTCGGTGGCAATCAGATCGCGGGCGCGAGGCTGGCCATTGATCAGATCAATGCCAAGGGCGGCGTGATGGGGCGCCCCCTGCAGCTGCTGGTTGAGGACAGTGCGGCCAGTGTGGGTCAGTCGGTGCAGAAGGCGCGCAAGCTGGTCAACCGCGACAAGGTCCATTTCCTGATGGGCGCGGTATCGTCTTCCGTGGCGCTGGCTGTGTCACAGGCGGCACACGACATGAACACCATCTACATGGATATCGGTGGGCACGCCGACTCCGTGACCGGCGACAAATGCAACTGGAACACCTTCCGTACCTGTTCCACGACTTGGCTGCTTACCGCCGGGGATTTCCAGTCGATCTTCGATAAATACGGCAAGCGCTGGTATTTCATCACCCCCGATTATGCGTTCGGCCATTCCTTGCACGCTGATTATCTGACCCAGCTGAAGAAGGCCGGTGGCACTGAAGTGGGCAACGCGCTGGCGCCGCTGGGTACGACCGATTTCTCGTCATATCTGATCAAGGCGAAGTCGGCCAACCCGGACGCACTCATCGTGCTGGGTGCCGGCGACGACATGATCAACACCCTCAAGCAGGCGACCCAGTTCGGCCTGAATAAGGATATGGGTGTCGGCGGGCCGATGATGGAACTCGAAGTGCTGCAGTCGCTGCCCGACGCCGCGCGTTATGGCATGTGGAACATGGAGTGGTACTGGGACCAGCCGAACGTCCCGCATGTGGCCGAGTTCGTGGACGCCTATCGCAAGGCCAACAATGGCAATACCCCCAGCGCGCGTAGCTGGTTCGGCTTCGCCAGCGCCCACGCTCTGGCGTTGGCCACCGAAAAAGCGAAGTCGCTGGACGCGATAAAAGTCGCCAAGGCGCTCGAGGGGCTGGAACTGCCGCCAG
>CAWIGB010000008.1:0-30354 GCA_963835375.1 uncultured Gammaproteobacteria bacterium
CTCCCAGTCCAGCGACAAGTCTTCCAGCAACGACAAGGCGGGGAAAAGCGACGCGACACCGGATCTGTCGAACAGCGCGACTGAACGCCGCAAGCAGGTCAACGATGCCGTGGCCTATATCCGCAGCCTCGCCGAGCGCCGCGGCCGCAATGCCGACTGGGCCGAAAAAGCCGTGCGTCAGGCCGCCAGCCTGAGCGCGCAGCAGGCCGCAAAGCAGCACGTGATCGATCTCGTCGCCGACAACGAACAGGCGCTGCTCGCGGCGGTCGACGGACGGACGGTGAGTACGGTAGACGGGCCGGTGGTGCTCCACACGAAGAATCTGGTGATCGACAAACGTACGCCCGGCTGGCGCACCTCACTGTTGGCGATCATCACCGACCCGACCGTCGCCTATCTGTTATTCATGATCGGTATCGTCGGTCTGGCAGCCGAAGCATTGGCGCCCGGCGCCACCCTGCCCGGCACGGTCGGCGGTATCAGCCTGATCGCCGCTCTGTTCGCCTTCCATGTGCTGCCGGTGAGCTACGGCGGCGCGGCCCTGATCGTGCTCGGCGTCCTGCTATTCGTAGCGGAGGCATTCGTACCCAGTTTTGGCGCGCTCGGCCTCGGCGGCATCGTTTCGATCGTTTTCGGCTCCATCATGCTCATGGATAGCGATGTGCCCGGTTATAGCGTCTCGATGGGATTGATCATCGGGATCGCGATCGCTGCGGCGCTGATTCTGGCGTTGATGGTCTGGATGTTCGCGCGCTCGCGTCGCGCGCATGTCGAGACCGGCTACGAAGGGCTGATCGGGCGCGAGTGCGTGGCGGCCGACAATTTCGAACACGAGGGCCGGGTCTGGCTCCACGGCGAGTCCTGGCAGGCCGTGAGCGAAGCGCCCGTGGTTCGCGACCAGACCCTGACCGTGACCCGCGTCGAGGGCCTGACGGTGTTCGTCCGGCCACGCAACGACACCACTGCGCCTGCTCATCCGAACAATGCCGGCCGACGGCCGGAAGGATCATAGAAATGTTTATTAATGTCGTGATCGCCGTGATCGTGCTGCTGGCGATCTTCATCTTCTCTTCGATCAAGATCCTGCCCGAATACGAACGCGGCGTGATGTTCACGCTCGGCCGCATGACGGGCGTCAAGGGCCCGGGCATTTTCCTCGTAATCCCGTTCATCCAGAAGATGATCAAGGTCGACATGCGCGTGACCGTCATGGACGTGCCGACGCAGGACGTGATCTCGCGCGACAACGTGTCGGTACAGGTTAACGCGGTGGTTTATTTCCGCGTCATCGCAGCTGAGAAGGCCATCATCGAGGTCGAAAACTACTACATGGCGGTCAGTCAGCTGTCGCAGACTACTTTGCGCAGTGTGCTCGGCCAGCACGAGCTCGACGACATGCTCGCAGAGCGCGACAAGCTCAACGCCGATATCCAGGAGATCCTCGACCGCCACACCGATGCCTGGGGCATCAAGGTGGCTAACGTCGAGATCAAGCAGGTGGATCTGGATGAAAGCATGACCCGGGCCATCGCCCGCCAGGCCGAGGCCGAACGCTCGCGGCGCGCCAAGATCATCAACGCCGAAGGCGAAATGCAGGCCGCCGAGAACCTGCGCGGTGCCGCAGAACAGCTTTCGCGCGAGCCACAGGCGCTGCAGTTGCGCTACCTGCAGACGTTGGTCGATATTGCGAGCGAGAACAACTCCACCATCGTGTTTCCATTGCCGATGGATCTGATCGAACCGCTGCTCAAGGCAGCCAAGGGTCACAACGCAGATCACGAGTCGAGCTCCGCGCAAGCGACCAGCGAGCATCAGCCGTAGGCGCCCTCGGAGTCCGCAACAGAAAACGGGCAGCCCTCAACCTGGGCGACGCGCTGGGCGAGCCCCATCAGCATCGAAGCCGTGGCGCCCCAGATGTAATGGCCTTCGAAGTCGATCGAGTAGATGCGATAGTCCACGCCGTCTCGGCGACGGACTTCACTGCGATAGTGCGCCGCGTTCATCGCGTATTGCAGCGGCACCGCAAAGATCTGTTCGATTTCGATGCCGTCGGGCGCGAGCGTCTGGCCCGGCTCGATCCAACCCACGAACGGGCTGATCTCGAACCCGGTCACGGTCCGATAGCGCGGCAGTGCGCCGAGCAAGGTGACCGAATCGCGCGCCAAACCGATTTCCTCGTGACATTCGCGCAACGCCGCGTCCGCCGGCCCCGCGTCGGCCGGATCGATACGGCCGCCGGGAAAACTGATCTGCCCGGGGTGATGCGTGAGGCCCTCGGTGCGCTGGGTGAAGTAGATTCGCGGCGTGCTCGCTGCTTCAACTCCGATCAGCACCGCCGCCGGCCGCGAGGCATGGCGGGCCCGTCGCGCATCGAGTGCGGGCAGACGCTCCGCCACAGGAACGTCGCAGGCGACGGCCGCCTCCAGACGCCGTCGCCAGGCCATGGACTCGCTGCTAATCGCCGGACTTGAGCTCGTCGGCATAGGTCTGGGTCAATTGCTGGAAACGGGGGGTCAGACCGGCGTCGACGTACATCGGATCGCCAAGCTCGTCGTAGCCGGCAACGTCCTCGCCCGGCTGATAGGAGAACGAACTGGTGAGTTCATCCAGCGCGCATGCCAGCAGATCGGTGATGATCCGCTCGCGCGTAAGACCCGGAAACATCTCCGCCAGCGCTTCGATCTTCGCCGCATCGTAGATCGGCAGCTGCACGCTGTAACTGCGATCCGTACGCGGCTCGCCCGCACTCGACTGCCACTGCGAGACCAACTCACTTATCTTCATTCCGCTCTATCTCCTGTTGCCGCGGACCGACTCATGACCGCTAAGATAAAGCAATCGCCGCGCTTCGGCATCCGTTGTGAAAACCCACGCATGCACGTTGACCCCGCCCCGGGGCACTGCTAGCTTTGCCCTCACTCAACGAGTGATTCATGAAATCTATGGCCAAGTCGGAAAAAACCTGGAGTCTCAAGGAAATAGACCAGGAGCGAGGCAATACCAAGGGTGCCGCGTTCCTCGCCTTCAAACAGCTCAAGGAGAGTTTCGACGAAGGCCGGGATTTCTACTACCTGAGCGCCTCCGAAGATGCAGCGGAGATCGAAAAGCTGCGCGAGGCCGGCCGCATCTATGAAAGCACGGTCAACGCCATTCTGCTGACAGAGGGCGGATACTCCGCAGTGGTGGATTATCTCGACGGCTGAGCGCCCGCTCGAAACCACGTCGGCGTCGGGCCCCGATTGACGACCGTTGGCAAACAACCGAGCGGTCGCGCATCATAGCGGGCTAATCCGACGAGCCAGCCCTACGGCCCGATGCAAGACGCCCGCGAGCTTCTGACCCGACTGCCGCTTTGTTTCAAGCCCGAGGCAGCGGGTGACCTGTCCATGACCGCCCAGTACCTGACCCGCCATCCGGTCTATATCACGATCGAGAACGGGCACTGCAGCGCTCACGAAGGGCTGGCATCCGCGCCCGACGTCACGCTCAGGGTGCGGGACGACCATCTGATCAAGCTGATGACCGGACGCATGCGCGGGATTACGGCGTTTCTCACCGGCCGCCTCAAGGTCGAGGGCAACTACATGCTGGCGCAGAAACTCCAGCAAGTGTTCGATACCTCGCGGTTGCGCTAGCCCACACGATGACAGCAACCGCGCCGGTGGTCTGGATCGTGGATTGCGCGGATGCGAAGGCCGCGCAGGATATCCACCGCGCGACGGAACTCGGCATCCCAACCGGGCCGCAGCCCCCTGAATATGGATTCTATATCGGCCGCGACGATCTCGGGCTGAGCCTGCATCATGCCGCGGACGAGGCCGGCGCCGGGTTGCGCTGTGCTCTCGCCGATCCATCGCAGTTGGCCGGCCGCCAGGCCGGCGGGCGACGTTCGCCACTGGCCCGCGCGTTCGGCCTGCATCGGCATCCGCCGATGCGAATCCTGGATACCACGGCCGGGCTGGCGCGCGATGCCGCCACCCTCGCGAGCCTCGGCTGCGACGTGACCGCCGTCGAGCGCCAGCCGGCGCTTTTTGCACTTATCGCGGACGCCACGGACCGGATCGACGCATCGCCGGACGCACCGCCCTGGTGGCCACACTGGCTGCCGCCGGTGCATGCCGACGCGGGGCCGTGGCTTCTGGAAAACATCGGCCGCGCGATTTTCGACGCGATTTATATCGACCCGATGTTCGCCAGCCCACGGCGCAAATCCGCCCCGCAGAAAGCGCTTGCCTGGCTCGCTGCGCTGGCGGGAAATGATAACGATGCGTCCGAGGTGCTGGCCATTGCGCGCCGGCATGCCGGCCGGCGTGTCGTGGTCAAACAGCATGCGCGTGCCGAGCCGATGGCCCCGCCGGATCTGCAGATTCGCGGGCGCGCGATACGTTTCGACATCTATCTGACGCCCGGCGCCTGAATCACCCGACGGCGTTCCGTTCAGACGGGCTGCAGCTCCGCCAGGAACCGGCGATAGTTCTCGACATAGTGCGCCGCGCCGTGGCCGAGGGCTTCGATCTCCTCCGGCTCGAGTTCGCGCTTGACTCGGCCGGGCGCACCGACGACGAGACTATTGTCCGGAATCGTCTTGCCCTCGGGAATGAGAGCGCCGGCGCCGATCAGGCAGTTGCGACCGATCGTCGCGCCATTGAGCACCACGGCCTGGATCCCGACCAGGCTGTTCTCGCCGATCGTGCAGCCATGCAGCATGGCTTGATGGCCGACGGTGACGCCGGCGCCTACGGTCAGTGGGAAGCCTGGATCGGTATGCAGCACGCACGCTTCCTGGATGTTGCTGCCCTCACCGATCGAAATCAGCTCCTGGTCACCACGCAGGACCGCGTTGAACCAGATACTCGAGCGTTCGGCCAGGCGCACCCGCCCGATCACCGTCGCATTCTCGGCGACGAAGTAATCGCCGCTGTCCGGTACTTCCGGGGCCACATCGCCCAGTCGATAACGCATGGACATTCTCCTCCGTCATGTTTCTGTTCGACGCGGCTGCGCCGTCAGGATTTCCCCGCGCCCGGCTTACGGGCCACGTCATCTCGCACATAGACCGGCACCGCGCTCGCGGCCGGCATACCCTGGCCTGCGGCGAACAGGGGCCAGGCGAGGCGAGCCACGTCGATTGCATGCGGCGCATCAACAGCGACGGGCGCCTCGCCGACATTCTGCGCTGCCACCACCAACGACCAGCCATTGCCCGCCCGACAGACACCCGCCCCCAACTCGACCCGCAGATCGGCCGGGGCGATGACGCGTTCCTCGGCTACTGGTTCGGGCATGGCGCCGCGCTCGAAGGTCGCGGTGTAGATTTCGCCCATGCGAGCATCCTGCACGACCTGTACATACGTCGCCGCCGGCGTCTGCTCGAAGGCACGCGCAGCGAGCGCAGCGAGCGTCGAGATGCCCACGACCGGGCGGTTCACGCCGCCTGCCAGCCCTTGCACCAGACCCGCCGCGATCCGCAGGCCCGTGAATGCGCCGGGCCCGCGCGCGAATGCGATGCCATCGAGATCGCGAAGTCGCAGTCCATGGTCATCAAGCAGTATCTGTGCTGCCGGGAGCAGGCGCGTGGCGTGCGCGCGTGGCGCGACCTCGAAGATCTCGCGCGCCCGCTCGGGCGCATCACTGTCGAACAACGCGGCCGACAACGCGTCGGTGGAGGCATCCAGCGCCAGTATCTTCATGACGATGCCTCGATGGTCGAAGGAGCCAGCTCATCGACGAACGCACAGGCGGCGCTCCGGCTACGCGTGATCGCCATGGGCGGCAGGCTGGCACGAATGATCGAACCATAGCGCGCAGTGAACAGGCGCGGGTCGCAGATCGCGAGCAAACCGCGATCCTCGGCATCGCGGATCAACCGCCCGACGCCCTGCTTGAGCATGATCACCGCCTGCGGCAGCTGATAGTCGATGAACGGATTCTCGCCGGCCGATTTCATGGCTTCGAACCGTGCAGCGAGCACCGGGTCGGCGGGCGAGGCAAACGGCAGCTTGTCGATGATCACCAGCCGCAGCCCGTGACCACGGACGTCCACACCTTCCCAGAAACTGCTGGTCGCCACCAGAATCGCATTGGAATCGGCACGAAAATCGGCCAGAAGGCTGGCACGCGGCGCCTGCCCTGGACCAGCGGATCGAAGCCGGCGTCGACCAGTGCTTCGCCGTATCGGCGCGACGGCACGATAGCTCGTGCAAAGCAAGAACGCGCCGCCCTCGGCGGCGTTGATGAGCGCCACGATCTCTTCCACCGCGGCCTCATCGAAGTTCGGCGCCGAAGGCGCCGGCATGCGCTGCGGCGAGTACAGCAAGGCGTTCTTTCGTAGTCGAACGGGCTGGACAGAATCCGGGGTTCGACACCGGACAAGCCGAGCCTTGCGCAGAAGTAACCCAGCTCGTCCTTCACCGAGAGCGTGGCCGAGGTGAAGATCCACGCGCTGGGGGTGGATTCGACCGCGCGCGCGAACGGCGTGGCGACATCCAGCGGCGTGCTATGCCAGATCCAGCTCGCACCGCGTCGCTCGATCCAGCTCACGCGTTCGCCGTCTTCGGCCACCACAGTCGACAGCCGCGTCCGCAGATCGATGCGCGACGCGCGACAGCGACTTCGAGCCTTCGCTGCGCTCGGCCGCCGGTTCCAGTTCGCTTTCCAGCGTGCGGAGCGACTCGACGAGGGCATCGCGGGCCGCCACGCGTTCGGTCGTCGCGATCTCGCGCCAGCTCTGGTGATGGCGCGCCGGCCCGAGACCGTCGGTGAACGCGCTTTCGTGTTCGCCGAGGGTGTCGAAACGCGCCGCCAGATCGGGCATATCCCCGCCCAGGGCCTCGATTTCGGCACGCGCCGTCGCGCACCAGATCGCGCAGCTGGCGGGACGACACGGCCTGGCCGAAGAATCGCCCCGCGATGTCGGGCAGCTTGTGCGCCTCGTCGAGCACGATGGCATCAGCCCCCGGCAGGACTTCGCCGAAGCCCGCCTCGCGCACGGTCATGTCGGCGAACAACAAGTAATGATTGGCGATGACCAGATCAGCCGCCTGGGCTTCGCGGCGCGCGTGCAGCACCCAGCATTTGTCGTAGAGCGGGCAATCGGTGCCGAGACAGTTTTCGGTCGTTGAGGTGATCCGTGGCCACAACGAATCGCCGTCGCCGGGATCGCCGAATTCGCCGATATCGCCGGTCTTCGTCCGGCCGGCCCATTCGCGTACCTTGCGCAGCCGCGGCCCCAGATACAGATCGCCACTGTTTTCGGCCAGATTCGAGCCGGTGCAGACACAGGTAGTTCGAGCGACCCTTGAGCACGGCCGTATGCACGCTGCGCCCGAGGACGGTCTGTGCCAGCGGCACGTCCTTCTCGTGCCAGCTGGGTCTGCAGATACCGGGTGGCCGTCGACACAATCACCTTGCGACGCGAGGCGAGGGCCGGCAGCAGATAAGCCAGCGTCTTGCCCGTGCCCGTACCGGCCTCCACCACCAGTCGGCCTTTTTCGTCCATCGCCGCGCGCGACGGCCACGGCCATTTCCGCCTGCCCCGCCCGCGAGCGATAACCGGGCAACGCCGCGGCCAGCGCGGCGTCGTCCTCGAACAGCGCGGCGCCCGCCGCTGCCGTCATTGCTCGTATTGCGACGTGGCTTGGCGGAAGTTGACCGCCTGCGCACTGGCTTTCTGAGCGCCGGTGTTGTTGCCCGCCTGCTTGCGCGCTTCGGCGATCAACTGCCAGTTGCTGGATTCCACGAACGGATTGTTGTTGGACACGCTGTTGGATTTCATCGCCATCTGTTCTGCCTGTCCGTTCTGGCCCTGGGCCAGCCGGACCGCGGCCAGCCGCTGGTAGATGAATGGGTTGCGCGGATCGAGATCCAGTGCGCGCTCAAGCGTCGACGCTGCAGCGTCCATGTGTCCGGCCTTCGCCAGCGTATCCGCGCTGCCGAGCAGCGACATCACCGCCGGGCTGCTGATCTGTGCGGCATTGCGCGGTGGCGTCTTCTTTGGCTTCTGCGGCGCGCTGGTGGCCTGGCTGCCCCCGTTGGCCGGCGGCTGCGTCGGCGTTGACTGGCCTGACTGGCCTGATTGGCCCGATGACGGATTCTGCGGCGGCTGTGCCTGCGACTGCGGGCCGCCCCTCGGGCCCGACATGCCGCTCGGCTGCGTGGCGCAGCCGGCAACGAGAATGAGCGCGCCGAGCGCGAGAAACGATCTTGTCTTATCCATATCAGAACAGACGTTGGAACCAGTTGCCCTTGTCTTTTTCCTGCCGCTGCTGGTGCTGCTGCTGTCGCTGCTGCTGGTGACGGACATTCTGGCTCATGATATCGGTGTCGCACGGCGCGAGGCCCTGCGGCACATAGCCCTTGATGAAGGGTACTTTTACCGCATTCGGGCAATTTTGCCCATCGCCGTACATCGCGTCCGGGTTCGGTCCCAGACCCTGATTGACCGCGCTCGGGTCGAAGACGAGTTTCAACGGTACTTCCGCGATGCTGTCGGGCGGCGTATTCACGATACCGCGGGCATCGATGTCTTTCATGATGCGCGACCAGATCGGGAGTGCGCCGGTGGCGCCGGTGAGATGCGCCGACTTGTTGTCATCCCGACCGACCCACACCACGCTCACACGATTGCCGCCGAAGCCGGCGAACCAGGCATCGCGCAGGTTGTTGGTGGTCCCGGTCTTGCCGGCCATCTGTTTTGAGCCGCTCAGCACGCGATACATGCCGGCCCCGGTACCGTGACGCGCCACCCGTTCCATCAACCACTGAATCATGTAGGCCGGGCCCGGATCGATCACCTGGTGGATCTTGAGCGGATAGCGATTCAATGGTTTGCCGTTGCGCGTGGTCACGTCGCGGATGGCACGCAGCGGCGTGTAGTACCCGCCGGTGGCGAGCGTGTTGTAGATCTGGGCCACATCCAGCGGCGTCATGCCCACGGCACCGAGCGCAAGCGACGGCACCGCCATCGGGTCGCCCCGGTAGCCGAGATCGTGCAGCGTCTTGATGATGTTCGGTATACCCGTCGACAGCGCCAGTCGCGAACTCGCGAGATTGAGGCTGTGCTCCAGCGCGTAGTACACCGGCACATCCGTGCCGTGACTGCGCTGCTCGTAGTTGTGCGGCCGCCAGGTCTGGCCGTTGGCGAGCTTGACCGCCAGCGGTGAATCGTCGAGCGGCGTGATCGGATTGAACTTGGATGGATTCTCGATCGCCGTCAGATAATCGATCGGCTTCATCAACGAGCCGATCTGACGATGCGCGTCGAGCGCCCGGTTGAAGCCGGCATAGCCCTGATCGCGCCCGCCGACCAGCGCCAGCACGTTCCCGCCCTCGACGCTGGTGACCACCGCCGCCGATTCCAGGCTGTCCTTCTTGATCCCGTGTGATTTCTCGACCCGTGTCAGGCCCTGGTCGACCTCTTTCTCCGCGGCCGCCTGCACACTAGGATCCAGCGTGGTGAATATCCGCAGTCCTTCCTCGGTGAGGTCCGCATCCTTGTACTGACCGTGCAACTGATGCCGCACGAGGTCGATGAAGGCCGGGTACTGCGTGTTGCCGTGCGCCGAGCGATTGCTCACGCCCAACGGCGATGACTTGGCTCTCTTCCAGGCCTTGTCCTTCAGGAAACCGGCGTTGTGGAACATATCCAGAACAAGATCGCGGCGTGACTTCGCACGCTTGGGATGCCGGCGCGGGTTGTAGTAGCTCGGGCCCTTGACCATACCCACCAGTAGCGCGATTTCCTGCGGCTGCAACTCCTGAATCGGCTTGCGGAAATAGAAATAGCTCGCCAGCCCGAAGCCGTGGATCGCACGCGAGCCGTCCTGACCGAGATAAACCTCGTTGATGTAGGCCTGAAGAATCTCGTTCTTCGAATAGTGCGCATCCAGCAGGATCGCCATCAACGCTTCCTTGACCTTGCGCCCGATGGTCTGCCGGTTGCTCAGATAGAAGTTCTTGACCAGCTGCTGGGTGATGGTCGAACCGCCCTGCACGATATGCCCGGCGCGCAGATCGGCCCAGGCCGCGCGCAGGATGCCCTTGGGCGAGACCCCCCAGTTGGTCATGAAGTGGCGATCCTCGACCGTGATCAAGCCCGCCGGCAACATGGGCGGCACTTCGCCGAGCTTCACCAGAATTCGATCCGACCCCTTCGCCGGATAGATACTGCCGATCAGCAGCGGATCGAGCCGGATCAGTGCCAGATTGCCCTTGTCGTCGATCGCCTTGATTGCGGCCACGCCGGTGCCGTTGAACGACAGCCGGACCTCTCGATCGGGCTGGGTGCCGTCCCAGAACTGGAACTGACGGGTATGAATCGCCAGTGTGGCGCCCGATGCCTTGAACGTACCCTGATCATCGACCGAATCGGCCGCGCGATAGCCCTGGCGCTCCAGACGTTGCTCGAGGCCGTGCTCGGACAGATCCAGACCCGCATAGAGCTCAAGCGGGCTCGCGTAGACCTTGGCCGGCAGCTTCCAGCGCGTGCCTTCGAATTTGGCGCGAACCTCATGGTCGAGATGCACCATGTACAGGGCCAACGCGGCGGCGCCCGCGCAGATGATCAGCGCCAGATACGGCAGAAGCCGACGAAACCAGCCGCGCGGCTGACCGCGCTTCGGCTTGGGTCGTTTACCGGATTTACGAGATTTCTTCGCCAACGAGAACATCCACGCGTTCGAACCGCGCAGATAGTACCAAAGCTAACAGCCCTTGGCGTTCACACCAGGACCAGCTGCCCGGGAATCCTGTACAGGCCGTGCGCCGGGAGGTATTGCGCTTTGGTACCAGCAGTGCATTGCTGCCCCGAATGGCGACTGGCCGGGCGCGAGCCGCCGATCGTGATGGCGCCCCGATCAAGGCGGGCAACACCGCCCGGCGCGCCCGGTTGATTGTCAGCGAGGCGCCGCCCTTCGGCACAAGAGCCCTGATAGAGACGAGACGCAGCAACCCCGCGGGGCCGCACGCCTCTGCGTAGAGCGACCACGCTGCGTTCTTGCGGCTCGTCTTGCGTGTCAGCACAGCCTTGGGCGCGACGGTCGCCGCAGGCAACCTCAACCCGCCCTAGCGCGCGCCGCGCTGACCGCTCTTCACTTCCTTTTCCAGTTCCTCCATGCCCACGTGGCGCACATCGCGCCCGCCGACGAAATAGACGACGTACTCGCCGATATTGGTCGAGTGATCGCCGATGCGTTCAAGCGCCTTGACGGCCCACATGACATCCAGCATGTGCCGGATCGTGCGGGGGTCTTCCATCATGAAGGTGATGCACTGACGCATCACCCCCTCGTACTCGCGGTCGACCTCGGTATCGTGCTGAGCGACCGTCAGCGCCGTCTCCGTATCCATCCGGGCGAATGCGTCGAGCACGTCGCGCACCATCTGGCGCACGTGCCGACCCAGCGCCTCGATCTGACGGAACGCGCTGGTCGGGCGCTCCTGGCCGGCGAGCTGCATGGCCATACGGCCGATCTTCTCGGCTTCGTCGCCGATTCGCTCAAGATCGGTGATCGTCTTGGCGATGGCGAGCACCAGCCTCAGATCGCCGGCCTGGGGCTGCCGGCGCGCCAGAATCTTCGTGCACTCTTCGTCAATAGCCACTTCCATGGCGTTGATCTTGTAGTCGCCGCGGGAGACTTCCTCGCCCAGCGCGCCGTCACCATCCACCAGCGCCTTCACGCCGTTGGCGATCTGCTGCTCGACCAGCCCACCCATGGTGAGCACGCGCTCGCGCACGTCCTCGAGCTCGACGTCGAACTGTTTGGAGGTATGTCTCTCGATGCCGACCTTGTCCACTTCCATGATGACCTCGTCGCGGTTGCGCGTCGTTTTCCGATCAGCCGTAGCGGCCGGTGATGTAGTCTTCGGTGCGTTTCTGGCGCGGGTTGGTGAACAGCGAATCGGTATCCGCGTATTCAACCACCTCGCCGAGATGGAAAAACGCCGTATAGCCGGCCACGCGGGCCGCCTGCTGCATGTTGTGGGTCACGATCACGATCGTGTAGTCCTCACGCAACTCGTGCACGAGTTCCTCGATCTTGAGCGTGGCCACCGGGTCCAGTGCCGAAGCCGGCTCGTCCAGCAAAAGCACCTCGGGCTTGACCGCCACGGCGCGCGCGATGCACAGCCGCTGCTGCTGACCGCCGGACAACGCGCTCCCGTTGGCTCGCAGCTTGTCCTTCACTTCATCCCAGAGCGCGGCCTTGCGCAGCGACCACTCCACGCGCTCATCCATTTCGTGGCGTTTGAGCTTTTCGTACAAGCGTACGCCGAAGGCGATGTTGTCGTAGATACTCATCGGGAACGGCGTGGGCTTCTGGAACACCATACCGATCTTCGAACGCAAGACGTTCAGGTCCACGCTGCGGTCGAGTAGATTCATGCCGTCCATCTCGATCGCGCCGGACGCCTTGTGGCCCGGGTACAACTCGAAGATGCGATTGAAGCAGCGCAGCAAGGTGGACTTGCCACAGCCCGACGGCCCGATGAACGCAGTCACCTCCTTGTCGACGATTTCCACGTTGATGTCCTTGAGCGCATGAAAATCGCCGTAGTGGAAGTTCAGGTCGCGCACCGACACCTTGCAGGGGTTGTCCTTCGCAACGACACCGGTGATCTTCTGCGCCTCCACCTTCGACGGCGACGGCGACGCCGTCGCTGTCTCGGTGGCACCGTCAGCACTCTGCGGCTCCGTCTTCTTGCGGGACTCGGCTCCGCCATACGTGTTACGAGCCGCCATTGACGAAGTCGAGCCCGGGGAAAGCGAATCGGTCGAGGAACTGGCCATGAGAGTGCTCTCCTATTTGCTCGGGCGGAGTACGAGCCGCACCAGAATATTGAGCGCCAAGATCGCGAACGTGATGAGGAATGCGCCAACCCACGCGAGATGATGCCAATCCTCGTAAGGACTGAGCGCGAACTGGAAGATCATCATGGGCAGGTTGGCGATCGGTTGCAGCACATTCGTGCTGAAGAAATTGTTGTTCAGCGCAGTGAACAGCAACGGCGCTGTTTCGCCTGCGATACGCGCGATGCCGAGGATTACGCCGGTTATGATTCCCGACAATGCAGCGCGGTAGACGATCCGCGTGATCACTTTCCAGCGCGGGATCCCGAGTGCGGCCGCCGCCTCGCGCATCTGATCCGATACCAGACGCATCATGTTCTCGGTGATGCGCAGCGTCAGCGGGATCACGATCAGGGACAACGCGATACCGCCGGCCAGCGCCGAGAAATGGCCCATCGTGAGCACCACGATCTGATAGACGAACAGACCGATGATGATCGACGGGGCTGAAAGCAGGACATCGTTGAAGAAGCGCACGACCGCCGCGATACGCCGATTCCGACCATACTCCGCCAGATAGGTTCCCGCGAAAATGCCGATCGGCGCGCCTACACCGGTACCGATGAGGGTCACGATCAGGCTGCCCACGATGGCGTTCGACAGCCCGCCGCTGTTACCCGGTGCCGGCGTCGGCTCGGTGAAGACCTCCCAGTTGAGATAGCCGACACCGTGACCGATCAGTGTCCAGAGCAACCAGGCCAGCCAGAACAGACCGAATACCGTCGTCGCCATCGAGGCGGCCATGTTGAAGCGGTTGATCAGCTTGCGTTTCTGATAGCGCGTCACCGTCGATCTCCTATCGGCCTTCCTGGTTCGACAACTGCATCAGGAGCAGCCGTGCAAGCGCCAGAACGATCAGAGTGATCACGAACAGCACCAGCCCGAGTGCAATGAGTGCCGACGTGTAAAGCCCGCCCGAGGCCTCGGTGAATTCGTTCGCGAGCGTGGCGGCGATGCTGTTCCCGGGATAGAACAAACCATTCGGAATGCTGTGCGAATTGCCAATCACGAATGTCACCGCCATGGTTTCGCCCAGCGCGCGGCCCAGACCCAGCATGATGCCGCCGACCACCCCGGTCTTGGTGAATGGCAGCACCACGCTGCGCACGACCTCCCAGGTGGTTGCGCCGAGTGAGTAGGACGATTCCTTGAGCACCGCGGGCACCACCTCGAAGGTGTCGCGCATCACGGCGGTGATGAACGGGATCACCATGATGGCCAGCACCAACCCCGCGGTGAATACGCCGATGCCGATCGGCGGGCCACTGAACAGATAGCCGAAAATCGGCAGATCGCCGAACGCGTCGTTCAGCCAGGGCTGCACGTAATCGGACAGAAACGGGGCCAGAACGAACAGCCCCCACATGCCGTAGATGATACTGGGAATCGCCGCCAGCAGTTCGATGGCCGTGCTGATCGGTCGCCGCAGCCAGACCGGCGCCAGCTCGGTCACGAACAGCGCGATGCCGAAACTGACCGGTACGGCGATCACCATCGCGAGCGCCGAACTGACCAACGTGCCGAAAATCCCGACCAGCGCGCCGTAATTGTTGGTCACCGGATTCCATTCGGTACTGGTCAGGAAACCGAACCCGAACTTGGACAGGGCCGGCCATGCCCCGACCACCAGCGACATGGCGATGCCAGCGATCAACGCCAGCACGATGAGGGCCGATGCCGCCGTGATGCCGTGGAATATCCGATCGCCGAAAGCCCCGACGGCGCGCCTTTTCGCGGCCAGCGTCTCGCGGTCGGAATTCGCAGTCGTGTCACTCACTGTCTGTCTCCATCCGGTGAGTCAGCCGTTTTCTTCGCGCGCCTGCACTGGAAAGCATGCGAAGAAAACGGCCGACCCGTAACGGGTCGGCCGCTCGATCCGGTTCGCCGCTTATCCAGCCGCGAACCGAATGGCAACAGGTCTTACTGCTGCACTGGCCACAGCGACTGGCCGTTTTCGCCCTTGATCTGGCTATGCCACTTGTCGCGAACCAGCTTGACGGCGCTGTCCGGCATCGGCACGTAATCGAGCTGATCGGCCATCTGATCGCCGTTCTCGTAGGCCCAGTTGAAGAACTTCAGCACGGCCTGAGCGGTCTGCGGATGCTTTTGCTTCTTGTACATGAGAATGTACGTCGCCGCGGTGATCGGCCAGCTCTTGTCGCCCGGCTGATCGGTCAGGACCACATAAAAGCCCGGCGCATCCGCCCAGTCGGCGTTCGCAGCAGCCGCCTGGAAGTTCGCGGAGGTCGGCTGAACGAAGTTTCCGGCCTTGTTCTTCAGGGAGACGTAGGTCATCTTGTTCTGAAGCGCGTACGCGTACTCGACGTAGCCGATCGAATTCTTGATGCGGTTCACGTACGAGGCGACCCCCTGATTGCCCTTGCCGCCGACGCCGGTCGGCCAGGACACGGCCTTGGCATGGCCGGGGCCGTTCGCCCACATGTCACTGACCTTGGTCAGATAACTGGTGAAGTTCCAGGTCGTACCCGATCCGTCGGAACGATGCACCACGGTGATGTCCGCGTCCGGCAGCTTCATGTTCGGGTTCAGCTTCTGGATCGCCGGAGCGTTCCATTTGGTGATCTTGCCCGCGTAGATCTCGGCCAGCGTCTTGCCGTCGAGGCGCAGCTTGCCCGGCTGGATGCCCTTCAGGTGCACCACCGGCACCACGCCCCCCATCACCATCGGGAACTGCAGCAGACCGTATTTATTCAGCTCATCCGCTTTCAGCGGGGCATCCGAAGCACCGAAATCGACGGTTTTGGCTTCGATCTGCTTGATACCACCCCCGGACCCGATGGCCTGGTAGTTGAACTGCACGCCGGTCTTCTTCTGATAGGCCTGTGCCCACTTCGAATACACCGGATACGGGAACGTCGCACCAGCACCGTTGATCTGGTTCACGGCCGCACCGGCCGACCCCCAGATCGACAGCGCCGCGACGGCGGTAACCAACGTCTTGCTGAAATTCATTCGCACAGGATTCTCCTTTCTCGTGCATTGGGGCAACGACCGTGATCGGCCGCCCCGGTCGGAGATTCTACGATAGACGCGAATTATGACACTCATATGACACGAAGTGCAGTGCGTCGCCTGGCCGCCCTCTCCAAAAAGAAAGCCCGGTCAAGCCGGGCCAAAAAAGGGAGCCATCTGTGGGGAAGACCGGATCGCTCAGCGCCACTAGGCCGGCCGGGACATGACCGGCGATACCAAACGCTTCCGGGTGCCGGCCAGAGCCGGCAAACAAGCCGCGGGAGAACGCGACCGAAGCCAAGTATGGACGTCCGCCATGACGCTTTGATGACACCCCGCTCCGGCATCCGGCGCGCCGTCTCATCGAATGGATCAAGCCAGTCCGAGCCTGCGCTGCACGCAAAAAAAACCCCGGCGCGCGGGCCGGGGCGAATCTGGCAATGCGTGCCTCAGATCCTGGACGGCACTATTGCTGGTTTTGCCATTGCTTGTATTCCTGCCACTCCTGCCAGTTATGGAACCGCTGTTTTTCAGGCGAATCCGCCGGCAGCTGCTGGAAGTGCTTGTAGGCCTGGAAATTGCGGAAGTCGCGAAAATCCTGCTTCGATCCAGCGCTCGCCCCATGGGCTGTCGCCGATCCGACCGCATCTTGCGAGGGAGCCGCCTTGGCCCGCTCGCTCCGGCTGTGCACCGATCCGAAGACCGACTTACCCGGATGCGCATCGGAATAAAGCAGTGTTCCCCCGCCGTTCGACTTGTCGTAATGATCCCCGCTGAGCAGACCCGGGCCCTTGGCCATGTCGCGGGCACCGGGCAGATCCGAGTAGCTCGTCTGCTGGCCCTGGGGCAGGCCGGATGCACATCCGGCCAGCCCGAAGCTCAGCAACGAAGCGGCGAATATAACCGTGCGTTGCATATGCGTTTAGAAGAACTTGACGCGGACACCGGCAAAGACAAGGTTAATGTCCTTGGCATTGGTATCCAGGTTGTTCGCCGTCAGGTGATGGTAGGAGGCGTACATGTTAACCGCCTTCATCAGATCGTACCGATAGGCCACGCCGTAGTTCCGCGCCTGGCTATTGCTCGTATACAGATCATCCGTCTGACCGAAGAAGCCCTGGAAGTGGTTCTTGCCGACGATGTAGCCGATGCCGCCCGAGTAGCTCTGAGCGTTGTTGAGGCTGTTGCCGTTGCTGTAAGTGGTATTGCTGTAATTGCGCCGCTTGTACTGCGCAAAGAAGTTCAGACCCGAGGGCAGCAGCACCGAGGCCGAACCGCCATATTCCTTGAAGCTATTACCCGAAGTCGTTCGGCCCGTCGGCGTAACCGTCTGGTTCCGCTGGCCGCTGTCGACATAGTCCAGCGCGGCGCCGAACTTCACGCCATCGGCGAACTTGTGCTCATAGCGCGGGGCGACCTCGATCGCCTGGCCTTCGTCATAGCTGACTGACAGCGTCGCGCCGTTGAAGTTCGGCGTGTCGTAACGGATCGCATTGACCCGGGAGAGCGCGTCGAAATTACTGTACACGTTCTTGACGGAGGTGATGGCGCCGGCACCGTTGACGAACGAAAGCCCGCCGAAGTAGTCATCAACCACCGAGCCACCACCCAGATCGGTCAGGCCCGAGTAGTCCACCTTGGACGTGCTGTTGGCCGCACCATCCTGCTTGCCCAGGGTGAATTTGCCGAAGTCGCCTTTCAGATAGACATTGGCCTGACGGTTCTGAATGCCGACCCCACTGCTGCCGCTGTGGTTGATGTCGTAGTTGCTGGACTGGTTGTCCCCCAGGCCGATGACGTAGTCGAATCCGATTGAATAGTTGGGATTTACGTCCTGACTGCCGGAGAATCCGAAACGCGTGTTCGAAGAATGATTATCGACGAAACCGACGCCCGAGCTCTTGCCGTTGTCAGCCGCGATTATCGCGCGATTCACCTGACCCGAGAGCTTGAAATCAAAGGCATGCGCGGCCGGCGCGACCCCGAAAACGGTAGCCATGGAAACGAGACCGGTTGCCAAACCAGCGTATTGGGCCTTTATCGACATTAAATTTCTCCCTCGAAGCGGATTGATCCGGGCGTCTTTGCCCCTATTGGCACAGTCGCTTAGCGACTGCATCGGCGTTCCGGTCGGGAATGTTTTGTCGCATTACGGTCTTTAGCGAAAAATGCAACCAAAACTCTCCCCGATCCGGATCGACGGCCTAATTAAACAACGCTTCTGTGACCGTTTTATTGCACAATTAGAAAATTGTGATTCCCGGCTGCGTCAACGTCCTGCCTGAGGGGATGGCTGCGTTTCAGCGGCTCTGAAAGACATGCCGGGGCTGCGTCGTCGAGCAAGCACGCTGGCCGGCGACGATGCGCGCCGCGGGCAGCGAGACACTACGCCGCGTTTGCGCCGACCAATCGCTGGTGCGGGAACACGCAGCGGAAGGTGCTGCCGTGGCCGGGCTCGCTGTCGATGTGCAACTCGGCCTCGTGATGTTCGAGACTGTGCTTGACGATGGCCAGGCCCAGACCGGTTCCGCCATCCGAGGAACTCCGCCCGGAATCGATCCGATAGAAGCGCTCGGTGAGCCGAGGCAGGTGTTCTGTCGCGATGCCGGGCCCGTCGTCGCTCACCGCGAGCTGAGCGGCACCATGCCCCCCTCGCCACCGGACGACGACCTGCCCGCCGCTGGGGGTGTAGCGCAGCGCGTTGGCCACCAGATTCGAAACCACGCTCTCGATCTCCGCGGGGCGCCCGAATAGTGACAAACCGGGCTGCACATCGACATCGATCTGATGACGCCCTTCGTCGGACTTGCGAAAATCGGCGACCAGACGCTGAATCAGCGCCGGCATGTCGATGGTCTCCTGTGCCTGTGCCAGCCCTTCGCTTTCCAGCCGGGCCAGACGCAGAAGGCTTTCAATGATGCGGCCCATCCGCGCCGACTGGGCATCCATCTCCCGAATAGGCGTACGCCACGCCGCCAGCGCCCCTGCATCGTCCGACTCTTCGGTCATCATCTCAAGATAGCCGCGCAGCACGGTCAACGGGGTCCGAAGCTCGTGCGAGGCGTTCGCCACGAAGTCGCGGCGCGTCGACTCGAGCCGCTTCTGCTCACTGATGTCGCGTGCCACCAGCAGCCGTTGGCCGTTGCCGTACGGCACGATGCGCAGCGACAGGGTGTCGGTGTCATTAGCCGGAGACGGCACCTCCAGCGGCGCGCCCACCTGATCGGCGCTCGCCAAGAACTCGGCGAAGCGGGGATGCCGCACGAGATTGACGATGCGCTGGCCGTTGTCCTGTCCTGCGCGTAGCGCGAGCAGTGCAGCAGCGGCGTTGTTGAACCAGACGATACGCCCCCGCCCGTCGATGACGACGGCGCCATCGGGCAGTGCCGCGGTCGATGCCTGGAACTCGTCGACGATGCTCTTGAGGCGCTTCTTGCGGCGGCGATTACGTTGCTTGAGGCGATACAGCTCGGTATAGATGTCCTGCCATACGCCGACCCCCTCGCGCGGCTCGACCCTCGGCTGTGCCAGCCAGCGGTGCAGCTGATAAGCGAATATCAGATGTCCCGAGGTATAGATCGCCAGCGCGATGAGGAGCGCGAGCGTGACATGATCGAACACCAGCCCGAACAGCGCCGCAGCCAACAGCCAGGCCGCAAGTCGCAGACCGGCCATCCACCAGATACGGCGCACTTCGTTAGCCGGTAAATCCATGCCGGAAGGCTACACCGATCGGCTCGAGAAGCGGTAGCCGCTGCCGCGCACGGTCTGAATGAAGCCATCGAATCCATGCGGTGCCAGAGCCTTGCGCAGCCGACGGATATGCACATCCACCGTGCGTTCCTCGACATAGACATTCTGGCCCCAGACGCGGTCGAGCATCTGTTCGCGGGTATATACGCGCTCGGGGTTGCTCATGAAGAACCGCAGCAGCCGGTATTCGGTTGGGCCCAGCTTGACCGAGGAACCGCCGACCGACACACGCTGGCTGGCCGCGTCGAGGATCAGCCCGTCGAGCTCCAGCGTCTCGTCCTCGCCACCCGGCAGGCTGCGACGCAACACAGCGCGCACGCGCGCCACCAGCTCCGACGAGGAGAACGGCTTGGTCACGTAATCGTCAGCGCCCAGGTTGAGACCGCGTACGCGGTCGTTTTCGTCCACACGCGCGGTGACGAGAATGATCGGCAGTGTCTCGGTGAGCTCGTCGCGACGCCACTCGCGTGCGAGCTCCATCCCCGACACGCCGGGCAGCATCCAGTCGAGCAACACCAAGTCGGGCCGTTGCTCGGCGACGGCCAGCCGCGCAGCCTGGGCGTCCGAAGCCTCGGCGACCGAGAAATCCGACCGCTCGAGCGCGAATCGGATCATATCGCGAATCGGCGTTTCATCTTCAACAACGAGTATGTGCTTGCGTGACATGGCAGCGGTATCGCATCGGGACTTGTGGCGATGTTATGAACGTCACATGACAGCTGTATGACACACTTTACCCTGCTGACGCGCCATCCGGCTCAGGCGGTTTCGATAGCCAGTCCGGCATCGACGATCTCACGCGTATTGTCGGACAGATTGGTTTCGCTGACGCGCGCCAGCGCGTCGCGCATGCCCGACGCATACGGCTCGGCGTAGCGTCGCCACGGCGCCAGCAGCCCGGCCAGTGCAGCCGCCAGCTGCGGGTTGAACCGGTCCAGGCGCAGGATCTCGTCGGCCACGAGGGCATAGCCGGCCCGGTCCTGCCGATGGAAACCGAGCGGGTTGCCGCGAACGAACCCCCCAACCAGCGCACGAACGCGATTGGGGTTGTTGAAATCGAAGCGGGCATCGCCCAGCAGATCGCGCACCCGGGCCACGGCGTCGCCATCCTCCGTGGCTGCCTGCAACCGCAGCCACTTGTCCATGACCAGAGCGTAGTCGGCGAAACGACGCGCGAAGTCGGCCCGTACCGCATCGCGGTCATCACCCGGCAGATCCTGCAGGGTATTCAATGCCGCCATGCGATCGGTCATGTTGTCGGCCGCATCGTACACGCGATGCGCGCGCTCGCGGATCGCCGGCGTATCCAGGCAGGCCAGATAATCCAGTGCGATCGCGAAGACCCGCCGGCGGCCCGCCGACTCCTGGTCGAATACATAACCAGGGCGCGGCGCATGATCGTCCGCGAGGCGGTCGAGCTCATCGGCGAAGCGGACCGCGATCTCGTGCTTGACGTGCCGGCGCGCGGCCTCGACCGCGGCGACGTCGATCGCATCGAACGCCTCGCCGATCTGGGTGGTGCTCGGTACCGTCAGCATCTCGGCCAGCAGCGCGCGATCGTCCGGCGGCTCGCTCAGCAAGGCTGCGATCGCGATGCTCATGCCGTCCCCCAGCGCCGGCATTCCCTCGCCATTCTGATAGGCGGTGACCGCCGCGGTCAGCGTCGCCATGTACAGGCTCTGCGCGGCATCCCAGCGCGATACCGGATCCGAATCGTGGGCCATCAGCTGCACGAGCGCGTCTGATGGCTGATCGAACTCCAGGCGCACCGGCGCAGTCAGACCACGCAGCACCGAAACGGTCGGCTCCGACTCGAGATCGTCGAAGAAGAACGTGGCGCGCTGCTCCGTGAGACGCACGATTTCCGGCGCCCGCAGCACTCTTCCGGCCTCGTCGAACAACGCCACGGAGATCGGAATATCGAAGTTCGGCTTGTTGGCCTGGCCCGGTGTGGCCGGCGTGGCCTGGGCCATCTCGAGGCTGAGCCGCCCCTGATCGAAGCTCGACCTCACATGCAGGCGCGGGGTGCCGGCGAAGGCGTACCAGTGGCGGAACTGCGCCAGATCGAGCCCGGTCGATTCCTCGATCGCGAGCACGAAATCCTCGATGGTGACAGCCTGGCCGTCGTACTTGTCCAGATAATGTTTGACCGCCTTGGTGAATGCCTCGCGGCCGGCCATCTGCGCCATCATGCGAATCAGCTCGGCGCCTTTCTCGTACACCGTGATGGTGTAGAAATTATTCATTTCCACGTACGACTCGGGCCGGACCGGATGCGCCCGCGGCCCGGCGTCCTCGGGAAACTGCACGTCCCGGATCATGCGCACCTGCTCGATGCGGGTGACGCCGGGCGAACCATGGTCGATGGCGAACTGGTGCTCGCGATACACCGTGAGCCCTTCCTTGAGCGAGAGCTGGAACCAGTCGCGACAGGTCACGCGATTGCCGGTGTAGTTATGAAAATATTCGTGGGCCACGACGTCGCGCACGCGCGCGAAGTCGCCGTCCGTGGCCGTCTCCGGATGGGCGAAGATACAGGCCGTGTTGAAGATATTGAGGCTCTTGTTCTCCATCGCGCCCATGTTGAAGCTGCCGACGGCCACGATCACGAACGAGTCGAGATCGTATTCCAGTCCGTAGGTCGCCTCGTCCCAGGCCATGGCGTCCTTGAGTGAAGCCATGGCGTGGTGACACTGATCCTCGTTGCCATGCTCGGTATACAGCGCCAGCGCCACCTCTCGGCCGGACGCCGTGGTGAACACATCCCGAATCACGCCGAGATCACCAGCGACCAGCGCGAACAGATAGCAGGGCTTGGCGAACGGATCCTCGTAGACCGCATAGTGCCTGCCCTCGCCCGCCTCGCCGGACTCGATGCAGTTGCCGTTGGACAGCAGCACCGGGTAGCGCGCGGCGTCGGCTTCCACCCGGGTCGTATAGCGCGACATCACGTCCGGACGATCCGGAAAATAGGTGATGCGCGAGAAACCGGTCGCCTCGCACTGGGTGCAGAGAATCGAGCCGGAGCGATACAGCCCTTCCAGCGAAAGATTGCTGTCGGGGTCGATTTCGGTGACGACCGTCAGCGTGAAGCGATCGGGCAGATCGTCCAGCCACAGTCCGGTGTCGGTGACTTCCAGTGCGTCGTCTGTCACCGGCTCGTCGTCGACGGCGATGCTGAGCAGACGCAGATCGCGACCATCGAGCCACCAGCGCCCGCCGTCGCCGATCCGCTGGGGATTGCGGCGCACCGAGTGGCGCGCCGTCACCCGGGTCGCGCCATCACGAATGTCGAAATCGAGCTCGACACGGTCGATCCGGTAGATCGGCGCCTGGTAGTCGTCACGATACTTGCGCTGCGGGTTGACGGTCATCGGAATACCTTCAGGAAAATTGGGGGCGCACGCCTCAACGTCTGCGCAGCACCACGCTGCCGGCCGAATAGCCCGCGCCGAAACCGCAGAGCACACCGACATCGCCGGTCGCGAGATCGTTCGAGAACTTGTGGAACACGATCACCGGCGAGGCCGAGCTGGTGTTGCCGTATTCCGCCAGCACCGACGGCATCTCGCCGTTTTCCGGCGCGTGGCCGAGCACGCGCTTGGCGATCAACGTATTCATGTTGATGTTGGCCTGGTGCAGCCACAGACGCTTGAGATCGCTGGCCGAAAGCGCGTGCTCGGCGACATGATCGACGATCATCTCGGCCACCATGGGGCCCACTTCCTTGAACACCCGGCGCCCATTCTGCACGAACAGGCGATCGGCTTCGGATCTCGGCTCGGTCTCGCTGCGATTGAGAAAACCGAAGTTGTTGCGGATGTTGTTGGAAAACCGCGTCGACAGCCGCGTACCGAGCACGTCGAAACCTGCGCCGGCCGGGGCGTCGTCGGCATGTTCGAGCAGCGCGGCGGTGCAGACGTCGCCAAAAATGAAATGACTGTCGCGATCGCGGAAATTCAGGTGCGCGGAGCAGATTTCCGGGTTGACCATCAGCACACGGCGCGCGCTGCCGGACTTGATCATGTCGGCCGCGGTCTGGATGCCGAACGCCGCCGAGGCACAGGCCACGTTCAGGTCGAAACCGTAGCGGCCGCCGCCCAGAAATTCCTGAACTTCAACCGCCAGCGCCGGATACGGCCGCGGCAGATTGGAACAGGCCACCAGAATCACGTCGATATCCTCGGCACTGCGGCCGGCGGCCTCCAGACAGGGCCCGATCGCGGCCAGCGCCATCTCGCACTGGAGCGAAGGCTCGTCGTTGCCGCGGGTACGGATACGAGGATGCATGACTTCGGGATCGAGAATGCCCGCCTTGTCCACCACGTAACGGCTCTGGATGCCGGAGGCCTTGGTGATGAACTCGCTGTTCGAATGCGACAGCGGCGCGACACGGCCGGCGGCGATGTCGTCGGCGTGCGCTTGGTTATGGATATCCACGTAGGCGTTGAAGGACGCCACGAGTTCATCGTTGGAAATCGCCTCCGGCGGCGTATACAGCCCGGAGGCCGTTAGAACGACATTGCTCACCGCAGCTCCTGATCTCGATGGTTCGACGATGAATCAATTCTGGCCCGCGGGGCCGGCGGCCACAACCGGCAACCGCGTAAAGACGCTCGCCGCGTGTTACCGGGAGCATTCATCAGCGCGGCCCAGCCTCGGGCTGCGCCATGCAAGCCTCGAAAGCAACGTACAGGAGCCGCGTGTTTTCAGGCGTGCATGCCGGACTCGGCCAGCGCGCGATCGATGAATGGGCCGACATCGACTTCGTGACGCACCGAAAGATGCGATCCGTCGTACCATTGAAGCGCTGGCTTGCCCCAGTGTCGCCACAAGGCGACCGGCTGCTCGGGCGCAATCAGCTGGTCGGCGGTGGCGGCGAAGATATAGCGTCGGTCGTGAGGCACGCGCGGCTCGGCCACCAATGGCGAAACCGGCGCCAGCCGCTCGCCCACCGCGGCTGCGCTCAGCCCGCGCGCGTCCAGATAATGCGCGTGCGCGGTCGGCAGATGCTGCCAGAGCGTGGCCGGGATGTCGGTCATGGGTATGCCGGCAATCACGCACGCCAGATCCGGTTCGTGCGCCGCCAGAAGCGCCGCGTGATAGCCGCCGAGGCTATAGCCCAGAACGCCGATGCGCGCCTCCGGGTCGATCTCGCGAATCCAGGCAATGCAGCTGCGCAGATCAATCAGCGACTGCGCCTGCGCATGCAACAGATCAGCCAGCGGGCCATCCAGGAACAACCCGCCGGTGAGCGGTGTGGCTCGTCGAACGCCGTGCAGCGGCAGAATGGGCATGACCAGATTCAGCCCCAGATGCTTGTACAACCGGCCGACATCGAACAGCTGAAAGTCGAGCCCGGCCACACCCATGCGATAACCGTGCACGCACAGCAGCCAAGGGCGGCCGCGGCCTTCGCCGTGGCGCAGAATGCGGGCGGCCATCGTTCGGTTGTTCTCGTGACCGTGCCAACGCGCGATGCCCGGCAAGGCAGGATCGGGCGTGTAACGCGACGGCGAGGTGAGCCACTCGTAGTTCACGCCGAACGTTCGCATGCGTTCGATACGCGGTGATTCGAATGGCGCCACCGGTCCGTGCAGACGCTCCGGGAAGGCCTGCCAGTCACGCTCGGCTGCGAGCTCGCCGATTGCATTCAGCTCCGCGATATCGACATCGACAGCGGCTCCGCGCGGCACGCGCGCACAGTTGATGAAGAAACCGAGCAAGGCAGCATCACTAGCCATCTTGGCCAGCAGCTTGAGTTGCGTGGTGGGCGGCGAGACATCCGGCGGGACCGGATGCTGGATACGCAGCGCCCATCCTGCCACCACGAAGGCGACCGCGCCGCCGAGGGTCAAGCCGATGCCGGCCCATAGTCCCAGCCAGTAGCCCAGAACCAACGCAAGAACCGAACTCACCGGGCCCGCCAGCGCCATGTGGTAGCACAGTTGACGGTCCCCTGCCCAGAGCAGCTGCCCCGCCCCGGTGGCGATGAGCACCACGCCGGGCACGGTGCCCAGCACCGCGACCCCCCAGTTCGTCGGCCAGGCGGCGATCAGCCAGAGCAGGCCGATGCCCAGCACGATGGCCGCGGATTTGAAACGCCGCGGTTGCCAACGCATGGGAGAGGCTTCGCTCAGGGGCTCCACGTCAGCGGCTCGAAATGCCGTAGTAGAGCGCGATGATCACGGCCACCGCGAGTGCAAGTTCCGCAATCCAGAAGGCCGGATGCCGTTTGTCGGTCAGCCAGGTGGCGATCGCTGCAAACACGGCGACGCCGGCACCCATTTCGGTGGCGATCCAGACATCCGTCAGGCCGCCGCCATCATCGGCGACCTGCGGAAACGGCCAGGTCAACAGACAGATGACCGCACCCGCCAGAGTCGCCAGAACAGCCAGCGTCAGTACGGACCAGTTGACGAACGACAGGAATTTCAGAATCCGACCTTGCGCCTCGCGCACCATGACATCGTCTCATGGCATAGTAGCGTGCCGTTCGAACATCCGTCCATCGATGACACAAAGCTCGCACTCCCCTCGGGTGGTCTTCGCTCACGGCAAGGAAAGCGGGCCCCGGGGTTCGAAGATCCAGCACCTCGCCACCATCGCGGGCGAGTTCGGTTTCGCCGTGGACAGCCTGGATTATCAGGGCATGGACGATCCGCACGAGCGCGTCGCACACCTGCTCGATCGGCGACCCACCGGGGCCCCGCTGGTGCTGGTGGGCTCGAGCATGGGCGGCTATGTCAGCGCCATGGCCTGCAGCGCGCTGGCGCCGGACGCGCTTCTGCTCATGGCGCCGGCCCTCTATCTCGACGGCTATCCCGGCGACCCAGGCGACTGTCCGTCGGATACGATCGTGGTACACGGCTGGCACGACGACATCGTGCCGGTGTCATCGAGCTTTGACTTCGCCCGGCGACAACAGGCTTCGTTGCACATCACCAATGACGGACATCGCCTGGCCGACAGCCTGACTCTCATCGGCGCCTTGTTCGCGCAGCAACTCAGCCGTGCCCTGACGCAGGCTGCGGATCGAGCAAGCCATCGCTGACCCTGCCCCCCCATCCGACCCGGACACCGACACTAAATCAGACAGTCTGCCGGCGCGCGAGGTAGCGCAATACGACACGAGCACTGAGGGTGATGGCCAGCGCAAAGAACGTGATCAGCAGCGCGGCCGCGAACGCCAGCTGATGCGCTGATTCGAACGGTTCGTTTATGAACGACCAGATCACATACGTGAGATAGCCCAGCGGCTCATGTGTGAGCTGGCCGTTCCACGTGTAATTCGACCAGCCGACCGTATAAATGAGGGGCGCGGTCTCGCCCATGGACAGCGCCATCGCCAGCAGCAGCCCCGTCAGTATTCGGCCTGTACAGCTGGGCACCAGCACCCGGAGCACCACGCTGGCCTCCGAAGCACCGAGCGCATAGGCCGATTCACGGAGGCTGCCCGGCAGCGCCGTCAGGGCCAGCTCCGTGGTCCTCGAGATATAGGGAATGATCATGATCGCGAGCGTGATCGCACCCGCCAGCGCGGAAAAATGCCAGCCGAGTCCAACGACCATCGTGATATAGCCGAACAGGCCGAGCACGATGGACGGCACGCCCACCAGCACGTCGCCCATGAACCGCACCACCGCCGCGAACGCGTGATCGCGTTTCTCGGAGGTGTATACGCCGATGCCGACACCCAGCGGCCCGGCGATCAGAACAGAGCCGAGCGTGAGGAGCAGCGTGCCCTCGATGGCGTTGGCCAGCCCACCTGACACGCCTTGGGTGGATTCCGTGAACAACTTCACACTCAACGCCGGAAAGCCACCGACGGTGACTTCGAACAGAATATCCAGCAGGGCAAAACCGAGCACGGCGAAACTCGTGCCACAGAACAACCAGCCGCCCAGGCTCAGCAACCGGCGGCGCCGATAACGGCTGTACGCTCCGTCGGGCAGAGTCCAGCCCAACGCGGTCGATGCATTATTCATGATGCGTCACTCCCGAACCTGCCACAGCAGCAGCCGCGCCGCCGCATTCACGATGACACCCACGATCAGCAGGATCAGCCCGATCTCGGTCAGGCTGTTGACCGCCATGCCCGTCGGGTCCTGCAGGGCGCTATCCAGCTGCGAGACGATAAAGGCCGCCATGGTCGACATGGGATTGTAGATGTTGGACGGCACAGCCAATGCGTTGCCGCTGACCATGAGCACGGCCATGGTCTCGCCGAGCGCGCGGCCGAGGCCGAGGATGGACACGCCGATGATCGCGCGCTTGACCTGCGGCAGCACGACCTTGCTCACCACCTCGAAGCGCGTCGCGCCGAGCGCGAACCCGGCCTCGACGTCCCCGCGGTCCACCGCGCCGATGGCTTCGCGCACGTTCGCCGTGATGATCGGCACCACCATCAGGGCAAGCACGACCCCGGCGGTCATCAGACCATAGCCCGCGCCGACCGGCCCGCCGAACCCCGGGATGAAACCCAGAATATGCGACATGGCGGGGTATACGTAGTGCGCGAAAACCGGAATCACGACGACATAACCCCACAGCCCGAAGACCACGCTAGGCACCGCGGCGAGCAATTCCACGATCGCCGCGACGATGTCGCGCACTCCGGCGGGCACGACCTCGGCGATGAACATGGCGGCCAACACACCCACCGGTACCGCGAATAACAATGCGAGAAACGAACTGGAAAGGGTCCCGAATATCAGGAAGAAGATGCCGTAGCTCGCACCTGGCAGCACCATGTGGCCATCGACCGTGGCCGGCGTACCGTACTGGCTGCCCAGATCCCAGTCGTTGCTGGCCAGGAAGCCCAGCCCGTTGAACTCGATGGCCGGCCAGGCCTGGTAGACCAGAAATCCCACGAGACCGAGCAGAATCACCGGCAGAACCAGGGAGAACGCCCGCAGCAGAAGCGAAAACACGCCACGCTTCACGACTTGGCGACCCGGTGATCGGGCAGTCGATCCAATCGCGATATCGGTCATGCATGACCCTCTGGGGCCCGTTAAACGAAGAAACCGGCGATCGACAGCGTTCGGGAACGCCGCCGGTCGCCGGCCGAATGGCGCGCCGTAAGCGCTTTAACCGTGAATCTTGTCGATCTGATTCATGGTCAGCTTGCGAGCCTTCGCGGGCAGCGGCATGAAGTTCACCGGCTTGAGATACTGCATGCTGTTACCGCCGTCTTCGCTGACCGCCCAGGTCAGGAAGCTCTTCAGCTTCTTGGCCGTGTCCGCATCCGACTGGTTGGCCTGCACCAGCACGTACTCGTAGTTGATGATCGGATACGACTTCTTGCCCGGCGCGAAGATCAGACTGATGCGCTCGCTCTTGGGCGTCTTGGGCACCATCCGGGCCGCCGCGGCCGGAACTGTTTCCGTCGTCGGCAGTACGTAATTGCCGGACTTGTTCTTGAGCTTCGCCTCGCCGAGGCCCGCCTTGTCGGTCTGATCCTTGTAACTGACCCCGATGTAGGCGATGGCGTAGGGGTTGTTCTGCAGCGCGGTGACCATGCCCGAGTTGCCAGTCGCACCGATTGCGCCCTGCACGTTCGGCCAGCTGACCGTCGTGCCGTACCCCGGCGTCCACGAATGGCCCGCCGATTTGTGCAGGAACTGGGTGAACAGGAACGTGTCACCGCTGCCGTCGGCCCGGTGAAGCGGAACGATGGCCTTGTGGGGCAGATCGACGCCGGCGTTCATCGCCTCGATCTTCTTATTGTCCCAGTAGCGGATCTTGCCGCTGTAGATCGCGGCCAGGACCGGACCGCTCAGCTTCAGATTCTTGTCGTTGTCGCCCGGCACGTTGTAATTGACCATCTGCGACGAAATAGCGACCGGGATGTTGAGCATGTTGGGATGCTTCTTCATCTGCGCGCCGCTGAGATACGCGTCGGAAGAGCCCATCTGCACAATGCCCTGGGTCGACTGGGCGATGCCCGTGCCACTACCGGTGGCGGCCGTGTTGATCTGCACGTCGCTGTGCTGGCTGGTGTAAGCCGGCACCCACAGGTTGAACAGCGGATACAGCAGACTCGAGCCGGTCTCGGTCAGCGTGGTGGCACCGAAGGCTACGCCAATCGACGAAACCGCCAGCGCGGCGCCGGCAATCGCGCGAATCGAACCGCGACGGGATAAATCTTTAGCGAACATTGAATACAGGCTCCTCGTGTGATGTCTCGTATCTGCGAACTCGACAAAATGCAGCGTCAGCCTGCACGTCGTTCATGAAACCTGTATGACAAGCGATCGCACTTGATGCGTGGCCGTTGGTGCGGTCCAAGCGGATCGCTTGGCGCGGGATATCGACAATCACATCGGTGGGCATCCGTAACTCAAACAAGACCGCGGAAACTGCGGGGAAGCATTCCAGATATCGGCCCCGGTTCTCTCGGCGTGTAATGACGATGCTGCGGACTCGAACGTTCCGCAGCACTCGGCAGGCCGCGGCCTGCGCGCCGGGTTGGTGCCCATACCCAACGAATCAGGACGCTCGGTGCGCAGACAAACGCATTGATCGAAAGCGGGCGCGCCTCGACTCAGAGCCCTGCTTTACATGGCGGCGGTCGTCAGCCTGCTGCCACAACCCGGACAACGTCGCGCGATATCAACGCCTGAGCGCCCGCCGTCAATCCCGTACGAGCGCGCCGGGCGCGGCCATGCGAAAACTCATGCCTATCGCCTTCGGCGTACTCAAACACCCGCCGCCTTACCCGCCGCAGAGCGCTCGGACGGTGGTTGCATGAGGTCGGGCCACATGGCAGCCAGCGCGAG
>CAWIGB010000009.1:0-13983 GCA_963835375.1 uncultured Gammaproteobacteria bacterium
ATCTGCCCGCGCCGCCGCGTCGCCACTGGTCCGAGGCCTATCAGCACGAGGCCTGGCCGATCGAGCGGCGACAGCTCGAACGCGGCGGCGTGCGCTTGGCCGCGGTACTCAACGCCACCCTGGCCCCTTGAGCGCTCTGGGGTTTCGGCTTGCGGCACCGCATCAACCGCTAATGCCGACGACTCCGTTCACTCACAGTCATGGCTCGCGAGGCTCCCCGGCTGCGCGCTGCGCCGATCAGCCGACCGTGGTGACACGCACGCACTGGGTTCTGGATCAAGGCCGGACGCAGGTCCGGCAAAGGCTAGTCAAGGTTGTCGCGTCACCGCGACGGCCGGTCGTCCAACGCCTATAGATAGCGCGGCAGGTGTCGACGAATGGCGGGTAGCGGCATCGCGACGACGTCAACCGCCGACTGGCCGACCAGTCGACGCCGCGTTGCTTGGTCCAGGGCCGGCCTGAGCGCACCGAGCACGCGCGGCTCGGTCAGCAGGTACAGACGATCGAATGCCCGACCTCGGCAGGCGCTGGCCAGATACTCGGCAAGCTCGCCGGCGAACATACGTACATCGAAGGCCTTCTTGTTCTTGCGCGGCACGAGCGCATGACGGGCCCCGCCAAAGCGATCGTAGCTGCGGCCCGGGGCATCGGAACCGACGGCATGGGCAGGCCGCCGCGACTGCGGATGAATAAGACCGGCATTTCACCAGTCGGCCCGGACGCGCCGTGGCCTTCGAAGATCCGCGCCCGGGCGCGATCGGCTACAACGACCCAGATCGTGCGCATCGTGACTTACCTCCAAAACGCATCCGTCCAGCGCCAGCAAGAGGCCGTAGGAGGCGCGCCGACGTCGTGCGGCGCCGTATCGAAGCTGCTAGACCAGTATCGAGCGTTGTCCGTCCGCCGTTTGATCAGGATCAAGGCGGCCCGGCGCGGCATGGTTAAGTCGTAGGGGCAACTGAACGATCGATTTTCACGTTCCCACTGCCAACGCTTGCGAGTCTGTCATGTCGCATTCATCGATTTCCGGGCACGGGACCCGGGCACTCGAAAACCGCATGCAAACGCGCCTCGCCACGCTGCGCGCCGACATCCGACGCGCGCTGGAACGATCCGAGCAGGAATCGCATCAGGTGATTGCCGGCGAACTCTCCGACATGGAGGATGCGGCCTTCGTGCGCATGGTCCGCGAGCTGGATCTGGCCGACATCGAACGCGACGCCGCCGAGATTCACGACATCGGCGCAGCACTTCACCGAATCCAGGATGGCCACTACGGCCTCTGCCTGGATTGCGGCGAACCCATCGACGTGGAACGACTGCAGGCCTATCCCAGTGCCAAGCGCTGTCACTCCTGTCAGGAAGCGGTGGAGCGCGCCCGCGCACGCTCCTGAGCCGGGGTTCAGACGCCGAAAGGATAAGTATCCGGCAGTTCCCGCTCGGTGTCGTCATACCAGTAGACGGCTTCGTAGAGCGGCTCCACGGCGTCTGTCTCGTCGAGATGAAAAACCAGGTCGAACTGGCGGGCCAGCGAGGCGTTGAAATAATGACTGGCCCGTTCGGTATCGGGCCTGTAGATCACCCCGATCGCGCGTTCCAGCATCGGTGCACGCAAATCCGCGCCGGCCGGTCCCGTGAGCGACACGCAGAAGCGGTCCAGCCGCGTGCAGCGGAACAGGTGTTCGACGCTGCCCTCGAGCGCGGGGCGCACCCGCATCCGCTCGACGTGTTCGCCCCAGTCGTGCGCCGCGGAGACGAAGCCCGTATACGTCGTGAACCCCACCAGCAGCGCATCATCCAGGCCCGCCCGCTCACGCACGCGTTGGCCCAGATTCCACTCGCCGTGGCTGCTCATCGACGTGGCGCGCGCGTCTCCCAGATGAGAGTTATGCGCCCAGACCACGATCCGGCCGCGCCGGCCCTGGGCCTTCAGGTGGGCCTGCAAGGCGAACAGGGTGTCGGCCATGTGATCGTCGCGCAGGTTCCAGCTGCTGACGCGTGAGCCGAACATGGCTCGATAATACAGCTCGGCGTTGCGTACGACGGCCGCATTGCGTTCCGCGTGGAAGCGCTCGTCTTCCGCCGTCGGGCGGCGGTCGCCGGTCAGCGACGAACCGGCGCGCTCGCGCAGCTCCATGAGTTGCCGTGTGACCGCTTCGCGGCAGGGCGGGCGCAGGTTCCGTGCCGACTCCAGGCCGTACTGCTGCGGGTCACGCACATGATCGAGGCAGGCGTAACGCCGCCGCGCGATGGCGGCCTGCTCCGGGTCGGTCGCGTCCAGATACGAGACCACCGCGTCGGCCGAACGATACAGACTGTACAGGTCGAGCCCGTAGAACCCCACGCCGGCCTCGCGGGGCCGCACGGCATTGCGGGCCTTGAGCCAGAGAATGAATTCGTAGACCTCACGATTGCGCCACATCCATTCGGGGAAGCGCTCGAAGGGATCGAAGGCGGCCAGTGCATCCTGCTCGTCGAGCCCGCGCACGTTGCGATTCAGGCCATAGGCGTCCGGCCAGTCGGCCTCCACCGCCACCGCGTCAAATCCGCATTCCATAATCAGGCGCCGTGTGATCTCGGCGCGCATGCGATAGAACTCACGCGTGCCGTGCGTGGCTTCACCGATAAGCACCAGACTGCGATCACCGACCTGTTCCATCAGCAGGTCGTAATCGCGCGCCCCGCCGGTCAGCCGAACCGCGGCCGCTCGGGTCGATGTCAGCGGCGTATGCAGACGCGCGCGCTGCGCCGGCGCCTGACAGGTCCGGGCGTCGGCGAGCAGGCGCTGCACTTCGTCGTCCGAGGTCTGATCGAACTCACGGTAATGAAGGCCGACGGCGCGGAAATCGGCCGGCGTCGACAACGATACCACCTCGTCAGTCCAATCCTCGATGCGACGAATCCCTTCAGGCGACGCCACCGGCACAGCCGCGATGAGGCGGGCCGGCGCCATCGGGCGCAGCACCTGCAGCGCTGCCGCCATGCTCGCTCCGGTGGCCAGCCCGTCATCGATCACGATCACGCAGCGCCCCGCCACCACCGGCGCACCGAGACCCGGGCGGTAGAGCTGTTCACGACGGGCCAGTTCGCGGCGCTCGCTCGCCACCACGGTCTCGATCGCCGCACGGTCGAGACCGAGTTCGTCGATGAGCTCTCGATCGAGCACCTCGTGCCCGCCAGTGGCGATCGCTCCCATCGCGGTCTCGGCGTGACCGGGCACGCCGAGCTTGCGCACCACGAGCACATCGAGTTCGGCGCCCAGCGCCTGCGCCACTTCGAACGCTACCGGCACGCCGCCGCGCGGCAAGGCCAATACCAGAACATCGGTGCGCTCGGCATAGGCTTGCAGCAATCGGGCCAGACGTCGGCCCGCGTCGCGCCGGTTTCGGAACAACATGTTCATGTAACGCGCTCCGACCAGGATTTCCATCCCAGTGTCCGCCGCTCGCGCCCGCTCGGTTTTGATCGGAGTCAAGGAACCCACGAACGCCTGTGCAGGTCATCGCATGCCACATGCCGTCGCGCGGCCATACTGGCGTCATCAACACGCGCTCTGATGGTGTCGCGTCGCCGGGCCGCTGCCGGGGGCGAGGAACATGCAATCGCGCCCGAGCACGCTCGAACCGACGCCCTGTGAGATACTCGCTTTCCCTCGCAACCGCCCTGATCCTGCTGGCGGCCACCTTGCCAGCTGCCTTCGCCGATAGCGGCGCGCCGGGCCCCAGCCCACTGCCGGGCGCCTCGAGCGTCGCGTCCAACCCGCATCTGATGGGCGATCGCTATCAGCGGGCCAGCGCCGAAGTGCGCGCGCTGCAACTGCAGGCCTAACGTGGCGACACGACGCCTCGATCGCCTGCTCGCAAACCGTCGTGGCACGGGCCAGCCCGCCGTGGGGGGCGATGTCAACGAGACCGTGCTGGACAATTCCCCCTACCAAGCCGCCGGCGTGGCCGACGGGTTCTCATACCCGAAGCACTGGGATCAATGGATCGACTCCGCTCAGGCACGCCTGATTCCGGGCGCGAGGGCATTTCTCCGCCATGCCGATGCGCGCGGGGTCGCCAGCTACTATGTCTCCAATCGCTCGGCCGCGCATGAAGCCGCGACCATCGCCAACCTCCAACGCGACGATCTGCCCCAGGTGTCGACCGATGACGCCAGCGTGAATGCGGCGCTGTTCCTGCACGAGGCGAGCGCGGCAGCCACGCTCAAGCACATCTTCGAACGCGACTGGCACGGGCCCTACATGCACCTCATCGAGCCCGGCGGCCACGACGAGCCGCCGCGCACCCACTGAGGCCGCCGACGATTCGTGTCAGTGGCTGGCGCAGCCTTCGCGATAATACCGAGATGCTCGCCCCACCCTGCGGGCACAGCCATGCTCGAACCTCCCACCGGCGCCAACCACAACCGATCATGCGTATTCGTATCGCCCTCGCCCTGTCTGCGCTCGTCTGTGCCCAGGCGGATTCGCCCCTGTCGCCGCGCCAACACGGCGATTTCGGGCATTACACCCTGGCCCTGACCTGGCAGCCGGGTTTCTGCGCGGGCGGCCGTTGTGCGGCGGATCAGAATCACAACGTGCATATCGGGCTGCACGGCCTCTGGGCCTCCCGCCCGCACGATCTGATCGCGCGCAACGTCCCCGCGCCGAAATGGTGGTCGCGGGGCTGCGATTTCTACCATCACAGCGATGCCGCGCTGCAGCTCGACGGTGCGACCGTGCGCAATCTCGAACGCGTCATGCCGCAGCTCCACCCCCAGCCTGCTGACACACGAGTACGACAAGCATGTGCAGTGCTTCGGCTTCCAGACCCAGCGCTTCTTCGCCACCGCACTCGATCTGCGCCAGCGCATTACCACCAGCCCGCTCGGCGACTGGATGCGCCGCCACGCCGGACAGCGCGTAGCGCGCGCCGACGTACTGGCCGAATTCGATCGCGCGTTTTATACCATCAGGACCGATGCCCTGCAGCTGCGCTGCAGCGGACCGGCCGACGCGCGTTATCTCAGCCAGCTCTGGTTCACCATCCCGCGAACGCAGCTGGCCGCCTTTCCCCGGCACGACGGCCTGATGCACGCACCGATCGCCCAGCACAACTGCCCGGCGCACTTGCGCCTGCCGGCCTGGCCGTGTTGGAGCACATTGCCGCCACCGATGCTCGGCGGCGCACGCCTTGGTGCATACGCGTCCTGCCAGCACCGCGGCGCCTTCGGTGACAAACCCACAGCCCTGGGCCCACTGGCCACTTCATGTTCGCCCGCAGGCTGCGTTAATCTACGCGTTCGGCGCGTCCCCGTAGCTCAGCAGGATAGAGCAGCCGCCTCCTAAGCGGCAGGTCACAGGTTCGACTCCTGTCGGGGACGCCAATCCTTCCCGTCGCCGATCCGACACCGCGAGCCCCGCGCATGGCATCCGACGTTTCCCGCCTCGACGGCCAGCTGCATCTGGGCCCACGCACCGGCGGCATCGGCGCGCGCCGCATCGCCCTGCTCGAAGCCATAGGTCGGACCGGCTCGATCACCGCGGCCGCCAGGACCGTCGGGCTGAGTTACAAGGGCGCGTGGGATGCGGTCAACGCGGCCAACAATCTATCCGATGCCCCGTTGGTGGAACGCACGACCGGCGGTGCCGGCGGCGGCGGTACCCGGCTTACCGAGCGCGGGCATCGTCTGGTGGCGACCTATCGCGCAGCCGAGACGGAACAGATCCGGTTTCTGGAACAGCTCAATCGGCGCCTTGCCCATCTGGCCGGCGATGATTTCAACCTGATGGAGCGTCTTGCCATGCAGACCAGTGCCCGCAATCAGCTGCTCGGCCGTGTCACCGGCGTCACGCGGGGTGCGGTCAATGTCGAAGTGGATCTCGAGCTGGCCGGCGGTGAGCGCCTGGCTGCCGTGATCACTAACGCCAGCGCTGACAATCTCGGCATCGAGCCCGGTATCGCCATCACGGCGCTGATCAAGGCGAGTTGGTTGATCGTGGCGGCGGGTGATATGTCGTCGACCCCGCTGTCGGCGCGTAACCGCCTGGTGGGCACGGTCGAATCAGTGGTCCGGGACGACGTCGCCTCGGAAGTCACGCTGCGCCTGCCCGGCAGCGCCACGCTCGCGGCCGTCATCACCCGCGAGTCTGCCGATAGGCTCGATCTGTCGGCCGGCGATACCGCCACGGCCTTGTTCAAGGCCTCGAGCGTGATTCTCGCTCAGCCCGGCTGAGAAGACCCCGGTTGCGGGTCAGGCGCGGTCGGCTCGAAACGCAGCACACCCGCCAGCGACGCTCGTTTGCGGTTATCGCGATCGCGCGGATGCTCGACGCTTTTGGCCACCGGCACCTCGGCGGAATCGAACAGGCTCAGGCCCTCGAGACCGGCCACGTTCACGCCGTATTGATCCGGCTCCCAGCGGCGCCGGTGATGCGTGTGGATGCCGCAACACGAGCAGAAATAAGGCTTCGCCGTCTTCGTGCCAAACTGATAGCAGCGCAACAACTCGCCGCCCTCGATGATCACGATGTCTGTCAGGGCAGCCGACACCGCGACCGCACCGCGCACCCGGCAATACGAGCAAGGGCACCGGTGTGCGGTATGCAGTCCGTCCGACAGCCGCACGCCGCCGCAGTGGCAGCGCCGTAAGTGGATTCGATATCGAAATTCATGCGCACTGCCGTTCAATTGACGGAGTATCGGCATGACGCCTGCCGCGACATCGCGCCAGGCATGTTGCGGTGTTATCCAGGCGCCGCGTTGCGGCCAAAACGCCAACACGCCTCGGCCGAACGGCACAAAAAAACGGCCCCGCGAACGGGGCCGTTTTCCCTCCGGCGATGCGGAGAGCGGGTTGGAAACCCGGTTTTCAGGGCGCCTTGATCAGGCGGCGCCGCCAGGCTGCTTGCGACGGAAGCCCAGACCACCGAGCACCAGAGCCAGGCCGATGCCGAACATGCCGAACTGGGACGGCTCGGGCACATCGCTCGATTCGACGGTGACGTCGGCGTTCTGCAGCTGGCCGCTGTCGAAGCTGCCGTTGCTGCCGAACGTGGCGTTGCCGAGCGCGATTTCGGTGTTCGAGAAATCGAACCCGGTGTTGTTGCTCAGGCCAAAGTAGGACGCCAACGCACCGTTGAAGTCATCTTTACCGCTCAGCGTCGCGTTCAGGCTGTCGCTGCCGTTGCTAACGACCATCTGCGTACCGCCGTCGTTGAACGTGCCATTGAACAACATGCCATCGGCGACCGTCTGACTGCCGTCCATGACGGTGCCGCTCAGGGTGAAGTTGCCGCCACCCGCGAACGTCCAGACCTGGTTCTCTCCACCTTCCGAGAGGTTGTCGCCCGTCTTGAAGTCGATCGAGCACGACTTGCAGGTCAGCGTATCGTTGTGGCCGGCCGGCGTGGCGCCGCCGTTGAGGCTGACTTCGTCGAAGGAAATGCCGCTGCCGGTGAGTGCACCGCCTTTACCGTTGTACGACACCGATCCCGTGGGTGACTGCGCGTTGGCCTGATCGAAGTTGATCAGGGATGCCGAAGCGGAGCCGCACAGGCCGAGCGCGATTAGGGCGGCCGAGGAAACGGCGAGGTTCTTGAACTGCATGAATTCTCCTTGATTGATTCGTGGATCCGCCGTCACGAGCGGCACGTGAGCAGCGGGTGGACACTGGGCCGCAAGAACCATTCCGATCAATCACTTGCGTCGAAATCGATTTGTATCTCACTGTCATCGTTTAATTTTCTTTTGGAATTCCGGTAAGGCCATATCAAGCGCTTAACCGCATGTGTAAGAAACACCGACATTTGTGAACGGGTGGTGTTCGATCATGCTCGATTCGCGTTAAATTCCTCGACGGGGTCGGTACCGGGTGGCATGGCGCGCTGGGCCGTTTCCTTTCATTCGACGCTGGCTCCGCGCATGTTCTATCTCTACCACCACAACGATCTGGCCCGTCTGGCCGAGCTGTTCGGCGCGCTGCGCGGCCGACGATCTCGTGCGCCGCTGGCGATCGATACCGTGCTCGCCCCCAATGCCGGCATCGGCCGCTGGCTTCGTATCCAGCTCGCCGAAAGCGAAGGCATCGCTGCGAATATCGACGGGCGCCTGCCCGGCGAGTTCATCTGGGACCTGCTGCACGCCACGATGGACACCGCCGAGGCGGGCGACCACTTCGAGCCGGCGTGTCTGCCCTGGCATCTGTATGCCGCGCTGCCCGAGATCGCGCGCGAGGTGCCGGCCGTCGCCGATTATCTCGGCACGCCGGTGGACGAGGTCCGCCGTTATCAGCTCGCCGGCCAGCTCGCCGATGTCTTCGATCAGTACCTGATCTATCGCGCCGACATGCTGGCCGGCTGGGAAAACGGCGAGGTGCCGCCGTCCAACCCCGGCCGCTGGCAGGCGCGCGTGTGGCACTGGCTGACGCGCGAGCATCGGCTCGGCACCACGCATCGCGCCCGCGTGCTCACGAACTTCATCACCCGGCTGGGCAAGGATCACGGGCTGCAGCAACGCGTGATCGCCTATTGCCCGGACGAGCTCTATTGCTTCGGCCTGGTCGCGCTCGCGCCCGATCATCTACGCCTGCTGTATGCACTGGCCGAACATATCGACGTGCATTTCCTGCTGCCGAACCCGAGCGCGGCCTACTGGGGCGATATCACCGCCGGGCGCCTGCCGCTGGAACTGCCCGCTGTCGCCACCCCGGACGACGACACTCTCCTGCCGGGCGAAGCGGCGGTCGAGGCCGGGCATCCACTGCTGTCCGCGCTCGGCCGCATGGCGCGCGACACGCTGCGCGTGCTGTATTCCGACGAGTTCGCCGGCATGATCGAGCCCGAGCTGGGCGATCTGATGGATTACGACGTGCCGCCGCGCGACACGCTGCTGCATCGCGTGCAGGCCGATATCGTCGAACTGGATTGCCGCGCCTCGCCGCAGGGCATGGACGATGCCGATACGTCGTTCGAAGTCCATGCCTGCCACAGCCCGCTGCGCGAGATTCAGGTGCTGCAGGATCAATTGCTGGACCGGCTGGCAGCCGAGGACAAGCGCGTGGCCGCCGGCGAGATCGAGGCGAACGACCGGCTGGCCCCGCGCGATATCATCGTCATGCTGCCGGACGTGGCCGCCTATGCGCCCGGCCATCCAGGCGGTGTTCGGCGGCGCGCCGGCCGATCGCTATCTGCCGTTCGGTCTTGCCGATCGCGCCCGTTCGGCGGCGCATCCGATCGTGACCTGTGTCTCCGCTCTGCTCGATCTGCCGCTGTCGCGCTGGGCGGCCAGCGAACTGCTGGATCTGCTGGCCGTGCCGGCCGTCATGCGGCGCTTCGGCCTGTCGGCCGGCGAGCTGGACACGATCACCGACTGGGTCGGCGATGCCGGCATCCGCTGGGGCCGGGACAAGCATCATCGGGCCGAACTCGGCGCCGGCGCGTTCGAGCAGAACAGCTGGCGCTTCGGGCTCGATCGCCTGTTGCTGGGCGTGGCCCAGTCGGACGACGAAACCCTCACCGACGGCGTGGCGCCCTGGTCCGATCTGGAAGGCGGTATCACCGCCGCGCTCGGCAAACTCTGGCGTTTCGAGGACACGCTGGCCACCGTCGCCGACGGATCTGGCGAAACCGGCCACGCCGGGCGAATGGCAGACGCGGCTGAACAAGATGGTGGACGATCTCATCGAGCCCGCGATGGACACGCCCGACGAACAGCGCGCCGTGGATTCAGCCTGCGCAGCGTGTTCGCCCGTTTCGACACCGCCGAAACCTGTACGCGCGACAAGCCGCTCACCGCCGACCGCACGATCTCCTGGCCGGCCGTGCGCGACAGCCCTGCGCGCCACGCTGGAGACCGCGGCCGAGCGCCAGCCGTTTCTGGCCGGTGGCATCACCTTCTGCGGCATGGTGCCGCTGCGCGCCGTGCCGTTTCGCATGGTCTGCGTGCTCGGCATGAACGATTCGGCCTTCCCGCGCCAGGACACCGGCCGAGCCTTCAACGTGATGTTCGACGCCCCGCGCCTGGGCGATCGCAACACGCGCGACGATGATCGGCTGCTGTTCCTGCAGGCACTCACCGCCGCCCGCGATGCCTTCTATATCAGCTACATCGGCCAGGACGTGAATACCGGCGAAGAACTGCCGCCTTCGCCGATCGTGGGCGAAACACTGGAATTCCTGCGCCGGCATTATTTCGACGGCCACGACAAGAAAGCCTTCGAGGCGCGGCTGATTCATCACCAGCCGATGCAGCCATTCTCGCTACGCTATTTCTCGCCGGACGAACCCGACAACCGCGTGTTCACCTATGCCGGTGACTGGCGCGATGCCACCCGGGCCGCGATCGGCGCCCGCGAAGCCCGCCTGCCCATGCTCGACGACAGCACCGCACCGGTGGCCGAAACCGTGGAGGCAATCGATCTCGACACGCTCAAGCGTTTCTTCGACCATCCCGCCCGGGCCTTCTTTCGCGAGCGCATCAAGCTGAATCTGGAGATCGAGGATCACCAGGTCGACGACGCCGAGCCGATCGCGCTGGGCCCGCTGGCCGCCGCGCAGTTGCGAGAGCGGCTGTTCGCATCCGCCGACAAGGCCGAAGCCACGGCAATCGACCTGGCTCCGACCGCGCTCGAGCGCGCCCGCGGCACGCTGCCGCCCCCGCCGCTGGCCGATCCGAACTATGCCGCCGAGGCCGAGGCCGTGAACGAACTGCTGCCGATCTGGCAGGCCTGGAAAGCCGAAGGCACGCCGGAGACGCTGGATATCCAGCTCGATAGAATGACGTGGCCGGCGTGCGCATCACCGGCCGCGTGGCCCAGTGCTGGCCGAACGCCATGCGCCGGCTGCGCACCGGCAAGCTCAAGACGCGATTCCGCCTGCGCTACTGGATCGATTATCTGGCCGTGGTGGCCGCCGGCCACGATCTGGCGCTGGAAATGGCCGGCTTCGCGCCCGACCAGAAAACCGCCGAACGCATCGAATACGCCGGCCGGCTCGACGCCGACACCGCCCGCGCCGAGCTGGCGCATCTCGTACAACGCTATATCGACGGCCAGACCCGGCCGCTGCCCTACCACCCGGATCTGGACGACAGCTACAACCCGGAGCAGAACAAGGCCTTCGACAACCTAAGCTTTCGCTTCAAGCCGACCGCGTATTTCCCGCACCACCTCACGCGCGATGCATATTTTTCGATGCTTCTCGGCCCGCCCGAGGCGCCGCTTGGCGACACCGAGGACGACAGCCCGTTCATCGCCGCCATCGATGCCATCAGCGGGCCCATGAACGCCCGGATCGGCCCGATCACCGGCGATTGATCCACGCATAAAAAACGCGGCGCCCGTGCGCCGCGTTTTAAGGTTATCCAGCCGCAACGGGCGTTTGGCGATTAGATATCGAAAAAGCCGTCTTCGCCGGCATCATCCCATTCGCCGTTGTTCCAGTGGCCGTCTTCGTTGGCGTCATAGTAGCTGTAGTAGCCGTCGTAAACTTCGCCGGAGTCGAGATAACCGTCGTCATCGGTATCCCAATCGTCGAAACCCACGTCGTCGACACCGAGATTATTGAATTCGTCTTGGTCCAGCAGGCCGTTGCCGTCGGTGTCCCAATCGGCATAGTAGCCGTTGTCACCTACCGTTCCGTAGAACTCGTCGGTCGAGACATAGCCGTCGCTGTTGTGATCCCAGTCCGACAGATCGGTAGCCGCGCTGGCAGTACCACCAATGACCGTAAGAGCCAACGCGACGCCGGCGAGAATCGATTTATGCAGGGGATTACGCATAGAGCATCTCCGTTTTAAGTTCGGTTATCGAGGTGAACCGCGAACGGTTCGTTATCGACCTCGCTCGAGACGCTGAGCGCTTTGTCTTAACCGAATCTTAGTGACTCTTTCGGCAGTGGCCTCTGGTACCGCGGCGGGCGCTGGCACTCGGCCGTTGAACGCGGAATTGGAAATTCGCTGCCGCAAACGCAACGGCCCGGAACCACGAGCCGGACGCGCACGGCCACGTCGCCGACCATCACCCCCCGGGTCGAAAAATGACCTTGGAGCCGCGATAGACTGGGCGCCTTGTTCGCTTTGCCACTATTTATCATGTCGCCATTTGCCGCCCAACGCCGACATGCGCGCCGATACGCACCCCCGTGCCGTCGCATGTTTCCGAATAGGTCGATATGAGCCATCCCCTACCCTTCGACGCCGCCACCCTGCCGCTTTCCGGCCTGCGGCTGATCGAAGCGAGCGCGGGCACCGGCAAGACTTTTTCGCTGGCCGGCCTGTATCTGCGCCTGATCGTCGAGGAACACGCCTCGGTACGCGACGTACTGGTGATGACCTTCACCCGCGCCGCCACTCAGGAACTGCGCGAACGCATCCGTGCCCGGCTGGCCGATGCCGCCCGTATCGCCCACGCGCCGGAACTGGCCGTGCCCGGCAACGCCGAGCATGCATTCACCCAAGCCATCATCGCCGGCTGCGATGAAGCGCCGGAAGCACTCGCCCGGCGCCTCGCCGATGCCGCCGCCCGCGTGGACGAAGCCACGATCGTGACAATCCACGGCTTCGCCCAGCGGGCGGCCACCGAGAACGCGTTCGAATCCGCTCTGGCGTTCGATCGCGGCGACGCGATAGATGACCCGAGCCTCTATCGCGAAGCAGCCGCCGACTACTGGCGCGCGCATGTATTTGGCGCCGAGGCGTCCGCCGGCGACGTCCTGGCGCTGTGGCCTTCGCCGGATGCGCTGTACGAGACCATCCGCCCGGTGCTGTTCCGAACGCATGCCCAGCTCGCCGGTATCGACCACGAGCGGCTGGCCACACTCCAAGCACAACTGGCGGCGCACTGGCCCGGCACGGCCGAGCCGCTCGCCGACGCGCTGGCCGAGGCCTGCGAGGCCGACGCGCTGAAGAAGAACGACCCGCTCAATATGGCGCTGGCCGCCCACGACAGCCCGCGTGATGCGGTGGCCGTGCTCGACCGGCAGATCGTAGACGCGCTGGCAATCGGCGCCGCCGGCACTGGGCGCATGGGTGAAGACGTTCGCTGATCCTGCGAGCCAGTTCAAGAAAACGCCGAAAAGCGCCAGACCTATGCCGAGCCCCTGGCCGAGCTGGCCGCGCTCGCCGCTACTCGCCGAAATCCAGCCGCTGGCCCGGCTGGTCGCCATCGACCGCGCAGTGGCCGCCGTGCCCGACCGCGCCGCGGCCCGCAAGATCGAGCGCCGTCAATACAGCTACGACGATCTCATCGTCGCCCTGCACGCAGCGCTCACCCACGAGCGCACGGGCCATGCCCTGGCCGATGCCCTGCATGCCCGCTGGCCCTACGCGCTGGTCGACGAATTTCAGGATACCGACCCGCTGCAGTACGCGAGTCTTTCGCGCATCTATCTGGATTCAGCGCGCGAGCACGGCGCGTTGTTGCTCATCGGCGACCCGAAGCAGGCCATCTACGGTTTCGCGGCGGCGATATCTATGCCTATCTCGCCGCGGCCCATGCCGCCCGCGACGCGCGCTATACGCTGACGACCAACTTCCGTTCCACCCAGCGCGTGCTGGATGCCATCGAAGCGTTGTATCGGCAGCCGGGGGCGGATCCGTTCATCGTCTCCGAGATCGATTTTCCGCACGTGAACGCTGGCCGCGGCACCGGCGACCGCCGCCTCGTGTTGGCCGACGGCCACGAACAACACGCGCTCACGTTCTGGCAGCTTCACGGCAACGAAACCGAACAAAAGAACGGCAAGATCAAGAACCCGTCCAAAGCCGACGACAACGCCCGCCTCATGGATGAAACCATCGCCGCCATCGCCCGTCTGCTGGACGGCCGCTCGGCGTATTGGCAGACGGCGGACGACGCCACCCGCCCGGTCGCTGCCCGCGATATCGCCGTGCTCGTGAACAGCCATCGCGAGGCCACCACGCTACAGGCCGCGCTTGCCGCCCAGGGCATCCGCGCGGTCTGCCAGCATCGCGATTCGGTCTTTGTCAGCGACGAAGCCGC
>CAWIGB010000010.1:0-29831 GCA_963835375.1 uncultured Gammaproteobacteria bacterium
CTGAGCCTGTTCGATCCCGCCGAGGTGCCGGTGGCCAACGACGTCGAGCATCCGCGCGATCGCGATAACCGCAAACGCGCGTCGCTGGCGGGTGTACTGCGTTTCGCGCCGATCGCGTCTGCCCCGCAGCCCGGGTCTCCTCTCAGCCGGCCTGAGCGAGAATCACGCTCGAGGCCTTGAACAAGGCCGTGGCGGTATCGCCGGCCGACAGGTCGAGCGTATCGGCAGACTCGCGGGTGATGACGGCCGCGAGCGTGGCACCGCCCGGCAGGCGCAGCGTGACTTCCGAGGCGACTTCGTCCCGGATCACCGATTCGACCGTGCCCACCAGGCGGTTACGCGCCGACAGCGGGGTCGACGACATATCCCCCGCCGCCACGATCAACCAACTCGCCTTGATCAGCGCCGTGATGGCGATACCGGGCTCGATGCCGAGATTGTCGGCGCTGGCGTTGGTGATCACGGCCGCCAGGCGATCACCGCCGGCCAGCTCGAGATCCACTTCGACATTCACCGCACTCCGGGTGACACCGGTAACCCGGCCGAACAGCTGATTGCGGGCGCTGGTCTGCATGGCAAGACGCTCCATGAGGTTGAGATCATCGCCCGCCAGATGCGCAAGGCGGCGGTTGAGCTGTTCCAGGAACCGGCTTTGTTCGACCTCCGCGGCGCGGTAGGTCGCGACCAGCCGCTGCCCGCGCTCGGTCAGCCGGGTGCCGCCGCCGCCGGCGCCGCCCGTCGTACGTTCGACCAGCGGCGCGTCGGAGAGATTGTTGGCGGCGTTCACTGCGTCCCATGCGCCCTTGTAACTCAGCCCGCGGTCTTGGCGGCCGCGGTGATCGAGCCGGTCTGGCCGATGGCTTCGAGCAAAGCGATGCGGCGGGCGCCGATGCCGCCGGTGCGCGGGCCGAGATGCAGTTGGCCGTCGAGGCGGGAAACGTCGGATGCCATGCACGGGGCTCGCGATGTGGGACCAGCGGCGGGAAGGATTGGCGTCCCCGACAGGAGTCGAACCTGTGACCTGCCGCTTAGGAGGCGGCTGCTCTATCCTGCTGAGCTACGGGGACGCGCCGAGGGCGTAGATTAACGCAGCCGGCAGGCGAAAACGAAGCCTGGCCGTTCGGGCTTGGGTGTTGAGTGTCGGCTTAGCGCGCCACAGTCGCTGCCGTCGATCGGTGGTTCACCGCCGGGCAGCGCGGACGCGTCACGGTGCACCCGGCGACGGCCAGTCCGGCAGGCGAAAGCGGGCTGGGCAGTCGTGCTGGGCGATCGGTGCGCTCATCAGGCCGCGCGTGTCGCGGAAACTCGGCGAGATGGGCTCGCGGGATGGTGAACCAGAGCTGGCTGAGATAACGCGCGTCGTCCGGCCCGCTGCAGCGCAGCTGCAGGGCATCGGTCCTGACGGTATGAAACGCGCGATCGAATTCGGCCAGCACGTCGGCGCGCGCGACGCGCTGGCCGGCGTGGCGGCGCAGCCAGTCGCCGAGCGGGCTGGTGGCAACGCGCTGGCGCAGATCGAGTGCGGTGGCGAAGAAGCGCTGGGTCTGGAAGCCGAAGCACTGCACATGCTTGTCGTACTCGTGTGTCAGCAGGCTGGGGTGGAGCTGCGGCATGACGCGTTAGAGGTTGCGCAGGGTCGCCCCGTCGAGCTGCGGCGCGGCATCGCTGTGATGGTAGAAATCGCAGCCCCGCGACCACCATTTCGGCGCGGCGATATCGCGCGCGATCAGATCCTGTGGGCGCGAGGCCCAGAGGCCGTGCAGGCCGATGTGCATGTCGTGATTCTGGTTCGCCGCACACTGCCGCCGGCGCAGAACCCCGGCTGCCAGGTCAGCGCCAGGGTGTAGTGCCCGAAATCGCCGTGTTGTTGCGGCGATAGCGGCGAATCGGCCTCGCCAGCCGACCGCGGCAAAGGCGAGCATGGACAGGGCGAGGGCGATACGAATACGCATGATCGGTTGTCGGTTGGCGCGTGGGCGGCGAGCAGCGCGCGCCTGCACGGTGGGGCGAGCATCTCGGTATTATCGCGAAAGGCGGCGCCAGCCACTGACACGAATCGTCGGCGGCTTCAGTGGGTGCGCGGCGGCTCGTCGTGGCCGCCGGGCTCGATGGTGTGCACGTAGGGACCGTGCCAGTCGCGTTCGAAGATGTGCTTGAGCGTGGCTGCCGCGCTCGCGTCGTGCAGGAACAGCGCCGCATTCACGCTGGCGTCATCGGTCGACACCTGGGGCAGATCGTCGCGTTGGAGGTTGGCGATGGTCGCGGCTTCATGCGCGGCCGAGCGATTGGAGACATAGTAGCTGGCGACCCCGCGCGCATCGGCATGGCGGAGAAATGCCCTCGCGCCCGGAATCAGGCGTGCCTGAGCGGAGTCGATCCATTGATCCCAGTGCTTCGGGTATGAGAACCCGTCGGCCACGCCGGCGGCTTGGTAGGGGGAATTGTCCAGCACGGTCTCGTTGACATCGCCCCCACGGCGGGCTGACCCGTGCCGCGACGGTTTGCGAGCAGGCGATCGAGGCGTCGTGTCGCCACGTTAGGCCTGCAGTTGCAGCGCGCGCACTTCGGCGCTGGCCCGCTGATAGCGATCGCCCATCAGACGCGGGTTGGACGTGACGCTCGAGGCGCCCGGCAGTGGGCTGGGGTCCGGCGCGCCGCTATCGGCGAAGGCGGCTGACAAGGTGGCCGCCAGCAGGATCAGGGCGGTTGCGAGGGAGAGCGGCTATCTCATCGGGCCTCGGTTGGAGCGTGCGCGGGCGCGATTGCAGGGTTCTCGCCACCCGGCAGCGGCCCGGCGACGCGACGCCATCAGAGCGCGTGTTGATGACGCCAGTATGGCCGCGCGACGGCGTATGGCATGCGATGACCTGCACAGGCGTTCGTGGGTTCCTTGACTCCGATCAAAACCGAGCGGGCGCGACCGGCGGATACTGGCATGGAAATCCTGGTCGGAGCGCGTTACATGAACATGTTGTTCCGAAACCGGCGCGATGCGGGCCGACGTCTGGCCCGATTGCTGCAAGCCTATGCCGAGCGCACCGATGTTCTGGTATTGGCCTTGCCGCGCGGCGGCGTGCCGGTAGCGTTCGAAGTGGCGCAGGCGCTGGGCGCCGAACTCGATGTGCTCGTGGTGCGCAAGCTCGGCGTGCCCGGTCACGCCGAGACCGCGATGGGCGCGATCGCCACCGGCGGGCACGAGGTGCTCGATCGAGAGCTCATCGACGAACTCGGTCTCGACCATGCGGCGATCGAGACCGTGGTGGCGAGCGAGCGCCGCGAACTGGCCCGTCGTGAACAGCTCTACCGCCCGGGTCTCGGTGCGCCGGTGGTGGCGGGGCGCTGCGTGATCGTGATCGATGACGGGCTGGCCACCGGAGCGAGCATGACGGCAGCGCTGCAGGTGCTGCGCCCGATGGCGCCGGCCCGCCTCATCGCGGCTGTGCCGGTGGCGTCGCCTGAAGGGATCCGTCGCATCGAGGATTGGGCTGACGAGGTGGTATCGCTGTCGACGCCGGCCGATTTCCGCGCCGTCGGCCTTCATTACCGTGAGTTCGATCAGACCTCGGACGACGAAGTGCAGCGCCTGCTCGCCGACGCCCGGACCTGTCAGGCGCCGGCGCAGCGCGCGCGTCTGCATACGCCGCTGACATCGACCCGAGCGGCCGCGGTTCGGCTGACCGGCGGGGTGCGCGACTACGACCTGCTGATGGAACAGGTCGGTGATCGCAGTCTGGTGCTGATCGGTGAAGCCACGCACGGCACGCGTGAGTTCTATCGCATGCGCGCCGAGATCACACGACGCCTGATTATGGAATGCGGATTTGACGCGGTGGCGGTGGAGGCCGACTGGCCGGACGCCTATGGCCTGAATCGCAACGTGCGCGGGCTCGACGAGCAGGATGCACTGGCCGCCTTCGATTCCTTCGAGCGCTTCCCCGAATGGATGTGGCGCAATCGTGAGGTCTACGAATTCATTCTCTGGCTCAAGGCCCGTAATGCCGTGCGGCCCCGCGAGGCCGGCGTGGGATTCTACGGGCTCGATCTGTACAGTCTGTATCGTTCGGCCGATGCGGTGATCTCGTATCTGGACGCGACCGACCCGGAGCAGGCCGCCATTGCGCGGCGGCGTTACGCCTGCCTCGATCATGTGCGTGACCCGCAGCAGTACGGCCTGGAGTCGGCACGGAATCTGCGCCCGCCCTGCCGCGAGGCGGTCACACGGCAACTCATGGAGCTGCGCGAGCGCGCCGGTTCGTCGCTGACCGGCGACCGCCGCCCGACGGCGGAAGACGAGCGCTTCCACGCGGAACGCAATGCGGCCGTCGTGCGCAACGCCGAGCTGTATTATCGAGCCATGTTCGGCTCACGCGTCAGCAGCTGGAACCTGCGCGACGATCACATGGCCGACACCCTGTTCGCCTTGCAGGCCCACCTGAAGGCCCAGGGCCGGCGCGGCCGGATCGTGGTCTGGGCGCATAACTCTCATCTGGGAGACGCGCGCGCCACGTCGATGAGCAGCCACGGCGAGTGGAATCTGGGCCAGCGCGTGCGTGAGCGGGCGGGCCTGGATGATGCGCTGCTGGTGGGGTTCACGACCTATACGGGCTTCGTCTCCGCGGCGCACGACTGGGGCGAACACGTCGAGCGGATGCGGGTGCGCCCCGCGCTCGAGGACAGCGTCGAACACCTGTTCCGCTGCACGCGGCTGGACCGCTTCTGCGTGTCGCTCACGGGACCGGCCGGCGCGGATCTGCGCGCACCGATGCTGGAACGCGCGATCGGGGTGATCTACAGGCCCGATACCGAACGGGCCAGCCATTATTTCAACGCCTCGCTGGCCAACCAGTTCGATCTGGTTTTCCATCTCGACGAGACAGACGCCGTGGAGCCGCTCTACGAAGCCGTCTACTGGTACGACGACACCGAGCGGGAACTGCCGGATACTTACCCTTTCGGCGTCTGAACCCCGGCTCAGGAGCGCGCGCGGGCGCGCTCCGCCGCTTCCTGGCAGGAGTGACAGCGCTTGGCGCTGGGGTAGGCCTGCAGTCGTTCCACGGCGATGGGTTCGCCGCAGTCCAGGCAGAGGCCGTAGTGGCCGTCCTGGATCCGGCGCAGGGCGGCGTCGATGTCGTGAATCTCGGCAGCATCGCGTTCGATGTCGGCCAGATCCAGCTCGCGGACCATGCGCACGAAGGCCGCATCTTCCATGTCCGAGACTTCGCCGGCCCTCACCTGATGCGACTCGTGCTCGGAGCGTTCGAGCGCACGCCCTATGTCGCCGCGCAGCACGGCCAGACGATTTCGCATCTGGGCTTCGAGTGCCCCGGTCTTGTGCCTGGAAAGTCGTTGAACCATTGGGGGCTCACAAGCGTTGTTAGGTGGAAATGAGAAAATCCATCGATCAAGGATCGACATTAACTACTGTAAGCGAGCCACGCCGGGTGAGCTTGATCCTGATCAACCGGCTCGATCGGTCTTCGCCCGATACTGTTCAGCAGTTTCAATACTGCGTCGCAACCGCCGTCGGCGAGCCTCCGTACGGCCTCTTGCTGGCGCTGCCCGGACTGTTTCGGAGGGACCTGACGATGCGTACGATCTGGGTGGTTGTCGCCGATCGCGCCCGGGCGCGAATCCTTGAATGCCGGGGCGCCTCCGGTCGACTGGTCGAAATCGCCGACCTCATACACCCGCAATCGCGGCGGCCGGCGCATCTCGTGGGCACCGATGCGCCGGGGCGCAGCTATGACCGGTTTGGTGGCGCGCGTCATGCGCTTGTGCCGCGCAAGAACAAGAAAGCCTTCGACGTGCGCATGTTTGCCAGAGAGATCTCCGATTACCTGACACGGGCTTGCCGCGCACGGAATTTCGATCGACTGTACCTGCTGGCCGAACCTCGGGTGCTGGGTGCGCTCAGGCCGGCGCTCGATACGGCGACGCGGCGTCGTCTGGTGGGGCAGTCGGCCGTCGACATCGTGGCCCTGCCGCTTTCTGGCATTCGTCGACATCTGCCGCGCTATCTATAGGCGTTGGACGACCGGCCGTCGCGGTGACGCGACAACCTTGACTAGCCTTTGCCGGACCTGCGTCCGGCCTTGATCCAGAACCCAGTGCGTGCGTGTCACCACGGTCGGCTGATCGGCGCAGCGCGCAGCCGGGGAGCCTCGCGAGCCATGACTGTGAGTCGGCGGATGATCGGCGTAGCGGTTGATGCGGTGCCGCAAGCCGAAACCCCAGAGCGCTCAAGGGGCCAGGGTGGCGTTGAGTACCGCGGCCAAGCGCACGCCGCCGCGTTCGAGCTGGCGCCGCTCGATGGGCCAGGCCTCGTGCTGATAGGCCTCGGACCAGTGGCGACGCGGCGGCGCGGGCAGATCACCGTAGGCCACGCGGCGAGCGAGCCGATGGGCCTGGTTCGCCCAGCGAACGGCCGCGGCGTTCAAGTGCGCGGCGTCGATGCCGCGCGTCCATTCAGCGCGCTCGCGTTGGGTGATCCGGTGGTCGAGCCGCGCGGCGGCGGCACGTGTCGGGCCGTAGTCGATCGAGTAATCCCATCCGACGTGAAGATGCAGCGCATGATCGAGGATACCGCTGTCCCAGACGCGGTGAAGATTGGTCCGCTGGCCGAAATAGCTCAGCTTGACGTCGTTGCCGCCCTTGTCGCCGTGGTCTTCGGCGTGTAGTGGCTGCTGCACGTCGGCCACGAAATGCACCAGAAACTTGAGCGCCTCGACGCGCCGATGCTGGGGTGCGGAGCGATCGCCCAGAACGTGCGCGAAATAGGGAATGCGCGCGACCACGCAGTTGTCGTGCGGGCAGTCACGAGTGGCGTTGTAACCGGCCGCGTCGAGCGGGATATCGACATAATGCCACGGGCCGGTGGCCGGTCGGTTGTGGCGAACGGCGTCCGGCCAGGACGCGATCTGGTCGAGATGATGATGGCCGTCGGCCGCCAACAGCCGAGATACCGCATCGCGGGCCGTGGGGGTGAGATGAGCTGCTGCGATGTCGGCCACGAGTGCATGGCCCTGGGGCCCCCAGGCCTGTGCCGCGAAGGACAGCGTCAGCCCGGCGGCGACCAGCAGAGCTGCGGGCGAGGCGTTCGACGAAATGACGGCGCATGAACGAATGATCGGCAACGGGTGGCGGGCCGAGTTTTAGCACATCGCGCGCAGCGACGGGGTCGGCCTGATGGCAGCGCGACCACGGTCATGGCCCGGGACATGCCGTCGCTCCCGGGCCCGGGCCACGATAGCGTCTCGCTGGAGACAGCGGCGGTTGAAACGATCGCGGTGGCTGCAATCCCCGCGGCGCAACGCACCATGCCGGCCGGCCACGGCGTTCAGGACCCGGGGCCGGGCTCATTCTCGGCGACGACGCCGGTGATCGGGCCGTTGCTTTACGACCTCGGCGGCTTGAATCGCTCCATCCCCGTTGTCCTCGCCACGCGGTTCGGGATCGTGCCGGCCTTCATCCATACCGGCCCGGCGCCGGCTGGTCAGGCCTGAACACCAACGCCATGACTCCGTATCCCGTGATACTCAAGCTGCTGGCGCCTCTGAATGCCTGCTACACAGCGATCACGGTTAGCCGCCGACGCAGTCGCCGCGCAACACCGACGCGCTGGGTCTGCGGGTGAAATACAACGGCTGGTCGGGCGGCATCTCGGCGGATTACAGCGCGGCCTATTACGTGAATCCGTACAGCGATCAGTTTTACAAGGTCGACGGTCATGTCGATGCCAGTGCCTACGCCAAATACGACTTCCCGGCCCCCATGGCGAGGAGCATGGGCGTGAAGAAGATGTCGGTCTCGGTCAATCTCGACAATCTGCTCAACGATCGATACGTCACCGGCGCCGGCTACGGGCCGACCCGTGCAATGTGTTCGCCGGGTTGTACGTGTCGTTTCTGAGCCGGTATCGAAACGCTAGAAGCCCGAGCCCGGCTCGGCAAGAAACGCCGCTTCTTCGGCCGTATTCGTGCGGCCGAGGGCGGCGTTTCTTTGAGGGTAGCGGCCGAAGCGCTCCAGCACGGCGCGATGTCGGCGCTCGTGTTCCAGCTGGCCTTCGAGCCCCGGTTCCGAGAACAGATCGAGTGCCCGGTCGTGTTCGGCAAGCGACTCGCTGTGCATGAAAGGCAGGTAGAGAAACGCGCGCTCGCGTGGCGAAAGATTCCGCGCCGCGCCGGCCTCGATCGCCTGTTTCGCCAGATCCAGCGCCCGTTCGTCGCCCGCGAATGCCTCGCCGTGCCCGCGGAACACGTTGCGAGAGAACTGATCCAGCACGAGAATCTCGGCAAGTCGGCCGGTCGCCGAGACGCGCCAGAAATCCAGGGCGCCGGCCCGGGCCGCTGGAATGAGGGGGCCGAATTCGGCGGCGATGCGGCGATCGAGCGCCGGGTCTGCCCTGAACCAGTCGTCGGGTCCCAGCGTGTCGAACCAGAAAGCGTGGACCTCGCGGGCGGGTACGGGCGTGTTCATGGGACTTCGTCGCTGTCCTGGGGTGGTGGCAGTTCGGCATTGCGATAGCGGGCCACGTCGATTTCCGCCCGCACGCTGGTGGCGTCTTCAAGCGACCGCCGGATCGTGAAACCGAGGCTGCGCGACAGTTCCAGCATGGGGCGGTTGTCCGCCAGTATATCGCCGTAAACGATTGCGATGCCGCGGGCGTGGGCCTGGCGCAGCAGACAATCGAGCAGATGCCGGCCGAGTCCGACGCCGGTATGCGCGTGATGCACCAGCACCGCGAATTCGGCTTCGCGCCCGTCCGGGTCGGCAATGATGGTGCCCATGCCGGCCAGCTCGCCCGGAGCGTTCGCCGGGCTGATCACGAGCGAGACCTCGCGGTCGTAGTCGACCTGGGTCATGCGTGCTGCCATGTCGTGCGAGAAATGCCGGATCGTGCTGAAGAAACGCAGCCGGATTTCCTCCGGGCTGAGGCTGTCCAGCAGGTCGAGCACGAGTGGCTCGTCGGAAGGGTGGACTGCGCGCACGATGTAGGTGCGATGATCACGCAGGGTGACCCGGTGACGCATGCGCGCCGGGTAGGGCGACATCGCCAGCCGGCGCCGGGCGGTTTGCGGGGCGGCGGTGATCTCGATCAGCGTGTCGGTCGGGGTATGCAACCGGCCATGCGGGCCGATGGCGAGATGCAGATCCAGCCGCGTGATCTCGGCGATGTCGACCACCAGCTTCGACAATCGGACCAGCGCCTGCGCCAGGGCCTCGACGGCTTCCACCGTCGCCGACAGCCGCCCGGCGCTCGCGCCTTCGAGCATACGGCGGGCGAGCAATGCATCCAGTGGTGCGAAACCGTAGGCCGGCGCCACGCCCAGCGCTTCGTCGGTGACCCGCATGACCATGCCGAGCTCCGGATGATCGATCACCTCGATGCGTACGCGGATCGACGGATCGGCGCCGGCGCGGCCGCTCGGCCCGCCCACGATGCCGTAGGCGGCCAGCGTCTCTTGTGTGTCCTCGACGGAAAGCCACTCCACCCCATCGTCGGCGAGCACATGCAAGCGATGGCGGATGGCCTCGGCGTCGGCCGTGACGGTGGGGTCGGGCGGCGGCGTGGCCGTGAGCAGCTCGCGCGCTTCGTGATAGCGGCGGCGATAACGGATCGCGCGTGCCGCCTCGTCGGCCGATGCGAAGGTGGCGAGGCGCGCCCGGGCGCTCGCCGCCCGTGCCGGCAGGGCCGTGTGCAGCCCGAGCCAGACGGTCATGAGGCGGGCGTCGAGTTCGGCCTCCGCGATCGCCGCAACCATCGGTTCGTGCGGATGCCCGGCGACAGGACTGTGCACCAGCAGCGCGGCGTCGACACCGCGGTCGGCCAGCGCCAGGCGCAGCGCCGCGACCGTTTCGGCGCTGTCCGAACTGGCCAGGTCGATGCCGGCACCCGGTGTTGTGGGCACGCGGGGCTGCATCGGCCAGGGCCTCGACGGTCTCGACGCTGGCTTGGGCCGGCGACAGCGCGGCCCGGCGCAGGGCATCGGTGCCGAGCGCACAGACGCCAGCCCCGTTGCCGAGCACGATGACTCGATCCTGGCGCACGCTGGGCAGCAGCTCCAGTGCCGCCAGGCCGTCGAACAGACCGCCGAGGTTTTCACATTCGACCAGCCCGGCGCGGGCGAATGCCGCGGATCGGGCCGGGTCGGGGCCGGGCGGCGTGCCGGGGCGATCCGCTCGTGTCTGCAGGACCAGCACGGGTTTGACGCGGGCGGCCGCGCGGGCGGCGGACATGAACTTGCGGGGTTCGGCGATCTCGCCGATCTGCAGCACCACCGCGCGCGTACGCGGATCGAGCGCGGCATGATCGAGCAGGTCCGCGGCGTCGATATCGGCTTCGGCGCCGGTACAGGCCAGCCACGAAAAGCCGATGTTGCGGCCCAGCGCCCAGTCCACCGCAGCCGCGGTCAGCGATTGCGACTGGCTGATCAGCGCGACCTTGCCGGGTCGGGGCAGCGAGGCCAGGGTGGTCATGTTGAGGCCGTTGCGGGTATCGAACACGCCGGCCGTGCGCCCGCCCAGAAGCCGCATGTTGGTCGGCCGCGCGGCGCGCAGCACATCATCGCCGATCCGCGTGGGCGCGGCCCAGATCACCGCGCGGCAACCCGCCTCGGCCAGGGCGGCGATGATCTGCGGACGGCCCCAGCGGGGGTTCAGCACCACTGCGCACGGCCCGGGTTGCTCCGGCAGGCGCGAACGATGCGGGCGGGCCGAGATATGCACGAGGTCGCCGCTGGCACTCGCTTCGAGATTGGCCAGCAGCTGTCTCTGGGCCGGCGTGGTCGCCCGGCCGAGCACCGACGCACGGGCGCCGGAGAACAACGCATCGATATTGCGCAGCGTCATGCGGCGGCGCGCGGACAGCGGTCGTGGGCGGTGATCAGTGCGATCGGCATGGCATTCCCGTCATCGGCTTGCACGGACTCCGGCTTTTCGTGGGTTCGCCCGCGCCACGTTGGCGGGTGCTGCCGGGGCGCGTAGCCTGTCGTCGGCCGTGCAAGATTTTATCGACGTCGCCATGAGAGCAGCCTCCCATCGCCGACTCAAGTTGACTTTCGGCGCAATCGATCGCAAGGCGACGTCGGGATGCGCTTGATCGGGCACCTGATCGGATTGTACGTTGCCCCGGAAAAAGGTGCGGCGATGCAGCGTCTTGACATGGCGACAGCCGAGACCGGCCGCGGGTTGGTGGGCGATCGCTATCATGCCGGCACGGGCACCTTCTCGCAGCGCGATCCACTGGTTCCCGGCGCGCGAGCGTTGTCGATCCTCGATACGCGGACGCTCGCCATCTGCCGCCAGCGACTGGGCGGCGATCTCGACGCTGCCAGGCTGCGCCGAAATCTGCTGCTCGAAAGCGATGTACTTCATTCCCTCAGGGGCCGCATGCTCCTCATCGGCGAGGTGCGGGTCGTATTGACCGGACGCTGTCCACCCTGCGGTTATCTCAGCCGCTTGCTGGACGCCGACATGCGGCGCGCGCTGCACGGACTCGGCGGCATGCGCGCGTCGATCGTCGCCGGCGGAACGCTACACGTCGACGCCCCGGTATGGCTCGCCGAGGCGCCGGTCGGGCGGCATGGGCTGCCCGGCTGAACCCAACGACAGGCTGCGCGGTACCGGGAGACCGGTGCGGCAGCGATTCGAAGCGTCCGCCGCTGGCGGAACGGGGTCATTCGCGGCCCGGCTCCTCGATCTCGATCCGCTGCAGATCGACTTCGCGATTCATGACCGGTCTGGTATTTTTACGCCAACTCCAGGTCGCCCATACCGCTGACCGTGGTGCGAAATCGGCTGCGCCCATGGCGGCGTTCGGTCACGGCATGCAATCGATTGCATGCCGCGGGCAGCGGCCACTGCCGGTGCCCGCTCACGGGCGCCTCGGCCGACCGACCTGCCGAGACACGGTGGGCGGCGTCTTCAGGCTATGCGCGGTCCGCATGATTACCGAGTTTCGACGCCCCCGTGCTCGGCTAGACTCGGGCCTGGTCGATGACGCGGATCGCCGCGACCGCACTCGGGGATGAAAGGGAATTGTGATGACCAACTGCGATGGCGACGATGCGCCGTACTGCGCGCGCTGCGAGGGCGCCCTCGATTTCGAGTTCAGCATGGCCTTCCAGCCGATCGTGGATGTGGCAAGCCGCGATGTGTTTGCGTACGAAGCGCTGGTGCGCGGGCCGGACGGCGCGTCGGCGGCATCGATTCTGGCGCAGGTTGACGACCGCAATCTCTATACCTTCGATCAGGCCTGTCGGGTGCGGGCGCTGGAACTGGCCCACGCCCTCGGTTGCGATCGCAGGCTATCGATCAACTTCCTGCCGAACGCGGTGTATGCACCCGAGGCCTGTATCCAGGCCACGTTGGCCACGGCCGAACGGTTGGGCTGGCCCGTGTCGCAGCTCATGTTCGAGATCATCGAAACCGAAGCGGTGCGCGACCGGCTTCATCTTCAGAATATCGTCGAAGCCTATAACGCGATGGGTTTCACGACCGCGCTCGACGATTTCGGCGCCGGCTATGCGAACCTCGATCTGCTGGTCGATCTGCGCCCGGACGTGATCAAGATCGATCGCGAACTGGTGCGCGATATCCCGAACGCGCCGCGGCGCAAGGCCCTGGTCGAGGGGCTGATCGATCTGGCCGCGAAGCTCGAGATCCGACTGATCGCCGAGGGCGTGGAAACCGCCGGCGAAGCCGGCATGGCTTTACGATCGTGGCATCGCGTTGCAGCAGGGGTTCTATTTCGCCCGGCCGGCGCTCGAGCAGCTGCCGTCGATCGCGGCCGAGCGATTCGCCTTCGATTCGCCCTGAAAAATCAGGCGCGCATGTACGCCCAGCCGTCGCGCTGGCGCTGGGCGATATAGAGCACCGCGGCCTTCACCCGGGCGATCTCGATCGGCGCCTCGAGATCCTGGTTGGCCAGCGTGTTCGCGCACAGGCGCAGCAGGCGATCGGTTTCGTCCGGCACGGCCAGTGCCGCAGCCACGGCCGGGCCATTGAGCACGATCTCCACCGCCGCGCTCGGTTCGGCGGACAGCAGATTGCGGGCATTGTTGCGGGCACGCGCCAGCGAGGGTTCATCAGCGGCGTGAATCAGCAGCCGTAGCGGCTCGTCCTGGGTATCGGTCATGTTCAGATCTCGTTCAGAGCGAATCGGCGATGTCGTGCGTGAGCGACGCGAACCTGTCGTCGCTGCGCTCGCGCGGGCGTGGCAGATCGATCCGGTCATCGCGCACGATGGCAGCCGGGGTGCCGCGCATCACCTGAATGCGGTCGGCGAGATAAAGCGCCTCGTCGATGTCGTGGGTGACGAACAGCACGGCCATGCCGAGCCGGCGCCAGATGGCCAGGAGTTCGTCCTGCAGGCGGCGCCGGGTGAGCGCATCCACGGCCGAGAACGGCTCGTCCATGAGCAGCAGGCGCGGATGCACCGCCAGCGCGCGTGCCAGACCGATGCGCTGCGCCTGGCCGCCGGAAATCGAATGCGGCCAGCGGTCGCGATAGGCGCTCATCGCCGTGAGTTCAAGCACTTCGTCGACCCGCTCTCGCCGCTCGCCGCGAGATAGATGCAGCCCGGCCAGCCCGTATTCGATGTTGGATGCGATCCGGCGCCAGGGCAGCAGGCGGGTGTCCTGAAACACGAAGCCGCGGTCACGGCTGCCGCGGTTCTTCGCCGGCGAGAGCGCGATGCGGCCCGAGCTCGGCGGAATGAGCCCCGCGACATTGCGCAGCAGGGTGGATTTGCCGACGCCGGAGCCGCCGACGATGGCCACGAACTCGCCGTCCGCCACCGAGAAATCCAGGTCGGCGAACACCGGTGTGTTGTTGCCGGGATAGTGATACGACAGATCCTCGACGCGTCAGCAGCGGCGTGCTACTCATGGCCGCCACCGCAGCAGCTGCTTCTCGACCAGCGCGAACAGCCCGTCGGAGATCGAGTAGATCAACGAGATTGCCAGCATGTAGACCACGACCGCATCGTAGGCGCCCACACCGGCGGCCGAATTCATCTGCTGGCCCATGCCCGGCACGCCCAGCAGTTCGGCCGCGATCAGCGTCATCCAGGCCTGGCCAACGCCGGTGCGCATGCCCGAGAGGATGCCGGGTGCCGCGCCGGGCAGGGTGATGGTCATCACGCGCGAGATGAAGCCGCCATGGCCGAAGGCGCGCGCGAGCTCGTAGTAGCGCGGATCGACGTTGGCCACGCCCGCGGCGGTGGCGAAGTAGTTGACCCAGAACACGCCGATGGAAATCACGAACGCTGCGCCCGCATGGCTGACATGGAACCACGCGATGGCGAACACCACCCACGCCAGCGGCGGGATCGGGCGCAGCACGCGCGCCAGCAGATAATGCAGATCGTCGAACAGCCGCGAGCTGGCGGCGAGCAGGCCGACCAGGAAACCGGCGGCCGTGCCGGCGCCCAGGCCCCAGACGTAATGAATCAGGCTGGAGCCGATCGCCGGCAGCAGATGACCGCTGCGCCATTCGCGCAACAGTGCGGCCGGGATTTCGAACGGGTCGGGCAGGGTGCCGCGGGGCGCCCAGTTGAAGACGTACGCCGCTTTCCAGATGCCGACGAACAGCGCCAGCCCGAGCAGGCCGAGGCCGACACGGCGCGCGCCGGCCCGGTTCTCGGCCCGACGCCGGTCTTTTTCCGGCGACTCGGCCAAGATCAGCCGCCGTGGGCGTCGTTCGAGGTGTTATCGCCGCCGTTCGACTTGCCGACCGCCTGGTCGTAGAACGAGGTATCGAACAGCGCCTCGATATCGAGCTTGGCCTTCAGCGTGCCTTCGTCGCGCTGGAACTGATACATGCGCCGGGTCGAATCGACAATGCGATGCGGATCGGCCACGAAATTGGATTTCGAGTGATTCACCGCCGTGGCCACGATATCCCGCGGCAGTCGGCCGCCGCCGACGTATTTCGCCACCGCATCGATCGCGTCGTCGTTACCGGCGGCGAGCGCCTTGGTCGCCTTGATATGTGCGGCGACGAGACGTGCCACGACCTTCGGATGCGCCTTGATGAACGACTGGCGTACCGCGACGACCGCGCCCGGCTGATTGTCGAACAATTCGGCGCCGCTGGCGACCACTCGCGCCTTGGGTTGGCGTTTCTCGACGATCGAGACCACCGGCTCGAGAATGGCCGCGCCATCGACCGCGCCGGTCAACAGCGACTGCTGGACCTGCGATGCGCCCTGGTAGATCACGTCCACATCCGACGGGTCGGCGTGCAGCTTGTTCTTGAGCCAGTAGGCGAGCACGGTCTGGGGCACCGAGCCGACCGGAAAGGTCGAGATCTTCGCCTTGTGGCCGGTGTCCTTGCGAAACCGGGCGAACGCCGTGGCCGGGTCGCCGTTGTCGAAATACGGGGCGAGATCGCCGAGCGCGACCACGCTGATCTGCTGGATGATGTTGGAGGCGACGACCCGGATGTTCGCGCCCTTGGAGCGAGCCACCATCGTCGGGCCGATGCCGAAATACGCGATATCGAGCTGGCCCGAGGCCAGCGCCTGCACCATCGCCGGGCCGTTCTGGAACGACACCAGATCCGGGTCGATGCCGGCCTTGGCGATACCGCCATTCTCCAGATTCACGAACAGCTGGGCATCGGGCAGAATCGGCATGTAGCCGATCTGTGCCTTGATCTTCGCCGCCTGCGTGTTCGAGCCGTTATCGGCCTTGGCCTGATCCGAATCGGACTGGCCGCAGCCGGCCAGTGCGCCGAACAGGGTCAGCACCGTGAACAGGTGGAACAACCGGCGGGCGGTGGAGTGTCGAAGCATGGAGAAAACCCGGCAGACCGATACAGATGCCCGGGCCGCAGCCGGGCGTGATGCAGCGCGATAGTGCCACAGCCGGACCGTTTTATTAATTCCACGCCATGCGCGACGCGCGCTCGTGCCGGGCGTCCGCGCGAGCGTTGCGGCGCGGGCTCGAGCGGGTTCGCTGCCCGTTCGATGAACCGACGAACGGCGCTTGAGGCCCGCGCCGGGCCGGCGTATGGTGCGCGTCGATTCGGGCGCACGCGGGCGGGCCATAGTGCAGCGCCGCGTCGTCATGATTTTCCCGAGGGCAAATGTTTATGTGGCTACGTAATCTGTGCGTCTTCCTGGGCACCGATACCTTTCCGTGGAGCGCGGCCGATATCGAGAACGCGCTGGGCGAGGCGCTGTGCCCGGAATGCGGTGATCAGACCGTATCCGTCGGCGGTTTCGTGCCGCCGATCAAGGGCGAACATGCGATGACGCACGTCGTCGACGGCCTCGCGGTCTGCGTGTATCAGGAAATCAGCCGCGTGCTGCCGGGACCGGTGCTGTCGGAAGAGGTCGAGGAACGCATCGAGCGGATCCAGACCAACGAGGGCCGCACGGTCGGCCGCCGCGAGAAAGCCGATATCCGCGATCAGGCCCATTTCGAATTGCTGCCGCGCGCCTTCACCCGTTCCAAGCGCACCGCCTGCGTCATCGATCTGCGCGCCAGCCGGGTATGGGTCGACGCCAGCTCCGATACCCGCGCCGAGACCGTGGTCACCGCGCTGCGCGAAGCGCTGGGCACGCTGCCGGTCACGCGGCCCGAGCCGCGCATGAACCCGGCCGAGGAACTCTCGCGCTGGGTGGCCGACGAGCACGCGCTGCCCAATGGCTTCGAATGCGGCGATCGCTGCCTGCTGGAGTCCGACCGACGAGGTGAAATCCAGCGTGCGCGTGAACGCCATGGATCTGCAGGCCGAAGAGATCCGCGCGCATCTGGCCGGCGGCATGCAGGCCGACCAAGCTCAACGTGGCGGTGGACGATGCCATCGAGTTCGATCTGGACGACCAGCTCGATCTCAAGCGCATCCGCGCGCTCGATCTGATCCAGGACGATCTCGATTCGCTCGACGCCGACGACGCGGTGGCCGAACTGCACCGCCCGCATCGCGCTGCAGGGCGAGGCGCTGCGCGGCATTCTGGATCGGCTGTATACGCATTTCGGCGTGGCAGGTCAGGCGGCTGAGAGCCGCGGCCTGAACCCGCGTAGCGATGTCGTACAACACGATCGAAGCGAATCGCCGGGCTGGCGCCTTCGCCGACCACGAAGAGCTGTGGCTGTTCGGCTATGGCTCGCTGATCTACAAGGCCGGCTTCGAGTACAGCGAGCGCCGGCCCGCGACCATCGCAGGCTGGGTGCGCCGGTTCTGGCAGGGCTCGCACGACCACCGCGGCACGCCGGACGCCCCCGGTCGCGTGGTGACGCTGGTCGAGGCGCCGGGCGAGACCTGCTTCGGCATGGCCTATCGGATCACGCCCGGCGCATTTCGACTATCTCGATCATCGCGAGAAGAACGGCTATCTGCGTTTCGCCCAGCCGATGACCTTCGACGACGGGCGCGTGCGACGACGGCCTGGTCTATATCGCCACGCCGGATAACGCGGCCTGGCTGGGCGAAGCGCCGGTCGATGGCATCGCTCGCCAGATCGTGGTCTTCGAGCGGGCCGAGCGGTCCGAACCGCGACTATGTCTCTCGGTCTTGCGGATGCCCTGCGCGAGCACGGCGGCCGACGACGCGCACGTGTTCGCACGTGGCCGCTCGCGTACGCGAGTTGATTGCGGCCGAAGGCTGAAGCACGCCCGGGGTCGAGCGTTCCGGGCCGAGCCGGGCGCACGGTTAGTGTAAGATGCAGCGGTTTGTCATGCCGCCCGGAGCATCGACCGCCCGATGAGCCGCGACTCGTCCGCCGTATCCGCACCGCTGCCAGCGGGGCAGCTCGTTGCGTTGACGATCGCGCTTTCGCTCGCGGTGTTCATGAACGCGCTGGACGTATCCATCGCCAACGTGTCGGTGCCCAATATCGCCGGCGATCTCGGCGTGTCGTCGCAGCACGGCACGTGGATCATCACCTCGTTCGCGGCCGCCCGCGCGATTCTGCTGCCGATCACCGGCTGGATGGCGCGGCGCGTGGGCGAACTGCGCCTGTTCATCGGGTCGACGCTCGCCTTCACGGTGTTTTCGCTGCTGTGCGGCCTGGCCTGGAGCTTTCCGATGCTGGTGGCTGCCCGCGCGCTGCAGGGCGCGGCCGCCGGGCCGGTGATGCCGCTGTCGCAGTCGCTGCTGCTCGCCAATTTTCCGCGCCATCGACACGGCTTTGCCAACGGCATCTGGGCGATGATGATCGTGGTCGGGCCGGTGCTCGGGGCCGATTCTCGGCGGCTGGATCACCGACAACTATCACTGGTCGTGGATCTTCAATCTCAACGTACCGATCGGCATGGCCGCGGCGCTGGTCGAGCTGGCTGCTGCTGCGCGATCGCATGCCGGCGCGCGGCAGCGATCGTACGCGTATCGATCTGGTCGGGCTGGTGTTGCTGGCGGCCGGCGTGATCGCGCTGCAGACGCTGTTCGATCAGGGCAACGACGATGCCTGGTTCTCTTCGCCGTTCATCGTCGGATGTGCGATCGTGGCGCGTCATCGCGTTCGCGTTTCTGCTGGTCTGGGAGCTGACCGACGAGCATCCGGTGGTCGATCTGGCGTTGTTCGCGCGGCGCAATTTCCTGGTCGCCACGATCGCGATCACGCTTCGGCTACATGGCTTATTTCGGCGGCATCGTGGTGCTGCCGCTGTGGCTGCAGAACGATTTCGGCTATACCGCGACCTGGGCGGGCATCACCACGGCCTCGCTGGGCATCGGCGCGGTCGTGTTCTCGTCGATCGCCGGGCGGCTGACCGATCGGTTCGACCCGCGGTTGCTGGTGACCTTCGGTTTCGTGTTGTTCGCCGTATCTGTCGTTCGCGAAGGCCGATGCGAACCCGCAGATCACATTCGAACGTCTTTTTCTGACTCGGCTGCCCTGGGGCATCGGCTCGGCCTGCTTTCTGATTCCGTTGCTGACGCTGTCCACCGCCGGGCTGCCGCCCGAGCGCGTGGCCGGAGCGTCGGGGCTGTTCAATTTCATGCGGTTGCTGGCGATGTCGTTCGGCACGTCGTTGTCGCAGACGGTGTGGGATCGCCGGCTGGATCTGCACGATCATCATCTGACCAGCCAGATCGCGGCCCGCGGCCCGAACGTCCAGGCCTGGTTCGAGCGTGCGCGCGAGGCCGGGCTGACGCATGAACAGGCCATGGCGGCACTTTCGCACACCATCAGCCGGCAGTCCGCGCTGCTCGGGCTGAACGATGCCTACTGGCTCGCCGGCTGGCTGTTCATCGGGCTCACCGCGCTGATCTGGTTCGCCCGGCCGACGGAATAATGCCTGGAAATGACGGAATCGGGCGCAGCCGCGGACTGCCTTCGGATTACGCCGGTGCGATCTCGTCTTCCAGCGCGATCTCGATCGCGTCCTCGACGTTCGAGATATAGCGGATATCCAGCGCCTCGCGCACGTTGTCGGGGATATCGTCCTCGTCGCTTGCGGTTGCGATCGGGCAGCATGACGGTCTTGATGCCGGCCTGGTGGGCGGCGAGCGTCTTCTCCTTCACGCCGCCGATCGGCAGCACCTGCCCGCGCAGGCTGATCTCGCCGGTCATCGCCACATCGGCGCGCACGTTGCGATCGGTCAGCAGCGACACCAGCGCGGTGTAGAGGGCCACACCCGCGCTCGGGCCGTCCTTCTTGATCGCACCGGCCGGCACGTGGATATGGATATCCGACTTGTCGAGGCGTTCCTGATCGATGCGCAGGCTTTCAGCCCGTGCCTTGACCAGCGATAGCGCGGCCTGGGCCGATTCGCGCATCACGTCGCCGAGCTGGCCGGTGATCGTGAGCTTGCCGTTGCCGGGCGCACGCGATGCCTCGACGAACAGGATATCGCCGCCGGCCGGGGTCCAGGCCAGCCCGGTCGCCACGCCGGCCACGCCGGTGCGCAGCGCGATTTCGTCGTCCACGCGGCGCGGACCGATGATCTCGTGCAGATCGTCCGGGCCGATCAGGCCCGGGCCGGATTTGCCTTCGGCCACCTGGACCGCGGCATGGCGGGCGATCGCGCCGATCTCGCGTTCCAGATTGCGCAGGCCGGCCTCGCGGGTGTAGCCGGAGATCAGCACATCCAGCGCATCGTCGCGAGATATCGCACTGCTCGCGCGTCACACCGGCCTGTTCGAGCTGGCGGTCAATCAGATAACGCTTGGCGATCTGTTTCTTTTCCTCGCGGGTGTAGCCCGGCACTTCGATCACTTCCATGCGATCGCGCAGCGGGCCGGGAATGGTGTCCATCACGTTGGCGGTGGCAATGAACATGACCTTCGACAGGTCGAACGGGCGTGCCGAGATAGTGGTCGTTGAACGAATCGTTCTGCGACGGGTCGAGCACTTCGAGCAGGGCCGAGGCCGGATCACCGTGCGCGGAGGCGCCCAGCTTGTCCATTTCGTCGAGCATGAACACCGGATTGCGCGTGCCGGCGCGGCGGATCTGGCTGATGATCGAACCCGGCATGGCGCCGACATAGGTCCGGCGATGGCCGCGGATCTCGGATTCGTCGTGCACGCCGCCGAGCGCGGCCCGCACGAACTGGCGGTTCATGGCCCGCGCGATCGAACGCCCGAGCGAGGTCTTGCCCACACCCGGCGGGCCGACGAAACACAGGATCGGCGCCTTGCCCTCGGGATTGAGCTTGTGCACCGCCAGATGCTCGAGGATGCGACGCTTGATCTTGTCCAGGCCGTAGTGGTCCTCGTCGAGAATCTTGCGCGATTCGGCGATGTCGATGGCGTCCTCGGACAATTGCTCCCAGGGCAGCTCGGCCATCAGCTCGAGATAGGTACGCACCATGGAATACTCGGCGGACGATTCGTTCATCCGTTCCAGGCGCTTCAATTCGCGATCGGTCTGTTCGGCGGCGTCTTCCGGCAGATGGGCCTTGTCGAGGGCTTCGCGCAGCCGCTCCGCCTCCTCGGCGACCGATTCGTCCTCGCCGAGTTCGCGCTGGATCGAGCGCATCTGTTCCCGCAGCATCGCCTTGCGCTGATGCTCGGACATGCGCTGCTGGGTCTGCTGGTTGATCTCGTTCGACAGCCGCATCACCTCCAGCCGGTAGTCCATGAACGACTGCACCAGTTCGAGCCGCGGCTCGAGCTCGATCGTCTCGAGGATGCGCTGCTTCTCCTTCGGCTTGAGGCCGAGGTAACCGGCGGTGGCATCGGCCAGAAGCGAGGCGGACTCGATCGACTGGATCGCATTGGAGAGTTCCTGCGATGGGTGATCCATGAGCTGGATCGCCTCCAGCGCGCGATTGCGCAGAGTCGTCATCCGTGCATCGACGTGCTTATCGCCTTCCGGGTCGGGCTCGTCGATCCAGGTGACGCGGGCCGCGAGTCCGCCGTTGTCGTCTTCGACGAAATCACGCACGCGAAAGCGCGAAATACCCTGGCAGACCAGATGATGCTGGCCGTCGTTACCGGTGACATAACGCAGGATGTTCGCTGCGGTGCCGACCTTGTGCAGACTGTCGGGCAAGTTGTTGGATTCGCCGTCGGGGTCGCCCAGCAGCAGGCCCACGGGCTGATCGGCACGCATGGCCCGCTGGGCAGCGTCGATCGCTGGTTTGCGATCGAGCACGATCGGCATGACCAGCTCGGGAAAGAGCACGGTCTCGCTCATCGGCAGGATGGTCAGCGTGTCCGGACGCTGTGGCGCGCTCCGGTTGTAGACCAGCGTGGTGCTCGGGCCCTCGACGGTCTCGGGGCTTTCGTGATTGTCGGTTTCGCTCATGGTTTCAGCGTTTGGCGAGCGTCAGATACAGACATCCGTCGGCCAGCTCCCGCCCCTGGATAACCAGCCGGGGCCAGGGCAGCACAACGCGCCGCTCGAAGTGACCGTGCGGGATCTCCAGACGATGCAGCAAGGCATCGCCGGCCGGCGTGGGTACGCTGCGATCGCCGGCCACATAGAGCGTATCGCCGGCGACTTCGAGATCGGTCAGGCTGCGGTCGGAAACGCCCGGCAGGGCCACGATCACATATACCGCCTCGGGGGTCTCGAATATATCGACCGGTGGCTCCCACTGCTTGCGGGGGCGTGTTTCGACCCGGCGGAAGAACTGACGCTGAATGCGATCAGCACGCTCCTGGCGACGCATCGCTTCGGACCACATCCAGCTCTCGAAATCGTCTGCGGACATCAGTTCGCTCGATTGATGATTGCTTTCAACATAGGGCCGGGTGACGAGTGACACAACCTTTGTCGTCGTGCCGATCAGCCGAGACCGAACAGCCAGACGATGGGCGGTACCAGCAGGGCGGTCAGCGCGCCGTTGAGCCCCATGGCCAAGCCCGAGAAGGCGCCGGCCTGCTGATCGTACTCGAAGGCGCGGGCGGTGCCGATGCCGTGTGACGACACACCCAACGCAAAGCCGCCGGCGACCGGATCACGCAGACCGAGTGCCGCCAGCAACGGCAGGCCGAAGGCCGCGCCGAGGATGCCGGTGACGATGACGAATACGGCGGTGAGCTGCGGGCTGCCGCCGATCTGATCGGATACGCCCATCGCGATCGGGGTGGTGATGGAACGCGGTAGCAGCGATAACAGCATCTGGCCGTTCAGGCCCAGCGACCAGCCAATCGCCAGGGTTGACAGGATGCCGGTCAGCGCGCCCACCAGGAGCGCGATCGAAATTGGCAGCAGAGCGCGCTTGAGCGTATCGATCTGCGCGGCCAGTGGCACCGCCAGCGCTACCGTGGCCGGTCCGAGCAGGAAGTTCACGAACTGGGCGCCCTGAAAGTATTCCTCGTAGGGCGTGCCTGTGGCGGCCAGCAGCGCCACGATCGCAGCCACCGCGACCAGCACGGGGTTGAGCAGCGGGAATTGGCGGACCGCGAAATACAGCTGTCTGGCCAGCCAGAACACGCCCACGGTGATCGTGAGCCACAGCAGCGGCTGCTCCGCGAGATAGACCCAGATCCGGGTGAATGACATCGTCTATCGCTCCTCGTTACGCGGCCGCCGCCACTTGAGCAGCCAGTGCAGGGTGGCAGCGGTCACGACCAGCGTGATGGCTGCGCTCGCGACAATCGTCACCGACAGCGCCACCCACTGATCGGCAACCGCGTGCAGATGCGCGATGATGCCGACGCCCGCCGGCACGAACAGCAACGCGAGATTCTGCAGCAGGCCTTGCGCGGTGCGCTCGAAGGACGCGGGCGCGGTGCCCCGCCACAGCAGATAGACGAACAGCAGCAGCATGCCGACCACCGGGCCGGGCAGCGGAATGCCGGTCAGGCGAACCACGAGGGTGCCGATCAGTTGCAGGATCAGAAGAGCGGCGATCGATCCAATCATGGGGTTCGGAGAGTGCGGTTCGGCGCCGGTTCCGGCAGTCCGGGCGGGCGAAAAACGCGGGCCGGCGGCTGGGCCGACCCCCGGATACGCTACTCGAAGTAGCTGAAGGTTTCGCCGGTCTCGATGCCGCGTACGCCTTCGTACATCAGACGGATCACGTTCTCGACGTCTTGGCGGTGCACCATCTCCACGGTCGTGTGCATGTAACGCAGGGCCAGTGCGATGAGCGCCGACGGCACACCCTGGTTGCTGTAGGCAAAGGCATCGGTATCGGTGCCGGTGGCCGGTGCGCGCGCCTGGCGCTGGAACGGGATGTTCTCGCGCTGCGCGGTGGCAACCAGATGTTCGCGCAGTTTGTTCTGCACCGCCGGGGCATAGGCAATCACCGGGCCGTCGCCGATCTTGAGCGAACCATGGGTGGTCTGCTCGATCATCGGGGTGGAGGTGTCGTGGGTCACGTCGGTGACGATGGCAACGTCGGGCTTGATGCGCTCGGCGATCATGGTCGCACCCTTGAGGCCGACTTCCTCCTGCACCGCGTTGACCACATACAGGCCGAAGTTCGGCTTGTTGCCCGACTCGTGCAACAGGCGGGCGACTTCGGCAACCATGAAGCCGCCGATGCGGTTGTCGATCGCGCGGCAGACGAACTTGTCGCCGTTGAGCACGCTGAACTCGTCCGGATACGTCAGCACGCAACCCGGATGGATGCCCATGCCTTCGACCTCATCCTTGGATGCGGCCCCGACGTCGACGAAGATGTTCTCCTTGGTCGGCGCCTTTTCGTTGCTCGCGTTGCGGGTATGGATCGCGGGCCAGCCGAACACGCCTTCCACCGGGCCGTTGTCGGTGTGGATGTGAACGCGCTTGGATGTCGCGATCTGGTGGTCCGAGCCGCCGTTGCGCAGCACGTAGATCAGGCCTTGATCGGTGATGTGATTGACGTACCAGCCGATCTCGTCGGCATGTCCCTCGATTACCACCTTGTAATCGGCGTCCGGATTGATTACCCCGACGGCGGTGCCGTAGGCATCGGTGATGAACTCGTCGACATATGGAGTCAGATACGCCATCCAGAGCTTCTGGCCTGCGGACTCGTAGCCCGTTGGCGAGGCGTTGTTCAGATAGCGCTCGAGAAAGGCCATCGAGTCGGCGTTGAGAATGGATTCCGTATCGGCCATGGAAGATTCCGGTCGCGCGCCGCAAGGCGCCTGAATGCAAGAGCGGCATTGTCCAACCGCTTGCCTGCACGTTCAAGCAGAGCGGCGGCGGGCTCGGTTATTGTTCGTGGCAGGTCGTCACTTTGTTCCCGGTCGAGCCGTCGGCGGCGTGGGTGAACAGCGTGGCCTGGGCGTCGGGCCCGGTGCCACGGGTCCACCATTCATAGTCGTTGCCGACATAACGCGCGCCATCGGCCGAGATGGCGATGTGCATCGGCAGATCGTCGCCCTGGTAATGGACCACGGCGTGATCGGTGTCGGGGTAGCGCGCGCTGATAGTGCCGCCGTTGCTGCAGCTGTAATGCGTTGCGCCGTTTTCGGCCCCGCTCCCGCTGGCCGAGTTCGAATCCGGCTCCGGCGTGCCATCGAGCGGACCGCCGGTGGTGGGAGAGGCCGAGGCAGCCGAGCCTTCCGGCGGGGGCAGGGTATCGGGGGCGCAACCGGCAAGCGCAGTCAGCGTCGCAGCGCCGGCCAGGGTATACAAAAGGGCATGTCTCAGCATGGGTGTGTCCTTCAATACGGTATGTTCTGCAGCTTCGCACAGCCGAGCAAAATCTGGCGAGAGATTCAGCGGCCGCCCGCGTTCGCGCCTGGGCGTCAAGCCATGGCGTGATTCGGCCGTGGCCCGCGCGTTCCGCCGGCCATTCGCTATCAACGATGATCTGGGCCCGGCCTGGATTTCATCGCCGCATGTGTCGGCCGACTGGGTCGCGCGGCGGCCCTCCGGCACGGGCGATTGCACGGCGCAGTTCGACGGCGGGCCGGGCGCCCCTGGCCCGTGCCGTCCGATCGTCCGTATTCGCCGGATGGCGCGGGCGGCCGCTCATGCCACCGCCCGCCGCCGACGCGCATCGATAGGCGCCGGTGGTCGATCCGGTCATGCAGGCCTCGACCGGGTCGAACACCGGCAGTTGAAACTCAGCCGGGGCGCGTCATCCTGAACAGGTCATCGTGGCCGATGCCGAAATAATCAGCCGGTCCGCCGGCGCGCATGATCGGCGCGGCGGCGACCGTGTCGAAAATTCCGTCGACCAGCAGTTGCTCTTGGATATGCACGCCCACGACCTCGCCGATCGTGAGCCAGTTATGGGTCTGCCCGCCGGCCGCGGTCTGCAGGCGGACGACCTGGCTCAGCCGGCATTCGAAGGCCACGGAGGCTTCGGCGACGCGCGGCGCGGCCACCACGTTGCCGGCAACCGGGGTGAGTCCGGCGAGTTCGAACTCATCGATCTCCGGGGCGACGCTGGCCGAACTGGCGTTCATCGCTTCAGCTAGATTGCGGCTGGCCAGATTCCAGACGAACTCCCCGGTCGTCTCGACATTGCGCACGCTGTCCTTGTGGCCGTAGCTGGAGAAGGCGATCATCGGCGGATCGGCGCTGATCGCGTTGAAGAAGCTGTATGGGGCGAGGTTGCGATGCCCGTGATCGTCGACGGTCGATACCCAGCCGATCGGCCGCGGGGCGATGATCGATTTGAAGGGGTCGTGGGGCAGACCGTGCCCCTTGGCGGGTTCGTAGAAATGAAAGGCCATGCAATGCGTCGGCGTGGTTGAGGCGAACCAGCCTAGCGGATATGAGGGCCGGGCCACAGGGCCCCGGCGCGAAAGATCAGCGGAGAAACGGGTCGAGCCGACATCCCGTCGGTTCGACCCGCAAAGGACGGCAGCGCGAAGCCGCCATCGGCCCCGGCCGCGCCTGGCAGGAGTTGCAGTGTTGGCGCTCAGGGCGACCGCCGTTGCGACGCGTGCCGGGGTTGTCGGCGGGCGTCCGGGCAGCGAGCGAATGCCGCTGCCGCGGGGACGCCGTCGAACCGAGGTTCGAGCTGGCGAACGCCGGGCCCGAAACCTCGATTCATGCGCCGGCTCAGCCGTGCATTGCCTTCTGGATACGCTGCTGGAGCTGCTGGTTGTTACGGGTCGCCTGGGCGATCTTGTTGTACTGCTGGACCGACAGGCCGTCCTTCTTGATCGTCTGCACGATCTGCTTGTTCATGTGCTGGCGATACTGCTTGGCCTGTTTCTGGTTGTCGGCGTTCTTGATCTTCTGCTGCGAATTGCGCACCAGCGACTGCATGTCCTGCTGCGCCTGCGCGAATTTCCGGACTTGCGCCTGCGAGACGTGGGTCGAACCGGAATTCGACTGCGAATAGCCGGACTGCATGCCGGAGTTGCCCGACGTGTTGGAGCCCTGGGCAAAGACCGGCGTCGTGGCGGCAGCCAGGCCGAGCGCGATCAAGGTGGCGGTCGTGGTGAAGAGCGATTTATTCATTGCTCTCGTCCTTTCGGTTGCAATTGAGTGTGCGATCCCGTGAATCGGAACCGTATGCACACCAACGATCGATGTGCGCCGTTGGTTCCTCGATCGGCGCCATCGATCTAGGGCCTGAACTCGACCCAATCGACGGAGCGCGGACACCGGTCAGCGCCTGGCCGAGCGCCGTCCACTGCGCAGCGAGGCTTCGGTGAGATCGATGTCGGCCATGATGCGCCGCATGGTGACATCGTTGATCTCGGCCTGGCCGCGCAGCCGATAGAGTTCATCGCGCTCGGCATTGAGCGCGGCCAGGCGCAGCGTGCGTTCCATGCCGAAGCCGCGGCGTGCACGCTGCTTGTCCTCGGCGTCCGAGTCCGGGTCCAGCCAGGGTCGATAGGCGGCCATCACGCGTGCGGCCACCTCGGCATAGAGCGACGCTTCGTCGGCATCGTCCGCTTCCTCCTTGTGCTGCTCGCGCATGCGATCCAGCGCCTGAATGGCGGCCTTGGCCGAAGCCGCGCGTGCATCGCGTTCCTCGGTGGCACGCGGGTCGTCCTCGGGCAGCTGAATGCGTCGCAGCAACGGCGGCAGGGTGACCGTGGCGATCACGAGCGAGAGCAGGATCACCCCGACGGCGATGAAAACGAAGACACCGCGCCCGGGAAAAGGCGTGCCGTCGCCTTCGGTCAGCGGGAGCGAGAGCACAGCCGCCAGCGTGATGGCGCCGCGCACGCCGGCGAGCGTGGTGGTGGCGATGATGCGGGACGAGACACGAACCACGGTCTCGCCGCGCCGGCGTGCCCGCATGACGACCAGCTTGAGCATGATCCAGACCCAGAGATAGCGCGAGACCATCAGCAGGGCGAGCAAGGCAAAGGGATACGAGGCAAGATGCCACCAGTTGACGCCGATCGAAGCCTTGGCCTCGCCGGCGTGGGCCACAATGACCGGAATCTGCTGGCCGAGCAGCACGAAGATCACGCCATTGAAGATGAACTCCAGCATCGCCCACATGCCGCGATTCTGCATGCGCGTGGTGAGTTCGCCCTTGAGCGTGTCGATGCTGTTGAGCGTCATGCCGGCGGCAACGGCCGAGAGAATGCCGGATACGCCCAGATGCTCGCCCATGAGATAGGCGCCGAACGGCAGGAGCAGCAGAAGCGCGACATGGCTGGATGGATCGTCGCCGCGCCATTGGGTGAGGAAATAGCGGATCTGCGCGAACAGCCAGGCCAGAGCCCAGCCGACCGCCAGCCCGCCGGCCGCGATGATCACGAAACTCAGTGCGGCTTTGGGTAGCGAGAATGCGCCGGTGAGCGTAGCGGCGATACCGAAGCGCAGCGCCACCAGGCCGGATGCGTCGTTCATCAACGCCTCGCCCTGCAGAATATGCAGCAACCGCGGTGGGATGCGGGCGTTGCCGGTGATGGCGGAGACGGCCACGGCATCGGTGGGCGAAAGGACCGCGCCCAGGGCGAATCCTGCCGCCAACGGCACCTGGGGTATCAGCCAGTGCACGAAGAAACCGACGCAGACCACGGTCACCATGACCAGACCGAGGGCGAGCGCCGTGATCGGCCCTAGCAGACGCCGGAACTCTCGGCGCGGCATCCGCCAGGCATCGGCGAACAGCAGCGGCGGGATGAACAGCAGGAAGAACAGCTCGGGGTCCAGCCGGACGTGCAAGCCGAAGTTCGGCACGGCCAGCGCGGCGCCGATCGCGATCTGCACCAGCGGGCGTGGCAAACGAAACGGCAGCAGCCCGATGAGTACGCCGGAGGTCGCGACCGCGAGCAGCAGGATCAGAGTGGTAATTACGATCGTCATCGAGAGTCGAACAAAGCCTTGTGTCTTCGTGCCGGCCGGGCCGCGCGGAGCATGCCGGGCCGGGTACGCCGGATATATCGAGGATGGCCCGGATCGCCGGGCTCGGGGTGGTCGTTATTCTAGGGCCTGTAGCCGTGTCACACGACGCCGCGTGACACGGCAGCAGGCACAGCCTCTGGGCCTGTCGTGATGCACCGTCCCGAAGCGCGCCGACCGGGGCTCTGCCGACCGCGGGTGGGCAGGGGGGGCTGCACTCCCGCATCATGCGGGTATCTGTCGCAACCACGATGACCCATGACGCGAATCGAGCACTGGTCTGCCCTGACCGGACCGGAACTGGCGACGGTCGCCGCCCGCGATCCGGTGGCGTTGCTGCCGGTGGCCGCCATCGAACAGCATGGGCCGCATCTGCCGCTGGCAACCGACGTGACGATCGGCGAGGGTATCGTACACGGCGGCCGTGCAACAGCTTGAGCAAACATCGAACCGCTCGAACTCTTGATCCTGCCGACACTGGCCGTCGGCGCGAGCCTCGAACATACCGGCTTTGCCGGCACGCTGAGCTTGTCGGCCGAGCAGGCGATCGCCCAGATCAAGGCCCTGGGCGCCGGTGTCGCGGCCGCCGGCATCCGGCGCCTCGTGCTGTTCAACAGTCACGGCGGCAACAAGGCCGTTCTCGATCTCGCGGCGCTGGCACTGCGCGCCGAACACGGGTTGCTGGTGGTCAAGGCCAATTATTTCCGTTTCACCCCGCCGCGGGGGCACTGGCGGCCGAGGAACTCACGCACGGTCTGCACGGCGGCGCGCTGGAAACCTCGATGATGCTGCACCTCGCGCCCGAGGCGGTGCGGATCGAGGCACTCGCCGATCATCCGTCGCTGGGCGCAAAGCGGGCACGCGCGGGTGCCACCGTCGGCCCGGAAGGCGAGGCCGGTTTCGCCTGGATGGCAGAAGACCTGAATCCGGCAGGGGTGACCGGGAATGCGGCAGCAGCAGACGCTGAAACGGGCGCGTGCCTGGTCGAGACGTTCGCCGGGCGGTTGGCCGGGATCGTCATCGAGACCGCCGGTTTCGATATCGCGGCCCTCGGGATGTAGGCTATCAACCCGGCATGAAAATACCTTCATGCTGGGCTAATAGCGCGGGCACGCAGCAGCATGCTCGACGCGGCCAGCGGCCGCGAAGCCTTTGAAAACAGAAGACGGACATGCGCCGGCTTTAAACAGCTGATCATCAGCTGTTTTTATGCCGGGTTAACGATC
>CAWIGB010000011.1:0-206805 GCA_963835375.1 uncultured Gammaproteobacteria bacterium
GACCCCCGGATACGCTACTCGAAGTAGCTGAAGGTTTCGCCGGTCTCGATGCCGCGTACGCCTTCGTAGATCAGACGGATCACGTTCTCGACGTCTTGGCGGTGCACCATCTCCACGGTCGTGTGCATGTAACGCAGGGCCAGTGCGATGAGCGCCGACGGCACACCCTGGTTGCTGTAGGCAAAGGCATCGGTATCGGTGCCGGTGGCCGGTGCGCGCGCCTGGCGCTGGAACGGGATGTTCTCGCGCTGCGCGGTGGCAACCAGATGTTCGCGCAGTTTGTTCTGCACCGCCGGGGCATAGGCGATCACCGGGCCGTCGCCGATCTTGAGCGAACCATGGGTGGTCTGCTCGATCATCGGGGTGGAGGTGTCGTGGGTCACGTCGGTGACGATGGCAACGTCGGGCTTGATGCGCTCGGCGATCATGGTCGCACCCTTGAGGCCGACTTCCTCCTGCACCGCGTTGACCACATACAGGCCGAAGTTCGGCTTGTTGCCCGACTCGTGAACAGGCGGGCGACTTCGGCAACCATGAAGCCGCCGATGCGGTTGTCGATCGCGCGGCAGACGAACTTGTCGCCGTTGAGCACGCTGAACTCGTCCGGATAGGTCAGCACGCAACCCGGATGGATGCCCATGCCTTCGACCTCATCCTTCATGCGGCCCCGACGTCGACGAAGATGTTCTCCTTGGTCGGCGCCTTTTCGTTGCTCGGGTTGCGGGTATGGATCGCCGGCCAGCCGAACACGCCTTCGACCGGGCCGTTGTCGGTGTGGATATGAACGCGCTTGGATGTCGCGATCTGGTGGTCCGAGCCGCCGTTGCGCAGCACGTAGATCAGGCCTTGATCGGTGATGTGGTTGACGTACCAGCCGATCTCGTCGGCATGCCCCTCGATCACGACCTTGTAATCAGCGTCGGGATTGATCACCCCGACGGCGGTGCCGTAGGCATCGGTGATGAACTCGTCGACATATGGAGTCAGATACGCCATCCAGAGTTTCTGACCTGCCGACTCGTAGCCCGTCGGCGAGGCGTTGTTCAGATAGCGCTCGAGAAAGGCCATCGAGTCGGCGTTGAGAATGGATTCCGTATCGGCCATGGAAGATTCCGGTCGCGCGCCGCAAGGCGCCTGAATGCAAGAGCGGCATTGTCCAACCGCCCGCCCGCGTGTTCAAGCGGGCGCACGGCAGGCACGGCTACGATTCGTGGCAGGACGGTGACCACATCCCCGGTCGAGCCGTCGTCGGCATGGACGAACAGCGTGGCCTTGGCACCCGGCCGGTGCCGCGGGTCCACCATTCATAGTCGTTGCCGACATAACGCGCGCCATCGGCGGAGATGGCGATGTGCATCGGCAGATCGTCGCCCTGGTAATGCACCACGGCGTGATCGGTGTCGGGGTAGCGCGCGCTGATGGTGCCGCCGTTGCTGCAGCTGTAATGCGTTGGGCCGTTGTTGGCCCCGCTCCCGGTGGCCGGGTTCGAATCCGGCTCCGGCGTGCCATCGAGCGGACCGCCGGTGGTGGGGGAGGCCGAGGCAGCCGAGCCTTCCGGCGGGGGCAGGGTATCGGGGGCGCAACCGGCAAGTGCAGTCAACGTCGCAGCGCCGGCCAGGGTATACAAGAGGGCATGTCTCAGCATGGGTGTGTCCTTCAATACGGTATGTTTTGCAGCTTCGCACAGCCGAGCAAAATCTGGCGAGAGATTCAGCGACCGCCCGCGCTCGCGCCAGGGGCGTCAAGCCACGGCGCGCTTCGGCCGTGGCCCGCGATTGTCATCAGCTGTGCCCCGCGAATTCGGTCGGCCATTCGCTATCAACGATGATCTGGCCCCGGCCTGGATTTCATCGCCGCATGTGTCGGCCTAACGAGTCGCGCGGGGTGGGTCATCCGGCAGGGGCGATTGCACGGCGCAGTTCGACGGCGGGCCTAACGCCACTGGCCCGTGCCGTCCCACCGTCCGTATTCGCCGGATGGCGCGGGCGGCCGCTCATGCCGCCGCCCGCCGCCGACGAGCATCGATAGGCGCCGGTGGTCGATCCGATCATGCAGGCCTCGACCGGGTCGAACACCGGCAGTTGAAACTCAGCCGGGGCGCTTCATCCGGAACAAGTATCGTCGCCGATGCCGAAATAGTCAGCCGGGCCGCCGGCGCGCATGATCGGCGCGGCGGCGACCGTATCGAAAATACCGTCGACCAGCAGACGCTCGTGGATATGGACGCCGACGACTTCGCCGATGGTGAGCCAGTTATGGGTCTTCACCGGCCGCGCTATGCAGGCGGACGACCTGGCTCAGCCGGCACTCGAAGGCTACCGAGGCTTCGGCGACGCGCGGCGCGGCTACAACGTTTCCGGCAACGGGCGTGAGTCCGGCGAGTTCGAACTCATCGATCTCCGGGCGCGACGCTCGCCGAACTCGCGTTCATCGCTTCAGCTAGATCGCGGCTGGCGAGATTCCAGACGAACTCGCCGGTGGCTTCGACATTTCGTACGCTGTCCTTGTAGCCGTAACTGGAGAAGGCGATCATCGGCGGATCGGCGTTGATCGCGTTGAAGAAACTGTATGGGGCGAGGTTGCGATGCCCGTGATCGTCGACGGTCGATACCCAGCCGATCGGCCGCGGGGCGATGATCGATTTGAAGGGGTCGTGGGGCAGACCGTGGCCCTTGGCGGGTTCGTAGAAATGAAAGGCCATGCAATGCGTCGGCGTGGTTGAGGCGAACCAGCCTAGCGGATATGAGGGCCGGGCCACAGGGCCCCAGCGCGAAAGATCAGCGGAGAAACTGGGCGAGCCGAAATCCCGTCGGTTCGACCCGCAAAGGACGGCGGCACGCAGCCGCCATCGGCCCCGGCCGCGCCTGGCAGGAGTTGCGGTGTTGGCGCTCAGGGCGACCGCCGTTGCGACGCGTGCCGGGGTTGTCGCTGGCGTCCGGGCAACGAGCGAATGCCGCTGCCGCGGGGACGCCGTCGAACCGAGGTTCGAGCTGGCGAACGCCGGGCCCGAAACCTCGATTCATGCGCCGGCTCAGCCGTGCATTGCCTTCTGGATACGCTGCTGGAGCTGCTGGTTGTTACGGGTCGCCTGGGCGATCTTGTTGTACTGCTGGACCGACAGGCCGTCCTTCTTGATCGTCTGCACGATCTGCTTGTTCATGTGCTGGCGATACTGCTTGGCCTGTTTCTGATTGTCGGCGTTCTTGATCTTCTGCTGCGAATTGCGCACCAGTGACTGCATGTCCTGCTGCGCCTGCGCGAATTTCCGGACTTGCGACTGCGAGACGTGGGTCGAACGGGAATTCGACTGCGAATAGCCGGACTGCATGCCGGAGCTGCCCGACGTGTTGGAGCCCTGGGCAAAGACCGGCGTCGTGGCGGCAGCCAGGCCGAGCGCGATCAAGGTGGCGGTCGTGGTGAAGAGCGATTTATTCATTGCTCTCGTCCTTTCGGTTGCAATTGAGTGTGCGATCCCGTGAACCGGAACCGTATGCACACCAACGATCGATGTTCGGTGTTGGTTCCTCGATCGGCGCCATCGATCCGAAGTTGACGGAGGGCGGACACCGGTCAGCGCCTGGCCGAGCGGCGCCCGCTGCGCAGCGAGGCTTCGGTGAGATCGATGTCGGCCATGATGCGCCGCATGGTGATGTCGTTGATCTCGGCCTGGCCGCGCAGCCGATAGAGTTCATCGCGCTCGGCGTTGAGCGCGGCCAGGCGCAGCGTGCGTTCCATGCCGAAGCCGCGGCGTGCACGCTGCTTGTCCTCGGCGTCCGAGTCCGGGTCCAGCCAGGGTCGATAGGCGGCCATCACGCGTGCGGCCACCTCGGCATAGAGCGACGCTTCGTCGGCATCGTCCGCTTCCTCCTTGTGCTGCTCGCGCATGCGATCCAGCGCCTGGATGGCCGCCTTGGCCGAAGCCGCGCGTGCATCGCGTTCCTCGGTGGCACGCGGGTCGTCCTCGGGCAGCTGAATGCGCCGCAGCAGTGGCGGCAGCGTGACCGTGGCGATGACCAGCGACAGCAGGATCACGCCGACGGCGATGAAAACGAAGACGCCGCGCCCGGGAAACGGCGTGCCGTTGCCCTCGGTCAGCGGGAGCGAGAGCACAGCCGCCAGCGTGATCGCGCCGCGCACGCCGGCGAGCGTGGTGGTGGCGATGATGCGGGACGAGACACGAACCACGGTCTCGCCGCGCCGGCGTGCCCGCATGACGACCAGCTTGAGCATGATCCAGACCCAGAGATAGCGCGAGACCATCAGCAGGGCGAGCAAGGCAAAGGGATACGAGGCGAGATGCCACCAGTTGACGCCGATCGAAGCCTTGGCCTCGCCGGCGTGGGCCACGATCACCGGAATCTGCTGGCCGAGCAGGACGAAGATCACGCCATTGAAGATGAACTCCAGCATCGCCCACATGCCGCGATTCTGCATGCGCGTGGTGAGTTCGCCCTTGAGCGTGTCGATGCTGTTGAGCGTCATGCCGGCGGCCACGGCCGAGAGAATGCCGGATACGCCCAGATGCTCGCCCATGAGATAAGCGCCGAAGGGAAGGAGCAGCAGAAGCGCGACGTGGCTGGATGGATCGTCGCCGCGCCACTGGGTGAGGAAATAGCGGATCTGCGCGAACAGCCAGGCCAGAGCCCAGCCGACCGCCAGCCCGCCGGCCGCGATGATCACGAAACTCAGGGCGGCCTTGGGCAGCGAGAATGCCCCGGTGAGCGTGGCGGCGATCCCGAAGCGCAGCGCCACCAGGCCGGAGGCGTCGTTCATCAACGCCTCGCCCTGCAGGATATGCAGCAACCGCGGCGGGATGCGGGCATTGCCGGTGATGGCGGAGACGGCCACGGCATCGGTGGGCGACAGGACCGCGCCCAGGGCGAATCCCGCCGCCAGCGGCACCTGCGGAATCAGCCAGTGCACGAAGAAACCGACGCAGACCACGGTCACCATCACCAGCCCGAGGGCGAGCGCGGTGATCGGCCCCAGCAGACGCCGGAACTCGCGTCGCGGCATGCGCCAGGCATCGGCGAACAGCAGCGGCGGGATGAACAGCAGGAAGAACAGTTCGGGGTCCAGCCGTACGTGCAGGCCGAAGCTCGGCACGGCCAGGGCGGCGCCGAGCGCGATCTGCACCAGCGGTCGCGGCAAACGAAACGGCAGCAGCCCAATGAGCACGCCGGAGGTCGCGACGGTGAGCAGCAGGATCAGCGTGGTGATTACGATCGTCATCGAGAGTCGAACAAAGCCTTGTGTCTTCGCGCCGGCCGGGCCGCGCGGAGCATGCCGGGCCGGGTACGCGCAATACATCCAGGATGGCCCGGATCGCAGGGCGTCGGGGTGGTCGCTATTCTAGGGCCTGTAGCCGTTTCACACGACGCCGCGTGACACGGCAGCAGGCCACAGCCTGAGTCTGAGTCTGTCGTGATGCACCGTGCCGGAACCGCGCCGCCCGGGGCCCTTGCCATACCGCAGGGTGGGCAGCGCCTCTGCGCTCGCGCATCATGCGGGTATCCGCCGTACCTGCGATGCTTCATGACGCGAATCGAACCGTGGTCCGCCCTGACCGGGCCGGAACTGGCGACCATCGCCGCGCGCGATCCGGTGGCGTTGCTGCCGGTGGCCGCCATCGAACAGCATGGGCCGCATCTGCCGCTGGCGACCGACGTGACGATTGGCGAGGGTATCGTTACGGCGGCCGCCGAGCAGCTGCAACGAAACGCCGAACCGCTCGATCTGTTGATCCTGCCGACGCTGGCTGTGGGCGCGAGCCTCGAACATACCGAGCTTCGCCGGCACACTGAGCTTGCCCGCCGAGCAGGCCATCGCCCAGATCCGGGCCGTGGGGGCCGGCGTCGCGGCCGCCGGCGTCCGGCGGCTGGTGCTGTTCAACAGCCACGGCGGCAACAAGGCCGTGCTCGATCTCGCTGCTCTGCAACTGCGCGCCGAGCGCGGGCTGTTCGTGGTCAAGGCCAGTTATTTCCGCTTCACACCGCCGCCGGGTGCCCTGGCGGCCGATGAACTCGCGCACGGGCTTCACGGCGGGGCGCTGGAAACTTCGATAATGCTGCATCTGGCACCCGATGCCGTGCGCCGGGAGGCACTGGCCGATCATCCGTCGCTCGGCGCGAAACGGGCACGCGCGGGCGCCAAACTTCGGCCCGGAAGGCGATGCCGGTTTCGCCTGGATGGCCGAGGATCTGCACCCGGCCGGGGTGACCGGGAATGCGGCCGCTGCAGATGCTGAAACGGGCGCGCTGCCTGGTCGAGGCGTTCGGTGGGCGGCTGGCCGAGATCGTCACCGAGGCCGCCGGTTTCGATATCGCGGCCCTCGGGATGTAGGCTGTTAACCCGGCATGAAAATACCTTCATGCCGGGCTAATAGCGCGGGCATGCAGCAGCATGCTCGCCGCGGCCATCGGCCGCGAAGCCTTTGAAAAAAGAAGACGGACGTTTTTGACGGCGTGCGAAAAACAGCTGATCATCAGCATCTTTTTTGCCGGGTTAATAATCCTGCTCGTTGCGATCCGAGCCTGGCGTGTCGGCAAGCACCGGCTCGGACAGCAGGGCATCCAGCCAGTGGCCGGCGCGCTCGGCCTTGGTGGTCAGATACCGATGATTCTGCCGGGTCAGGCGGCCGTAGATGCCGCTGCGCCCGGCGACCTCGATCGGCTCTCGATTCATTGCTTCGATCTTGGCCGGATTGTTGGTGAGCAGGTCGATATGCGCGACCTTGAGCTGGGCCAGCATCTCGCGGGCCACGGCATAGTCGCGCTCGTCCTGGTCGAAACCGAGTACGCGATCGGCATCGACCGTGTCCAGGCCGTCGTCCTGCATCTGATAGGCGCGCATCTTGTTGGCCAGGCCGATGCCACGGCCTTCCTGGGCCAGGTAGAGCAGCACACCACCGCCGCGCTCGTTGATCGCGGCCAGACTGGCCTTGAGCTGAGGGCCGCAATCGCAGCGCAGGCTGCCGAACAGATCGCCGGTGAGGCACGCCGAGTGCAGACGGACCGGCAAGGGCGCCGGCCAGCGGGCAGCGTCGCCGATGACGATCGCCACGTGCTCGCGCATGCCATCGGCCTCGCGAAACACCACGAAGCGTGAATCGGGCGCGGCTTCCAGCGGCACATCCGCCTCGCTCACGCGGCGCAGCAGCGAAGGGGCGGCCTCGCGATGCGCGAATACATCCGCTGCGGCGACCGACAGCAGATCCCCGCGATCAAGCCGCCGCTTGATGACCGGCCCCAGATGATCATCCGGCGCGACGATGATCGCAGCGGGGATGAGCAATCCACGGCGCATCAGCGCCAGCGCGGCCTGCCCGGCATCGCGATACCGCCATCGCCTCGCGCGTGGCCGGCCAGCGTGCGTGCGGGTCGGCCGCCCACTGAATCAGGTCGTCGCGGCTGTCCGTGGTTTCAAGCTCGATCGCGGCGGGTGCACTGGATTCGGCCTGACCGAGATGCGCCAGGCGATGTTCGGTCAGCACCAGCTGAGGCGCGCCGCGGGCGCCGTTGCGCATTTCGTCGAGCAGGGCCGCGGTGGTGCCCTCGATCGACGCCACCAGATACCGGGTGTGCGGTGTATCGATGACCACGGGCAGGCCGCGCCGAAGATCGAAGATCGCGCGCTCGACATGTTGCATGAAGCGTTCCTGTATCGAGTCCAAGTGCTGGGCAGTCATGCAACCGTGGCTTAGTCTGACGTCAATCCGCGGATGATGAGGCCGTCCGGGATCGTTTAAAGGCTGCTTATGATGCCAGTTATCGACATGACCTACGCTTGGCGCGTGATTCGCGATGCGCGCCGGCGCGCCGCCGACGAAGTCTGGCGGGTCGATCATGCATTGACGATCGAACCGGGCGGGCGCTGGACGGCCGACGCCACGGTGGATGAAAACGCGGCCATGCTGCTCGATACCCTGCTGCCGCTGGCGTTCTGCCCGCGTGATCACGTGGTGGCACAGCTCGGCCAGAGCCTGGACGGTCGCATCGCGACCGCGAGCGGGCATTCACACTATGTGACGGGCGAGCCCAGCCGTGTTCATCTGCATCGCCTGCGCGCGCTGGCGGACGCCGTGATCGTCGGGGCCGGCACGGTCGAGGCCGACGACCCGCAGCTCACCGTGCGTCACGTCGAAGGCGACGATCCGGTGCGCGTGGTGCTCGATCCGCGCGCGCGCGTGCCGGCCGAGCGACGTGTGTTCACCGATGCTGGCCCGACAACCTGGCATGTGGTCGCCGAAGGCCGCGATGCCGCACCCGGCGCCTTGCGGCTGGGTCTCGGCGCAGCTGATATGGCTCGTCTGCCGCGCGCCTTGCTCGATGCCCTGGCCGAGCGCGGACTGCATCGGGTGCTCATTGAAGGCGGCGGCGTGACGATCTCCCGTTTCATCGACGCCGACTGCATCGACCGGCTGCATGCGGTCGTGGCGCCTTTGCTGATCGGTTCCGGCCGGCCCGGCCTCGCCTTGGCCGAGATCGAAACGCTGCATGAGGCGCGGCGACCGGCGTGCCGGTCCTATCCGATGGGCGAGGACCGGCTCTATGATCTCGACCTGCGGGCGTCGGGCTGAATCAGCGGCGCGAAACCCGATGGGGCAGCCCGAGCACATCGATATGGCCGACACGCAGCCGGGTTCGGCCCTGCGTCGACATCCTCGGACCGGCGCTCGGCCCAGCGAGCGATGCGATCGGCCCGATCCGGGCGCTGGCATGTGGCCGCATCGCGCCAGCCTTCGATCAAGGCGCGTGCAAGCCGCGCATCGCCCGCCTCGACGTGCCAGTCGCTCTGCTGTGCGGTTACCGCATAACCACGTCGCGCCAGTGCATTGATCAGCACGGCTGGCGCCGTACCGCCGAGCGCCGGGCCGAAGCCCTTGTCGCGCGCCTGATCGCGGGCGACGGCCCAGCATACGAGGTCGTCGTCGGCATCGTGATCGGAGAACCGGACCCGGCCATCCACACTCACCGCGATCAACACGGCAGCACCGGCCCGGGCTACAGGCGTCGACCAGGTTCTCGATCCATCGGCGCGAGACGAGATCGAGCAGCGCGGACGCGGTCACCAGATCGGCCCCGGCCAGCACCGGTGACAATGGGGCGGCGAGATTCACGATTTCGGTGGTCAGCCGGCCCGCGTCGCTCATCGTCGAGCGGCGTAGTCGCGGACCGCCGTCGCGAGCAGCCCGGCATCCTGGTCGATCAGGCGCCACTCGATCGGCCGCCCCAGACGCGGCACCAGATAGCGCAGGTTCGACCCGCGCCCGGCGCCGAGATCGATCACACACGCCGGCCGCCCGCCGGCTTTTTCGGCGCAGATGACGCGCCGGCCAGGGCGGCAAGGCCGTGGGCCCGGCTGCGATGATCCACGGCCTCGCGCAGCGATCAGCCAGTCGTCGGCGAAGCAGCGAGCCCGCGGGCGAGGCGACGTACCGCTCATGCGCTCGCGCACGCGGTCGAGGATCGCGACGAAGCGAGCGCCGGCGTCATCCCAGTCGGGCAGGGCCGCTGCAGCGCGTGACGCACCGGCCGCCAAGCTGGCATAGGCGTCGGGATCGGACAGCAGACGGCGCAGACCGTCGGCGAGTGCCTCCGAATCGCCCGGCGACACCGCGAGCCCGGCATCGTCTGGCAGGGTGTCGGCGAGCGCGCCGCCGGTGGTGGTGATCACCGGCAGGCCGTGGGCCAGCGCCTCGGTGACCACCATGCCATAGCCCTCATAGTAGGAGGGCAGCACGAACAGATACGCGCTGCCGGTAGGCGGCCGACAACGTCTCCGGCGGGCGGCTGCCGGTCGAGATGGATGCGCCCGGCGAGCTGATGACGATCGATGGCGTCGCGGATGTCCGCGCGTGCACGGCGGGATCGCGCTCGGTGTCGCCGATGCAGTCGCATCGCCAGTCCAGATCGGCGATCCGGGCGAGCGCCTCGACCAGGACGGCGTGGCCCTTGCGCGGAATGAGGCTGGCGACACACAGCAGGTGCGGTGTGCCGACGGCCGTGTCCGCGGCGCGAGATGTCGCCGGCTTGTCGAGCCCGGGCTCGACGATATCCAGATCGGCGAGGGCGACGCCGTAGGCTGACACCAGCCGCCGGGCCGTGAACGCGCTGGTCACGATCACGTGGGCGGCCTGGGCGAGCGCGCGGCGCTCGTTCGCGAACAGGCGATCGGCCAGCGCGCCGTCGATACCGGATTCGTCGGCCAGTGGATGATGCACGAGCGCGACCAGTCGCAGCCGGCCCGCTTCGCGCGCGATGATGTCCGGCAGACGCGCCGAAAACCAGCCCGTCGACGATGACCGATTCGTCGTCCGCACGGGCGGCGAGCATGCTGCGCCCAGCGCGGATTCGGCCTCGCTGTCGGCATCCGGAAAATCGCCCGCCAGACCGACGGTCTCGAGCGGGTGCCCGGCCTGGGTCGCAGCCCGCGCAATGCGCGCATCGTAGATATAGCCGCCGGTGTACTGTTCCGGGTCGCCGGCGACCAGCATCACGGTCGGCGTCACAGCGCGGCCTCGTAGCCCGCCCAGGCGATATGCGACTCGGACAGCTGGACACGCATACGGCACAGACCGGCGGCCCCCGCGCCGAGACGCCCGCCGCAATCGCCTGCTGCATGCGCCTCGAAGATCTCGCCGGCCATGAATTCGGTGGTGGTGTTGTGGCCGGCCAGCGTCGGGTTGTCATCGAGATTGCTGCAGATTGAATTCGGCCAGCACGGCCGACAGGGTGGCCGAGGCCGCGCCGATGTCGACGACCAGGTCGTCATCGTCCAGTGTTTGCGCGGTGAAACGTCACGTCGACGACATACGTCGCGCCATGGAGCGCCTGGGCGGGGCCGAACGTCGGGCTGGTGAAGCTGTGGGCGATCATGATGTGATCGCGCACGGTCAGGTGGTACATGACGAGTCCTGATGGTCGGCATAAACGATGCGCTGGCACAGCGTGCGGTCGGCGGGATCGGCCAGCCGTGCCATCACGGCGGGCAGGCTCTCGAAGTCGGCGTCCTCGGCGAACAGCACGTCGAAACGGGCATCCGCGCAGAGATCCAGCGCCAGCGCGAGCCGGCGCCGATGATTCCAGCGCGGCGGACGCGCGCCGGCGAGACCGTGCCGACCTGGCTGGCTCTCAGCGTGAGCCGCTGCGAATGAAACGCGCCGCCCAGCGCCACGGACGCCGACATGCGTGCCGAACCAGCTCAGTTCCACGATCTCGGCCTCGGGCCCGGCGAGAGACAGCGCTGTGTTGAGCCCGGCCGCGCTGGCGCTGGCATGGAACACCACATCGCGGCCGCTACTCGCGGTCTCCGGGCGGCGTGAACGCCACGCCCAGTGCGGACGCCACCGCCGCGCGGTCGGCGTCGATATCGACCAGTTCGACGTCGCCCCCCGGCAGACCGGCGCACAGGCCGGCGACCAGGCTGCCGATCACTCCGGCGCCGACGACGGTGATGCGGTCGCCGACGCGCGGGCGCAGCATCCCACAGCGCGTTGACCGCGGTTTCCATGTTGGCGGCCAGCACGGCGCGCTCTGGCCGGCACGCGCCGGCGGCAGCGGCACCACGGCGTCGCGGGGCACCACGTAGCGCGTCTGATGCGGATAAAGACAGAAAACGCGTACGTCCGAGCCAGCCCGCGGGCCGCGTTCGACGACGCCGACGTTGGCATAGCCGTGTTTGACCGCGCCCGGGCAGAGTGCCCGCCTGGAACGGCGCACGCATGCGTGCATATTCGCTTTCGGGCACGGCTCCGGCATAAACTAGTGTCTCGGTGCCGCGGCTGACCGCCGAATAGCGTGTTCTTGACGACGAGGTCATCGATGCCCGCGTGCTCGGCAGGATTTCAGCGCGGAGATCGGCGTGACGTGGCGGCTCGAGCCATAGTGCTCGGGCGATTTCAGCGGTCATGGCGGCGCGGTGGTGGAGATGGCGACCCAGACTAAGCCTTCGGCAGGCCCTTGGCCAGACGCCCGACGCCCAGCTGCACTATGCACTTACGGCGCGCGCGTTGTATTTTATAGAAAATGGATCGACGGGGTTCGGCCGGCCACAGCCGGGCCAAAGGGATGGGTTGTGAAGAGTAGTTTGTTCGAGCGTTTCATCAGCCGCGGCACCTTGGTCTTGCATCATGCTGACGGCGACGAGGAGCGTTACGGTTCTGGTGAACCGATCGCCCATGTGCATCTGCGCAGCCGCAAAGTCCTCGCGCGACTGCTGGCTGATCCGGAAATGGCCTTCGGCGAAGCCTATATGGATGGCGACTGGTGGCCCGGCGAAGGCGGGTTGCAGGCGGTCTTCCGACTGTATTTCGCCAACGCGAACAACTTCGAATCGAATCGCCTGATGGATCTCGCCCGACGCGCTGTTCCGCGGTGTGAGCGAGATGAACAGCCGGATGCGTGCGGAGCGCAACGTCCAGCACCACTACGATATCGACAACGAGCTGTTCCAGCGTTTCCTCGATCCGGAAATGCAGTATTCCTGCGCGTATTTCGAGCGTGAGGATATGTCGCTGGACGAAGCGCAGCGCGCGAAGCTCGCCCATATCGGGCGCAAGCTGCTGCTGGAGCCGGGCCAGAAGGTGCTCGATATCGGCTGCGGCTGGGGCGGCATGGCGTTGTTTCTGGCGCGCGAATACGACGTGGACGTGGTCGGACTGACCTTGTCCGACGACCAGTATCGAACATGCCCGCAAGCGCGCCGAGGCGCTCGGGCTGAGCCAGCGTGTGACCTTCTCAAGGAAGACTATCGCGAACATCAGGGCGCGTACGACGCGATCGTATCGGTCGGCATGTTCGAGCACGTCGGCCGGCCGCAGTACCAGACGTTCTTCGATCAGGTGGCGCGGCTGCTCAAACCCGACGGTCGCAGCCTGATCCATTTCATCGCCCGCAACGGCATGCCGCCCAAGGACAGCCGCACCTGGATTCAGAAATATATTTTCCCGGGCGGCTATATTCCCTCGTTGTCGGATTTTGCGCCCTGCATCGAGAAGACCGGCATGTCGTTGGCCGGATCTCGAGGTCTGGCGCCTGCACTATGCGCGCACACTGGCGGCATGGAACGAGCGCTTCCAGGCACAGCGCGACGTGTTTCGGGAGCGGCTCGGCGAACGATTCTGCCGCATGTGGGAGTTTTATCTGCTGGGTTGCGAAGCGATCTTTCGTTACGGCGAACTGGTGGTCTATCACGTTCAGCTCGCGCATCGGAACGACGTCGTGCCGGTGACGCGTGATTATCTGTATCGCGAGGAAGACTCACCGGCGACCGCTGCAATCGTCCGTCAGCGCCACCGGTTGATCGATTGCTCGCGCGGCTGAAGCCGGCCGCGATAAATGACACACCAGGCGCAAACGCAGCCGCAACGCTGATGGCGAACGTGTGGGTGTAGCGGCGACTTTCGATATCGACAAAAGCCGGAACCACCGTCACCTGGCCAATCGGCGCCATGGCGAGCAGAACATCGATCGGGGCGCCGCCAAGATCCGGTCGCCGCAGCAGGCATCACCCTCAGCCCAGCGGCCGCTTGGCTCGCCAGCATGTAACGTCAGATCGGGCCCTCAGAACCATCGGCTCAGAGAGCGCCGCGTTCCCGGATGTGGTACCAACCTTCGCTGTCGGGTTTGCCGAGCTGCTGGAGGATCTGCTTGAGGCGGCCGTCGGCGCCCGCGCGTGCGCGCAGTTTGACGTCGAGATCATAGCGCCGGTTTTTATCGGAGAGCGTCACGCGGCCCGTCAACGCCAGCGGACCCTTGCTGTCGAGGATGCGGGCCTCACGCCGTTCTTGCCGCGATCCAGCCGCGCTTCGAAGCGGCCCAGTGCCAGCGGCGGATTCGAGCAGTTGCCACCGGCTGTTGGTGAGCTGGACGGTGCCAGCGAGGCGCTGATGTCGAGATTGTCGTCGAACGTCAGATGATCCAGATTCAGACCGATGCGGCCGGATATGGGGACGAAGGTGTATCCGGCCAGATCGGACAGCCAGCCGACGGTCGCCTCGCCCTGGACATCGTCGAGCGCGTTGGTGCCGAGCACGCTGCGATGGATTTCGCCCGAAACATGGCCGAGGTCGCTGTCAGCGCGCACCGTCGCCGACAGCCCGCCCAGAAGCAGGGCGGCGGGGTGCACATGCCAGCGCACATTGTTCAATGCGCCGTGAGGGAGCGACGGCATAGGCTGCCTGCCCGTCGAGCAACGTGCCCGAAACCCCCTGCAGGCGCACCGGCGTATCGTTGGCAACCCAGCCCGCGACCAGGGACGCGGGCAGATAGGTCACGAGTCCGACAACGAAGGCCACGACGCCGACCAGCCGAAACGCATGATCCGCCAATTCATCAGGAGCCACCCCGGGCCAGTGTCAGCCGTGCCTCGACCCGGCCCGGGGCGTTCTCGGCACGTGAGATCGTGGCTTCGGTGGCGAGTACGCCGTAGTCGCTCTGCAGGCTTTTCAGCCAATACAGCATGCGGTTGAAGTTGGCCTTGTCGAGCGTGACCGTCGCTTCGTTATCGTTCTTCGGCTGGATGTGGCTGACAGCGCCGCCGAGATTGTCTGGCCCGGCTGGTGGCGTCGACGATACTCAGCAGTGACTGGTCGCGCCCTTTGGGCTCGCTGTGATGTGAAGAGGATCGCAGCAGCTGGGCCTCGTTGCGGATGCCGAGCATCCAGCGGGCCTGATTGGATTCGGCGGTCACTTGGTCGCGGGCATTGGCGAGCGCGCTGTCCAGCGGATGCCACAGGCCGTAATAGAAGATCGCGATGGCCACCATCACGGCAGCGGCCGCCACCATGACCCGCTCGCGCGGGGCCAGACCGTGGAACCAGTCCTTGAGCGCGTTCATGGCTCTACCCCTGGCTGACGGTCGCTCGAATCTGCACCCCCGAGGAGCTGGCGTCGGCGCCTTCCACCGACAGCTGGATACGATCACGCTGGGCGAATCCGGCGCGCAGGGTCTCGACCGACTGCACGTTCTTGCCGTTCAGGCTGAGGCTCAGTTTGCCGTTGCGGTACTGCATCGACTGCACCTGCAGATCGTCGGTCTGACCGGTGACCGCGGCCACGGCCTGGACCAGCGGAAACAGGCCGCCGGCGCCACCGTTGCCGCGCAGCTGCCGGATGCCTTGCTCGGCCTGCACGCGCAGATCGTTGATGTTCTGCACGTTGGGAAACGCATCATGAAACGCGGCCAGCGTCTGCTGATGCAGGGCGTCGGCCCGCTGATCGAGCTGCCAGGTTTCGATGCCGCGCGCGACGATGGCGACGAGCAGCCACGCCGCGGCCAACGCGCCGGTGAGCATCAGCGGTCGCCATTGCGACTGGAACTGCGAGCCACGCGCGAACGTGCCCTGACGCAGGTTCACGCCAGCGCGCAGGGCGTCGGGCTGGGTCAGAAGCATGGCCAGCAGCGCATCGTCATCGGTACAGGCGACGAACTCCAGGGTCGGGGCGTCCACTTCATCGCCCCAGTCGATATCGAGCAACCCCCGCGCGCTCTCGGCATCCATCGCGTGAACGGTCGCCGCCTATCGGCGTGTCCAGCGCGCCGGCGAGAACCGGCCAGAGATCGGCGTCACAGGCAAAACCTGCAGCCGGCGCGGTGCGTGCGAGCACGCGATCGCCGTGGGTGGCCAGGTGCCAGCGATCGGCCATCGGCGTGGGCAGCGCCATGTAGTCGGGCAGGATGCGCGTGACCTTGAGGCCGGCAGCGTCGAGCGCGGCGCAGAGCGCGGTCATGCGATCCAGATCAATCACGGCGACCGGTGTTTCGCCGGCACGATCCGGCGTGCCGGCCAGCGCGAAATGCAGCTGCTCGACGCGGCCTGCCAGCCGGTCCTCGAGCGCATAGCGAGCAGCCTGGAGCCGGCGCGCTGCCGCCCGGATCGGCGGCAGCGGCGCGCGGGTCAGCAGCACATCCTCGCCGGGGATGATCACCGAGATCTCGGCGTCCTCGCCTTCGATCGTGTCCCGCGAACTCGCTCAGCGGACCTCGCCTGAGCTGTTGATCGTCATCGAGCCAGGCGGCCTGCTCGCCATCGAAATACAACGCCAGCCGTCGGGCCACGTCAGCTCCCCGAATCCGTGCGCACTAACTGTCTCGGCACGGGTGTTTTGTCGTATCCAGCGAGGCTGTGCCCGTTCGTGGCGAGGCGCGTCGCGCCGGCAAGGGCCATCCCCTGTGCCGAGCGGCGTAACGCAGTCCACGGGCAGGCGCAGTCTCGCCCCCATATGAAACATTCCGACCGGAACGCCCGCGCGCCCTCAGCACGCCCTTGTGCTGCCGTGCCGCAAGCGGCGCCGCGGCGCATTCGCGTGCCTCGTGCCGGGCGCACGCAGGCCTCGTGCATACGGCGACATACCCGTGCCCGGGCGCTCGGACGCACCAAACCGTCCGGGCAGTCTAACGTAGTCTTGGCGGGTGTTGAGCCGACAGCGCGGCATGAATACAACCATCGAATGTTCCTAATAAGCCTCGGTCGCCTGGCGGATCACGTTGACGGCGCCGTTACTGCTGCGGTGAAGCACGCTATAGAACTGGGTGGCGCTATCACCCACCTTGATACGTCCGGCCACGAGGAAGTACTGCGTGGTCACCGACAGGGATGCGCCCTTGAGATTTTGTCCGGCCAACGGGCCCGCCCCCTTGAAGGCCTCCACCGATTTCCAGGGTGATCCATCGCGGGTTGCAGCCAGCTGCTTGCCGGTGCCGGGCGGCAGATCGGCGAGCGACTGCAGCACGGGCGCCGGCGCGGTATCGACGTTGATCGCGGTGGCGGTGGGCAGGGCGCTGATGTAGGGCGCGAGTTTACGGTACAGCGCCGGCGTCATGCCGCGAACCGCCTCCAGTTCGCTCGGACTCGCCATGAGCGTATTGCCCGTGCGATAAGCGGGTGACTGGCCGAGATAATAATCATCCTCGGCGCCATAAGGCCGCCCGGGATTGATGTCCGAGTCGATCCAGTCCTGGGCGGACTGGGCAATGGTCTGGGCGGTGACCGAGTCGGTGTCGGACACCGTCTGGATCAAGCGCGCGAACTCGGCTGCGGACACGTCCGGGCTGGCCCAGCACCAGATTATTGAGATTGAAGCGGCCCTGCAGGTCGACGATCCGGCCGCTGATCGAACCGCCGTCAATCGGCAGGTGGTCGACCGGCTTGGCCCAGAGCTCCTCCAGCGAGTCGATCTTGGAATGCTGCGCGTCCTCGCGCAGCTTGGTGCCCAGCCAGTTCTCGATGCCGACGCCGTACCACCATGCTTGTTCGGCGTTCCAGATATTGCCCGAGCGATGCATGGCCAGGGTCATGCGCGAGATCATCGCAGCACTGATGATCGCCGCAAGCGCCACGATCAGCATGGCGGTGAGCAGGGCGACGCCGCGTTGTCGGGTGCGCGGGCTCACAGATGCGCGCCCGGCATGGCGAACAGCAGCCGCAGATGGCCCCAGGCTCGGGTATCAAGCCGTAGTTCGATGGCGACCGGCGGGGGCTGGGTCGCCTGGCTGGAGGGGCTGGAGGGGGCGCCCCCTCTGTTCTCCGGCGGCCAGCGGTCCTGCCACTGGCCGTTCTTGTCGAGAAAACGCCACTCGATCTGGGTCACGCCGTTCAGCAGGTCGGTGTCGACCGGGTTGCTGTCCTGAGCCTGATCGAGCACGCGGTAGTACGAGCGTACGAGGTGGCCGTCCGGCCCGAGCTGGTAATGCACCCGCTGTAGCGTCGAGCGCGGTTGCGACAACGGATTGGGCCAGCCGTCGCGGGTGATCGTCAGCCCGCTGTCGGCGCTGCCCATCACGGCCGGCTCGGCATCGCCGAATCGGTTGCGCACCGGGCGGTCCACCACCTGCTCGATATCCTGCTGCAGCCGCCAGGTCGCCATCTGCAGCGTCTTGCTTCGATCCAGCGCCGAGTCGATCGAGTCGCGCGTATCGATCACCGACGAGAGGCCGCCGTAGGCGATTGCGGCCATCACCGCGAACACCGCCATGGCGACCAGCAGCTCCACCAGCGTGAAACCGGCCTGTGTCCGTGCCCGCCTCACGAGCCGTTGCCCGAGGTCGTGGATGTGGCGTGGCTGGTGTTCGTCGCTTTGTTTCGGGTCTTCTCGGGTTTCTGATGCTGGGTCAGGAACCCGCTCAACAGGGTGATCGAATCCTTGTCTGCCTGATTGGTATCCGGGTTGATCGCATAGACCCGTACATCCGCACGGCGCACGTTGGCATCGGCCGTACTCTTGATCGTGGCGTCCCAGTGCCACTTGCTGCCGGCCATGGTGACGTCGTTCTCGCGCTTGCCGGTGCGCGGCCAGTCGGCGGCGATCTGATACTCGACCAGTTGGTTGCGGGCGATCATCTGCGCAATGGTGCGCTGGTGGATATAGGTGGCGTAGTCGGCGTTCTGAGCGCCGGCCGAGACGAATGCCACCAGCGCGATCGCGACCACCGCCAGCGCGATCAGCACTTCGACCAGGGTGAAGCCTTCCGCGCGGCGCCTCATCGATCCACCCGCTTGAGCTTGATATCGCCGTTCGGCGTGCCCGTGATGTCGAACCGATGGTTGACGCCGTCGGCCGAGAGCTCAAGCGTGAAGGGCAGCAGCTCGCCGCTGGAAAGAAAGAGCGCGGCCGGCACGGCCAGCTTCTTGTCGTTCTGTGTGTTGTCCTTCTGTTTCACGGCGGGCTCGCCCGGCTGGCGCCCGGCGATGGGCGAAACCGGCAGGGTGAGGGTATCGACCTGGCGGCTGTTCTGATTGCGGTTGCCATGGGCGCCGATACGGTCGAGGTGAATGTCCTTGTCCAGCCGCCGGGGGCGCAATGGCGAGTCGGCGGAACGGATGACTTTCCAGCCCTGGTCCGTCATCCGGATGAAGCGATAGCCCTGGTCACCGAGCTGCAGGCCCATCGTGTCGCCCGAAAGAATGGCTTCGTCGGCCGCCTCCCGGGCCAGCGCCAGCAGACGCTGCGATGCGGCATCGAGCCGGTCGCCCGGCCCGGTCGGGTTCACCGACAGCGTGGCGAAGGTCAGTACCACGCCGATGATGACCAGGACGACGAGGACCTCGATCAGCGTGAAGCCGGTCTCGTGCGATCGGTGCAATCTCACGTGGAGGGCGACTTGCAGCCCGCGACGCTGGCGCGATGCATCAACACGCCCTACGAATTGTTGTCGAGCGTCCAGTTGCCGATGTCGGCATCCGGACCGTCGCCGCCCTGCTGGTTGTCGCGACCCAGCGTGTAGATATCGATCGGGCCGTGCTGCCCCGGATTGCGGTAATGATAGACGTGGCCCCACGGGTCGGTCGGCAGACGATCGAGATAGCCGCCGGATTTCCAGTTGCGTGGCACCGGCTGGCTGCTGGGTTTGTTCACCAGTGCGGCGAGGCCCTGTTCGGTGGTCGGGTAGCGATAATTGTCCAGACGGTAGAGCTTGAGCGCCGAATCGATGGCCTTGATGTCCTGGCGCGCCTTGGCTTCGCGCGCGGCGTCGGGGCGATCGATGATGTTGGGCACCACGATGGCAGCGAGAATGCCCAGGATCACGACGACCACCATGATCTCGATCAGCGTGAAACCGCTCTGTCGGCGCCGGCTGGCGGCACGCATGACGTGAAAACTGCATGTCGAAACTCCTCGCGGGAAACGATGGAACCGGCCCGGTCACTTGACCAGCTGGTTGAGGTTGAAGACGGGCAGCAGAACCGCCAGCACGATCATCAGCACGATGCCGCCCATGGCCAGAATGACCGCGGGCCCGAGAATGCCCATCACGCCCTCACGAATGGTCTCGACCTCACGGTCCTGATGATCGGCCGCACGCCCGAGCATCGTGTCGAGCTCGCCGGACATCTCGCCGTTGGCGATCATGTGCAGCGTGATGGCGGGAAACAGCTGCTCGCGCTGCAGTGCGCGGTGGATGGCGTCGCCTTCACGCACGCGGGTGGCCGCGCGCTTGATCGCTTCGCGCATGGGCACGTTGGTCACCACATCGGCGCCGATCGTCATGGCATCCAGCGCCGGCACGCCGCTACTGGTGAGAATCGCCAGGGTGCGCGTGAAGCGCGCGGTATTGACGGCGCGCGCGAAGCGACCGATCAGCGGGATACGCAGCACGAAGGCATGGAAGCGGCGCTTGAATGCCGGCCGGCGCAGCGCCGTAGATGAACGCCGCGATCGCAGCCGCCAGCAGAATCGCCAGCAGCCAGCCCCAGGTGCGCAGGAAATCGCTGGTGGCGATCAGCGCCACCGTCAGTGCGGGCAGGCTGGCGTGCACGCTGTTGAATACATGCACCAGCTTGGGCACGACAGTGGACAGCAGCCCGATCACGATCGCGATCGACACGACCACGCAGAAACGCCGGGTAGATGAGCGCGGCCAGGATCTTCTGGCGCAGCGCCTGTTGTTCCTCGACATAATCGGCCAGGCCGTTCAGCACTTCATCGATATGGCCGGACTGTTCGCCGGCCGCGGCCGTGGCTTGATACAGCGGGCTGAAGCTTTTCGGGAAGTCGGCGAGGGCGGCGGCAAACGTGTTGCCTTCGACCACCTGGGAGCGCACGCCCACGATGATCTTCTGCACCCGCTCGTTTTCGGTCTGCTCGGCGACGGCCTTGAGCGCTTCCTCCATCGGCAGGCCGGCATGGGCCAGAGTCGCCAGCTGGCGGGTGAACAGCGCCAGTTCGGTCACACTCATGCCGCGCGAGAATGACAACAGAGAGCGGCCGGCCGCGCCGGTGGCGCGCTCGGCGATTTCGTTGACCTCGATCGGCGTGAGGCCGCGTTCGCGCAGCTGGGCGCGGATCGCGCGCGCGGCGTCGCCTTCCAGCACGCCTTTCTTGCGTCGGCCTCTGGCGTCGAGTGCGGTGTATTCGAATGCGCCCATCGTACGTCGTCTAGCCTTCGCGGGTCACGCGCAGGACTTCCTCGAGCGTGGTCCGCCCGGCCAGCACGTTGGCCCGACCGTCGGCCCGGATGCTCGGTGTGGTCTTGCGGGCCTGGGCCTCGAGCGCGTACTCGGCCGCCTGTTCGTGGATCATCTGGCGTAGCTCGTCGTCGATGACCACCAGTTCATAGATGCCGGTTCGACCGCGGAAACCGGAATGATTGCAATGCTCGCAGCCGCCCGGCTTGTGCAGCGTCGGCGGATGCTCCGGATCGGCCTTGAGCAGTTCGCATTCGCGGCGATCCGCTGTATAGGGCACCTTGCAATCCGGGCAGAGCGTGCGCACCAGTCGCTGCGCCATGATGCCGATCAGCGACGACGACAACAGGAACGGCTCCACGCCCATGTCGCGCAGACGGGCGATCGCGCCGACCGCGGTGTTGGTATGCAGCGTCGACAGCACGAGATGGCCGGTCAGCGAGGCCTGCACCGCGATTTCGGCGGTTTCCAGATCGCGGATCTCGCCGATCATGACCACGTCCGGGTCCTGGCGCAGGATGGCGCGCAGCCCGCGGGCGAAGCTCATGTCGACCTTGGAGTTGACCTGGGTCTGGCCGATGCCGTCCAGGTAGTACTCGATCGGATCCTCGACCGTCATGATGTTGCGCGTGCGGTCGTTGATGCGCGTGATGCCGGCGTAGAGCGTGGTCGTCTTGCCGGAACCGGTCGGCCCGGTGACCAGAATGATGCCGTGCGGCTTGTGCACCAGCTCGTCGATCGCGGCCAGCGTGTTCTCGGGCATGCCGAGCTGGGGCAGGTCGAGCCGACCGGCCTGCTTGTCGAGCAGACGCATGACCACGCGCTCGCCGGTGCCCGACGGGATCGTCGACACGCGCACGTCGACCGGCCGGCCGGCGATGCGGACCGAGATACGCCCGTCCTGGGGCACGCGCTTCTCGGCGATGTCGAGCTTGGCCATGACCTTCACGCGCGAGATCAGCCGCGGGTGCGAGCTGGCGCGGCGGATTCAGCACCTCGCGCAGCACGCCGTCCACGCGAAAACGTACGGTCAGCCGCGATTCGAACGGCTCGATATGAATATCGGACGCGTTTTCCTTGATCGCCTCGGTGAGCAGGGCGTTGATCAGCCGGATGATCGGCGCATCGTCGGAGGATTCCAGCAGATCGGCCGGTTCGGACAGCGCGCGGGCTGCGTCCGACAGGTCCATGTCGTCGTCCATGCCCTCGACGATCTGGCTCGATTCGGCGTCGCGATTCTCGTAATCGTTCTGCAGCATCGCGTCGAAGGCGCCGGCGGCGACCGTCTCGACCCGCAGCCGCCGGCGGGTGTGGCGACGGACTTCCAGCAGGGCAGCCGGCGTTGACCGGCTCGCGCGCGATCACGCGCACGCTGGCTTCGTCCTGATCGCCGAGCATGACGCCGTAGCGCTTGGCGAAGGCGAACGAGAGCCGTTCCAGCCGCGCTCGCCTGGGTGCCCTTCCGGGCCCACGGTCGACGGATCATCCCCGGCTTCGATGGGCTCGAGCGCGAGGAATTCGGCGCTATCGCTCATATCACGATCCTCCCGGTCGGCGAACGCGTCAAACAACCATCCACTAGTCGGAGAATTGATCGCCCCGACGCTTGCTCGACGAGTGGCCGTGATCGTTATCGCCGCTTTGATTGTATGAAGCGGAAGAACGGTCGCCGCCGCTGAAGTTGTCTATGGCCGGCAGCTGCGGTCGCTGCTCGTCGTTCATCAGGGGAATCTTCTTGCGGCCTGTTGCTCCTGCAGCGAGCGGATGTAGTTGTACTTCTTGCGCGTGTAGTAGTTGGCTTCGCCGTCGCCGCGCAGAATGGTCGGGCGGATGAAATTCAGCAGGTTGCGTTTGTCCTTGGACACCGAGTTATAGCGGAACAGCGCGCCGAGCAGCGGAATGTCGCCGAGCACCGGCACCGACTGGCGGGTCACCGTGACGTTATTGTCGATCAGGCCGCCAAGCACGAGAATCTGGCCGTTCTTGACTTCGACCGAGGTCTGCAGCGCGCGATTGTTGGTGATCAGATCCGACGGGCTGCTCTGCTGGTTGCTCGGCGCGATGCTCGAGATCTCCTGGTCGATGGTCAGCTGGATCGTGTCTCCGGCACTGATCTGCGGAATGAAACCCAGCTGCAGGCCGACGTCTTGACGGTCGATGGTCTGTGAACGGGTTCACTGTGCCGTTCGATGCCGTGCTGTTGGCATTGGTATAGCTGCCGGTGACTTGAAAGGCACTTTCTTGCCGACCTTGATCTGGGCTTCCTCGTTGTCGCGCGTGATCAGCGAGGGCGTGGACAGCACGTTCGTATCGGAATTGCCGGACAGCGCGTTGACCAGCAGGGCGAAATTGGTGCCGCCGTCGTGATGTTGCCGAGCGCCACGTTGAGGCCCTGCTGGATCAGGTTGAGCGGCGTGCCGTTGTTGGCCAGCGACGGAATCGCGATTGTAGGGTTTCGGAGTCGAGGATGCTCGCGGCCGCGGGGCCGTTGTTGCTCAGTGCGCCGATGTTCACGCCGAGCTGGCGCGATCGCGACAGGCTGATTTCGGCGATGATGGCTTCCACCAGCACCTGACCGCGGCGGATATCCAGCTGCGAGATGACCTTCTTGATCTGCTTCATCTTGTCGGACGGCGCATGGATGATCAGTGCGTTGGCGCCGGCCTCGGCGATCACGTTGACGCCACTGTCGTTGCTGCCGGAAATACTCTGTGCAGAGCCGCCACTCGATCCGTTATTGCTGCGGCTCGACAGATTCGAACTGCTGTTGCCGAAGCTGCTGCTGTTCCCGCTGCTGTTGCCGAAGCCACTGCTATTGCCGAAACCCGACCGCTGGTTCGAACGCTGGCTGCCGGTGGAATAGCTCTGGCCGGTCGCATAGGCCTGCAACACGGGCGCGAGCGTTTCGGCGTCGGCGTAGTTCAGGTAGATCACCTGCCGTGTTGCCCGTACTGCTCCGCCTTGGTGTCCATGTTGGCGATGATCGAGCGCAGTTTGGCGCGTTCCTGCTTGCTGCCGCTAATGATCACGCTGTTGGTGCGGTCGTCGGGCACCACGCTCGCGCCGTTGTTCTTGCCTTTGCCGTTGCCCTGGAGCTTGTCGATCGCATCCGCGACGTCCGAAGCATTGGCGTTCTTGAGATGGATGCTTTCGATGTTCGGACGTGCCGTTGGCATCGATGCGCTGCACGATCTGGGTCAGCCGTTGCACGTTCGCTTCGCGGTCCGAGATCACCAGCGAGTTCGAAGCCGAATAGGCCGCGAGATGGCCATACTGCGGCACCAGCGGACGAAGAATCGGCACCAGTTGATCGGCCGGCACGTTGTTGACATGGATGACCTTGGTGACGATGTCTTCGTTGGTCGCGCCGCCCGAGCTCGCCGAAACCGCCGTCCTGCTTGGCGTTGATCTGCGGGATGATCTTGGTCACCTCGCCGGAGGGCACGGCGGCGAAACCATGAACGTCGAGCACCGAAAGGAAGGTCTGGTACAGCTCCGCCGGCGTCATCGGCTGGTTCGACAGCACGGTGACATCGCCCTTGACGCGCGGGTCGACCACGAAGTTGCGGCCGGTGACTTCGCTGACGGTCGCAATCAGCGTGGTGATGTCGGCATCCTTGAGATTCAGCGTGAATGAATCATCGCTGCCGCTGCTCTTGATGCCGGCCGGGGTGTTGTTCTGCGCCAGGACGGCGACGGGCGCGCAGACGATGGCGGCACACAGCGCCGCTCCGGCCACGATGTTGTGTCCACTTCATTGCAGGTTGATCCGAACGGTACGGGTCTGACCGTCATGCTGCAGCGTCACCGTAGCCGTCGACGCGTGCGCGAGACCGCCAAGCAGTTTCAATGAAGCCGCCGGGTTGTCCAGCGGCTGGCCGTTGATTGCCGTCACGAGTTCCCCACTTTGAAGCCCTGCTTTTTTAAACAGGGATTTATCTGCCCCCGGATAGATCCGGTAGCCCACGAGATTGCCGTTTTGCCTCGCGGGCCGCAAGCGTATGTAATGCGACGCCGTCGAGGGGTCCGACAGGATTTTCTTGCGGATGCTGCCGATGCGATCCGCGACATCGCCCGACACCGTGCGCGATGACGGCGCTCGCTCCGGGGCGACGCCGAGACGACCGAGGCCTGACTGCGCTTGATCCCCGTCATGGAACGAACTTTCTTGATGCTTTCAAGCGTCAGCGTCTCGTAATGGCCGCTGCGGTCGAGAATGACGCGGTCAGCATATATCGCATGCAGTTTCACACCCGAAACGATCTGCTGGCCCACCTTGTAACTGTCCTGCTTGCCCTTGGGATCCTTGATCAGCGCGCGTGAACGATCGCCGCGGCTGTCAGACACGATACCCGTGAGCTCAAGATTGAGATGCGTCTCCGGTGCCTTGATCTGTTTTACCTTGTCGGCATTGGCATCCTTGGCTGCCTGCTCGCCGAACAGATGCGCGCCGGCGATCGTATCGATGTCGATCGTCTGGCTCGATGCGGCCCGGCTGCTACCATCGGCACTGCTCGGCGCGACCGCCTGCGCGGACGGTTCGGGCCATACCAGCCAGAACAGACGAGCCACTGCCAGTGCGATCAGCGCAACGAGCACGAGATTGGCAATATCGGGGGCGCGCATCGCCCAGTGGCGCGCGTCGCGGGAGAGTTCCATAGCCATGGCGGGAGTCTAAACCAACGCAGAGGATGACTGCGTTATAGAAATTAGTGGTGTTTGTACTTGAACTTGCGCGGGGTAGACTAGCGCCTTGTTCACTACAACGCCGTGAATGGAGTCCTTGACCCAACCCGGCGCGGTGGCGCCAGGACCTTGCACGCGGTTGGCAAGGAGGTAGGAAAGCGGTTTGTTTACAGCAAATCAACGACTGACGACGGTCCCCGACTGCGCGCTGCCACTCTACACGCGCACGGCCGAAGTCGGGGCGTTTGCCCGCAGCGTTCATGCGCTTGATCGCGCATTCAGTTGCTCGTGGGCCTCGCTCCGGACACCGGCCGATGGTCCGGCCTGTCGATGGCCTGGCGATTTCGAGTCACGACGGGCCCGGCCCGGGATTTCCTGATGTATCTGCGGTATTTCGGCTTCGACAGTTACCCGTTCGCGGTCACGCCGGACCCGGCCTTCCTGTATCTCGGGCGCAGCCATCGAGAAGCACTCGGTCATCTGCTCTACGGTGCGGGCGAACAGGGTGGTTTCGTCGCGCTTGTCGGCGAGGTCGGCACCGGAAAGACCACGCTCATACGTGCCGTGGTGGAGAACGATACCCCGGATCTGGATATCGCGCTGTGCTGGAATCCGCATCTCGGCGTCACTGAATTCGTGGGCACCATCTGCGACGAACTGGGCGTGGACTATGACGCCGAGCGTGATACGACGCTCAAGGCCCTCGTCGATCGCCTGAACGCGCATCTGCTCAAGGCACATGCAGCGAACCGCCGTACCGTGCTGATCATCGACGAGGCTCAGAATCTCTCACGGGACGTGCTGGAGCAGCTGCGCCTGCTGACCAACCTGGAAACGCACAAGGACAAGCTTCTGCGGGTGATCCTGGTCGGTCAACCGGAGCTCGACCAGGTTCTTGCGCGGCACGATCTGCGACAGCTCGCGCAGCGCATCACGGCGCGTTTCCGGCTCCGGCCGCTGGGTCTGGCCGAGACGCGCGCGTATATCCAGCATCGTCTCGAGCGCGCGGGCGGGCCCCAGCATCTGTTCTCGCCCGCGGCCGTCATGACATTACGCGTTCTGACCCAGGGTGTGCCACGGCTGATCAATATGGTCTCCGAGCGTGCGCTGATGGGCGCGTATGCGCACGGCCGCGCCTACGTCGGGCCGTGGACGGTGATGCGTGCAGCGGCGGAGACCCTGCCGGCCCGGCCACGCCGGCCGCGCTCTCGATGGTGGCGTTTCGCCTTGCCGACCGGCGCGCTTGCCGTGACCGGGATCGTGGTCGCGCTGGCGTGGCTGCCCGATATTCCGCTGACCAATGCGGCGGAGTGGATTCGCGGGGCGCATGCCAGCGGCGAACAGCTCGCCCAGGCCGACCCGAAGAGCAAGGATGCGGCGGCGTCCATGCCATCCAATGCGAAGGCGCTGCCAAGGCGGCAGCGGCAAGCAAATCGCCTGCTGATATCGTCGGGTCCCAAGAAGAAAGAAGAAGCAGGGGCCAGCGATGCAACCGATGGCAAGGGCGACAGGAAAGAAGGGCGACGAGCGATAGCGCACGACAGGGCAGCGCAAGCAGCAGGCCCGGCAAGCCGGACAACGCCCGGGCGTCGGGCAGCGACAAGAACGGCAAGTCCAAGAAGGCGGCGAAGAAAGACACGCACACGCTGCCCAAGGGCGATGCCGACATGAACCAGCTGTTCGGCTCTGGGGCGTTTTCGGCGCGCAGATTCGCAGCGGCTGTTCGAGCCTGCACGTGGGGGATCTGCGCTGTCTTGACGACACCGGAGACTTCGCCACCATCAAACGCTACAACCGCCCGGCGTTGCTGACGCTCCAGGCGAAAGATCATCGCCAGACCGTGCTGCTCAGTGGCGTGAACGATGACGGCACCGTGACGCTGGTCGGCGGCGACGGCACGCGCGATGTGGATCGCCAGCGCCTGCTCAAGCTCTGGACGGGGCGGTTCAAGGTGATCTGGCGCTCGGATGCCGGCGTGGCGCTGATCCAGCCCGGCTCGGTCGGCGGTGCCGTGGTCTGGCTGCGCAAGCGCCTGATGCAGATCGATGGCAAGAATCCGGACAGCCAGGTCGGCAAACCGTCGCCCGTCTACGACGATGCGCTTGGCCAGCGGCTCAAGGCATTCCAGAAATCCCATGGCCTCAAGGCCGACGGCATTGCCGGGCCACGCACGCAGATGATGCTCAACGGCGCGGTACCATCGCCGGGCGCGCCTTCGCTCAAGCCCGCGAAGCCATCGGAGAAGAAGTGAGGCATCTTCCGTGTCACGGGCGTGCCGGCACCTTCGTGCGCGCAGCGCGGCGAGCAGGCAAGGAGCGCCGTGTGCTGACGGGCCATGAAGCACTGATGACGCAGTCCGGGACGCCGAAAACGCGCGGCTCGGGCGGGGGCTGGCCCCAAGGGCGCTGTTGCGCCGTCCGGATCGGAGATTCCTGAGTGTCCTATCTTGTCGATGCCCTGAAAAAAGCCGAGCGCGAGCGATACGCGCGCCAGGCGCAGGATATTCATGCAATGTCGGCCGACGCCGGTCCGTCGGTGGCCGGACAACGCGCCGGGCCCTGGCTCTGGTTGGTGGCCATTCTCGTGGCGACCAACGTGGCGCTGGCGATCTATGTCTGGCGGCCACGGCCGGCGGATTCGGCGCCAGCCGTGGCGGCGGCGGACACACCAGCGTTGGACAAGGCTCAGTCATTGACTCGGTTCGCCCCGGATTTCTCCCTTCCGGCCGGCAAACCGCAGTCTTCTCCAGCCCGGCTGGCGCAGTCCGTACCGCCGCCCGCCGCGCAGTCCCCGCGCGCCGCCCCGGATCAAGACTCGACGATCACTGCGTCGTCCGGCGCCACTGCGCCAGCCGACGACCAGAATCCGGCCGGGGCACGACCGACGCGCAGCTCGCAGCGACACGGCCAGGTCACCTACTCCAAAGCGCCGCTGACGGGTGCTGGCGCCGCCGACACCGGAACCGCGAGTCGCACGAGCTACCGCGGCGACTCAAACACACCGGATCAATCCGAGGTCAACGGCGTGCCCTCGGTCGAGATCAACGGGCAGCTGTACAGCACCGTGCCGGGGCGTAGTTTCATCCTGGTCAACGGGCGTCGTTATCACGAGGGTGAACGTCTGGCCGCCGGCCCCGCGGTGGAAAGCATCGGCCCGAACGGCGCCATGCTGCGCTACCACGGGCAGCGATATCATGTGGCCGGCCCGGGCTAGAATCCACCCGTTCAGCGGCTGGAGCGGACCGGCTTCAGCGCCGGTCCGCGTCCGCCGCCTGGCATTCGCACTCGTGGCGGCGGCTTGGTTGCTGCCCGCTGTCGGCCATGCCGATTCCTTGCGCTGCAACGGCCGGCTGGTGACCGACGGCGACCCGGCGGTCAGCGTGTTGCGCGCCTGCGGGCAACCCAGCTTTCGCGATCCGTGGTGGGGTAACGAGCCCGCGGCAGGTGTGCCGCCGATGATGGAGTGGACCTACAACCGCGGGCCGCGCCGGCTGATGGACCAGGTGGTGTTCCGCGGCGGCAAGGTCATCTCGATCCGGACCGCCGGCTACGGCTTTCGTGCCGGCTCGCTGCCGCCCAGCGGCAGCTGCGACCCCAGCGCCATATCACGCGGGCTGACCAAGTACGAGTTGCTCGAAGCCTGCGGCAAGCCGGTTCAGCGCAGCGGCGGGTTCGTGAATTCCACGGTCTACGACGACGGCGCGCACCGTTATTTTCTGCGCAACGCCGTCCACCCGGTCTATCGCGAACGCTGGATCTATAATTTCGGGGCCAATCGCCTGCTGCGCGAAGTCACGCTGGACAACGCGCGTGTCGTTTCGGTGCAGACACTGGACCGTGGCTTCGATCCACGATGAAACGCGCTGTGCTCAGCCGATTGCCTTGGTGATCGCGGGTATCACCTCGAACAGGTCGCCCACCAGTCCATAGTCCGCGACCTCGAAGATCGGCGCATCCGCATCCTTGTTGACCGCGACAATGGTGCCTGCGTCCTTGATTCCAGCCAGATGCTGGATCGCGCCCGAGATGCCGAAACAGATATACAGCTCCGGCGCGATGATCTTGCCGGTCTGGCCCACCTGCATGTCGTTGGGCACGTACCCGGCGTCCACCGCGGCGCGCGACGCGCCCACGGCGGCCCCGATGTGATCGGCGAAATCGTAGATGACGCGGAAGTTGTCCTCGCTGCCCACCCCACGCCCGCCGGTGACCACGCGCGGCGCGTTACCGAGATCCGGACGGTCGCTGGCATGTTCCTCCATGCCGATGTAGCGCGTGTGCCCGGGCAAATGGACGTCGACGCTGATCGCTTCGATAGCTGGCTTCGCCGTCTTCGGCGGCTGGCTCGAACGAGGCGCCGCGGACGGTGGCGACCAGGATACGATCGTCGGGCGCGGCGATTGTGTCTACGGCGTTGCCGGCATAGGTCGGGCGTTCGAACTCGTGGGCGCCGAGTACACGCATCAGGTCCGTGACCATGCCAACACCGAGCAGGGCGGCGACCCGCGGCATGACATCCTTGCCGAAGCTCGTGTTGGAACCCAGCACGTGGCTGTAGTCGCCAGCCTCGACGGCCGCCACGATCTGCGGGGCCGCGGTGGCGGCCAATGCGTGTGCGTTCGCTGCGTGATCGATGTGCTTGACGGTACGAATACCCGAAAGTCGTGCCGCCTCGGCAGCGACGTCGGCGCCGTTTTCGGCCAGCACCAGAATATCGACCGCATCGGCGCCGAAATCCGCGGCGCAGCGCACGGCCTTGCGGGTGGCCGCGCTCAACCTGCCGTGCGCGATGGTCGGCAATGATCAGGATCGTGCTCATAGCAGGCCCTTGTCCTTGAGTTCGCTCACCAGTGCCTCGGCCGACTCGACCATGACGCCCGGCTTGCGTTCGGCCGGCGCGGTCGTATGCGTGACGCGCATCGAGGTATCGGCTTCGACGCCCAGCGCTTCGAGGCTGGATTGCTCGATCGGCTTCTTCTTCGCCTTCATGATGTTGGGCAGCTTGAGGTAGCGTGGCTCGTTGAGCCGAAGATCGGTGGTGATGACCGCCGGCAGATCGATCTCCAGGGTTTCCAGCCCGTCGTCGACTTCGCGCGTCACGCGTGCCGAGTGATCATCCAGCTCGATCGCAGAGGCAAACGTCGCCTGAGGCCAGCCGAGCAGCGCCGCGGTCATCTGGCCGGTCTGGCCATTGTCGTCATCGATCGCCTGCTTGCCCATCAACACGATATCGGGTGCTTCGCTTGCGACCAGCGCGGCGAAGGCCCGCGCGGCGGTCAGGGGCGCGACCGGTCCGTCGTGAGCGACGCGAAGCACGCGATCACAGCCGAAGGCCAGCGCGGTACGCAACTGCTCGGCGCACGCCTCGTCGCCGATGCTCACGGCGATGACCTCATCGACCGTGCCGGCTTCCTTCCAGCGGATCGCCTGTTCCAGCGCGATCTCGTCGAACGGGTTCACACTGTGCTTGACGCCGTCGGTGATGACGCCGGAACCGTCGTCGGCGATACGGATGTGCACGTTGTAGTCGATCGCGCGCTTGATGGTAACCAGTACTTTCATAGCGTGTGTCGTTGAATGAGGTCGGGCCGATGCTGAGGGCCGGCCGGCGCCACAGGTTACATGAGGCGGCGCATTCGAATCGCCCGCCGACAAATGGCAGAGGCTGCGATGCCGGCCCGCCGGTCGGGCAGCTGTACCAAAAGAGGGCGAGCCTTTCTTTCGGCCCGCCCCTGACGCTTCGAACGCTGGCGCGATCAGCCGTGCTCGACGAGTTCGATCCAGTAGCCGTCGGGATCCTTCACGAAGGCGATGTGGCTCATGCGCCCGTCTTCCGGACGCTTCTTGAACTCCACGTTGTTCTGGTCCATCCAGTCGCAGGCGGCCTGAAGGTCCGGCACGGTGAAGCAGATGTGGCCGAACCCCTGCGGTTCGGAGTTGCCGTCGTGGTAACGGGCGTTCGGGTCTTTTTCCGTGCCCCAGTTATGCGTGAGTTCCAGCACACCTTCGCGACGGCCGACGTATTTCGCACGCTCGGATTCGCCTTCCGGCACGTCGTCGCCTTCCGTGGTGGCCAGAAAATACAGCGTGAACTCGCCGTTCGGGTTCTCGCTGGTGCGCAGCAGTCGCATGCCGAACACCTTGGTGTAGAAGGCAAGCGAGGCTTCCGGGTCGACCACGCGGATCATCGTGTGGTTGAACACGAACCCCCGGGTTTCGCTGGGCACCTGTTCGTGCACGCCGGGGCCGTCCTGGGTATTGAAAGCCATGTGTCAGTTTCAGCCGTGGATTGTGGCCATACTATGCATCAGCCCGGCGCGTTCGAGAAAGCGGCCTGTGTCGACCCCAGGATCGCGCGCGATCGAATCTTCTATACAATCGATCGTGCCCAATCGACCGCAGCAAGGAGACGTGCTTGAAAGCGTCCGATCTATTCGTACGGTGCCTTGAGGAAGAAGGCGTCGAATACGTGTTCGGGGTGCCCGGCGAAGAGAATCTCGACCTGATCGAGTCCCTGCGCGGCAGCCGAATCCGGCTTGTGGTCACGCGCCACGAGCAGCATGCCGCTTTCATGGCCGCCACCTACGGCCGGCTGACCGGCCGGGCCGGCGTGTGTCTGTCGACGCTCGGCCCGGGCGCGACCAACCTGCTCACCGGCATCGCCTATGCCCAGCTCGGCGGTATGCCGCTGCTCGCCATCACCGGCCAGAAAGCCATCCGCGACAACCGTCAGGGCAAGTTCCAGCTCATCGACGTGGTGGACACGTTCCGGCCGGTTACCAAATGGAACAGCTCGCTGACCGACAGCGGTGTGATTCCGCGCAGCATCCGTCATGCCTTCAAGGTCGCGGAGGCCGAACGGCCCGGCGCGGTGCATCTGGAGCTGCCCGAGGATATCGCCGGCGAGTCGATCGAGCCGACGCCTCCGCAGAAACGGGTGACTCTGCGCCGGCCCAACGCCGATGAGCAGGCGCTTGACGTGGCGGCGCGCATGATCCGCGAAGCCGAGCAACCGGTGATCATCTACTCGGCCGGCGCCAATCGCAAGCGCATCACCCAGCAGCTGACCACGCTTTGTGAGCACGTCAATCTGTATGCCATCGGCACCCAGATGGGCAAGGGCGTGGTGCCCGACGATCATCCGCAGAGCCTGTTCGGCATGGGCATTCACAAGCACGACTACGTGCACACGGCGATCGACGAGGCCGATCTCGTGGTCACCCTCGGCTACGACGTGGTCGAGTACCCGCCGTCGGTGTGGAACGAGGGCAAGAACAAGACCATCCTCCATATCGATTTCGTGCCGGCTGAACCGGACGAGTACTACAGCCCCGTGCACGAGGTGATCGGCGATATCTCGAACACGCTCAAGGCGCTCGGCGCGAACGGATGGGCGATGTGCGCTTCGACAACCCGCGCATGACCCGTCTGCACGACTATGTCGCTGAGCGATTGCATGTCAGCGAGTCGGAACACAGCTACCCGCCACGCCCGCAGCGCGTGGTGCAGCAGGTCCGCAGCATCATGGGCCGCGACGACATCATCAGTCTGGACAACGGCATCTACAAGATCTGGTTCGCCCGGATGTATCCGGCCTACAGCAACAACACCGTGTTGCTGGACAATGCGTTGGCCAGCATGGGCGCCGGTCTGGCCGCCGCCATGTCAGCGAAGATGGTGCATCCGGATCGGCGCGTCATGGCGATCTGTGGCGACGGCGGTTTCATGATGAACAGTCAGGACATGGAAACCGCGGTGCGGCTCGGCCTCGATCTGGTGGTCCTGCTGCTGCGAGATAACGGCTACGGGTTCATCCGCTGGAAGCAGGCCGGCGACGGTTTCGCCGATTTCGGCATGACATTCGGCAATCCGGATTTCGTCGACTATGCCCGGGCCTATGGCGCAACGGGGCTGCGGCACACCGAAGACAATACGCTTTCGACCGTACTGGATCAGGCCTTCGAGATCGGCGGCGTGGTGCTCGTGGACTGTCCGATCGATTACAAGGCCAACGTCGAGCTCGACGAGCTGCATGTCGTGCCCGAGGCAGTACTCGACGGATCAGCCGCCACATAGCCGCAGGTGCACTAGCGCCGGGCGTCACGCGCGCGCGGCCGGGTCGCGAATACTACAGGACCGAACACGCCGAACAGCACTCTGGTCGCCTGAACTCGGGTTGTGGGCGAAACCCGCAAGCTATTGATTTCATATCGATAATGGTGCCGCCGGAGGGACTTGAACCCCCACAGCCTCTCGGCTACTAGGACCTAAACCTAGCGTGTCTACCAATTCCACCACGGCGGCGTGCCGCGCATTCTAACCGATCGCCCGAGCCTGGCACAGTCATGATGGTCGCCGATCGGCTTTCAGCAAGTCGCCACCCAGTGGCGCAACTCGCCCGGCGCAAGCGACGAGGGTGGGCTCGAAACGACTTTAAAATCGGTTTATGCAGAAAATACTGTAACTTATTGAAAATCAATGGGCGGTATCGAGCTGATAGCCGACCCCGTGGACCGTCCGAATCATCTGCCGGGCCGTGGGGCGCTCAAGCAACTGGCGCAGCCGATGGATATGACCGCGCAGCGCCGCATCCGATTCCGGCGGGTTGCCATCCCAGATCTGTTTTTCGATCTGGGCGCGCGTGACCACGCCGGGGCAGGCGCGGACCAGGAGTTCGAGAATACGGAAACTGATCGGGGCCAGTTCGACCGGCACTTGTCCGCAGTAGACGCTTTGTTCTTCGAGGTCCATATGCAGCTCGCCTGCGGTGAGTTGGGCAAGTCCGCGCCCGCATTCGCTCATCAATGCCCGGAGTTGCTCGTGCAGTTCGCGAGGCTCAACCGATCGCAACGCGAAGGCGTGCGGCCCGCATTCCTCGGGCTCGCAGGGCCGGAGCGAGCCAGCGGCGAGGGCAAGAACGGGAGTTCGGCGTCCGGCGGCATCCGTGAGCCGCTCGACAGAACGCGTCGACCCCGCAGCGCGGCATTTCACTGTCGAGCACGACGATGTCATAGCGGTTCATCTCGCACAGACGCAGGGCCAGCGCTTCGTCGTCAGCGTAGTCCGGTTCGTCGCCGGCGGCTTCGATGGTGTCCCCGATCTGGGTGGCAAGAGGGATATCGTCTTCGATGATCAATACGTGCATTGCCGGGTCCCGAGTCTGTTGTCGTCGATTGGCGGGCATACCGCATCCCAGCGCTATGACAATGATTTAGCGGCAAGGTTTACTCGGGCGCAAAAAAAATCGGCCTCGTGGGCCGCCTCGATGCCGGTCTTGGATCGGGCCTGGGGTGCCGTGCCGGTTGCGCGCTCTGGGCGGGCCGCGCGTACGCCGGTCGCCGGACGCAGCTGGATCGAGCTTATTCGCCGTGGAACCTGCGCAGTCTCTGGCGGCGATCGATGTCTTCGGCGCAGCCGGGCGGGCCCGAAATCGTACGCCAGTCGGAGGCCGGCAGTTCACGCAGAATCTGCTGCAGCGGGCCAGGGTCGGATGCGCGAGAGACCGTCAATCGTTCCATGGACAAACGGACCGGATGCCCGGGCTGGCCGCCGTGCATCGGCCGCGCAGCGCGCGCGCCGCCATGAATGGCGCGTCGCAGGAGGTGGACCGTTCGGGCTTCGATCCACGGTACGTCAGCCAGATGAATCTGCAGTGCACTCGATAGATTCGGCGCCGCGGCCATGCCCTGTGCTCGCGACCGAGCCATGTCGTGTCGCGTGCCGCGCGCGTAGACCACGCGCAGACGATTGGAGACGACCCCGGCACGAATGAGGCCAATGCGCACTGCGCGGGCCTGGTGGTCGACGATGACGACGACCGGCCCGCGCGTGGCCGCCAGTACGCGCGAGACCGTCACCGCCACCAACGGCCGACCGCCGACCGGTGCGAGGAGCTTGTTTGCCCATCCGAAGCGCCGCGACCGTCCGGCGGCGAGTACCAAGGTGGTCAATTCGCGCGCCGCGGGCGGGGCCGCGGGCGATGCGCCGTGATATCGGCCAGGATCGACAGCGCGATCTCACGCGGGCCGGTGGCGCCGATGGCCAGGCCCGCCGGCATGTTCAACCGCGCAATGTGCGCGTCGTCAAAGCCCTCGGCCCGCAGGTCGCCGAGCCGTTGCTCGGCCTTGCGGCGGCTGCCGAGCACACCGACCCGGAACGCCGGCGAGCGAAGGGCATGAGTCATGACCGCCTGGTCGTCGATCATATCGTGGGTGAGGCTGTAGACGGCGGTCCACGCGTCCAGCGGCAGATCGGGCAGGGCGCTGGACAGCGCGCGCGTATCGTAATGACAGAGTGCGACGCCGGGCGGCGGCGCGCTTGGACCGTAAGGACGGATCAGCCCCACCTCGACGCCAAGCAGGGTGGCCAGCTCGCCGATCGCGAGGGTGATGGGATCGCCACCGACCAGCATCAGCCGGGTCGGCGGCGCGTAGTGCTGACGGAACCCGCGGGTCGGCAGATCGCGCGCGGCCTCGCGGTGCACGAACTCGTCGCCGCGCTCGAGATCGATATCCACGAATAGCGAGGTACGCTCACGCCGCGCGCCGTCGTGTTCGGCGACCCATTGGCCGAGATCCACAACGCGGCGCACGAAGATGCCGATGCGGCCGCCGCAGGTCAGCTGGACATCGAGCACCGGGCTTCCGGCGCCGTAGTCCAGCATCTTCGGCCGGCCGTCGTCGATCACCGATTCGGCCTGAACCGCCACGGCGGCTTCAACACAGCCGCCGGACACATAGCCGATGACGTCGCCCCGAGCGCTGATTGCCATTTCGCTACCCAGCGGACGAGGCGACGACCCGCTGATATATACGAGCGTAGCCAGGGCTGCGACCGGGTCGGTCGTGACCCAGCGACGCAGCGTGGGCAGCAGGTCATCGGCCAGCCCGTAAGTCGGCCAGGCTGGCCACTCGTTAAGAGCGAATGCGGGGTCGTGCAAAACCACTCCGCGTCGAGGGTAATCCTGGCTGTTTACACCCGGGCGGCGCGCAAATCAATCCATGTCGCGCAGAGCGGCGACGGCGTCGGCCGCTTCGGCCCATTGTGTGAGTACGCCGTCGGCCCCCAGCTGGGCAACCGGCTCGCCGGCATAGCCGAATTCCGCGAGCAGCACCGGCAGTCCGGCCGCGTGTCCGGCCTGCCGGTCGACGGCCATGTCACCAACGTAAAGCGCGGCCCCGGCATCGCAGCCCAGCGCGTCGAGACAGGCCAGCAGTGGTGCCGGATCAGGTTTGAGCGGGTGAACGCCGGCGCCGATCACGACCTCGATATGGCGATCGAGTCCGAGATGCGCGATCACCCGATCGGCGATCGCCTGCGGCTTGTTGGTGCATACCGCGAGTCGCACGCCGTCCGCGCGCCAGGCGGCAAGTGCCTGTGCCGCGCCCTCGAACACCACGCTGTGCTGGCAGGGGCGGGCCTGGTAGCGGTCGTGAAGGCGTCGGTGTAGCGCTCGATCTCGTCGGCGCCGGCGCTCACGTCGTGTGCCGCCAGGACGCGTTCGATGAGCTGGCGCGCGCCGTCGCCCAGGAATCGGCGCGCAGTGGCCGCGTCAATCTCGATACCGTAGCCGGCCAACACGGCATTCACCGCTGCCGCGATGTCCGGCGCGCTGTCGATCAGGGTACCGTCGAGATCCAGGATGACGGCCCGAGGCCAGGTGTGTCCGGCGCGCGGTCGGGTTGAAGACATGTAACGAGCACAGGCCAGGATATGGCCGGGTAGTGTAAGCGGCCGCGTCCATCGCGTCGCGTTGGCGTAGAATGCCCGCCTGTCTTCCTAGTATCTTCGAGGCCCGCGTGTCGGAAACTGCCTCGCACGCCAGCCTGCGTTCGCTCCGACGCCAGCTGTTCAGCCAGACCTGGCCGATGGCGATTGGCGTGCTTTCATTGCTGGGATTCCAGCTCGTCGACGCCGCCTTCGTTGCACGCCTGGGCACCGGGCCTCTGGCCGCCCAGTCGTTCACGTTCCCGGTCACCTTCCTGATGATCGGCATTCAGGTCGGGCTCGGCATCGCCATCGCGGCCCTGATCTCGCGCGCGATCGGTGCCGGCGAAATCGAGCGATCCCGCCGACTGGGCTCGCTGGTACTGGTCGGTGGCAGTCTGACCGTCGGCGTGCTCGCAATCGTCCTGTGGTTCGCGCACGGGCTGATCTTTGCTCAGCTTGGCGCGAGTTCGGAAAATCTTGCGCGAATCGCGCCGTACTGGGCGATCCAACTGGTCGCGAACTGGCTGTCCGCGCTGCTGTATTTCGGCTACACGCTGTTCCGGGCGCATAACAACACGCGCCTGCCGGGCATGCTGATGGTGTTGACCAGCTTGTGCAATCTGGCGCTGGATCCGTTGATGATCTTCGGCTGGGGCCCGGTGCGAGGATTCGGTCTGCCCGGCGCGGCGATCGCCACCGTCATGGCATTTATGATCGGGCTGCTTGATTGTGGTGTGGCGCCTGTCGCGCGAGGACTGGCTGTCTTTTAGCCGGGCTGGGCGAGGAAGCCCGGCGTTCGACCCGGCCGTTCACTGTCATCGCCGGGCCGGCCATGATCAGCCAACTCATGCCGCCGCTCGCCGCGATGGCGGCAACCGGTCTGGTGGCAACGCTCGGCGACCCGGCGGTCGCGGCCTGGGGGCTGCAGAGCCGCCTGGAAACCATGTCGCTGATGGTCGTGCTGGGGCTGACCATGTCGCTGCCGCCCTGGCTCGGGCATTGCTACGGCGCGGGCAACTGGCCACGCATCCGGGCGCTCACCCATATCGCGTTTCAGGCGGTGCTGATCTGGCAGTTGCTCTTCGGGATTGCCATGGCACTGGCTGCGCCCTGGGTGGCAGCGGCGCTGGCCGGCAACCCGACGGTGCAACATGATCTGGTCCAGCTCATCCGTTTCATGCTGCCGAGTTATGCGGCGCTCGGTATCTGCATGATCGTGGTTTCGGCGTCGAACGCGCTGGGCTGGCCGGTGCGCGCCATGCTGATATCGTTCGCGCGGTTGTTCGTCTGTTATCTGCCGTGCGTTGCCATCGGCGTGTTCGCGTCGAGCATGACCACGACGGCCATCGGCGCGCTCGCAGGCAACATGCTCGCCGGGCTGATGGCATGGCTGATCTTCCGGGCCAGTCTGGCGCGCGTGGACGATGAAGGCCGAGCATGAGCGCGGGTGAGCGGCCCGATGCGGCGCCGTCGCCGCTGCCACGTATTCATGCGGCGCGGCTGCGCCACTACTGGCGCTCACAGGGCTGGGCCTGCCATGACGATATCGATATCGATCTGTTGCGCTGGGGGCTGGTGGATGAACAACCCGGCCTTGATATCGCCAGCCGATTCGCCGTCACCGCGGCCGGACGGACGGCACTTGGTGACGGGCTCAAGCGCAATCGCCGGGCCCGCAACGCACACAGCGAGGCGACCGAGGCGGTCGCAAGCCATCTGGCGTCGACAGGGCGTCTGGTCTTCACCGAACTGTCGGTTCGCACCGAGCACGAGGGACGCTGGCGTTCGTGCAAACCGGATGTCTTTTCGATGGTGCGGGGCCTGCGCGCGGACCATCTCGCGCCGCAGGTGCACGAGATCAAGGTCCGGCGTGCCGATCTGCTCGGTGAGCTGCGCGGAGGCAAGATCGAGCGTTATCGCGAGCTCGCGGCCTCGATTTACCTGGTGATCGCCGATGGGATCGCCGAGCCTGACGAGATTCCCGGCGACTACGGCGTCGCGCTGTATTCGGCCACCGCGGGGTTTCGTATCGCCCGGGCGGCGCCGATCGGCGACTACAGCCTCGAAACCCGCCACTGGATGGCGCTGGCCAAGGCGACACCGTTCACGATTGAGCCGCAGACGGCGCAGCTGTCGTTGTAGGGCGCGTCGCGGGTGAGAGGCCGGCGCCCGAGTCGTCGTTCGCGGTGCCCAGCATGGCCTTTACCTGCGCCAGCGCATGCTTGATTCGGTGCTTGACGGCCGCTCGCGCGTTCGCGGGTACGGCGTCGGGCGCCGCCTGGAAATGAGCCTGCCAGGTCAGCCTCGCGCCTGAGGCCGCGGGTTCGACCGTAATGCGATCGCGGTAGCGGCGCAGCGGCATGTCGGTGTGGACCATGCGCGTGGCGAACGTGTGTTTATTAGCGTTCCAGGCCGTCAGTGTATCGTCGATGGTGCCGCCATCGGCGGTCGTCATGTGGCGTTTCGCACCGGGCGTGTTGTTCTTGCCGTGCGTGAGCGTCGTGCTCGTGATGAACGGATCCCATACGCTCGGCGCGTCGTAGTCGCGCACGGTGGACCACACGATATCCGGCGCCGCGCTGATCGTCACGCTGTCGCTTTCATCAAATGTCGGCGTCGGCTTGGATCCGGATGCCGGTCCGGCCGCCAGGGCGGTGCCGGCAACCAGCGGCAGCAACAATGTTGCGGTGACTCGTATCTTCATGCGATCTCCATACGGGTGCTTCGCAACTCTCGGATCGCTGCACACGACAAAGGTTCCTGACGCGACGCGCGGGTTACCTTTACTATCGGCGCATGGCCCATCAATCGCTGCCCTCGATGACCGCTTCGTCTCCCGTGCTCGTCACGCCTTGTTTCAAGCCCCTGCGCTGGCTCGTCGTGCTGATGCTCGCTGGTCTGCTGGCCGGTTGCGGCGTGAACACCATCCCGCGTGACAACCAGGCGGTCAACGCGGCCTGGGCCCAGGTCCAGAACGAGTACCAGCGTCGAGCCGATCTGATTCCGAATCTGGTATCCACGGTCAAGGGCTATGCCAAGCAGGAACGGGAAACACTGACGGCCGTCACCCAGGCCCGCGCCAAGGCCACCTCGATCCAGGTGGATGCCGCCACGATCGACAATCCCGACAAGCTCAAGCGCTATCTGTCGGCTCAGGATCAGCTCTCCGGGGCACTGGGCCGTCTGCTCGCGGTGTCGGAGCGCTATCCGGATCTGAAATCGAACCAGAATTTCCTGGCCCTGCAGTCGCAGCTCGAGGGCACGGAGAACCGCATCGCTGTCGCGCGACGCGATTACATCCAGGCGGTCCAGAAATACAACACCGATCTGGTCACGTTCCCCGGTCGAATCTGGCACTGGATGCTGTATAGCGACATGAAACCGCACGCCAGCTTCAAGGCATCGGCGCCCAACGCGGACCAGGCGCCCAAGGTGTCGTTCTGATGAGGCCTGGCCTGTTCCGTACGTTCGTGGCATGCCTCGCTCTGGTACTGATCGCAACCGCGGTCAGTGTCAGTGCCAAACCTGATTTTCCGAAACTCACCGGCCGTGTCGTCGATGACGCCGGCATGCTCTCTTCGGGTGCCCAAGCCCGGCTGACGCGCATGCTGGCAGCTCTCGAGCAGGCCAACGGCGATCAGGTCGTCGTGGTCACGCTGCCCGACCTGGGCGGCGACTCGATCGAGACCTATGGCTACCAGCTCGGACGGGCCTGGGGCATCGGTCAGAAGAAAAAGAACAACGGCGCCCTGCTGATCATCGCGAAGAAAGAGCGTGCCATCCGGATCGAGGTCGGCTACGGCCTCGAAGGGCAGCTGACGGATGCCAGATCTTCGGTGATCATCCATCAGGTGATCGAACCGGCGTTCAAGAAGGGCGATTTCGATGCCGGCGTGCTGCAGGGCACGGCGGCCATCGTGCAGCTGCTGGGCGGTAAACCGCCGTCGGAACTGGTGGATCAGGCCTCGCAGGCGATCCAGCACCACCAGAGCGACGACCGACGGCCCTCGCTCGGGCACACGCTGATGTTCTTCGTGCTCGATAATCGCCATCGTCGCGCTGTTCGGCGGCGGGGGCGGGGGTCGCGGCGGACGCCGACGCCGTCGCGGATTTCTGCCGTGGTTCATTCCCCTGGGCGGCGGCTTCGGCGGTGGATTCGGTGGCTCCGGAGGCGGCGGTTTCGGCGGGGGCGGATTCTCCGGCGGCGGCGGCGGCTTCGGTGGCGGCGGCGCCTCGGGTGGATGGTAAGCAATGACAATATTCAATGAACGAGCGCGCCAGAGCATTGCGGATGCGATCACCCGGATCGAGCGCGATACCGACGCCGAGGTGGTGACCGTGGTGGCGCGCCAGGCCGACGAGTACCGCTGGGTCGGCTTGTTCTGGGCCGCGCTGGTCGCGCTGGTGCTGCCCGGGTTGGTGATCTTCTTCCCGGCGTGGTTCGACGTGCGCACGCTGCTGCTCGTGCAGTGGGGAGTATTCGTTGCACTTGGCGCGATCTTCCAGTTACCGCCGGTCACGCCACTTCTGGTACCGAAGGGGCTGCGTCATGCACGCGCCGCGGCCCTCGCGCGCAGCCAGTTTCTGGAGCAGAACCTGCATCGGACGGCGGCGGCTACCGGCGTGCTCATCTTCGTCGCCGAAGCTGAACGCTATGTCGAGATTCTCACCGATCACGGCGTGGCGGCGAAGATCGACGATGCCGCATGGTCTGCGATCATCGAGCGCTTCACCGCGCGGGTAGCCACGGGCGAGACCGAAGCCGGGTTCGTGGAGTGCGTCGAAGCCTGCGGCGCGCGCCTCGCCGAGGCCGTGCCGGCCACGCACGAGCGCAACGAACTGCCGAATCGTCTGGTTGTGCTCGATTGATTATCCTGGCTGATTCATCATTCGTCGTAGGGCACTGCATACGGCGCGGTTGTTGGTAGACTAGATCGCTTTTCTGCGACCCGCAGGGGGCACGAAATGGCCGAAGACAAGCCGCTCGTTGGCGTGATCATGGGCAGCACGTCCGATTGGGACACCATGCGCCATGCGCATGACATGCTCGAGCGTTTCGAGATTCCGCACGAATGCCGTGTGGTTTCGGCCCATCGTACGCCGGACCTGATGCGTGAATACGCGGCCACCGCCGAACAGCGCGGCCTGGAAGCGATCATTGCCGGTGCCGGCGGCGCAGCGCATCTGCCGGGCATGGTCGCAGCCCAGACGCTGGTTCCGGTACTTGGCGTGCCGGTCAAGAGCCGGGCGCTGCAGGGCATCGATTCGTTGCTGTCGATCGTGCAGATGCCAGGCGGCGTGCCGACGGCCACCTTCGCCATCGGCGATTCCGGCGCCAAGAATGCCGCACTGTTCGCCGTGGCCCAACTCGCCACCACGCGCGAGCCACTGCGCCGTGCACTCGCCGAGTTCCGCACCGCCCAGGCCGAAAAAATTCAGAACGAGACGTTGTCATGACGCGATCCAGTGGTTCCCGCTCGACCATCCTTCCAGGCTCGACCGTCGGCGTGCTGGGCAGCGGACAGCTCGGACGCATGTTCGCGCTGTCGGCCCGGCGCATGGGCTACCGCGTGCATACCTTCTCGCCAGGCGACGACACGCCGATGGGCCAGGTGGCCGATCGCGAGGCGGTCGGCGACTACCAGGATCTGGACGCCGTGGCGGAATTCGCGTCGCGCGTGGACGTGGTCACCTTCGAATTCGAGAACGTGCCGTTCGAGGCGGCCGCGACGGCTGCCGAGCATGTGCCGGTGCGCCCGGACGGCCGCGTCCTGCATATCGCCCAGCATCGCCGGCGCGAGAAGGATTTCCTGCATGACGCCGGTTTCCCCACCGCGCCGTTCGAGCATGTGCCCGATCGTGAGACGCTGACCGGCGCCATCGAGCGGCTCGGCACGCCGTGCGTGCTCAAGACGGCCGGCTTTGGCTACGACGGCAAGGGCCAATACGTGATCAAGTCGCTCGACGAAGCTGATATGGCATGGTCGGCGATCGGTGCCGGCGAAGCGGTGCTGGAAGGCTTCGTCGATTTCGAGAGCGAGGTCTCGGTGATCGCCGCGCGCGGCGCGGACGGCGCGTTCGCCCATTACGGCGTGGTGGAGAATCGGCATCGCGATCATATCCTGGATGTCTCGATTCCGGACGCGATCGTCGACTCCGCGGTGGCCGACGAGGCCATCCGCATCGCCCGTGGCGTACTGGAAGCGCTGGACGTGGTGGGCGTGCTGTGCGTGGAGTTCTTCCTGGGTCACGACGGCACGCTGCGCGTGAACGAACTCGCCCCCAGGCCGCACAACTCCGGGCATTTTTCGTTCGACGCCTGCGTCACCAGCCAGTTCGAGCAGCAGCTGCGCAGCGTCTGCGGCCTCCCGCTGGGCGATACCACCCGCCTGGCGCCGTCTGCGATGGTCAATCTGCTGGGCGATCTCTGGCAGGTCGGTGCGCCCGACTGGACCGCTGCGCTGGCCGATCCGGCGCTCAAGCTGCATCTCTATGGCAAGGGCGAAGCCCGTCCGGGCCGCAAGATGGGCCATATGACGGTCTTCGGTGACGATCGCGAGGACGCCGCGCGGCGCGCGGTGGCAGCCCGTGAGCGCCTCGTGCGGTCGGGTGCCTGAGCGACGCAGCCCTTCATTGCCAGGCGTCGGCGCGCCACGACGAAGCGCCGACGCGGCCGGCTGACGCGGCGCCTGGGCCACCGAGGCTGGCTCGGCTATCTCTGGCACCTCGGACGTTCCCCGTATTTCCGCTACCGCAACGCGCGTTATCTACACGGATTGCGGGTCGCGGTCGCCATGGGCGCATCGATCGGACTGACGACCGGCCTGGGTGTGCCCTACGGATTCTGGGCCTCGATCACGCTCTTGGTCGTGATCGGCGGGCTCCAGCATCACGGCAACATCCGCAAGAAAGCCTTCGATCGCGGCGTGGCCACCGCGATCGGTGCCGTCCTCGGTCTGTTGCTGATCGCCCAGCACAGTGTGCTCGGGATCACGTCGGTCACATATGCGTTGACCTCGATCCTGGCCGGCATCTGTGCCTACTACGCCGTGGGCAAGGCCGGCTATATCGCGCTGCTCACCGGCATCACGCTGGTGATCGTGGGCGGGCACGGCGACAACGCGCTCGACATCGGCCTGTGGCGGGCGGCGAATGTCGGCATCGGTACACTGATCGCGCTGGTGTTCTCGTTCGCCTTTCCGTTGTACGCGACCTATGACTGGCGTTTTCGCCTGGCCGAGAATCTGCGCGAATGCGCGCGGCTTTACCCGCGTTTGATGATCGGTACGCCGATGAGCGCAAAAGAGCAGATGGCGGTGTTCGCGCAACTCTCTCGTCGACTGGTGGCACTGCGTTCGTTGATCGCACCGGTCGCCAAGGAACTCGGCGTGCCGGCCGAGCGCCTCGAGGAGATCCAGCGGTTGCACCGCTCGATTCTGAGCGGGCTGGAAATGCTCGCGACGGCCGCCGGTCATCGTGAGACCAATCCGCAATGGGGGGCCACCCATGATCTGCTGACCGCACGACGTTCGGTCATGCGCCGCATGCTGCTGGCCAGCGCAAGGGCGCTGCGATCGGGCGATACGCGTCGTCTGCACGCGCTGGCCCGGCACGAGGTCGGGCGTACCCCCGGCCCGGACCCGGATGCGCGGTTGGCCTACGACATGCAGGGCTCCTACTGGCTGGCGCAGCGGCTCAGCGAGCAGTCGCGCCAGCTCGCGCTCGAATTGGCGACCATCGAACTCAAGTAATCGGCGTATATTGAAAGCAGCGACGTCTGATACATTTGGTTGGTCGCAATTTAATGGTGAGGTTCGCCAATGAAACAGAAACGGATACGCACCACGCGCATCGCCACGATCGGCACGATCGCATTCGTTGCCGTGGTCACCGCGCTGCCGGCGCTGGCGGCCGACGCGTCACAGCATCTGCGCGGTCAGATCACGGCAGTGTCGGATAACGGTTTCACGATGACCACGAAATCCGGCGACCAGCGCCAGATCGTGTTGTCGTCCAGTACCAAGATAGCGGCGGTCACGAAGGGCGACCTCTCCAACATCGAGAAGGGCACTTTCATCGGCACCGCCAACGTCAAGAAGAACGGTCAGAACCAAGCGCTCGAGATGGTGATCTTCCCGCCGTCGATGAAAGGTACCGGTCTCGGCGATTACAGCTGGGATCTTTCGCCCGCGATGGCGGACGATCAGGGCAACCAGGCCAGCCAGACGGCCGGCTCGGATAGCAGCATGGCAGCCGGATCGAGCATGACCAACGGCACGGTCTCGGCGAAGCCGCGCGGCGCCATGGCAACCAGCCAGACGGCGGGCAGCAGCATGACCAACGGCAGCGTGACGAGCCAGTCGGGCAGCGGACAGTCGATCACGCTGCAAGTGGACTACGGCAAGGGCAGCAAGACCATCGTGGTGCCGGCCGACGTGCCGACCGTCAAGGTGCAGCCGGGCAGTCGTTCGGATATCAAGACCGGCGCGCACGTGTTCGTGGCCGGACCGAAGAGCAGCGGCAAGTTCAGCGCCGAACGGGTGATCGTGGGCCGCGACGGCACGGTACCGCCGATGTAGCGGACGAGCCGGGCAGCGACAGGGAAACGGCGCTCGTGCGGCGCCGTTTTCTTATCGATATTGTTCGTCCAGTGCCCAGAGCCGGGTGAGCGTCTCGGGATCGGGGCGGCCGTCCACGCGGGCCGGGCGAAAATGCCTCTGAAAGGCGCGCAGCACCGTGTTGGTTCGCGCGTCGAGCTGGCCGGTGACGGGCAGGTTGTAGCCGTAGTCGGCCAGCCGCGACTGGATGCGTGCCACGCTCGGTGTATTCTCGGCAAAACGCGCCTGGTAGCGGGCCACCCGATTCGGATCGGGCCAGGCGCCGATGCCGGCCTCGTACAGCCGGTGCCAGGGGAACGCCGGCCCCGGGTCGATCTTTCGCCCGGGCGAGATGTCGGAATGCCCGACCACGTTGGCCGGCTTGATGTCGTAGCGCTTGACGATATCGCGCGCAAGCGCGACCACGGCCCGGATCTGCGCGTCGCCGTAGGGCTGCCAGCGACGCGGCGTACCCGGCGCATTGATCGGCCCCCGATTCACGATCTCGATACCGATCGAGCTGTCGTTGATGTGATGACGGCCGGCCCAGCTGCTCACGCCGGCATCCCAGGCACGTTCGTCTTCCGGTACCAGCTGTCGCACGATCGGCGCACCGTCACGCGTCGCGGGGTCCGGTCCTACAAGGTAGTGCACGCTCACGCGCGGGCCGGTCAGTACGCGCAAGGCGCGTGTCGGCGTGGTCGCTGGTGTAGTGCAACACCAGGAACCGTACGCGGTGGTTGTAGGCGGTCGCGCGCACACTTTGATCCGCCCAGTAGCCCGGGCGTTTTTCGAGGGTCGGCGGCCCGCAGCCCGCCAGCGCGACCACGCCGGCCAGCACGAGGCCGAGCGCCCAGCGCATCGGATCTCGCGCGACCGCCGCGTGCGCGGTGTGGCTCAAGTTGCGGCGCTGCCCGGGCGGTCCTCGTCGTCGTAGCTGATCTCGGTCTTGCCGTGGGGCTTGGGACAACCGTCCTCGTCGACCGATACGAACACGATCTTGTCGATGGTGAGAATGGATTTGCGGCTGATCTTGTTGCGGACTTCGCAGCACATGGTCAACGAGGTGCGCCCGAATTTCGTCGCCATGATGCCGAGCTCGATGATATCGGCCTGTATGGCGGTCGAAACGAAATTGATTTCCGAGATGTACTTCGTGACGATACGCGGGTTCTCGAGCTGGATGATCGCGTAGATCGCGGCCTCTTCGTCGATCCAGCGAAGCAGGCTGCCCCCGAACAGAGTGCCGTTCGGATTCAGATCCTCTGGCTTGATCCACTTGCGCGTATGAAAATTCATTGAGCTCGTCCCGGCGAATGACCGACGTATTCTAAAAGGTCATGTTCGAGCCGGGAAATCGACGGCCATTGCCCGGAACCGCCATTGTCCACTGACGCCCCTCAATCCAGCGAAGACTCTTCTCGATCGGGTGCAGAGCCGCGATCGGCACCGGCTGACCCAGCAATTCAAAAAAGCCGGCGACGCCGCAGACGCGCGCGAAGGTCGAGCAACGCATCGCAGCGAGCGCTGCAATCACCGAACAGCGCGCCGCCGACGCGCCCGCCGATCGAACTGGCCGAAGGGCTGCCGGTCACGGCCCGCGCGGACGAGATACGCGAGGCGATCGAATCGCACCAGGTCGTGATCGTCTGCGGCGAGACCGGCTCGGGCAAGACCACGCAGCTGCCCAAATCCTGTTGCAGGCCGGTGTCGGCGATCGCGGTCTGATCGGACATACCCAGCCACGCCGGCTGGCAGCGCGCAGCGTGGGCCAGCGCGTCGCCGAGGAGACCGGCACCGAGTTCGGCGGTCTGGTCGGTTTTCAGACGCGCTTCGAGAACAAGCTCTCCGACGCGACCCAGATCAAGCTGATGACCGACGGCATTCTGCTGGCCGAGACCGCGCGCGACCGGTTCCTGAACAAGTACGAGGCGATCGTCATCGACGAGGCCCACGAGCGCACGCTCAACGTGGATTTCCTGCTCGGCTATCTCAAGCGCATTCTGCCCCAGCGCCCGGACCTGAAGATCATCGTCACGTCGGCGACCATCGATCCCGAGCGCTTCGCCGAATTCTTCGACGACGCGCCGATCATCAACGTCGAAGGGCGCGGTTATCCGGTCGAGGTGCGCTACCGGCCGCCGGTCGAGCCGGAATCCGAACGCGCGCATGGACTGGCCCGACGCGATCGAGAGCGCGGTACGGGAACTGTGGCGCGACGGTCCGGGCGATATCCTGGTGTTTCTGCCGGGCGAGCGCGATATCCGCGATACCGAGCGCCATCTGTCGAAGGCGCTGGCCGGCGACAAGTTCGCCGCCGAGATCGTGCCGCTTGTATGCGCGGCTGACCCGCTCGGCCCAGAACCGGATTTTCTCGGCCTCCAACGGCCGCCGCGTGGTGCTGTCGACCAACGTGGCCGAAACCTCGCTCACCGTGCCCGGCATTCGCTACGTGATCGATACCGGTCTGGCGCGCATCAGCCGCTATTCGACCGCGGCGAAAGTCCAGCGGCTACCGATCGAGCCGGTGTCCAAGGCCAGCTGCAATCAGCGCGCTGGGCGTTGCGGCCGCGTGGCGCCGGGCATGTGCATCCGGCTGTTCGACGAGGCCGACTTTGATGCCCGGCCTGACTTCACCGATCCTGAGATCCGGCGTACCAATCTCGCCAACGTATTGCTGACGATGGCCGACCTGAAACTCGGCGCGATCGAGGAATTTCCGTTCATCGACCCGCCCGAGCGGCGCTATATCAACGACGGCCGCAATCTGCTGGCCCAGCTCGAAGCACTCGCCGACGGCCGCATCACCAAGCTCGGCCGCCAGCTCGCGCGCCTGCCGCTGGATCCGCGCATCGGGCGCATGCTGATCGCGGGCCATGCGTTCGGCGTCTCGGCCCCGATGCGCGTGATCGCCTCGGGGCTGACAATCCAGGATCCGCGCGAACGCCCGGCCGGCATGCGCGAGGCGGCCGACGAGGCACACAAGCCGTTCGCCGACAATCGCTCGGACTTCATCAGCCTGCTGCGGCTCTGGGACGGTTTCGTCGAGGCCCGGCGCGAGCTGTCCGGCAGCAAGCTGCGGGCCTGGTGCAAGAATCGCTTCATCAATTTCATGCGCATGCGCGAATGGGAGGACCTGGCGCGCCAGCTGCGCCGGATCGGCCACGATATCGGGCTGAACAGCGATCCGGCGCGCGGGCCACTCGCCGACGCCGACCCGGTGGCGCTGCACCAGGCGCTGCTGCCGGGGCTGCTCGATCATATCGGCCAGCTCGACGAACCGAGCGAAGGCAAGCCGAAGAAGAAGGGTGCGGATTATCTCGGCGCGCGCGGGCGCAAGTTTCGTATCTTCCCCGGCTCGGGTCTGGCCAAGCGCCAGCCGAAATGGATCGTGGCCGGCGAACTGATCGAAACCAGCGCCTTGTTCGCGCATACCGTGGCCGGCATCGATCCGAAATGGATCGAGCAGGCAGCCGCGCATCTGGTCACACGCGAGCATTACGATCCGCACTGGGAAAAACGCCGCGGCCAGGTGGCGGCCCGCGAGCGGGTCAAACTGTTCGGACTGACCCTGGCGGACGGCCGCAAGGTGGATTTCGGCCGGATCGATCCGGCGGTGGCACGCGAGATCTTCATCCGCGACGGGCTGGTGGCATTCGCGGTCGCCGACCGGCGCGGGCGCTTGCCGGAGTTTCTGGCCTACAACCAGGCGGTGGTGGAGGAGATCCAGGATCGCGAAGCCCGTTTTCGGCGGCGCGATCTGCTGGTCGATGAGACGACACAGGCGGCATTCTACGAAACCCGGCTGCCGGCTGGCGTGTACGACCGCAAGACGCTCGACCAGTGGCTGAAGAAGAACAACGCCGACATCCTGCACTTCGACGAGGACAAGCTCCTGCGCTCGGCCGGCGTCGAGCTGGAAGAGGGCGCCTATCCCGAATCGATGACGCTCGGCGATCTGCCGGTGAAGCTCGATTATGCGTTCGAGCCGGGCGGGCGGACGACGGCGTGACTGCGCGCATCCCACTGGCCGCACTCAATCAGATGTCGGGAGAGCGTGCCGATTGGCTGGTGCCCGGCCTGCTCGAAGAGAAATTCCGCGAATATCTGAAGGCACTGCCGAAGACGCTGCGCAAACGCGTGGTGCCGGTGCCGGATTTTGCCCGCGCCGCCGCCGAACGGGTGGAATTCGGTACCGGCGACCCGGAAACCGCGCTCCGACGCGCCATCCGCGAGATGACCGGGCTCGAGATTCCCGACGATGCCTGGGAAGGCTTCGCGCCCAGCGATCATCTACGCATGCGCTTCGAGATTGTCGACGATGCCGGCGACACCATCGCCACCGGGCGCGATCTGACGCGTCTGCGCGACGAACTCGGCGAACGTGCGCGCGCGGCCGTATCCCAGTCCGCCGATCACGATCTGCGTCGCGAAGGGCTCACGGCATGGCCGACGGATATGGCCCTCGATGAACCGGTCTCGCTCGAACATGCCGGCGTACGCATCGAGGCCGTACCGGCGTTGATCGACCGCGGCGATCATGTCGATCTGGAACTGCTCGACGACCCTGCCGAGGCCGCGCGTGTTCATCGCCGCGGCGTGATTCGTCTGGTTCGGCTGGCGGCGACGCGCCCGGCACGGCTGGTCAAGCGCGATCTGCCGGACTTGAAGCGTCATGCGGTAGCGAAATTCGACCGGCCTCCGGAAACCGCAGGCGTCGACCCGGCGCTGGTCGAATCGATCGAGAGCGATGACGAAGCTCCACTGGTCGCCGACCTGCTGACCGCACTGGTCAGTGCCCGTCTGGGCGCCACGCCGGTCACGTCGGCCGAATTCGAGCATGCGGTGGACGCCGTACGTACGCAGCTGATGGCCGACGCCGTCGAGCTCTGGCAGGCCCTGGCGCCCGCGCTCGATACGTTGGCGGCGATTCGCAAACGGTTGTCGAAGAACATCGGGCTGGACTGGATGGCGTCCATCGAGGACATCAACGATCAGCTGGTGCATCTCGTACACATCGGTTTCATCAGCGCCAGCGCCGATCCGGTTGCCCACGCCAAGGATCTGGCACGTTATCTGAAGGGAATTGACGCGCGACTCGACAAGCTCGCAGCCGACGGCGCGAGCGCCGACAAGGCCCGCATGCGCGACATCGCGCCGTACTGGCAGGCGTACAAACAACGCGCGGACAAAGCCGTGCGGCGTGCACAATGGTCGAGCGAGCTGACGTTGCTGCGATGGATGGTCGAGGAGTTCCGTGTCCAGATCTTCGCTCAACAACTTGGTACTGCGCTCAAGGTATCGGCCAAACGTCTGGACGCCCAGCTTGAGGCTTGTTAACGCCCGGCGGCATTACAGTGCCGCCGGGATTCTGCAGCTCGGGCCAGGAGCCTCGTTACCACGCTGGATTTTCATCGGCCCCGGGACATCCGCCGGCGCAAGGTGACAACGCATGACGCTCGTTTCCCGGCCTCCCGGGGCGGTTGATGCCCGGCGGGCCATGCGAACACGCCTGGGTGTCTGTCACGAGGCGCGCCCGGAACCGGATCATATGCGCTTTTCCTTAAAGCATCTTCTGAACCTCGATGACCCGAAGCCATCCGAGGTGCGCCCGCGCGCTTGAGCGTGGCGTCGCGCGATTTCGTGCCACAACTGCGTCGAGCCCTGTTCTGCCGCAGGGCGACGCGCTCTGTGCCCAGCTTGAGCAGGCCAAGCCGTCTCAGCCAGGACTCGGGGCGGCAGCGCGTCGCTCATCCGAGATCTCGGCACACCGTCGAGTGTTTTCATTGCCACACACGGCCAACACGCCCGCCCAGCGCCGCGATTGACCGTGTGCCGCCATCAATTGCAGCCGGGCACGATGGCCACTACAGTTTCGCGTTGCTATCGGTTGCAGGCATAGTCGCCGTCATCATTGCGATGTGCGCCATGCTCGGGCGAGAATCGCATGGCTTTGAATTTGCTATGTCGGCGTGCTGACTCGTACGCCGAGCCCGCGGGCCGCACTATCGTGGTTCGCTCTCCAACCCACATGAAGGGGATAAGAAATGTCCAGAGCTTTCCGGTTTTCCGCCGTCCTGCTGTGCGCAGCCAGTCTGTTTGGTGCCGTCAGCGCGTCGGCTGCGCAGAGCACGGCCTCGGGCAAGTCCGGCCAGGACAATGTCAAGATCACGCACTACGAAGACTGGGAAGTCCGCTGCCCGAAGTCCGGGAAAAAGAACGAGTGCGAGATGACCCAACTGGTCAAGAGCCCGGATTCGGGGAAGCCGATCATGCGCGTGGTCATGGGCTATCCGCCGCAGATCGACACCGCGGCGATGATCTTCATTCTGCCTCTTGGCACGCGGCTCGCTCCCGGCGTGCAGCTGAGCGTGGACGGCGACCAACCACGCCGTTTCCCGTTCCAGATCTGTCTCGAACAGGGCTGCCGCGCAGATTTCCCGATCAAGAACTCGCTGCTCAACAAGATGCAGCACGGTCAGACTGCGCAGGTCACGATCGTCGGTCCGAAAGGGGATCAGATCAAGCTGAACGTGTCGCTGTCGGGCTTTACCGACGCCAACAACGCGATCGCCCAGTAGGCAATCGCACGGCGTAACGTTCCGTCCGGGCGTCGATCGGCTTGCCGATCGGCGTTTTTTATGCCCTAGAGCCCCCGGTGGCGACAATATCGTCCAGCGCTGCCAGCAAGACCGGCAGACGCGCTGCGAAGCCGTCGTATTCGCTCATGAGCGCCGGGAGAGCTGTCTCGAGCGGGTTGCGGCGGGTTGCGCGCCGTCCAACGGACGCCAGAGCGCGATCGATGCCGTCTGGGGCGGTGTAGCCGACAAGCAGCCGCGCGAAACCGTTCACATCGGGGGCGGGGACCGGTGCCTCGGCCGGCCATTCTTTGGCGACCCGGGTGGCCAGGCGCAGCGCGAACGTGTCGAGTGACTCGTTGCTGTATTCATGCCAGCTTCGGGCCAGGGCATGGTCGAAGCCGATATCCACGAGGATGCCGGCGTAGCGACGAAGCGGCGGGTGAAAACGTTCACGAAGTTCACGATGCGCAGGATGCGCGTCGCTCGCCGAGTCGATCGCGCGGTGCAGACGAATACCGTGATCGGTATGCGGGTCGAAGCGCGGGCGGTCGATCCGTCCTTTGACGATATCGCCCAGGATCTGTCCGGCAGCGGAGGTGTCGCTGCGATCGGCCAGCCGGAGATGAATGAGCAGGTTCATTTGGTGTCGCCGACCGCTCGCTGGTAATAAGCCACGTCATGGGCCCGGCCGAACTTGTGGCCCACGCTCTCGAGTACGCCGACCCGGGCAAACCCAAAGCGTTCGTGAAATCGCACGCTGGCCGCGTTGGGCAGTGTGATGGCAGCGATCGCCCGACGATAACCACGCGCGGCGAGGAGGGCGAAAAGATCGCGATACAGACGTTCGGCCACGCCGTGTCCTCGCGCCGATTCGGCCAGGTACGCCGAGACTTCGACCGTCCAGCGATAAGCCTCGCGGGTTCGGAAGGTCGCGGCATAGGCATAACCGAGGATGTCGCCGCCGTGGTCGGCGACCAGCCAGGCGTGGCCCGCATCGGTGGCCAGCGCGCGTTCACCCATGACGACCGCGTCCGGCGCCTCATATTCGAACGAGACTGCATTTTCGATCACGAAGGGCGCATAAATCGCCGCCAGGGCTGGGCCATCATCGGCTCGAACATGGCGCACGGTCACGTTCTGCAGAAAGCCATTCATGGTGCGGACAACAGCATCGACGGCAGGCAGGGCTACTCGCTGAAGAAATCCACGGCGCCGGTCTCCACTGAATATTCGGCACCCACGATCCGCAGTCCGTCGGTCTGGATGAGATGCTCGAGGATCGGCGAGCTGTGGCCCAGTTGGTCCACCGATTTTTCCACGTTCGCACGCACGGCAGCCGCTGAGAGTGCCGCATGGTCATGGCGCAGATCGGTGCGCAGCAGCGCGTCCACCGAGGGTCGTACGCGATCGACGATTGAACGAAGATTGGGCGACTGCTTTTCCGAGGGTTGCTGCAGTTGATCCAGGGTGGCCTTGATCGCGCCGCACTGGGTGTGCCCCAGCACCACGACCAGGCGCGTGCCGAACATTTCGGCGGCAAACTCGATGCTGCCGATCTGCGAAGGCGCCACGATATTGCCCGCCACACGAATAACGAACAGATCGCCCAAGCCCTGGTTAAACACGATCTCGGCCGGCACACGCGCGTCCGAGCATCCCAGAATGATGGCGAACGGGCGTTGTTCCTGCACTAATTCGGCCGAGGCGCCGAGCCCGGCCAGCGTGTCGGAATCGGCGACGTGGTTCACAAAGTCTTGATTACCCAGCTTCAGGCGGGCAAGGGCGTCGGCGGCGGAAAGCATGCAGTCGGGGCCTTTTGATTGTGCGACCGATATGCATTGTGCCATGACCGTCCCGATCTCGCCCGGGACCGTCACCCACGGGTCATTGCCGGGTTCGGGGTGGCGACCGATATTAAGTAAGACAAGCCCGGCCGTTCCCGGCCGGGCCATGTGACGTGTTGCCGCCTAGTCCCGAGCCCCTACCGGCACCACGATTCGTCCGAATGTGGCGTTGGTGACCTCGGCAAAGCTCGTATACATCGCCAGCCCACCACAGAGAATACCCGCGTAGCCGCCGAGCGTACCGATCGCCGTGGCGCCAAAGGCATCGCCGACGCCGAGCAGGGCGAACGTGATCCAGAGCGTGAGAAAAACCAACCACAGCGCGCGATTCAGGCGAAAGGTCGCGATCCACATATAAAAGGTGAACACGCCCCAGAGCAGGAGTGCGACGCCAATGGTAGGACCGGCCTTGCTGAGATCGAGCAGCCCGTTACCGGCAAACAGGAGCAACATGGCGAACCACCACCAGAATGCTCCGTAGCTGAGAAAGGCGACCATGCCGAAGGTGTTGCCGGTCCGGAACTCGAGCAGTCCGGCGATCAACTGGATCAGACCGCCGTAGGCCAAGGCAAGCGGGATGACGACGGGCTCGCCGCCGCTCGGCAGAATATGAGCATTGATGAGACTAAGTAGTACGGTTGTCAGGCCGAAGCCGACGAGCCCCAGCGGACCTGGATTGGCCAGGGGTTTGATCTGCGTGTCCGACATGATTGTTTTCTCCCCGATTGGAATTGTGTTTATCGGCGGATTCAAGATTAACAGCAGACGTCGGCTAAAAGATGGCGACTTTGGTTGCACACAACACGAACTACCCCAGATGGTGCATCTGGAGGGCACTTAATACGAACGAAAAAACATGGATGAATGCCGGCATGAGGTGGATAAGGCCGGCTCGTTCGCGCACGAAGCGCTATTTCATCGGCTACGGGAATTTCGTGATTGAAAATTTCTGACAAGCCTGAACGTGAGGTGAAGCCCGTCATGACAAGGCGTCGCGGCCCAACGGCGCTGCACGGCGTAGTTTCTGATTCGATTGGCTAATTGCGAAACGTGGGAGTCTGGCCAATACTATGAAACGGACGATCCGATTGAAGTCGGATTCGCCCATTGTCCTGGCACTTTATTTGCATGTAGCCAGGCTGCAACGTGTGCTGACGGCGTGCGGCGTTTAGCCCTCAGGGCTAGACGGTCGTCAGCGAGCGGTTTGTGACGTGCTGGCGGCTTCCTGTCCCGGAAGCCGCCTTTTTTGTATCCGGCGTGTCGCCCTCTGTCGACAGCGCCGCGGCCGCGCTGGCTTATAATACCTTGGCTGCAGCTGATGTTATTGATGAGTAGCTGAACGTGGCCTTGCGCGCGCCGGTCACTTGCCGAAGAAGCCGTGGCCATGCTTGTCAGTCGCATGGTCGACCGGCCCGAACCGGACTGCGAGGCCATTCGACCGGTACTCGCTCCGCACGGGCGCCGGTAGTGGTCCGGACCGGGTTCTTCAGCTTGATCGTCGTGCGTTCACTGACGATGCCGTGGTTTGCCGCGCCACGGCTAGGTAACCTCGTGGTGCTTAGACCGTCACGAAAAACCGCACAACCGGATCGGAGGCGAGCAGCGGCGCGCTGGCGTCCTTGAACGGCTGATAGTGGGGCATACGAGTGTGCGCATCGAAGGCGGCCCGGTCGGTATAGGCTTCGTGCAAGACCACCACGTCGCCCCCAGCCTCGGGTACCAGCACGTCGAACTGATGACAGCCGTCCTCGTTGGCCAGCGATTGGCGTGCATCCTCGTGCGCATGCTTGAGAAAGGCCTCGCGCTGGCCGGGTTTGACTGCGAATTCGGCGATGACAACGAAACCGGGCTGGGCACTCATGAGCGTCTCCTTGGTGTTTGGCGCGAGCGCGCCGGATATGCGAACGGGTCAGGCCGGGCTTGTCGTCTTGACCCACCCGCGGGTGGCGCCTACAACAGACGAAACCAAACCGGCTCGGCCGTGATCAGGCCGACATGATGGAGGAGCTCGACATGTCCCACAACATTCTCATGCCGCGGATCATGGAGGTCGGCGGCGGGGCACTCGAACGGCTGCCCGATGTGCTCGCGGCGCTTGATGTCGCCCGCCCGCTGATCGTCACCGACCGCATGATGCTGGAACTCGGCTATGTCGATCGAGCACGCGCATTCCTCTCCGCTGCGGGCATGCAATCGGGTGTTTTCGCCGATACGGTGCCCGAGCCGACCGAGCGCTCGATCATTGCCGGGGTCGAGGCCATGCATAACGGCATGGACGACGGCCAGGCCTTTGACAGCGTGATCGCGATCGGGGGGGGCAGTCCGATCGATTCGGCCAAGGCGATCGGTGTACTCGCGCATTTCGGTGGTGACATACGCGACTACAAATTTCCGCAGCAGGCCGAGCGCGCCGGCCTGCCGCTGATCGCCGTACCCACGACCGCAGGCACCGGGTCCGAATGCACGCGCTTCACCATCATCACCGACGATACGGTGGACGAGAAGATGCTCTGCGTCGGCGTCGGCTTCATGCCCACGGCGGCCATCGTGGACTATGAGCTGAGCCTGTCGGTGCCCGCGCGCGTCACGGCGGACACCGGCATCGACGCGCTGACGCATGCCATCGAGGCCTATGTCAGCCGCAAGGCCAACGGTTTCTCGGATCAGCAGGCGTTGGCGGCCATGCGCCTCATTGGCCCCAACCTGCGTGCGGTCTACCACGAACCGGGCAATCGGGACGCGCGCGAAGCCATGATGCTGGGCGCCAGCCTGGCCGGCCTGGCGTTTTCCAGTGCTTCAGTGGCGCTCGTCCACGGCATGAGCCGTCCGATCGGCGCCTTCTTTCATGTCCCGCACGGCATGTCCAATGCGATGCTGCTGCCGGCGATTACACGCTTTTCCATCGAGGACGCTCAGGCCCGGTATGCCCGCTGCGCGCGCACCATTGGCATCGCGAACGCATTCAATTCGGACGCCGCGGCGGCGCATTTGCTGATCAAGGAACTGAGCGCACTCAATCGCGAACTCGAAGTGCCCACGCCCGGCGACTTCGGGGTCGACCGTCATCGCTGGCGCGATGCCTTGCCGACGATGGCCGAGCAGGCGCTGGCCTCCGGCTCTCCAGGCAACAACCCGCGCGTGCCGGATGCCGACGAGATCATCGATCTTTACGAACAGGTCTGGCAATCCGTGTCGTAAGGCGCGGGAAAACCTCGTGATGTCGGAGCGGGCACTACGCCCGGTACGACCGAGCCGCGAGATCGACGGGAAACGCGAGCGCATATCGAGCTCGCCCGGAGCGCCGCATTGCGGCCGCGAAGTCGGCGGGTCTAGCGCGCGCCTGTCGAGGCGCTTTGCCGGCGCAGAAACGACGACCTGTGCGAGAGCGCATGCCAACTGCCGGCGAGTAACGGCCGGGACAGCCGTGACCGCAGCAATCGCCACAGGCCCGGACGACGATGGGTGGCATGCCAGCACGCGCCGGCCCAGAAGACGGCAAGCACGCCCGAAAATTCCGGCTCGGGGTACAAGTGCTTACGCCGGTTTGCGTCTTGCAGCCGCTCCAGCCATCGCTCGGCCCAATCGATATAGCTCGAGTCAGCGCGTTCGCCGCCTTTGCCAAGGCGTCGCAGCCGATAATGGCGCTCCAGGTCAGCGGTGCAGAAGTCGATGCCGAGCGCTTCCAGCTGCCATGCAAAGATCTGACAGCGATAATAGCGATCTTGGGCAACATGCTTCGCGGTGGCTTGCGTCGGGTGTTGGCGGCGATCGACCAGAAGACAGGGCAACCCGGCCAGCGGATGGTCGACTGCAATGCGCGCCCATAGATCGTAGTCGGACCCGACGGCCAACGTCTCGCGGTGCGGGTACGCGCGCAGGATCTCTGTGCGTGCCATGGCCGCTGAATTCTCGATGCCCGACCGGAACAGACGCTCGGCGGCAATCTGGCGCGCCCCCGTGGGTTTGCGTTTGACCCGTTTCAGACGGCGCCCGTCGGCATCGACCCAGCCGATCCAGGCACCGACCGCGGCATGATTCGGGTGCTGGTCCAGAAAACCGGCCTGGCGCGCGAGCCGTTCGGGCCTGGCCAGATCGTCGCTGTCGAGAAACGCGATGTAGCGGCCCGAGGCCGCGGCGATGCCTCGATTACGCGCGGCGGCAATACCCTGGTTATCATGACCGGTGACGATTCGGATCCGCGGATCGTCAAGCGCCGCCACACGTGCCACGCTGTCGTCGGTGGAGCCGTCGTCGACGACCACAACCTCGAATGCCGGCGCATCGCGCTGGTCGAGAACGCTGCGAATCGCGTCGACAATATAGCGGGCCCGGTTGTACACCGGAATGATGACGGATATTTCGGTCATCGGCTCATCTGGTTGGCTGGCTGAAACGAACGCGTCTGGTACGCGGAAAACCGACAATGGCCCAAGCCCAGTCCCAGCCCCGGGCCAACGCGGCATCAATACAATGCCGCCAACATGAGGACGACTCTTTGACGGATCATCGGAACGGCGGCACGCACATTGTACTGGTTGCGGGGCCGGTGCGCTCGGCCGGCCGTGCAGGCCATCACGACTACACAGGCGGCTGCCAAATTCTCGCCACCCTGCTGAACCGGGTGCCGGGCGTGTCGTGCATTGTCGCCGAGCAGGGCTGGCCGGATGACGAGAGCGTGCTCCAGCAGGCTGATGCAGTCGCCTTCTACGATAATGGCGGCGGTAAGCAGGGCTTTCTGGCCCACGAGGCCCGTCGCAAGCGCCTGCTGGAACTGGCGTCGCGCGGCTGCGGCCTGGCCCTGCTTCACCAGGCTGCCGGGTTCCCGCGCGAATACGTCAGCCTCGGTCAACACCTGTTCGGGGGCGTATATGTCGCCGGCGAATCCGGCCGAGGTCATTGGAAAAGCCGCCATCGGCATTTCCCCGATCATCCGATCACACAAGACCTCATGCCATGGGCGATTCGTGACGGTTGGCTCAACGACATCCGGTTTGCCGACAGCAATGACGATGCGATCACTCCGCTGCTCTGGTCCGATAAATACCATGCGGGTGACGCCGCCGGCGGTCGCGCGGCCGTGGTGAGCTGGGCGTTCACCCCCACCGCACAGGGTCGAGCGTTCGTCTTCACCGGTGGGGACAACCACCGCATCTGGCGGGTCGATCCGGTTCGCCGGTTGATCGCGGGCGGCCTGCTCTGGAGTGCCGGCGCGGCGATACCCCGTTCCAGCGGATGGAGCGTACTGGAGCCGGCCGAGATTGCGGCCTATCGCACCCCGAGAACGTCCCCGATTCCGCGCGCGATCAAATCGCTGGGCCGCCGCGCGCGCCGCGCGGTGAGCGGGCGGCGCAAGTGGTGAACGACGGTCAGGTCGGGCGGGTCAGGCCGACGCGCGCAGCGAGCGACCGGTGAGTCGCTCGAGAATATGCAGCGATGACCGCTCGGGGTCGGTCATGATTTCATCGGGCACGAAGAACGTCTGATCCAGCGAATGCTGGCCGGATACGGCGCCGTGCAGCACCAGGTCTGTCAGTGCAATCCAGACCGAACCCGCCGGAAAATCGATGACCTTCTGTGGCGCCTGCGCCTGGTAGTCGCGATCGCGTTTGACCTGCGACCGGATATCCTCCATAAGCAGATCATAGGCGGTGCGATGGCCCTTGGTGATGCCAAATCGCGCGAGCAGCCTTTCCAGCGCTCCGTCCTGTTTAGGCCGAGCGCTGGCGACATAGCGGCGGGCAAAGGGTTCGAACGTTTCGCCCACCCGCCAGGTGCGCACCCGTTCCTCGGGATTGATGTTGCAGAAGACCCGCAGCATGCTCTGGCCGCCGGTCGGTCGGCCGTAGCTCGCATCCACGTGCAGGCCTTGCGTGGCCGCACGTTCGCAGGGGCGATACGTGGTGCGATCACGCACGATGCCGGCCTGGTAGGCCGGGAACAGTCGGTGCACCAGATCGGTCGACCACTGGGCGTAACGATCGAGCAGGGCGGTTAGCTGGGGCCGTTGGCGAGAACGAATGCGCGAACGTTCCAGACGACCCGTTTCCGGATTGTAGATGATCGTCGGGCGGCCGTTCTGACTGCGTTTCTCGGCTTTCGTCGGCAGGGTGACGCTGGCATCGGAGACAAAGCGAAATTCCGCGTCGCTGAGCGTGAACCCGGGCTGGGGCAGGTAGATGATCCCGCCGTTCTCGAGTGTCTTGATCGCTTCGGCGCGGATATCAGCCCGATCGAGCGTCGTCGTGTCGGCCAGCTCCAGTATGTTCGCAATCTCGCCGGTATAGGTCGTCATGGGTCAATATCCTGTCGGGGTTGCGTTGTCGTGATGAGCGGCGGCTCGAAGCGGATCAAGTCGCGAATGCACTCTTCAAATGCAGCGCGAGAAGATCACCGAGCCTGGAATTGCCGGCCGGCGTCCGACTGGTGCGCTGAATGATGTCGAGGTCGGGCGACTTGTTCCCCTCGATAAGGCAGGGGCCATTATCCAGTATGGCGATATCCCAGCCAATCGCCACCTGGTCGCCAAATGCGCGGTGTGCGCACGTGGCGAGAGCCAGCACCTCATCCCAGTAAGGCAGTCGTCGACCGAGGATGGGGGCACCGGTCGTCGGATGCGTCGACCACCACCGACTATCCGCTCGCAGGCCCAGGTCGGTCGCCATGCCCAACTCGCCGGTCGCGAGGTCGACGCTCGCCGCCACGCCGCCCGCGTGAAAATTATCCACGACGACATCGCGACTGCTCGCCATGCGGAACACGGCATGCGTCGCCTCGGGAACGCCGTCCTGGTCGATACAAGTCACCACGCGTACCGTCGACAGGGCGCCTGGCGTCAGATCGCCGAGGCTGGGTTCCGCGACGACATAGCGGCGAACGAGATAGCGCTCTTCTTTGGACAATTCACACAGGTGCGCCTGAAGCGCCTCCCGTGTGACGGTCTGTCCATCGCTGGCTTGGTAGCGATCGTCTCCGATGAAGATCCAGCGCGATGCGCCGCGTCCACCGGCCCCCTTGATGGGTTTGAAGAACAGATCGGCGTCGGGCAGTGCGTCAATGCCCTCGATCACGCCATCGCGCGCCGTCGCGAGAGTATCCACGACCGGCAGGCCGTGCTCGCGGCAGCGAATGCCGAACAATGCCTTGTCCCGCAAGCCCTCGGTGCTCGCATGGCAGCCGCGCTGGCGCCGCAGCATGTCGTAGATGCCGCTTTTTGTCTCGCTTCGATAGAGATACTCCGCGGCACGGCGGTAATGGGTCGGCCGATAGAGTTCGAAGATGTAATACCAGGGCGGCGGCACGGCCAGACGCACCCCGAGCGTGACTTGTTCAGCCCACTGTCGGGGCAGACTCTTGCGGGTCTCTTTACGCACGCGGCCACCGCAGCGCGAGGTATAGATGGTGGCGGTCGCCACGAGTACCGGCAGCATGAATACGGCACCGGCAACGAGAACCGCGCCACCGGCAACGCCGTCTTCACGCCAGCACTGTCTGGAAAACACGCGATGAATCGTGGTGGCGGCCGTACCGTCATCGGTCAGCGTCGACCAAATCAACGGGGCGCCGCTCAACGCCTTGACGAGCGTATTCGGCTGCATGGCCTTGGCCAGACGCAGCCAGCGGCTTTGATAATCGGTCGATCGCATCGCCTGGCCCTTTATATCGTGCAGTCGAAATCTGGCGCAGCGGGGGATGTCGGTCGCCCCACTCTCAATCGCGCCTCGCCGGATCGGCAGCCGCCGATTCTGAGAGAGGTGGCGTTGAAAATTCGTTCGCCACGCTGCACGCGCGCTGAGTGCATACCAACCGAGCCAAGCCGCAGTATGACGGTCGACTTACTGCGGCGTCATGAACGACTGAATCCGCTGGGTCAGTTTCGGATCCTTCTGCGCCTGCTTTGCTATCGCGTTGTACTGCTCGGGACTCAACCCGCTCGCCTTCACGGCCTTGACCATGGCTTTGTTTTCATTCTTCTGGGCTGCTTTCTTGTCGTCGGCCGAGGCGACCTTGTCGTCCCATTTCTTGACCACAGCCTGGACGTTGGACTGAGCCTTGACGAACTGTTTGAGCTGCTTGTCGCTGAACTGGTCGGCCGGCGCTGTCCGAGCCGTGTCGCTGGCGCCCGAGTCCCCACTGGCGGAGGCGAACGCCGGTAACGACAATACGCTGGCGGCGCCCAGAATCAATACCGTGGCCGTGCGAATCTTGATGGATTGCATGATTGCTCCCCTGAAGGACAGGTTCCCGTACGAATCGTTCGATTCCTGCATGAGCACAACCCATCTGTTCATGATGCGAGTGGCTGCCGATGAGGATTGTCATCCTGTGAGCCTAGCTTTGCGCGCTTTTCAAAGTGCGGATGAAAGCGGCGGGGCTACGCGGGGTCGCGAACAGGATGTCGTAGTGTTGTTGCATCCAGGGCCCAAGCGTGCGGTTGCCCTGATTACGGCCCATGAGTTCCGCCAGGGCTTGAATATGCTCACCGCCGCCAGCCGCCGCTTCCCGTCGCAGTTGACTCATTTCGATGGACACATAAGCCCGCGTTCGGGCAGCACGCGCACTCTGTGGGTTGCCGCGCGAAGCATTGGTGCTGGATCGGCTCGATACCGAGACACCGTGGCTCACGGTATGCAGAGCATCGGCAGTGGTGTTTGTGGTACTGGTGACGCGCGGCACAACCGGCCAGAAAGATCAGGGTGCTGGCGGCTGTGGCAAGACCGAGCGATTTAGACATGTTGCATCCATCGAACAAAAAGTGGGGCGAGGATGAGTGTGACCGCAACCTCGACGTCGTCGCCCCCGATACTAGGGCGCTGTTGCCATTGCACGCGAGGTCTGCGTTGGTCTGGCCATCGCGCCGGGAACGCTCGGGATCGAGGCGTGCCGCTCTATCGGATGCGCGGCGCGTGGGCTCGGGTTGCGGACGCGCGCTTTTTCGAGCCCTTGGGCCCGGCGGCTTCAGCGTTCGGTAATGGATATTCCCACGGTCTGCTCGATCGCCGTCACGGCCGTGGCGACACGCTCTTCAAGCGTGCCGTGGATCTCCACGAATGGAAGATCGCGTGCGACGAGTGCGCGGCGCCAGAGCTGTCGACAACGCTCACGCTCTGCAGCGCCCGGAAAACAGCGCTGACCGTCATCGGCAAAATCGACGTCCGTATCGCAAAGTAGATACAACGCGTAACCACGAGCGCGGCGGTCGGCTTCGCGACGCACCCAGGCCGCACAGGCGCCGGGAAACAGCAGATCCGCCCACAGCGTATTGGTGATCAGCTCGGTATCGCAGATGACAAGATCCTGCGCGCGAGCGGCCGCGGCGTCTTCGTTATCGATCTGCCCGCGGGCGATCGTATCCAGATCGGTGCGGCGGATATCGCCGGCGCGCTCATGCCAGAACCATCGAACGTATTCGGGCGCCCAGGGCACATCGAAGAGCTCGGCCAGACGACGGGCGAGGGTGGTCTTGCCGGTGGATTCCGTGCCGAAGACGGCCACACGAGCCGTCACGCCGTTACTTCCTGACGATAACTCGCCGACCAGGCGCGCAGGCCGACGAACGACAGCACCAGATACAGGCCGTAGAGGAACACGAACCAGTAAAGCCCGATCGCAATATAGACGCCGAGACCGGCAACATTGACCACGACCCATCCGCCCCAGGCCTCGATCTTCTTGCGTGCCTCGAGCCACTGCGACAGCACGCCGAACGATGCGATGAAGGCGTCCCGCCAGGGCATCGGGTCGCCGATACGGGCCAGCAGCGTCCCCCAGCCGGCGGTCGTCGCGAGGCCCAGGACGATCAGTCCGGCGAGCTGCGCCCACGTCAGGCGCGAAACGGGCAGTCGATCACGGGTCCCGTCGGGATGCAGCCAGGACCACCAGCCATAAGCGAGAGCGATGAAATATACCGCCTGAAGCGACATGTCGGCATACAGACGCTGGCCGGCGAAAACGATGGCGGTGAGCACGACCTGGACGAGACCGATCGGGAAATTCGTGAGGCTCTGACGCGTGGCCAGCCAGACGCCAAGCAGCCCAAGTACGGTCGCAGCCTGCTCTATCCAGGAGGCATCGATCAAGCCGTGCCAAACGGCATCGAGAACAGCGCTCACGAGGAAGCGCCCGGGGCGGAGTTTCGGTTTCGCATCGCCATTCCTACGCCGGCATTAACCGGATCAGGTACAAGAGCCTGCATCAGCTGTCGCGTGCCATCACATGCTGCAGGCCCCAGGGTCGTCCGCGTCGCGCGGACCTCTCAGCCGTTCGGCTCCCCTTGGACGTCTCAATGCTAGACGCCGTCGCCGTGCGGCACAAGCCCGGCGCTTGACCGGCGCCGTGCGCGGTTTAGCATTGAGTCACCGCCCGACCAACTCACCGACATGTCACGACATACCCTGGTACTCGGAGCCGGCATGGTCGGCGTCAGCATTGCGTGGCATCTGCAGGCCCGCGGCCGGGAGGTGACGCTGGTCGATCGTCGCGAGCCCGGTCGCGAGACTTCCTATGGCAACGCCGGCTTGATTCAGCGCGAAGCGGTCAAGCCCCATCCGTTCCCGCGCGATCTGGCGGATATCTGGCGTGTACTGCCCAATCGCAGTATCGATATCCGTTACCGCACCGGGGCGATGTTCGCCGCGGCGAACCCACTGTGGCAGTACTGGCGCTACTCGGCGCCGAAGACATTTGCGCGGATCGTGCCGGAATATGCGTCGTTGATAGAGCACTGCACGGCCGAGCATGAACGCATGTTCACGACGGCCAACGCCGAGCATCTGATCCGGCGTGATGGTTGGCTGCAGGTGTTTCGCTCGAGCGACGTCTTTGATGACGAACTCGCCAACGCCGCCGACTTCCGCGACCGATTCGGCGTGACCTTCGAGCGGCTTGACGCGAAGCAACTGCACGCCATGGAACCCAGCCTGAGCGCGCATGCCATCGGCGCGATCCACTGGACCAACGCCTGGTCGGTGACCGATCCAGGCGCACTGGTCCAGGCTTATGCCGAGGATTTCGTCGCTCGGGGAGGGCGCATCGAGAGAGCCGAGGCACGCACTGCGGAGGCAGACGGTCAAGGCTGGCGCCTGAGTACCGACCACGGCGAGCTGAAGGGCGACGAACTGGTGCTGGCGACGGGGCCGTGGTCACCGCATTGGTTGGAACAGCTGGGTTATCGAGTGCCGATGTTCGTGATGCGCGGCTATCACATGCACTACGACGCCCCGGCGGGCGAAACACTCAACCATGGTGTGATGGATTTCGAGAAAGGCTATCTCCTTACGCCGAAACGCGCCGGGCTGCGGCTGACCACCGGGGCTGAACTCAATACCATTGATGCGCCGCCGCGCTTCGGCCAGCTTGCCGCGGCCGAAGCGGCCGCCCGCGAAATGTTCGAGCTTGGCGGGCGCAAGGAGGCGGAGCCGTGGAAGGGCGCACGGCCATGTCTCGCGGACATGAAACCGATCATCGGGCGCGGCGCATCGCACAAGAACCTGTGGTTCGCATTCGGCCACGGGCATCAGGGCTTCACGCTCGGGCCGACCACCGGCCGCCTGCTCGGTGAACTCATGGACGGGGAATCGACCCTGGTCGATATGACGCCGTTCCGCAGCGATCGTTTTTGATCGTCGCGACGCGGGGTGAACGAGGTGCGGTAGACTGGGGGCGGCGCTGCTTGCGGAGAGTACTGACCATGCGAAGGTCGTTATTGTGCGGCACTGACGTTGCGGTGGCGGGTGCGCCGGCTCGCCGCAACCCTCACTGTGAAGGCAGCAAGGTCGGCCTCCGTAACGCCGGCCGCCGGCGGCCTGTTGCCGCGATCGAAATCGAACCGGCGCGATGCCGGCCGATGTCCTTGCGGCCGACGCGATGAGGCGACGAGTGCGACCGTGGTGATGCAGATCCCGGCAGAGTGCTGTGCGTTGATGATCAGACCAATGGATTGCCGACCGATATGACCATGACCGATCTGGATCGACTGCCATCTTCGCATATCGACATCGGCGGCGTGGCGCTGCCCCGCAGTGAACTCGCGGCCGTGCTTCCGGACATGGAACGCTTCGAAACCCATCTCACCGATGCCTTGGCGGTCGATTCGCACATGAGCAACGGAGATGGAAGCGTGCCGTCGTATGCCCGTAAGTGGCCGGAAGAGCGTCTCGCCAATGTCATTGCAACGCTCAAGGAATTGGGCAGCCTGCGCGAACAATTGGGCCAGCAGAAAATCGGCCCATCCAGCAGGCCGGAGGATGCTGCGGACTCGCAAGATACACACAATTGAGTAGGGCGCCTTGCCCATGCGATGCGTCGCCCTCCATCGATTCGTCACAGCGGCTCGGGTTACAAACTTAGAAACATGAAAGTTTGATGCCCAGAGGCATAAAACTCGACCTGCGGGGTCTGAATTGCAATTTATGTGCGTTCAGCCCTATCATCCGCAGCCGCACCCAGCGACAGCTGCCCCGTGATCAAAACCGTCCGCTATGCCGTCGGCAGCGTTATCGTCGGCATCCTCGTGTTTCTGCTCAAATATCTGGCCTATGCAATCACGGGCAGTGCCGCGCTGTATTCCGATGCGCTCGAGAGCATCATCAATATTGTCGCCGCGGGCGCGGCGGTCGTGGCGTTGCGGGTCAGCGCCATGCCAGCCGACGAGAATCATCCCTACGGGCACCACAAGGCCGAATATTTTTCCGCGGTACTCGAAGGCGTTCTGATCGTAATCGCTGCTCTGGCGATCTTTCGCGAGGCAGGGCAGACGTTCTTCTCGCTGCACGAACTCAATGCGCCCTTGCGCGGTCTGTTGCTGAACGCGGCGGCGACCGTGCTGAACGCGGTCTGGGCCGCTGTTCTCGTACGTAATGGGCGGCGGGTGAAATCTCCGGCACTGGTGGCAGACGGACGCCACCTCTATGCCGATGTGGTGACATCCATCGGGGTCTTCGCCGGTGTGGTCATGGTTGGGCTGACCGGCTGGCTCTGGCTCGATCCGGCCATCGCCATCCTGGTCGCCATCAATATTCTCTGGTCCGGCTGGCGGCTCGTGCGCGAATCCGTCGGGGGATTGATGGACGAAGCAGTCTCCGAGCGCGAACTCGACCGGATCCGCACCGCGATCTTTCATCATTCACAAGGTGCTTATCAAGCGCACGACCTGCGCACTCGCCATGCCGGCCGGCGTACCTTCATCGATTTCCATCTGGTGGTGCCGGGCAACATGTCGGTCGACGACGCCCATGTCATATGCGATCGGCTCGAGGCGGCGATCGAGGACGAGGTGGCTGACAGCACGGTCACGATTCACGTCGAACCCGAAGACAAGGCGAAGGTTTCGAACGTTTATCTAGCGCAGTAACGATCGATGCGTCGATGTCAGCATCGATCACATGATCCACGGACAACACACGAGGGGCACTATCAGTGAGCAACGATGCCCTCGAGCACAAACGACGGATCTGGGCCTCCGGGCGTTTACTGGCGAGCACGCCTGGCAGGTGACATGGTGGTCGATCTCCGCATCATGCAAATCCGCGCCACGTTCGAACCATGCTCATTCATAAAGGCTGGTAACTGGAGGCGCAAGCGGGGTGTTCGCCAGTCGTTCGAGCAAACGGCCGTGCGATATCCGCCCATTAGTTAACATAATATACATTATGCACAGTGTCGGCGTGGTGACGAGTGTTCCGCTCCTCAGCCGATCATGTTCTTTGTTTGCGCAACGGCATAAGCTGGCCAGAAGCAACTTCCGGTTCGGTGTGGCCTTCCGCTACTTGAAAATCGTCGGCGTCCGTGACTTTCAAGATTTCGGGGGCTCAATCACACGGCCTGCGCACCCGCTGTCTACGCTTCACCCCGACAGTTGCCGGCCGCGGCACAAGACCCCTTCCGGTCGGTGGCTAACCGTTACCGAGTGGGATTAGCGACCCACTGGATTTCTAACGCTGTTTCAAAAACACACGTCCTCGGTTGTTTATTCCCAGTGGCCAGGCGTTTCATTGCGGCGCCGCGTTCCTGTGTGGCCCAAAGCACGAGACGTTCGGCTTCTTTCCGGTAGCTTCGGAAAGTGGTCGACGTCTCCGCCAACTCCGCCCGCCAGCTCGCGATGGCTTCAACATCGTTGCGGGTCGCGATTCGCGGGGTATGTGACTCGATGTGACCTTCTCCCTGACGAGATCAAAGATGTCGATGCTTTGAGTTGAGCCATGGACAACGCTATCGCGCCACTCAAGCGTTCAATCGCACTGGCTCTACTACGGTGAGGCTCCGGAATCGCGTGACAAGTATTGTATTTCAAGCTTGGCTCAACTACATTTTATGGATGCTGCGTGTCATCGCGATAACCCTTTTAGTCATGCAGGCACTGGTCGCACAAGCCGGCGTCCACGGGATATCGTGTCTACACAGCCCGTCAGGCGAGTCGCCGCAACCTGCCTCGATTACAGCGCATGGCCACGCCTCGCAACCGGACCAGCCGCCTCGGCATGAGATGGGCTGTTGTGCCACGATCGGCAGCTGTTCGCCCAGCGCTTTGGCAAGCAATGCGCTTGCGTCCGTCGCACCCAACCCGAGACCGACCTATCCGCTCGCGACGACGATGTCACGCGCGCAGCTTGGCTTCGTCCGACTCCCCTATCGCCCGCCGTCTTTCGCCATTTAACTGACGCTCAGCGACGTCTGTGATGTCGCAATCCAGTTAACCCAGGCGCCTCGTGATTGTTGCTGCCACGAATCGGTTGTCCATACCGGTTTTCGGGATCGTCTGGCCTTAAGGCCATGGCGAATAGCAATGGCGAGTCGCCATGCGAAAGGCGATCTCCATGACACTTTGTTCTTCCTCGGCTCATCAGCCTATTGACGGCGGCATCATCCGAACAAATCGGACCGCCGCGTTCCCCTCAGCTGCGATCGCACTCGGCCGCGGGTCCCTGGCCTGATCCGGCCTCTTTGCAGGTGTCGCCAGTAGCGTTTCGGCATCGGGTTGATCACTCAGGCCTGTTTTACCTCACGGTATATCGCTGGGCCGCCGGGCTGTAACGAAATATCGATCTCCGGCGCTGGCGCCCGGTCATCTCGGTAGCCCCCCCTGCTACCGGGGTGCCAGCGGCGAGGCCAAATCAACGGTATCGCCGCTATTCGGCCCTCGGGTACCCCGCCCTACCACCCCCTGACCGGATACCCGAGGCCGTCTTTTTGAATGTGAATACGGAGAAGTGTGTGAAAGAAATAAAAACACGGATCAGAGCAAGCCCATCGATCGAGAAAAGCCCCGGCCACGGGCTGTCCACCTCGTTCAAGGAGAACATGTCTCGTGAAGCCGGCCCCCGTCTATTCCAATGTTTGTAAGGCCATTCCCGATATGACAGACGCCATCGATCAAAAATTTATCACCCAAGCCCGGGCGATGAAGAAAACCGTGGGCACGCAATAAATATGAACTGCCACAGCCACCCGTCCGCTACCGATTGCCATGATTCGGAAGCGGCCCAGCATCGCGAAAGGGATCACGCATGAACGATCGCACACTCAATTCCGAGCGCCGGCGCCTCCTGCAGGCCATGGCAGCCGGCGGCATGCTGGCCGGCCTCGACATGTTCCTGCCGGGTATATCCCGCGCCGCAGCCGTGCGTACTGCCGGCGAGGCCGCACGTGTCAAGGGTGGCATGCCACGTTCGGTCACGCGTGACTTCCATATCCGATCGGAACGCATTGAGATTGCGGGTGGCCAAGCTGCGGCAAACACCGTCGACCACGGTGTACCGGGGCCGCTGCTGGAACTCTGGCAAGGCCACAATGCGCGACTGCGCGTGCACAATCATCTGAGTCGTTCGATAACGTCGCTTCACTGGCACGGCCTCCTGCTGCCGTTCGAACTCGATGGCGTGCCCGGGGTGTCATTCCCCGGCGTGGCGGCAGGCGATACCTTCGAAGCCTATTTTCCGGTGCGCCAGTCAGGTACGTACTGGTACCACAGTCATGCCGGTTTTCAGGAGCAAATTGGCCAGCTCGGGCCGATCGTGATCCATCCGGCCGAACCCGAGGCCAACCTAGCGGATCGCGAGTATGTCGTTGTACTCACGGACTGGACCTTCGAGAACCCGGCGCGTCTGTTTGCCAAGCTCAAAGAGTCCAGCGACTACTACAACTTCCACCAACGCACGCTGATCGACCTCGTCAACCAAGTAGCAAAACAAGGTCTAACCGAGACGCTCAAGACTCGACTGGCCTGGAACAAGATGCGCATGAGCCCGCGCGATATTGCCGATGTCACCGGGCATACCTATACCTACCTGATGAACGGCCAGCACCCGGCGGCAAACTGGACCGGCCTGTTCACGGCCGGCGAGCGCATCAAACTGCGGGTTATCAATGCCTCGTCGATGACCTACTTCAACTTCCGTATCCCTGGTTTGCCGATGGCCGTCGTTGCCGCCGACGGCCAGAACATCGATCCGGTCGACACCGACGAGTTTCAGATTGCCGTCGCCGAAACCTATGACGTCATCGTCAAACCGCATGCCGACACCGCCTATACGATCATGGCCGAATCGATGGACCGCTCGGGCTACACCCGCGGCACGCTCGCGCCGCGTCCCGGAATGACCGCGGCTGTGCCGGCGCTGCGCCCGCCGCCGACCCGCACCATGGTCGATATGGGCATGCCCATGAAGAACATGGCCATGGACAAAGATATGTCCGGCCAGAGCATGGCAATGGCTGGCGGCCATTCGTCTTCAGCCGGCGGCGGCGAGAAAACCACGACGGTGATGGGCGACATGCCTGCTATGGGGAACATGCCCGGCGCTCACAGCAGCGTCCACGGCATATCCGACTCGGGCAAGGCCGCAGGCAGTTCGAGTCCGGCGATGTCCGACATGGGCATGGATAATTCCGGCCCGGTCATCGCCCACCACGGCCCCAGCACTCACGGTGTCGGCAATGTCAATGTCGCCGAGGCCGAACGCTACCGGCTGGCCGACCGCCCGACCGGGCTGGCCGACGTCGGGCATCGCGTGCTGACCTACAGCCAACTGCGCAACGTCGTGGTGCCGCCGGATACGCGCGAACCGTCGAAGACGATCGAGGTCCATCTCACCGGCAACATGGATCGTTACATGTGGTCGTTCGACGGCCGCAACTATTCGCAGGCCAAACCGATTGAGTTCCCTTACCGCGACCGCATCCGGTTGATCTTGGTCAACGACACCATGATGGAGCATCCGATCCATCTCCACGGCATGTTCATGGAGCTGGAAAACCACCAGGACGAATATCGACCATACAAGCATACGATCAGCGTCCTGCCGGGGTCGCGCGTATCGCTGCTGGTGACGGCCAATGAACCCGGCCGCTGGGCCTTCCATTGCCATCTGCTCTATCACATGGAGGCCGGCATGTTCCGCATCGTGCGCGTGGCTCCGGCGGCGGAGATGACTCATGCCTAAGTTTATGCAAGGGACAATGACCGCTTTGGCACTCGCGCTGACCAGCACTGCCTCTCCCGCGCTGGCCGCCAACCCGCCCGGCAAAGCGAATCCAAACAGCGTTGTGCCCCACGGGGCCGAGAATGCATCCAGCGGTGCGCCAGCGAACTGGAATCCGCCGATTCACGATGACGCGATCCACCAGTACAGCGCTATCAATCGCCTGGAGTACGGCACCGGCAACGCGCCCGACAGTTATCAGTGGGAGGGCAGTGGCTGGGTTGGCGGCGATATCAATCGCTTCTGGTGGAAAACCGAAGGCGAAGGCGCGACCGCCGGTGGCTCGCCCGATTCGACGTCGTTCGAGGCCGACTACGGACGCGCGATCACGCCGTTCTGGAACGCGCTGATCGGCGCGCGCTACGACCCGTATCCCGGAAAGGATCGTGCGTTCGGCATGCTCAAGCTGCAGGGATTGACCCCGCTATATCTTGATACCGAACTTTCGTTCTACGTCAGTCAGGACGGCGTGCCCAGCTTCCGAGGCGAATTTCAGTACGAGCCGTTGATTACGCAGCGCTTACGTCTGGCCCCGCGCTTGGAAATCAATATCGGGGCTCGCGACGCCCGTTACGGCTTAGCCGGCGGCCTGCAGAACACCCAACTGGGCCTGCGGCTGAAATATCAGGTCCGGCGCGAGTTCGTACCCTATATCGGCGTGCGCTGGAACAAGACATACGGTGATACCCAGCGTATCGCCGAGGCCGAAGGCCAGCGCAGTTCCTCCACCGCGTTCGTGGTCGGCCTGAGTGCCTGGCACTAATCGGTCGCCCTCGTTTTCAAGGACATTGTTATGGATATCATTTTACTGCTCGGCGACACGCTCTATACGATCGCCGGCATGTTCTGGAAAATTCTGTGGGCGCTGATTCTCGGCTTCGCGATCTCGGGGGCCGTACAAGCCTTCGTGCCCAAGCGCCGCATGGTGCAGGTTATGGGGGACGACAGTGCCGCATCGCTGTCCCGAGCCGGCTTTTTCGGCGCCATTTCCTCGTCCTGCTCATACGCTGCGGCCGCCATGAGCCGCAGCGTGTTCATGCGCGGTGCCCACATCACGGCCTCGATCGCGTTCATGATCGCGGCGACCAATCTCGTGATTGAGTTGGGCTTCGTATTGTGGTCGCTGATGGGCTGGCAATTCGTGGTCGCTGAATTCGCGGGCGGCGTATTGCTGATCATCGTCATGGCCGTACTGATGAAGCTCATAGCCCCGGTGGCGGCTTTCGATCGCGTACGCGAGGCTCAGACCGAAGACGATGCCGAAGATGACGCGGCCGTGCCGAGCCTGCTCCGTCTCGATGGTTGGCGCCAGGCGGCCGCGAATTTCATGATGGAATGGTCAATGATCTGGAAGGATATCGCGATCGGCGTGATCGTCGCCGGCGCGCTGGTGGTCTGGGTGCCCGATGCGTTCTGGCAGGCGCTGTTCCTGTCCGGGGGCCAACAAGAAAGCGTCAGCCTGCTACAGATGATCGAAAACGCGCTCGTGGGGCCGTTGGTCGCCGTGGTCAGCTTCGTGTGCTCCGTCGGGAACGTGCCGCTTGCCGCGGCCTTGTTCAACGGCGGCATCTCGTTCGGTGGCGCGCTGGCCTTCATCTATGGCGATTTAATCGTCATCCCGATGTTGTTGGTTTATCGCCAGTACTACGGCACCCGGCTTGCAGTCACCCTGGGTGTCATTCTTTATATCGCCATGGCGATAACCGGTTTTGTCATCGACCTTATTTTTTCAATCGGCGGCTGGGCACCCGATGCCAGCGCGGTGGACATCGGTTCCATGGAATTCTTCAGCCTCGATTACACGTTCTGGCTGAATCTGATTTTTATCGGCGTCGGAGGCGGGCTCTGGGTCCTGTCGAAGCAGGCCCATGCGCACGCCCACTGTGGCCACCATCATTGATGGTAGCGACCGTTCTGGTTCAAGACCTTCCGACCGCCCACCTCGAGCAATGCACCCGGGCGCCCTGTTGGTATCGGATCAAGACCGGAATCAAAGCACAGGATGCAATCGAAACCTGCTGAGTCGAGCGCGGCTCAAATGCCAGCTTGACGACTGATTGCATCCGAGCCGCGAGCTCAAATTAAAAGGAGTAAGACATGTCAAAGGCAACTCAAGCCCTCTATCGCTGGCTGGACCTTGACCTCCAGTCCCCCCACGATCTGCCGACGGAAATTACCGAACGGCAGGGCCAGGGATTTTACGGCCTGCGAATTCTGCTAGGTCTGATCTGGCTATTCAACAGCTGGACCGCCTCGGCCAGCGCGAACAAACATGACATCGCGCAGTTCATCGGTCTGCCTTTTGCTTCCTGGCCGGTACAGGTGGTCGGCAATGGCATACTGTTGCTCGATTTAATCATCGCGATCGCCCTCATTACGGGACGCGGGATGCGCGCGGCTCTTTGGATAGGCGTGATTTATCTACTCGTCATGTGGTTCGGCGTCGATCATACGGGGGGGTTCAACACGGCAGCCGGCCAGACGGACCCCGGAATTGCACCCCCGTACCTGCTTTTGTTGATTCTGACGTTTGCCTGTTGGCGCATCAGCCGCCCGCCGGGGGTGAATAGCGCGACGGCCGACGAGCACGCGCGTCTCTGGATCAATGCCATGCGATTGGCATTTGGGTTTCTGTGGGCCTGGGATGCACTGTTCAAATGGCATCCTTACTACATAACCCACCTGGTGGGTTATCTGACCGCTTCCCAACAGGGTGAACCGGCTTGGCTGGCGGCTTACACCCATATCTGGATATCCGTCATCACCTTGATTGGCCCGGTGTTGTTCGCCGTGCTGGCGTCATTGCTGGAAGCGATTCTTGCTTGGAGCTTGATCACCGGACGCTTTCTGCGCGTTCTGTTGCCGGTTGGATTTCTCTATTCGCTAGTTATTTGGTCAACAGCCGAGGGCTTTGGCGGCCCATACACGGCAATGGGCCAGACCGGGATGACCGGCAATATGTTCGGCAATGCCGCGCTTTACGCTTTGATATTTTTAACTCCATGGTCGTTTATCGCTGGCCTCAACCGGTCAAAAGACGAGCCTGACGCAACTCGCTGATGGCGGCACCGGCCGCCATCAGCCCTGGCTCAGCGATCCTACATATGAGATAAACCATGAGGACTCAAACACGCATTACGGAGTCGTCAGCCGATAGCTGCACTGGCTGCTGGCACTGCTGATCCTCACGCAATTCTCGCTTGTTTTTGTGTTTACCTGGGTCGCGCCCGAGCATGGCGGCGATCATCGTCATGTACATCAGGCCGCCAGTCTTCACGAGACGGTGATGATGCTCCACAATTCCATTGGTGTTCTGATCCTGCTGTTTGGCTTGGTTCTTTTGGCTTGGCGGCTAACGCAGCCCAAGCCGTCACTGCAAGCCGATCCTGCTGGCAGCGTCTGTTGGCACGCTTCGTCCATCTCGTGATCTATGCCATCGTTATCGCCCAGCCGATTTTCGGGGTCCTGATGGTGACGTTCGGCACCGCCAACCGATCCCGTTTTTCGGCCTGTTCTCGATCCCGGCTTTCATCACGCTCGGCGAGCAAGCCGGTGCAACGCTCGGCGCGCTCCATGCGTTCACAGGCTGGTGGATCGTCTTGATCGCGCTTGGCGTCCATGTCGCCGGCTCGCTATACCATCATTTCATTGACAGGAATGATGTTTTTGAAACGCATTCGGCAAGATGAGCCGGATACCCCGATAATCCATTTGAAAACCGACTTCGCTGCCACAGAGAACCGGTCGCTGCCATGCCGACTGGACGGGCATCGATATACAGTTTGCATCGCGCCTGCCAACGTCGACTCGATCACTCGGCAATCGGCACTCGGCGATGACGACCACCTGTTTCCTCCTCCGTGCGAAACATCCTGTCCGCAGCGCTTGGAGACGGACGTACACGGCCTCGGCGCGCACTTATCCAGGCCGCGCGCGTCCTTATCGCGCCTGCCCTCTGCAATCGGGCCCCGTCGCGCGCCTGGCGATCAGGAGGGTCGGCCGGGATTCATACAAAAGGCCGCAATTTCTCCTATAAAAAATTGATTTATATTGCATTATGGAAACTCGCAATGATCAGCACAAAACCAGCCACCTCAAAGCCACACTTTGATGCGTCTCCGACATTGCGTCGTTAGTCTCTGAGAGAATTCGGCGTGCGAAGTCGATGGGTGTCACGGTGCGGCTCGTATCAACCGTGTAATCGCCAAAGCGGTTGATGTGCGACGTTCGATACGGTGACAGCCCGCCCAGCACCTCGGGACTGATGTCGATTTCGTCGTTCCGGAGCTCGGACAACACGCGGGATCATCTGCTCCACGTTGTGGAGGATGGCCAGATTAGCGACCAGATGGTTATAGCCCGCGATCTTTTGTTGTTCGTGCAGCACGTTCTCGGCGATGATGCCTTCGCCGCCGTCGAGAATACCCATTTGAGGAAGTTGTGGAGCTCCTCGGTCTTGTTGGTCGCCGCGTGGGTGATTTTGCGGACCTCGGCATCATCAACGTAGTGCAACAGGAACAGCGTTCGGATCACCCGGCCGAGCTTCCGGAACGCGAAATACAGCTTGTTCTTGCGGCTGTCGTTGCCCAGACGCCGCAGGATGGTGGAGGCCGAGATTTTGCCGACCTTGATGGACACCGCAACCCGCAGCATGTCGTGCAGATGCGTCGCGATCAGGTCCCAGTCGATGCCGCCTTCGCCGAAGAGCGTCTGCATGTGTGAGTCCGGGGACCGCGGTTATGTCCCGCCCTGCTCAACCAAGTCGGGACCGAGGATCAATTGCCTCTGAACTGTCTCGGCCGGCACTTGTCGATACCGGGCCTGCGCTTACATGGCTCTGCCTTGAAATAAGCTCGCCCAGCGGCCCAAGCCCCTCCCGCCGCCGCTGGCATTGCGGCCGATTAGACGCTGTCGAACGTTGGGTGCCGTTTTGAAACGAATAGTTCAGAAACCGCGACTCTTCTTGTGGGGCCTGCCTTTGATCTCGATCAAGCCTTTGATCATGGCTCATGACAAAGTTCAACCGGGTAATGAACGAACTGATGAGGAGGATGGGATCGTGAAAAATAGACACTTTCATCAACGCGGCGCCTGTTCGCAGCATGTACATTGGCAGTGACTCTTGTTTCACCTGCGGCCTTGGCCCATGGCGGCCCGACGGCCGACTACGGCCCCGGCATGATGAGGACGGTCCAGAATGAGGGTGGGTATGGCCCGGGCATGATGCCTGGTCGGCTAGGCCCCGGCATGAGGGGCGGCTACGGTCCCGGCATGATGGAGGCTACGGCCCCGGATGAGGGGCGGCTACGGCCCCGGCATGATGGACGGCTACGGCCCCGGCATGAGGGGCGGCTACGGCCCCGGCATGATGGACGGCTACGGCCCCGGCATGAGAGGGGGCGGTGGTACCGCCCCGGCATGATGGACGGCTATGGCCCCGGCATGAGGGGCGGCTACGGCCCCGGCATGAGGGCGGCTATGGCCCCGACATGAGGGGCGGCGACGGCCCCGACATGAGGGGCGGCGACGGCCCCGACATGAGGGGCGGCTACGGCCCCGACATGAGGGGCGGCTACGGTGGCGGTAATTCGGCAAGCCGAATCTCACGGCCAAGCAGCAACAGGCTTTGAACAAGCTATGGCAGCGTACAACCGACCGACAGCAAGAGCTACGGGGTCAACTTTATGAGGATGGGGAACAGTTGCGAGCCCTCATGGCTAAGCCGTCTCCGGACCCGAAAGCGGTCGGCCAAGCCGACCATAAGGCCGCGGCCACACGGCGAAAACTACTGACCGACCAGGTTCAGGTACGCAAGCAATACGACGCAATTCTTACACCCGAACAGCGCAAGGCCGGGAATCAGTCCCGTGGGTGGTTTAACAATGGCTCCCCCAGCCGGGAGACCGGCGGTGACTGATTACTTTCGGTTCGGACACTATTCGTCGTATTGCACTGATCGAGCGCATAAGAACGCGAATTGATCGGTCGCTACTTTCTGATTAACTGGCCAGCGTCGGTAAAGCGCTGGCCGGTCACTCGGTGGCAATAGATTCCTATGAACGAGGTGGGGGCGACTCATAGAGCCGCATCAATCACCGGGCGGGGTTCGCAACGTACCTCGACGATCGCTGATCTCAGTGGCCGTCCTCGATGTTCCGGATCGACAAAGGCGGCCCCGCAACGCCGTCGCCAGCTGGTCGCAGACTTCCTTCGAAAATCGACTTATCGTGTTCGATCTCCGGTCCGCGCCTCGCTGCGCCGTTTGGCCATCGTCTGTCGGTCGGCACTATTCAACGCATCGAACCGGTTTCCACCGCAAGCCAATACCGTGAAGCGCGTATTGGAGCACACCCGGAAATCCCATGGCTAAATGTCGGTGGTTACGTCAACCGCCACTCTACCTACCGCGCCGCTCGCAGGTGACTCGTGATGCTCGCGAGACCATCGAGAGAATGCGACCATCTATCCGCCCTGGCACTGAACACCCGGCCAACGAGCGCGCCCGTAAAAGCGAGCGGAATAAAATAGGCCGACCGATGGATGTCAGGCGACATGGGCAACACGTCCATGTCGTCGTCAGCGGCCGGGGCTTCCACGCGGTACCGCTGCTAACTTACGGTACACCCTGCTTATCCGGGCGAACGGACGAGTCATCAGCATTGGTGCGTTTCCATGCCCGACGATCCGGGCCATCTTGAAAAATGGCCGGTTCGAATTCGATAGGTTGACCGACTAACGTCCTGGCTCGGATTCGTCCATCGGTCCAGCAGAACCGCAGCTCCGCCGCGTGACCCACGACGGACAGACCGGTGCTGCAGTCCAACGCACGGCACACCGAGCGCGTTTCCCGCTGTCCTGCAGCAGAGACAGTGACCAGCCACCGCCGGATATCTCGGATCGACTTCGTTTTCGCGCTTCAGTCCAAAAGATGCCGTTTACGCTCTTCGAACTCGTCTTTGTCGATCTCGCCGCGGGCGAAACGCTCTTTCAGAATATCGAGCGCTGACGGCTTGCCCGTCGGCGAGGTATTCGAAGGGTTGTGATGTCCACCCAGCCCGATCAGCCACCGGGCCGCAACCACGAAAAACGCGATGACGGCAGCGAAGACGAGAAGCATCATGAACATGCCGAAAATCGAACCGACCCAGCTGCCGCCCCACATCATCCCGGGCCCATACATGCCGCCCGAACCATATTGCGCCCACGCTGGCGTCGCCACGATCAAAGCACCGAGAGGCACCAAAACTGCGACCTGTTTACCGTTCATCGTAACGATTCTCACATGAAGAATGGGTATGTGTGTATTCAATCACCGCGTACGACGCCCTGTCTTGACCCATATCAAGAAACCGATCGTCGTCTAATTCGTCTTGCCCACCGCCGTAGACGCGAATTTAAGACTGCCCGGATCCAACCGCGCCCCATGGAGCGTCGCATCAACCGCATGCCTCGCGAGTTTGCCGCGAGAATTCTCGAATATTGATTCTCATCAAGGGGCACGGCTGCCAATACGCCAATAAATAGCTACTCCGGCTTCCTGCATTGAGTGCTTGATAAATCGGGTGCGATCAGCCCGTATTCTTCTTTCGGATCCTTTTCGACAGCAGCGGCCCAGATCATGACTGATACAAACCAACATGCTCGCCGGCGGTCTCCAGCGGCAACGAGCACAGTCTCTGAAAATGAGGCTTCCCGAAGTGCAGGCGTCGCGGAGGATCGGCCGGCCGACGCAACCGAATGGGTCTGTCCCATGCATCCGGACATTGTCCGTGCCGAGCCCGGCGAGTGCCCTAAATGTGGCATGGCTCTGGAACCACGGGATGTCGGTGCAGAACCGGAAGACAACCCCGAACTCATGGATATGACCCGGCGGTTCTGGGTGGGGCTGGTACTGACGGTGCCCCTGGTCGTAATCGCCATGGGCGATTACATCCCCGGTGTGTCGATCGAGTCCATGATCCACGCGCCGTGGGCGTATGGCTCGAGTGGGCGCTTGCCACACCCGTGGTGCTGTGGTGCGGCTGGCCGTTCTTCGTCCGCGGCTGGCGATCGCTGATGGCGGAACCTGAACATGTTCACGCTTGATCGGCCTCGGCGTCGCGGTGGCGTATATCTACAGTTGCGTGGCGACCGTGTTTCCGCGGATTTTCCCGCCGTCCTTCCGCGACGCGACGGACAGGTCGCCGTATATTTCGAGGCCGGCGCGGTGATCGTGACGCTGGTGCTGGTCGGCCAGGTGATGGAACTGCGCGCGCGCAGCCAGACCAACGCCGCCATCAGGGCCCTGCTGGGGCTGGCGCCGAAAACGGCCCGACGTGTGCGCGGCGGACGGCACGGAGGAGGACGTGCCGCTGGAGCAGGTCCAGATCGGCGACCGGCTGCGGGTGCGGCCGGGCGAGAAAGTGCCGGTGGACGGGGAGGTGATCGACGGCAATTCGTCGGTGGACGAGTCGATGATCACCGGCGAACCGATTCCGGTGGAAAAGCAGCCGGGCGAGCGCAGTCATCGGCGCGACCATCAACGGCACCGGGTCGCTGGTGATCGAGGCGCCGGCGCGTCGGCCGCGACACCCTGCTGGGCCAGATCGTGCAGATGGTCAGCCGGGCGAGCCGTAGCCGCGCGCCGATCCAGAATCTGGTCGACGCGATCGCCGCCTACTTCGTGCCGGCCGTCATCATCAGTGCCGTCGTCACCTTTATCGCCTGGGCGCTTCTCGGCCCCGAACCGGCCATGGCCTACGCGATCATCAACGCCGTGGCGGTCCTGATCATCGCCTGCCCCTGCGCCCTGGGCCTGGCGACGCCCATGTCCATCATGGTCGCCAGCGGCCGGGCGCCTCGACGGGCGTGCTGTTCAAGAATGCCGAGGCAATACAGACGCTGCGTCGCATCGATACGCTGGTCGTGGACAAGACCGGCACGCTCACCGAAGGCCGCCCCCGGCTTCAGGATGTGGTCGCCGCTGCCGATTTCGACGAAAACGAAGTCCTGCGCCTGGCGGCCACCCTGGAACGCGGCAGCGAGCATCCGCTCGCCACGGCTATCGTCCAGGGGGCCGAAGAACGCGGTATTCAGCCCGGTCGTTGCACTGATTTCGAATCCGTCACCGGTCAGGGCGTCAAAGGCCGTATCGACGAACGCGCCGTGGCGCTCGGCAACCCGGCCTTGATGAATACGCTCGGGGTGCAGGCAACCGCCCTCCCCGAACGCGCGGAAGCATTGCGAGCCGAGGGCAAGACCGCGATGTTTCTGGCTGTCGATGGCCAGCCGGCCGGCCTGGTCGCGGTCGCGGATCCGATCAAGCAAAGCACGCCGGAGGCCATCCGCGCCCTGCACCACGAAGGCATCCGGGTTGTCATGCTCACCGGGGACAGCCAGACCACGGCCCAGGCGGTAGCGAAATCGCTGGACATCGATGAGGTGATCGCCGGCGTGCTGCCCGACCAGAAGGCCGAGAGCGTGACAGCACTACAGGCCGAGGGCTGCTTCGTGGCCATGGCCGGCGACGGCATCAACGACGCGCCCGCACTGGCCCAGGCGCAGGTGGGCATCGCCATGGGAACGGGAACCGATGTCGCCATGGAAAGCGCCGGGGTGACCCTGGTCAAGGGCGACCTGCGCGGCATCGTGCGCGCGCTGAAGCTCAGCCGCGCCACGATGCGCAACATCAAACAGAACCTGTTTTTCGCTTTTGCCTACAACCCGGTCGGCGTACCGTTGGCCGCCGGGGTGCTGTACCCCTTTATCGGCCTGCTGCTCTCGCCCGTCATCGCCGCGGCTGCGATGTCGCTGAGCTCAGTCTCGGTGGTCGGTAATGCGTTGCGCCTCCGCCACGCTTCCATTTGAGAACCACTCCGCTATCGCTCGACTTGGACAGGAACACGAAAAAAGGCCTACGACAGCCCCAACGAGACCCAATGATCGGGAGTGCTCTCTCGAGCATTCCGACGGCGGATGTGTCGTTCGCTTCATGCAGCGAACGCTTCGAAATAGAAAACCCCCGGGGCGAGTGCCTAGGGCATCGATTCAAGCGGCTTCGTTATACGGCGCCTCGTTGGGGGCCGACTCGGCCTGCGGTGCATTCGGCCGTGAGTCACGGCTCGGCGCCAACGCTGCCTTGAACCGCTTGAGCCGAAGCGAGTTGGTCAGCACGAAGATGCTGGAAATACTCATCGCCCCGGCGGCGATCATGGGGTTGAGCAGCCAGCCCGTGAACGGGAACAGTGCACCGGCCGCCAGCGGGATCAGCAGCACGTTGTAACCATAGGCCCAGCCGAAATTCATGCGGATGGTACGCATGGTTCGCCGCGACAGGGCGATCGCGTTGACCACGCCCGACAGATCGGCCCGCATCAGCACCACGTCGCCCGATTCGATGGCGATATCCGTGCCGCTGCCGACGGCGATGCCCACATCGGCCTGGGTCAGCGCGGGCGCATCGTTGATGCCATCGCCGACGAATGCGACCGACTGGTTCTCACCTTGGAGCCGCTTGATCTCGTCGGATTTGCCATCCGGCATGACGCCGGCGACAACTGTGTCGATGCCGAGTTCTTCGGCAATGGCCCGGGCCGTCGCCTCGTTGTCCCCGGTCAGCATGGCGACCGACAGATCCATCTCGTGCAGCGCCTCGACCATGCGCTTGGCTTCGCCACGCGCCGGATCGGCTACTGCAATCAGGGCCGCAAGCTGGCCGTCGATGGCGGCGAACAGCGGTGTCTTGGCCGCACGGGCCAGCGACTCGGATCGGTCCGCCAATGACGACGTATCGATACCCAAGCTTGCCATATAGCGCGCGGCCCCGATCTGAACCTGATGCCCGTCGACCGTGGCTTCCACGCCGTAGCCGGTGTGTGCCTGGAACTCGCTCGCCTCGGACAGCGCGATCTCTTCACTGCGGGCCGCCTTGACGATCGCAGTGGCCACCGGGTGTTCGCTGGTCGCTTCCACGGCGGCCACCTTCGCCAGCACGTCGGCCCGCTCGAACCCGTTCGCGGTTTCCAGCTCGGTGAGCGCCGGCGCGCCTTCGGTCAGCGTGCCGGTCTTGTCGAGCACTACGGTATCGATATGGGCCAACTGCTCGAGCGCGGTCCCGCGACGGAACAACACGCCCATCGAGGCGCCCTTGCCCGTCCCGACCATGATCGCGGTCGGCGTGGCCAGGCCCATCGCACAGGGGCAGGCAATCAACAATACGGACACGGAGGCCACGAACGCCAGGGCGAGCGCGGGCGACGGGCCGAGAATCAGCCAGCCCACGAACGTCGCGGCCGAGACCGCCATCACGATCGGCACGAACACGCCGGCGATCTTGTCCGCCATCGCCTGGATCGCCGGCTTCTCGGCCTGGGCTTCCTCGACCATGCGAATGATCTGCGACAGCACGGTATCGCCACCGACGCTGGTCGCTTCAAGCTCAAGCGTCCCGTTCTGGTTCACAGTGCCGCCGACCACGTCGTCGTCGGCTTGTTTGGCAACGGGAACCGGCTCGCCCGAGATCATGGACTCGTCGATGTAGCTCTCACCCGAGCGTACCGTGCCATCGACGGGTACGCGCTCGCCGGGCCGCACGGATACGATGTCGCCCTTGGCGACCTGGTCGAGTTCGACCTCGGTCCACTCGCCGTCGCGTTTGACGCGGGCCGTTTTGGACTGCAGCTGCATCAAACCCTGGATCGCCTGCGAGGTCCGGCCCTTGGCCACGGCTTCTAGATAGCGACCGAGCAGAATCAGCGTGACGATCATGCCGGCCGCATCGAAATAGGTATGCGCCGTACCGCTGGGAAAAACCTGGGGTATGGCCAAAGCCGTCAGCGAATAGAAGAACGCCGCGTTCGAGCCGAGCATCACCAGGCTGTTCATGCCTGGGGCCAGATGCTTCATTTCCCCCCAGCCGAGCGTATAGAAACGCCAGCCCGCATAGAACTGCACTGGAAGGGCCAGGACCAGTTCGATGACGGTCCAGGCACGCGACGGCAATAGCCGATCCATCGCGCCGGCAATCGACGGTACGCTATGCAGCATGGCGATCGCGAACAGCGGGATCGTGAACGCGGCCGCCAAGATCAGTGCTTTCTTGAGCCGGTCGGCTTCGCTCGGCGAGTCATCGGTGTCGCGATTCGCGTCTTCAAGCGCCACGGGCGTATAACCCGCTTTCTCGACGCTCTCGAACAGCCGCGCCTGATCCACGAGGCCCGGCACATAGGCCACGCGGGCGCGTTCCGTTGTCAGGTTGACCGTCGCTTCGGTCACGCCTTCGAGTTTGCCCAGCTTCTTCTCGACACGTGCCACACACGCGCCACAGGTCATGCCATCGACCTTAAACTCGAGCGTTTCGGTCCGGGCCTCATAGCCGGCCGAGGCGACCGAATCGAACAGCGCCGACACATCGTTGACGCTCGTATCGAGCGAGACCTTGGCGCGCTCGGTCGCCAGATTGACGGACGCGTCCTCGACGCCCTCCACCTTGTTCAGTTTCTTTTCCACACGGGCCACGCAGGCGCCGCACATCATGCCGTCGACGCCGAAATCGATGTCCCGGATCGTGTCCTGGCTCATATCGGCCTCCTCCGCCTTAGCGGTATTTCAAAATATCCATGAGCTCGGCCACTATCGCGTCATCGTCGCCGCGTTCATGGGCGGTCACCACGTGATGTTTCAGGTGGCAACGCAGGATCATGTCACCGGTCTTGGCCAGCGCGCCGTTCACGGCCTTGATCTGCTTGAGCGCATCCACGCAATACACATCGTCGCGTTCGAGCATGCGTAACAGGCCCTCGACGTGGCCCCGGATGGACCTGAGCCGGCTGCGCGCGTCTTCGCGCACAGCCGGATCCAGAGCCAGATGCGCGTCCTCTGGATTAAGGTCCGCCATTACGCGACGCGGGCCTCATAACCTTCTTCCTCGACCGCCGCGATCAATGCGTTCGTGTCGGCCGATCCTTCGACCTCCGCTTCGCCTTCGTCCAAACGCACAGCGACCACCCGATCCACGCCGGGCACCTCGGAAAGCGCCGCGTCAACGCTCTTGACACAGTGCTGGCAGCTCATGCCGTCGATCTTAAGCTTAGTCATCAGGGTCTCCACTGATTGATCCACCCCACTAGGGGTGGGTTAGGATGTGATCGAAAACTTACTCTTCGGCCTGGACGCTGTCAAACCACGCTCGTCGTTCAGAAGATGATCGATGCTGCGACAGCCACGACCGATACAAACAAGGAGCGAGCCATGGAAGCACTTGAAATCATTGCGTGGATATTTGTGCTGCTGGGCGTTGGAACCGGCCTGGCCATTCTGCGAGACGTGACCCGCCATCCACAGCCCATGAAGATCATGAATGTCACCTGGCCGGTCAACGGTTTGTTCACGCCCGTATTTGGATGGTGGATCTACAAGAAACTCGGTCGGCCCGATGCCGACGCCGGCGGGCATGTCCACAAGCCGAAGTGGCAGAGCACGCTGGTAGGCGTGACACACTGTGCCGGGGGCTGCGTCCTCGGTGATTCGATCGCGGCGCCGATCGTCTCGATCGTTGGTTTTACGGTCGCCAGCTCATTGTTGCTCGGTCATTTCGTCGGCGAGTTTTTCGCCGCCTATCTATTCGGCATCGCGTTTCAGATGATTCCGATGATGAGCATGGGAGAATCCAATCCCTTCCGGGCATTCATCAACGCTATCAAGGCCGATACGCTGTCGCTCGTGGCTTTCGAAATCGGCATGTTCGGCTTCATCGCGTTGTCGTTTAAGGTCTTCCTGCCGGAAGAACCCCACGTCACCTCAGCAACCTTCTGGTTCATGATGCAGATCGCCATGATCATCGGCTTCGCAACGGCGTATCCGGCGAACTGGTGGCTTATCCAGCGCGGCATCAAGCATGGCATGTAGTGTCGCGACGCATCGCACAGCGCGTCTGCCCCACCCGGGGGCCTTCAGGCGCGGTGCGCTAACCTCGGGGGCGTGAACCGTTCCGAACAAGGCGCCGGCTGACCATATTTTCTGCCGAAATGAAGTCGGCCGGCGGCTTTCCTCCGGATCTTGTCCCCGCCTGATCGACCGCTTATATCTCGACTCGCGAAGCGATTCATCACCCATTTGCTGACCGCAACGCCGATGTTCAGCGGCGGGCTGGCCAGCCCGGCCGTGATGGCATGGTCGATACCGTCACACGAGGCGTCGAACAATTGCACGCTCTGCCGAAGCGGCCCCTCGCGCCAGTCGCACGAGGACACGATGACCGCGAGTTGTGTCGTATCCCTCTGTGCCGCAACGGCCGCCGTTGATACCGCCGCGGTCGCACTGTTGCCGCCCAAGCGAGTGGCGCCGGTATTTTCTCTGCGCGTGCATACCGAGCGCCTACGCGAGGGTCCCGATTCCTTCCCGCCACGTTACATCCACGTCTGACCTGACAAGCGTGGCAATGCGCCCGCGTCCGGGGTCATGGCAATTGCCGGACCCGCGCTACGGCGCGGTCGGGCCGCACCGTGATTGGCATCAAGTCTGCCACTTTGCAGGCACTTCCCGTAAGGCCGCTCGGACACTCTCTCTCAATCACGTCACGTGGAGTTATTCCGTAATGAAGATGTCTCTGAAAAAAGCGACAGCACTGCTGTTGCTGGTGGTTTTCGGGCCGCTTCTGGCCGGCGCCAAGCTGTTGAGCGAGCAGCCCGACATCCGGGATGTATCGCTGCCGGGTATGCCGAGCGGCTCCCCCGGGATACCGGGGGAGCAACAGTCGCCGTTCATGGTTCGTACGCTGAGCAACCACGTCTACGCGGCCTTCTGATCACCCTGTCTCCCCACTTTTGCCCGGGCTCTCCGCGTCAACACATGAAAACCTCGCCCCGGGGGGAACACCATGGGAGTCCCAAGCGACCAACGCTGCCATCGAACGAAGGCGTTTCAGTAACGTATCGAGGACAACAGTCATGCGTAAACTGTTGAACGACATCACCACGGCAACGCTTATCGTCGGCTCTTTCGCCCGACGCCTATGCTGTTCGCGAGCACCTCAGAGGAGCCGCCCGGAAAATCAGTCAAATAGCGCAGGGAAATGATGTGAGCATGATTTCAGTGCCAACACCGCATCATGAACGCGGCTGCGCACCTTGCTGTCTCTATCCGACACGAGTTGATGGTGATGTGTGGATTGACGATGCGGAGCACATGCCGCAATCGACAAAACCCCAAAGCCGGATCGATTGTCCTACGTGACGGAGCGGCAACTCCGATATTCTCATATCCGCCTCGTCGTCTGCCGCGTCAAGCCATGCGGCAACCGCCAGCAGACAGCGCGAGTTGTGGCCGCCACGGCCGAACTGGGTAAAAGCCCTCGCGACTGTTCAGGGAAAGCCGAGTCTGCTGGTGCAGGCTTGATAACCGAGGCCGGCATCGAGTCGATCCCCCTTATACTGGTGGAGCCAGCCAATGCGGCACATGGGCCGTACGTTGGTCCGCCTGATCGTAGGCTCGTGTAGGCCCAATTCGCCTAGAGCGATCGGGATTCGCCATTCGGTCTTTATCATTGGTACGCGGCCGGCACGGCCGCGTGCGCCGATCGCCCAGCCCCGGCCTACCGCCAATGCGGTTTCGCTCTTCATTAGGAATGCCTTGCCCGCGGCGCGTTGGATGCGATCCAGGCGGCAACACCCAGGCTCGCGGCTTCTATAGCCCCGGCGATATAGCCCGGGAATTGGGGTGACCACTCACTGGCGATGCCGGTCAGGCGACCATTCCAGGGATGGGTGTCCGCCCTCGCAGACGGCGCTCTGGGATGATCGCTGGTCGGCTGCTGATCCGCGGCAGTGGCGGTGTACGGTTCCTGTGCCCAGTCTTTGATGAATTCGGCTCGCGGCGTCGCCGCCTCTGGGCCGAACAAACGTGCGAATTGCGCGCGACAATGCGCTCTTAGCTCGTCGGCAGAGTTATGACGGCGTACCGTTGCCGGCATTCCGAAGAAACCGAACAGCGCAGCGCTGCCGCTGGGAATAGAGGCGTCGTGGATCTCGGTCAACGGCCCTATCGCACTCCGAGCCGCCCCGGAAAGACCCTGATCACGCCAGAACGGGCGATCGTAAATGGCGACGTACTTGGCGTGAGACGCCATCCACGTCGCGGTGCCCCGCCATTGCCGGGCAAGCCCCTCCGGGAGGCCGGGCAGGAATTCGATACGGTCCTCGGCCAGGCGCGGTGGCATCGCCAGGAACACATGCTCAGCGCGCCATGATGTGACGCGGCCATCGGCACCCTGGCTGTTCAGTTCGACGTATGCCCCCGTTGCGCGCAGGCGACGCACCGCCTGGCCGGTCATGATCCGCCTTGTATCCAGGCGACGGCGCACAGCGCCTGTCAGCGCGCTCATGCCGCCCGCGAGACGCATCGACGGCGGCGAGTTCACATAGCCCCGCATCCTGATGGGCTGTTCACCCGGAGAGCGCTCCATCATGATGTCTCCGGTCTCGAACTGCTCGAATCGATCGATCGCCAGTTCCCGGACGACGCGGTCCAGCTGCTGCTGGAAGCCCGGCCAGAACCAGGCCGCGCCGAGATCGAAGCCATCGATATCGTCGTCTGGGCAATCGATCGTCAGATGTGCCGGGCTGGCGGCCGACGCGATGCGCCCACCCAGACCATCACGCCCCTCCAGCAGCACATAGTCCTGGATGCCTCGCTCCTGTAGCAGCAGAGCTGCATACAGACCCGCCAGGCCGCCGCCGACGATAGCGATACGCGCGGTCTGCATGTTGATGTCTCCGAAGTTGCATGGGCGAGGCGCCCGTCTTGAATGGAATAGGTCGGCGCCGCAGGCGATCTCCGGGCGCTGCCTTTACCCCAACGAGCCCTGCCGCCGCTGGCCTGGCGCCGGCTGTCGGCCCGTTCCAGCGGACCATGCGCGCGATGCCTGGGACGCTGCGTTCCGACTGCAGCGTCGCGGTTCACTTCATCGCGCGGGTTTGCCGAAGTCAGCCGGCATCGGGCGCAAACCAATACCGGCGAATGCGGTGGTCGTATTTTAGCCGACCAGAGCATGTCGACTGGGCCCGCGGGCCATGTGCTCCTTATGTCGTCAAACGAACTGATTAGCTTATTGCCGTACCCATCAACGCGCTTGCCGTGGTAAAGATATCAACAGGCGCTTGTCTGGTGTTATGACCACATGGCTTCTGTTGATCTCGGCAGCATGTCGGAGAGGCGCATAACCAAGAGGGTACAACCATGAGACCGCAGCAGTCACAGACCCCCGAGCTTGTCGATAGCAGGCAGGCCATACGCGACTACTACCTCGCCGACGAGCACAAGGTCATTCACGAAATGATTGCGGGCGCTCAGTTGTCTCCGGCCGAGCGCGAGGGAATTTCTGCCCGCGCGGCCGATCTGGTGCGCGGCGTTCGCAAGAATGCCAAGCCCACGATCATGGAGAAGTTCCTGGCGGAGTACGGCCTCACCACCAAAGAGGGCGTTGCCCTGATGTGCCTGGCGGAGGCCCTGCTCCGTGTGCCGGACAGTACGACCATCAACGATCTGATTGAAGACAAGATCAGCTCGGGTGCCTGGGGCACGCACAGGGGCAAGGCGTCTTCTTCGCTGATCAACACCGCGACCGTCGCGTTGTTGATGACCAGCAACCTACTGAAGGACGCAGAGCACAGCAGCGTGGGCGATACGCTCCGCAAACTGGTCAAACGATTTGGCGAGCCGGTGATTCGCACGGTCGCAGGTCAGGCCATGAAGGAGATGGGGCGTCAGTTCGTTCTGGGTCGTGACATCAACGAAGCGCAGCGCGAAGCCAAGGAATACATGGCCAAGGGCTATACCTATTCCTACGACATGTTGGGCGAAGCCGCCCGAACGGACGCCGACGCCAAGCACTACTTCAAATCCTATTCCAACGCGATCGACAACATCGCCAAGGCGTGCAAGGGCGATGTACGCAAGAATCCCGGCATTTCAGTCAAGCTGTCTGCCCTGCTCGCCCGCTATGAGTATGGCAATAAAGAACGGGTCATGAACGAGCTGCTGCCTCGGGCCCGCGAGCTCGTCAAGAAGGCGGCAGCCGCGAACATGGGCTTCAACATCGATGCCGAGGAACAGGATCGACTCGACCTGTCTCTCGACGTGATCGAAGCCATCGTGTCGGACCCGGAACTGGCCGGCTGGGACGGCTTTGGCGTTGTGGTCCAGGCTTACGGCAAGCGCTCTTCCTTCGTGCTGGACTGGCTCTACGGTCTGGCTGAGAAATACGATCGCCGTTTTATGGTCCGCCTGGTGAAAGGCGCCTACTGGGATGCCGAAATCAAGCGTGCCCAGATCATGGGCCTGAACGGCTTCCCGGTGTTCACTCGCAAAGCGTGCAGTGACGTCTCGTTCCTGTCCTGCGCGACCAAACTGCTGAACATGACCGATCGGATCTATCCGCAGTTTGCCACCCACAACGCCCATTCGGTGTCGTCCATCCTGGAGCTGGCCAAGTCCAAGGGCGTGGAAAACTACGAATTCCAGCGTCTGCACGGCATGGGGGAATCCCTGCATGATGAGGTGCTGAAAGTCAGCGGCGTGCCCTGCCGTATCTACGCGCCGGTCGGCCCGCACAAGCATCTGCTCGCATATCTGGTTCGGCGTCTGCTGGAGAACGGTGCTAATAGTTCGTTCGTCAACCAGATTGTTGATACGAGCATTACGCCGGAAGACATTGCCAAGGATCCGATTGATGCGGTCAAGGAAATGGGGGAGAACATTTCCAGCAAGGCGATTGTCCACCCCTTCAAGCTGTTCGGGGCGCAGCGCCGGAATTCCAAGGGCTGGGATATTACCGACCCCGTCACGGTGCAAGAGATCGATGCCGGGCGGAACGCCTATCGCCATCACCGCTGGAATGGCGGCCCCGTGATCGCCGGTGAAGTCGTCCGGTACGGAAGTTCAGGTCGTGCATAACCCGGCCGACCCGGACGACACCGTGGGCCACGTCACCCAGGCGTCCGAGGAAGATGTGAACACGGCAATTGCCGCGGCTCAGGAAGGCTTCAAGGCGTGGTCCGCAAGGCCCGCGGAAGATCGGGCGCAGTGCCTGCGCAAAGTCGCCGACCTGTACGAGGAAAATGCCTACGAGCTCTTCGCTCTGGCCACTCGTGAAGCCGGCAAGTCACTGCTGGACGGCATTGCCGAAATCCGCGAGGCGGTGGATTTCGCGCTGTACTACGCCAACGAGGGCGTGCGTTACAAGGACAGCGGAGACGCTCGCGGCGTCATGGTATGTATTTCACCCTGGAACTTCCCCCTCGCCATCTTTACCGGCCAGATCATGGCGAACCTGGTGGCGGGTAACGCGGTTCTGGCGAAGCCGGCCGAGCAGACTTCGCTTCTGGCCGTGCGCGCGGTGGAGTTGATGCACGAGGCGGGCATTCCCAAAGACGTGATCCAGCTGCTGCCGGGCACCGGTGCCACGGTGGGCGGGGCTCTGACATCCGACTCTCGTGTTTCCGGCGTTTGCTTCACCGGTTCGACGGCCACGGCCCAGCGAATCAACAAGGTGATGACCGAAAACATGGCGCCGGACGCACCGCTGGTGGCGGAAACCGGTGGGTTGAACGCCATGATCGTCGATTCGACCGCCCTGCCCGAGCAGGTCGTCCGCGATGTGCTGGCCTCTTCATTCCAGAGCGCAGGCCAGCGCTGTTCCGCCTTGCGCATGCTGTATGTGCAGAAGGACATTGCCGATAATCTGTTGGAAATGCTCTACGGCGCCATGGATGAACTGGGGATCGGCGACCCGTGGCTGTTATCGACGGACGTCGGCCCGGTGATCGACGAAACCGCACGAAAGAAAATCGTCGATCACTGCACCAAGTTCGAGGCCAAAGGCCAGTTGCTGAAGAAAATGCCGGCGCCGGAAAATGGCACGTTCGTGTCTCCGGCCGTGCATCAAGCGTCAGCGGCATCGAGGAACTCGAAGAAGAAGTCTTCGGACCTGTGCTCCATGTCGCCACATTCGCGGCCAAAGACATCGACAAGGTTGTTGATGCCGTCAATGCCAAGGGCTACGGCCTGACGTTCGGTATCCATACCCGCGTCGACCGGCGTGTCGAGCGTATTTCAAGCCGAATCAAGGTTGGCAACATCTACGTCAACCGTAATCAGATCGGTGCGATCGTAGGCTCCCAGCCCTTCGGCGGTGAAGGCTTGTCCGGCACCGGGCCGAAAGCGGGCGGCCCGCAGTACGTCCGCCGCTTCATGAAAGGTGAGACCGTCGAGGTTCCGGCCGATACCGGTGGCAAAAAGATCGACTGCAAAGGAGCTGCAGAGCCTGATAGGCAAGCTGGATTCGCTCAAGGCTCAAAAGCCCGACGAGCGCATGCAAGCACTGAAGCCGATTTTCGGCGATGTGCCTGCGCCGCTGGATGCCCAGTCGGAAGAGCTGCCTGGCCCGACCGGCGAGCTGAACCGTCTGTCCGATCACGCCCGGGGCGTGGTGTTGTGTCTTGGTCCGGACAAGATCACGGCTCTGGAGCAGGCCGGGACGGCATTGTCCCAGGGTAACAAGGTGGTGGTGATCGCGCCCGGGGTCGAGGGTCAGGTCAAGGAGGCTGCAAAAGCCGGGTTGCCGATTGTCGGGCGTTGACGGGCAGCTGGAGCCGGATGCGCTGGCCACTGCAAAAGGTTTCCAGGCGGTCGTGAGCTGTGCCGAGCGCTCCTTGCTGCGCGAATACCGGCGGGCACTTGCCAGACGCGATGGTGCATTGCTGCCGTTGATCACAGAGCACACCCTGGACCAGCGGTTCGTGATCGAGCGTCATCTGTGTGTGGACACCACGGCGGCCGGCGGTAACGCCAGCCTGATTGCCGCTTCCGAGTAAGAGCCCGGCCGGTATCGGTTTTGACTGATACCGGCCGCTCCATCCCGGGCGCGCCGGTTGAAGATCATTCGCCCGGCTTCTGCGTCTGATACAAACATCTGGCTCGTGCCTTTCAGCACAGGCCGATCTACAACGCTGAGGATGCACTCCCGAGCGGTCTGCTGGAATCACTGCGAAACACATACGGTGGCGTCATGACAAAAACGACTCGAACCGAAGCGCCGCACACCGCGCTGGGCTTCTATCACAAGATTTCGCATCTGCGCTCGGACACCTGGAATGCGCTAACACACGATCTCGCCGATGTGCTGCGCTCGGAGAAGTCGGGCCGGACCCGGAAGCTGGTCAAGGCGATCGGCATCAAACTGACACGACTCGAGATCATCGAGGACTATCATGCCTTCCCCTCCAGCGAAGACTTTCGCCATCTCTGGTCGCTTTTCAACCAACGGGCAGTACGCGCAACTCGACAAGGTGGTCAACCGTCTCGTGCGTGCCTTGGTCAGCGAGTCCTATCGACGACGCCCGATCGACCTGAGCGATACCGACGCGGAAGATATCGAGAACCATGACGCGCTCGCTCGTTTCCGGCGCGGTCACCCTGGTTTCAACTCATCGGCCCAGCCCTACTTCGAAGTGCTGCTTGTCGACAATCTATCGTTCCAGGAGGACGAGGTGGTACGGGACGCCTTCTACCGCATGCGCCGCGCGGAAGACCGGTTCGTCTATGACGTGGTCACCGTGCGCAGCTTCGAGGACGCGCTGATCGCGGTACTGGTCAACCCCAATATTCAGGCCTGCCTGATTCGCTACGAGTTTCCGTACAAATCGAAATACAATCTGAGCGCGATCCGGCGAACGCTGGAAGGTTTGTCGGAAACCGATCTCGAAAACCAGTCGGCGTCAGAGCGCAGCATCCAGCTGGGCGCCATGATTCATCAGCTGCGCCCGGAAATCGATCAGTTCCTGGTGACCAATGGCGAGGTCGAGACCACGGCCAGCCGCGATATCGATCACTTCACTCGTATCTTCTATCGCGAAACCGACTACATCGAGCAGCACCACACGATCCTGCGCGCCATCGACAATCGCTACCGTACGCCCGTTCTTCGATGCCTTGCGGGAGTACAGCCGCAAACCCACGGGCGTGTTCCATGCCATGCCCATTTCGCGGGGCAAATCGATCACCCGATCCCACTGGGCCGGCCAGATGATCGATTTCTACGGCATCAATATCTTTCTCGCCGAGACCTCAGCCACGTCGGGCGGGCTCGACTCGCTGCTGCAACCCTATGGCCCGATCAAGAAGGCCCAGGAATATGCAGCGCGCGCCTTCGGCTCGCGCGAGAGCTTCTTCGTCACCAACGGCACATCGACGGCGAACAAGATCGTGGTGCAGGCGCTGGTCAAGCCCGGCGATGTCGTGCTGGTCGACCGCGATTGCCACAAATCGCATCACTATGGCCTGGTGCTGACCGGCGCCTACGCCAGCTATCTGGATTCCTATCCGCTCAACGATTACTCGATGTACGGCGCGGTGCCATTGAAGACGATCAAGAAGACGCTGCTGGAATACAAGCGCGCGGGTCGGCTCGACCAGGTCAAGATGCTGCTGCTGACCAACTGCACCTTCGATGGCGTGGTATACGACACGCGGCGCGTGATGGAAGAGTGCCTCGCCATCAAACCCGACCTCATGTTTCTGTGGGACGAGGCATGGTTTGCCTTTGCGACGTTCAATCCGACCTATCGCCCACGCACGGCCATGAACGCCGCGGGCACGCTGCGCGATCGTTATCGCAGCCCCGCCTATCGCCGGGAGTACGCCGCGTGGAAAGCAGCGTTTCGACGCGCTCGACCCGGACGACGAGGCGACCTGGCTCGAGCAACGCCTGACTGCCTGATCCGGATCATGTGCGGATTCGCGTCTACGCAACCCATTCGACCCACAAGACGCTGACTTCACTGCGTCAAGGCTCGATGATCCATATTTACGATCAGGACTTTCGGCAGAAGGTGGAAGCCACATTCCACGAAGCCTATATGACCCATACGTCCACCTCGCCGAACTATCAGATTCTGGCGTCGCTCGACGTCGGTCGGATGCAGGCCGAGATGGAGGGCTTCGAACTGGTCAATTCGCAGATCGAGACCGCGTTGTCGCTGCGTGAACAGCTGTATAACCATCCCCTGCTGAAGAAGTATTTCCAGGTGCTCAAGAACGGCGACATGATCCCTGCCGAATATCGCCAGTCGGGCGTGGAAACCTTCTACGACCGCCACCGAGGCTGGCATCAGATGGAAGAAGCCTGGGCACAGGATGAGTTCGTGGTCGATCCGACCCGGGTGACCATTGCGATCGGTAATACCGGGGTGGACGGCGATCAGTTCAGGACCGACTACCTGATGAACCAGTTCGGCATCCAGATCAACAAGACCTCGCGCAATACCGTGCTGTTCATGACCAACATCGGCACCTCGCGCAGTTCCATTGCCTACCTCATCGACGTGCTCATCCGACTGGCCAAGGACTTCGAACGCCGCTGGGAAGACAGTGGTCGTAGCGAACGCAAGGTGATCGAGCAACGGATACACTCATTGACCCGGGAGCTGCCGCCGCTGCCCGATTTCAGTCGTTTTCACGACGCTTTCCGCCCTCGGCGGGAGACGGAACGCCCGAGGGTGATATCCGACGGGCCTATTTCCTGAGCTACGACGACAACAACACCGATTATCTGCGCTTCGACAACGGCGCACTGCAGCGCGAATTGCAGGAAGGGCGCGAAGTCGTCTCGGCGAGCTTCGTCATCCCCTACCCGCCCGGTTTTCCCGTGCTGGTGCCGGGGCAGGTGATCAGTCGGGAAATTATCGATTTTCTGACAGCGCTGGACGTCAAGGAGGTGCACGGTTACCGCCCGGAACTGGGCCTGCTGATCTTCAACGAACAGGCGTTGGTCGAAGCCGCCGAACACTAAGGGGCGCGCGGAAAGCACCCTGCTGAAGCGGTCATGGGACGGCGCACGAACCGGCGTGATGCAAGTGAGGCAAGAGAGCCGACGACAGCGACGTGCGAACTGAATCAGAAGGGTTTGGGCTGATCTGAACGCCGACGAGCGGCCTGCTGAAAGCGCGCTTTCGCGGCCCGCGATAGGACGCGGGCAGGCGGTCTTGGTTTACCCTCTACGGCTCATCAACGAAAATTTTTCAAAGAAGAGGACTATGACGCCATTCGCCATTGCAGGCATTCAGATGTACGTCTCGGCAACGCACAGCAACGTCGAGGGGATGAAGAATCGAATCGACGCGCTCATGGCCGTTTATCCGTGGGTACAGATGGTCACGTTCAGCGAGCTCGCTGCCTGCGGCCCCCTGCCCTCGACGGCGCAGGCGCTGCCTGGATCGGCGGAAACCGCGCTGGCCGAAGCGGCCGCCAAGCACAAGATCTGGCTGGTCACGGGTTCGATGTTCGAACGCGCCGACGATGGCCTGATCTACAACACCGCCTCGGTCATCGATCCCACCGGCACCGTCGTCGGTCGCTATCGAAAGATGTTCGTGTTCGAGCCATACGAACAGGGTATCACCCCGGGCAACGAGTTCTTCGTGTTCGACGTGCCGGAGGTCGGGCGCTTCGGCATGACGATCTGCTACGACACCTGGTTCCCGGAAGTCACCCGCACGCTGGCGACCATGGGCGCGGAGGTCATTCTGCGACCCGACGCTGACGTCGTCGATCGACCGCGACGTGGAGTTGTCGATTACGCGCGCGAGCGCCGCGGTCAATCAGTGTTATCTGTTCGACATCAACGGGCTCGGTGCCGGGGGCTACGGCCGATCGATCGTATGCAGCCCGCACGGCCAGGTACTCCATCAGGCCGGCAGCAGCGAGGAATTCATCCCGCTGGAAATCGACTTCGACACGGTACGTCGATCGCGTGAGCGCGGTCTGCTCAGCCTCGGGCAGCCGTTGAAGAGCTTCCGCGACAAGCCGGTCGAATTCGCTATTTATCAGGCGGGCGCGCAATCGCCCTATCTCGACTCACTGGGGCCACTGAAAAAACCTGAACGCGTATGGATCAATCGGTTCAGAAGATTCGACGGCGCCTCATCCAGCGCCTACGTCGCCGCCACAGCCTGATACCGATACACCGCCGAAAGAAAATCCATAAAGAGGGAGACAGCCATGGAGCATCAGAAAACCGAAACCGCCCAGCCGACCCGGACGCTCCACGGCTTGTCCGATATACGACGGTTCTTCCGGCGCAACGAAACGCCCATCTATTTCATCAGTGCAACGAACTTCAATCTGCTGGGCGCGGATGAATGGGTGCATCATTTCAAGTACATCAACTACATCGATTGCTTCGACGGCCAGCATCCCAATCTGTTCGTTCCGCCGGAGATCGCACACGCCGAATTCCAGAGCATCGAGGACATCAACAACTATCTGCTCGAACACAAGGCGGTTGCCGACTATGTGCGCAGCCGCGGCCCAGGCAAGGCCCTGTTCCTGATGTTCGACGAGAACACCGAGAAGCTCGCCCGCGAACTGGATCTCGAAGTCTGCCTGCCGCCGGCGAGTCTGCGCCAGCATCTGGACGACAAGCTGGTCACCACCCGTATTGCCGAAGCCGCCGGCATCGACTGCGTTCCCAACGTGATGGCCAGCCGTGGATTCCTACGAAGACCTGCGTCGCCTTTCAGCGGATCTCGGGCCGGACCTCGTGGTCCAGACCGCGTTCGGCGACTCGGGCCATACCACCTTCATGATTTCCGACGAGGAAGACTGGGCAGAGCATGCCGACGAGATCGTCGGCGGCGGCGAAGTCAAGATCATGAAACGGATCAAGCCGCGCGGTACGGCCGTCGAGGCCTGCGTCACGCGTCACGGCACGATCGTCGCGCCGATCATGACGGAACTGGTGGGCTTTCCGGAGCTTACGCCCTATGAAGGTGGCTGGTGCGGCAACGAGATCTTCGCCAATGCCTTCAACGCCGATCTGCGCGACCAGGCGCGCGACGCCACTCTCGCGATGGGTGAATGCCTGAAGCGTGAAGGGCTATCGAGGCTATTTCGAACTGGACTTCCTGATTGATCGCGATACCGACAAGATCTATCTCGGCGAGATGAATCCGCGGATCAACGGGTGCCAGCTCGATTACCAACCATGCGGCGTTCTCCTTGTCCGACATGCCGCTGTTCATGTTTCATCTGCTGGAATGGATGGACGTGGACTACACTCTCGACGTTGACGAGATCAATCGGCGCTGGGCGGACCCCGACAACATCGACTGCTGGGGCCAGTTGGTGCTCAAGCATACGGCCGACTCGGTCGGCGTCATCACCGAAGCGCCGCCGACCGGCATCTGGCGAATGGACGCCGATGGCAATATCAGCTTCTCACGCTATGACACCCATCGCTACCATGTCGAAAGCGAGGCCGAGGCGCTGTTCGTGCGCATCGCCGGCGTCGGCGACTACTGGTACGAGGGTGCCGATCTGGGCATACTCGTTACACGCGGTCGTCTGATGAATGACGATTTCCAGCTCAACCAACGTGCACGCGCCTGGATTGCCGGAATCAAGTCGCATTTCCAAGCCTCGGCGCCGCCGGCGGAAAACGAGGCGCATCTGGCACCGGGCGCACTGACAGCCCATCCAGCACCGGGCTCCTTCAAGCTGTTGTAGATATTTCGGAGCCGGCCGTGAGCGAGCATGCCGCAGACGCTCCTCACGGTCGGCTCGAAGAGCGGCGCGGGCAGGCTCGATGGAAAACCTGCTCCCCCATTGACGCGATTCTGATGCCGCCGTTCTCCAGTGGGGTTCAACCGGGGAACGCCGTGCCGGCTCGCTCGATCAGCGCGCAGGCTGTTGTGCGCCAGCGCTCCTCGCTCTGACTATTCACCGTGCACGACGCGACCCGCCGCAAGCCGGATCAGAGGTTACCGGGATGATCAGTCCGACTTCACCCATGGCCCGTTCTCCGGACTTTTTTCGTCTGGCCTCGATCGAGGAGGACGAACCCGGCCCGAAATGGCAGGGCCTGTTCGAGGCACACTGGCCGCAATATCAGACATGGTTTCTCTCGGAGGGCGAACTCGCCCGTCCCGGCTATATGACGTCGGTCAGAAATCTCCGCAGTTACATGCCAGAGCTCTTACCGACCTACGAGAAACTGGTCGACCTGGCCGGAGGCGGTGATCTCGCTGCCCGTTTTCTGAGCTTCTACCGCCCCCCTCCTTATCTGCTGGGCTGCTCGCAGGCGGTATGGAGCGGCCGGAAGCCGCTGCTGATTCGCAACTATGATTACAGCCCGATTCTGTTCGAATGGGCGCTGCTGAAAACCTGCTGGCTTCGACCCGTCATCGCCATGAGCGATTGCCTCTGGGGTGTGCTGGATGGAATCAACGACGCAGGACTGGCGGTTTCGCTCGCCTTCGGCGGGCGCAAGACCACAGGCGACGGTTTCGGTGTGCCAGTGGTTCTGCGCTATATTCTGGAAGTATGCGACAACGTGCGCGAAGCCTGTTTCGTGCTGCGGCGCATACCCGTGCACATGACGTACAACCTGACGTTGCTGGATCGTTCAGGCGTGTTCGTCACAGCGTATCTCGCGCCCGATCGCAAGCCACGTTTCGTGCGATCACCGGTCAGCACCAATCATCAGGATCGCATCGAATGGCCGGCATATGCACGCATGAGTGCGAGCATCGAGCGCCGGGCCTTCCTGGAAGAACGGCTGGCCGATCAAACTGAAACGGAAACCAACTTCGTCAATTGCTTTCTGCGCCCGCCCATCCATCGAATTCGCTACGAGCGGGCTTTCGGCACACTCTATACGGCGGTCTATCGTCCAGTCGAAGGACGAGTCGAATATCGCTGGCCCGGCAAGCGTATTCTGCGCCAGTCGTTCGCCTCGTTCGAGGAAGGGCTCGAAACCGTGCACCTTGGCCAGTCGGCCGCATAGGTGTGATTACTCGACAGATCCTGCACACGCCCACGCCGCCTACTCCGCTGATGGCGACTGGAAACCGGTGGCCACCCACCCGCCATCGTCGGCCTGTATAAAGCCCTCCGGGCCGGCCCAGACTGCATGCCGCGACTGCGTTCCAAAGCCACGCCAGTGGTCGTCAGCCCGGCGCCCGTTCGACGGTGGCGATTGCATTCGCCACTGCACTCGACTTGCGGGTAATCTGAGATGCCGGGTCTTCAGCCCCATGTATATTCACCGCTGGAAACCAGCCGAAGATAGACCGCATCGGACAAATATTGATCAACGGCGTCCGGGCGCCCGCCACGACCTGGGCGCCGTTCGACGATCATTGAACGGAATAGCGAGCAGCGAACGTGCATCGGATGAGTTTGCGCGCTGTGGCAAGCTCAGCCCGCCATCGTGGCCAGTCGTCGGCTGCCGACGGCAGCTGTTTCAGGCGCCTTTGATGATGGGAGTGATCGGCGCGCATGTGCCGGACGATACAAGATTGTGTGGCTCTTTGCCGTCCGGTTTGCCACTGCAGCTGCGCTTTCATTGCCCGCCGACCGCGTTCGATTGGTCGTCGGGCCCGTTGTCGCCGCGGCTCATGCATATCACGGCACGATGAAGCTCGCCGTCGTCGCGCAGGGGCAAGCGGGCACCGGGCATGGGTTCCCCGTCGAGACTGAGCGATACATGCGGTTCGGTCGTCGTTGTGACCTCAACCTCGATTTCATAGCGTGCCTTGCCGTATCGCAGGCTGGCTTTGAACCCCGGCCAGTCGGCTGGAAGCAGCGGTGCAATCTCCAGCGTATCTCCGTCGCGTACGCGTAAACCGAGCAACGACTCGATCGCCCCGCGAAAGAGCCACCCGGCCGCGCCCGAGTACCAGGTCCAGCCGCCTCGGCCGGCGTGAGGCGCCACGCCGTAAATATCCCCGGCGAGCACATAAGGCTCGGTGTGATAACGCATCGCTTGCGCCTCATCCCCGGCCTGAAGAATCGGGTTGAGCAGCGAGAACAGATGCCATGCCTGTTCGGCGTCCCCCAGCGCCGCGGCCGCCCAGACGGCCCAGGTCGCGCCATGCGTGTATTGTCCACCGTTTTCGCGAATACCCGGTGGGTATCCTTTGATATACCCGGGGTCGTTCTGGGTGCGATCGAACGGGGGCGCGAGGAGGAGTATCTGGCGCGTGTCCTCGCGCACCAATTGATCGGACACCGAAGCCATGGCTCGTGCCGCTCGCGCATTGCCGGGCCCCGTGGCGAGCACCGCCCATGTCTGGGCCATGAGATCGATCCTGCACTCATCATTCTCGGCCGAGCCCAGAGGGGTGCCGTTGTCGAAATAGGCGCGCCGATACCACTCGCCGTCCCAGGCGTGAGCATCCGCTTGATCCTGCATCTCGCTTGCGAGCGTGGTGTAGCGTGCGCTGCGCGTGGCGTCGTTCATGGTCGTGCACAAGGCAGCAAAATCCCGGTAGACACGGATGAGGAACCACGCCAGCCACACACTCTCACCACGGCCACCCGCTCCGATGCGGTTATAGCCGTCGTTCCAATCCCCGCCGCCAATTAGCGGCAGACCGTGCGAGCCCAAATGGCTGGCGTGCTCAATGGCGCGAATACAATGCTCGTACACGGATCCGCCCTGGGCCGCGGGCGCGTATTCGGTATAGCGCTCGGTTTCGCCGGGCCCGAGCGGGGCCCCTTCCAGGTAGGCAACATTCTCGCCCAGAATGGAGTCGTCGCCCGTTGTCTGGACGTACTGCGCCACCACGTACGGCAGCCACAGGAGGTCGTCGGAGTACCGCGTCCGCACGCCGCGCAGCGGCCGCTCGTGCCACCAGTGCAGTACGTCCCCTTCCGGGAATTGACGCCCCGCCGCACGAAGAATATGCGCGCGCGTCCATTCCGGGCGCGACCACAACAGCGCTAGCACGTCCTGCAACTGGTCCCGGAAACCGTAGGCGCCACTGGACTGGTAATAGCCCGAGCGGCCCCAGAGACGACATGACAGCACCTGATAGGGCAGCCATCGGTTGACCATGATGTCCGCTGCCCGGTCCGGCGTATGGATTTGAATGGCGTCGAGATGATGGTCCCAGAAATCGGCCAGCGAGCGCTCCGCCTGCGCGGCGTGCTCGCGATCGTGGAACCGGCGCGCGAGCGCGAGTGCTTCTTCCCGATTTCGGCCCTGGCCGAGGACGAAATAGATATCACGGGTTGTCTCGGGTGCCAGATCGATGTGCACCTGATACGCGCCACACGGATCCTGGCCCGGCTCGAGACGCCCGGACAGACCGATCCGAAACAGCGCTGCGGGCGCTTCGAGACTGCCTGTGCGTCCGACGAACTCGGTACGGTCGGCGGTCAGCCCGTGCGGGCGTTCACTGGCCGTGAGGAAGGCGACTCCGGGTTCGGCGTCGCGCACGAAGGCGTTGTATGCCAGCAACGCCGACTGTTCTGCATCGTAGTCGACCATGATATGCGGCGCTGTGGTGGTACGAACGGTGCCGAGAGTCCAGTCGACGTAATACGTGGCCGTCAGGCGACGGGTCCACGGCCAGCGATTGGTCAATTGAAGGCGCATGATCTTGACGGGGGCATCCCGATCGACGGTCACACGCAGACTCTGTTCGATGCCGTGCGAGTGATGGCGGTATACGGTATAGCCCGCGCCGTGGCGGGTTTGATAAGCGCCGGCGGCCGGCCGCGGAGCCAGTGTCGGCGTCCAGACGTCGGCCGTTTCCTCGTCTCTGAGATAGAGCACTTCGCTTGCCGGATCACGCACCGGATCATTGCTCCAGGGCGTGATCCGATTCTCGCCGCTGTTACCGGCCCAGGTGCAACCAAGCCCTGCTTCAGTTGCAATGCAGCCGAACTCGGGGTTGGCTATGACGTTCGACCATGGGGCGGGCAGCCGGCGGCCCGGTTCCAGATGGATCACATACTCTCGCCCGTCCTCGGCAAATCCACCAAAGCCATTGTCGAATTCCAGGTCTCGCGGACGCGTCAACGGCGGCGTCGGGAAGTCCCGATCACGGGTGGGGCCAATGGCAACGAACGGGGGCAGCATCGGGGCAGGATCGGGGGACCGCATCAGTTGCTCTTCGATCGTGCCCGCGTTGGAATCCAGCACGACCCGTGCCGACGCCCATATCCGAATCCGATCCCCCTCGGCCAGCTCGGAAGACGCCACGACGTGCACCGACCCGCGCGCCGGCTGCTGCGTGCGGGCCTGAACCTCCGCGATCAACTGCTGCAGCCGATCGCGGATCGAGCGGACATAGCCTCCGGGGCTCTCATCCACCAGAACCAGATCGATGGCCTGGCCCCGGGCTCCCCACAACAGATGGGCCTGCAACAGTCGACGCACGAAATCCGCGTCGTGACTGGCATGCACGCCGGCCAGCAGTATCGGGTGGTCCCCCGAAATCCCCTGCCCCCAGAGCGTCGCCTGAATACGATCGCCGCCACGCAGCATCTCGGGTGGCGCCCGATAGGCGCGTACCGGCGCCAGCAACAGCGAAAGCAACCGCATCATCCAGATCACGTCCAGCGGCTGGATACGCAGGTCGCTCAGCTCCTGTTCCGCGGCCATGCGGGCCTGGTCGAACACCCAGCGCGCGCGTGAGAGACTTCGATAACGCCGCATGGCACGCAGGACAGCCGGGCGTGAATGGCCGGCCGCAGTCACGTACACGATCTCGATATCGGCGTGCGGCGCCAGCCTCACCTCGACGCCGGAGGCCATCACTGGGTCCAGCACGGTGCCGACCGTCCCGGTGAATCCCGACAGCGCCGTGGCGGTCAGGCCGCGCGGGGCCGCTCCGCCGCTGAGCCGGCCGAGAAACCGCTCGCGACTGGTTTCCCAGCGCACGACCGGCTTGGCTTCGGACGCCACGGTGAGGGCATGCGCCATGTAAACGGGCTTCTCGCCGGCGCCGCGCGGCCGGCGCCGAAACACCATGGCATCTTGTGCGGGGAGATAGCGGCTTTGTATAAACAGCTTGGTGAACGCGGGGTGCCGCATATCATCGGCCTCGGCCGCCAATACCACTTCGGCATAGCTGGCCACCACCAGCCGGCGGCGGTGGGCGGTTTCGTTCTTGATCAGCAGATGGCGTACCTCGACATCGTCGTCGCTCGCCAACGTGACCCGCAGGCGGCAGAACAGGTCCGGAGTTCGTCGTTGATATTCCACATAGTGCGGCGCGAACAGGGTACGTGTGCTGCCCGGGTCGCCGGCGGCGGGCTCGAACCCGACCGACGTGATCGCTCGACGATCCAGATCCTTTACATAGCACCAGTGTCCATGGCCCTCGCGTGTTGAGTCGGGCGCCCATCGGGTCAGCATGAAGTCCTGCCAGTAACTGCCGCCGCTGCCATCCCCGCCCTGGAGCAATGACAGGTGCCCGTTCGACAGCAGGTTGTAACGCTGGCCCATCCGCGGGCGTTCCGGCGACCAGACCGGCAATGGCGTGGCCGCCAGAAAAGGCTGCGGCAACCGTGCCTGTGGCCATGGCTGCAGCGCCGGGGGCTGCTCTGGCGGACGTTCGTGCAGCAGATTGCCGAGCCGCGCAATACGCGGATCGCGCTGGAGGCGTTTCGGCATCACATCGCTATTGAGCAGGTTGTCGATTGCCAGCAACAACATCCCCTGGTGGTGGCTCATGTACGAACGCACGACGCGAGCGCGGCGCGGCGACTGTGATGCGCTCGGACCGTAGTCGATCGCCTCGTATAATCCGTATGCGCCCAGGCCGCCGACTTTCTCGAGCGCCTCGATGTTGTCGATCACGGCCTCGGGAACGAACGGCAGCGCCATGAGCGAGGAATAGGCCGACACGACAAGGCGGTCGCCGATATCGCGCTGGAAACCGATGCCGGGAATGCCGAAAGCGCGGTACTGATAGTTCGACTGGGCATCGAACTGGTAGTAACCGGATTCCGAGATCCCCCACGGCACGCGCATTTTCCGGGCGAACCTGACCTGGGCACTGATAGCGCTGCGACAGGCACGCCCGACGAGGCTCGTGCTCGGCGCCGGCAAAAACAAGGTCGGCATCAGATACTCGAACAGGGTGGCGCCCCATGACATGAGCACCGCGCTGCCATCCACCTGCCGGAACGGGCGCCCCAGATGTACCCAGTGGCGACTCGGCACATCCCCCTTGGCAATGGCCAGAAAGCTGGTCAAGCGAGCTTCGGAGGCGATCAGGTCGTAGTAGCCGGTGTCGAGCATCGCCTCATCGACGTTGTATCCGATACGAAACAGATGCCGGGTCGGGTCGTAGAGAAACGCGAAATCCGTCTCGGCCACCCAGGAATCCGCCTGACGTACGACTCGTGACAGGTCGGCCTGCAGGCGCTCGGACGTGGCGGTTGCGGCTTTCAGCGCCTGGCGCAACTCGCGATTCCATATCTCGGCCTGCGAGCGCGAGACTACCGGCGCCTCAGCCGAGGCCAAGGCAGCATCGAGACGCCCGACAACAACCTCGACCGTGGCACAGGTATTCGCACAATTCGCGAGTGTGGTCGGACCTTCCAACCCCTTGACGATCATGCGCCAATAGCGGGTCAGTGTTGCGTTGGTCGCTTTCTCGGACTGATACAGCACGGGAGGCTGGGCCAACAACCGCCGCCACGGAAGCAGCTGATCGCCAAGATGTCGGGCCAGCGTGGCCTGGCGTCGCAATTCGTCCAGCCAGTGATGCAACTGGGTCAGCCGCTCGGTGCTGACGTGCGTGTCCGAAAGCTTGACCAGTGCGAGCAGCTCCGCCCGCAGGGCCGGCACTTCATCGCTCACACAATTGCTTGATCAGGGCCCAGCCTTCGGCGTCGGTAGCCACCGCCTCGATCGCGGTCCGGCGGGTTGCAAGCGCCGTGACCCATTTCTTTTCGGTCCGGCCAGGCCGGCCCGCATCGGCTGTTATGAATTCCGACTCCAGTATGGACAGCGTGTCGCGGATTCCGCGTAACAGGCGTCGCGGCTCGATCGGTTGCTGCTCCAAGCTGCTCCAGGCCACGCGCGAGCGTGAGCAACGAGGCTGCGAAATTGCCACTGTCGACCGTGGAGACATAGCGCGGTGCCAACGGCGTCAATTCGCGCGTTTCGTACCAGTTCAGCAGGTGTCCTCGATGACGTTCCAGGGTGCGGATGCGTTCAAAGCTGTGGTTGAGGCGCACCACCAGCGAAAACATGTCGAGATAGCCCAGATCGTGCGCCCCCAGAACAGCCAGAACCCCCATGCCGATGTTGGTCGGCGACGTGCGGCGCGCCAGTGCGACCTTCGGCTCTTCCTGGTAGTTATCGGGGGGCAGCCAGTGATCGTCCGGCCCCATGAATCGCTCGAAGAAGAACCACGTCCGTCGCGCCACGTCACGAAGCACCTGGCGCTGTGCCGCCGACAGGCGCGGCTGTCGTTCCGACGATCTTCCGCTGATGTAGTAAGTCAGTATCGGCGCCGCTGACCATGCGAGCAGGAACGGCGCCGCCACCCATAGCGAGAACGGCGCCACGAGGATGAGCGCCACGGCAACGGAGATCGCGAACACCGGCGATATCCACATTTCGCGCCAGACCATGAACCGGCTCGGCCCGGCACTGAAATGGCCATGGACATCGTGAGCGGTGCGCCAATCGAGCAAGTGGCAGCGCGAGACACGCATCCGATACAGCGTGCGGAATACGCCGTCGAGTACGAACAGGCTCTCGTAGGGCATGAGGCAGAACGACAACAGCCAGCGCACCACACGCTGTCGCACGGGCCGTAGCATCGACCGCAAGTGATGCAGCGCCCGCCGCCAGTCGGCCAGACAAACCCAGACCGCCGTCAGCAGTTCCACCCAGATCGGCACCGCTGACAGCGCGACCACGGCGAGCGTCCACCCCCAGACCGCGCCTGGCAACGCCCCGCTCCAGACCAGGCACAGCAGCGCCAACATGCACGGCGCCGTCACGCTTCGTCGCAGATTGTCGAGAATCTGCCACTGCTGAACCAGCGTGAGCGGATTGCGCTCGCGTCCACCGCTGGAGGTTGGCACGGAGCGCCACAGCCAGGGCAGCAACTGCCAGTCCCCGCGGATCCATCGGTGCGAACGACGCAGGTATATGAAGATGTTGGACGGAAACTGTTCGTAGAAGCGCGTCTCCGAAACCAGCGCCGTTCGCCCCAGACTACCCTCCAGCAGATCATGGCTGAGCAGTGCGTTCGCCGGCATGCGGTCGTTGAGGGTATGGCCGATCACATGCGGATCATAGATGCCCTTGCCCGCAAAGATGCCCTGCCCGAACAGATCCTGATACACGTTCGACACGGCGTTGGTATAAAGATCGACGGTGGCGTCGGCATCGAATACGCGGGTGAACCGGGTCGGCTCGGTCGTGCTCGGATCCGTGTCGAGCCGTGGCTGCAGGAACGCATAGCCGCGCCTAACATGGGTTCGAGCCGTATCAGCGACGGCCTCGTTGAGGGGATGCGCCATAGTGCCGATCAATACGCGTGCCGTGCCCTGGGGCATGACCGTGTCCGCATCGAGTGTTATGACGTAGCGAACGCCGCTGAGCAGATCGCGATCGCCCGCGATCGTCTCGAAGCTATGGCCCTCGGCTCCCGTGATCAGGCGGTTGAACTGCAGTAGTTTGCCCCGTTTTCTCTCCCAGCCCATCCAGCAGTTCTGCGCTGCGTTCCATTCGCGTCGACGATGAAGAAACACGAATGGCCCCGGCGCATCGGCCGCGGCCTGATAGCGCGTGTTCAATGCACGCATGCGATGCCGAACGGCCTCGAGAATGAGCTCGTCGTTATCCATGTCGCGCCGTGCGGCGTCGGCGAAATCACTGAGCACGACATAAACGAGATTGCGGTCCTCATTATTGAGGTAATTGATTTCCAACCGATCGAGGAATGGCTCCACATCGCCCGCCTGGCCGAGCAGGACCGGCACCGCTACGGCACTGCGCCAGGCATCCGGTATCCCCGCGTCGAAGTTCAGTTTCGGCAGCGATCGGGGCGGCAACCAGTGCGTCAGCAAGCCGTTGAGCAGGCCCGTGGCCAGCGCCGCAAGCAGGACCGCACTCAGCAGCATCGCGATCGCCGTGATCACGGGCGACCCGTCATGAAGGGTCAGGAAAACACCGAGGAGCAGCCATAAAGGCATTGCATAGATTGCAAGCCCGACAAAATAAATCGCCGATGCCACCCGATACGGCAAATCGTGCCACGGCCGGGGTACGGCTCGCCCCAGCTCTTGCGCGAGCTCCTGTCGACCGTCGTCGATCAGGTAATAACCGATGTGACGCCCATAGCCCTCCCCCTCTGCGTTCCGAGCGCATGCGAGTGCAGCCCGCGCAATATCCAGCTCGGCAAGCCCTGTGCGCCGAGCAAAGCGCTCGATCGCCTTTCGGTATCGATCTCGCGATGCGAAATCCATGCGTGAATACGCGTCTTGAGGATCAGCACGCAGGACCGGCTCGATGACCATCAACGACTCGGCGGTATCGCGCCAGTCCCCGCTCTCGAGCAAGCGCAGGCTGAGGATGCAACCGGCCACGCTCTGCCCGCCTCTGTCGTCCGGCGCTGGATTGGCCGCGGCCTGCTCGGCGGCGTGCAGAAGGTCGTCCACCAGCACCCAGCGCAGAGCGGCCGGCAGCGCCCATACCTCGCCCACGGTCAGCGCGCAGACCTGCTGATAGGCCGTGATCGTTTCGATGATCTGGCTGCTATCGAGCGGCTGGTCGTCATTCGTCACTACCGCCCGCGCCAAGGCAAGTACGCGCCATTCCGTGCGACCCTGCGCATCGTCGATGCGCGGCAGCTGCGCCAGATAGGAACGCGGCAGGCTCTCGCGTATCTGTTCGATCGCACGCTGGATGACATGCCAGTTGTCCAGCAGCCACTCTTCAACACGACTGCCGCGGCCCCCGCCCGCGACGCGCTGCTCTATATGCTCGTAGAGTTGCTGGAAGCGAGGCTCCATGGCAGCGACGATCTTGTCGACTCGGGGAATCGCACGATCATGAACCAGCGTCAGGTGGCTGCGTGCCAACGACGCGATCCAATCGCCGTCCGACCGTCGCGAGGTACGGGGGGACGAATCAGCGACCTGCGGCCCGGTCACCGTATCCGACGATTTGAAGGAAAGGGCCATGAGGGCATACCGCCTGTCGTCCTAGCCGTGCACAGGGAGGTCAGGCATTGCGATACAGCCCGGTGAGATGACGATGGCAACCGTCCTCCGGAGTCGTTGGAGCCTGCGTGCCGGGCAGATCCTGGAATATCAGTACCGGCCGGTCGCAGTGACTGGCGACCGCATCGGCGACCGACCCCAGCTCCCATATCGACTCGTCCGAGCCGCCGTGCGCGCTCAGAGCGACCAGATCGACGTCCTCGGCCTCGGCAATTCGCACGATCTCCTTGGCCGCGCTTCGCGCCTTCACCAGGCGCGTGCTCACCTCGACGCGCGGCTTGATGCGCTGGCAGACCGCATCGAGATAGCGCTGGCCGACGCGAAGCTGTTCGACCAGCAGCCGTTCCCGGAGATCAGCCATCTCGCTGGATACATGCATCGACGACAGATCATCCACCGTCAGGGCGATCTGCAGCAGTATGAGTTCGGACTCGTTGCCATTCAGCAGCGACACGATCTCGCAGGCCGCCCATTCGGCCCGGTATGAGCCGTCCAGCGGAACGAGAACGCGCTGATAACCGCGCTGGGCAGCCGCGGTAGCGGCAGCGCCGGGGCGCACGATCATGATCGACGTCTGCATCCCACGTATGGCCTTTTGCACGGTACCGCCAAATCGAAACCGGCTGGCATCACCCCGCCCATAAGCGCTCAAAACAATCAGGTCGATCGCGTGCTTCTGGGCGAACTCCAGTATCTGAGCGGCCGGATCACCCTCATCCACGTGATGAGTCACCTGCAAACCCGTGGCCACCAGGCCCTCGGCAACTCGCTCGAGATAGCGTTCCGCCTTCGCCTGCTGCAGCTGCCAGTCCAGCGGGTCCATGTGGCTGTCGCCCTCATGATTGATCGATGACATCACGTAGAGCAGATAGAGCGCCCCGCCGGAGGCCGTCACCCACCGTTTGGCATGCTCCAGCGCATTTTCAGCGACCGGAGATCCATCCAGTGGTACGAGTACACGGTGAAAAGGCATCCTTGCGTCTCCTGTCCTTGGATCGAGCCATTCCTCGGTACCGGGCCGGCTAGCGGGCGCTCGTCGCACGGACATCCTCACCAACGAGGGTCAAGCGCCCCTATCCGGGCCAGCACCGTAGGTCGCGACTTTGCCTCGCCACCGATCGCCCGACACGTCTCAGGCCCTATTCGGGGCCGACTGCTGCCTGGCTCGGCACCAAGGCGCTCCGCCTTGCAGGTCCGTCAGTGCATTGAGCGTGCCGTGGCCCTTGCTCCGGCGGTCATGCGCTTTTGCAAACTACAGACGTCGATCCGATCACCGGGCTTCAGGGTTCTCCGGAATCCCAGCGTCTGACTTGAGCCTGGTGTGAGATCGCCGCCTGCGTGATTGATTACTTCATGTCCTCGGCGAGGCCATGTTGATCCGGATCAAGTCGAGATACTGCCGACCAAATAATCACTGGGATCGGGGCGTTTCGGTCTGAGCTGCCCCGCCAGCGGCGCCGGGCGCGTTGACTTTCGTCAAGGCGGGATCCTAGAAACCCTTTAACGTGGATGGGGACTGCGCGGGGTGACGTGACGGCATCGCGATTCCTTGTCAAGGCCGCGGCGCAAGCAATACGCACGCGCGTCCATCACGTTTCCAAGGTGCCGCCAGGCCGCGCCGAGGCTGGTCATTCATGGATTCATCGAACTGGCACGAGCTCGAACCGGCACCGGCACCTTCGGGCAGTTCATCTGGGCAATCGATCGAGGCGTGCCTCTCGACCAGGCGAGGCCGGTCGCCGTCAACACGTTGGTCATGTTCGAGATCTTCCATTTGTTCAGCAGCCGCTTCATCGTGAATCGGTCTCTCAGTTGGCAAGGCCTGGTCGGCAATCGTTACGTGCCCGCGGCGGCGCTGGCGACCCTCGCGCTCCAGGCGTTGTTCACCTACGCCAGGCCGCTTCAACTACTGTTCGATACACGCGGCATCGCGGCGCGAGACTGGGTCGGGCTGACCCTCACCGCTGCATCGGTGCTGTTTCTGGTCGAAATCGAGAAAGCGATTCTGCGGCACGCGAGCAAAGCCCCTCATCCGGCGCATCGATTTGCCGACTCGCGGTAACCGCCGAGCTGTGAATATCGTTCGACGCCCCGCCGCGCCCGTCAGGCGGCAAAAGCATAGTGATCCGACCCGCGGAGGTGGCAGAGGCTATCGGCGGGCGCGCGATTCCTGCCAGATTTCGTTTCTCACCAGGGTCCGGATCCGATCCATTGACTCGGCGAACCATTCGAGGATGTCATCGAGCGTGACGATGCCGCGCAGATAGAACTCGGAGTCCACTACCGGCAGCCGCCGCACCCCGAGTTCCGCCATGCACTCCATGGCTTCCCAGATATCGGTCGATTCATCGATGGTTTCGATCGGCGTCTGAACAATATCGCCGACCGAGAGAGAGTCGATCGAGACGTCCTGGGCCAGAACTTCCACCACGAGATCGCGGTCAGTCACGACACCAACCAACGCCGACTCCTTTTCATCGGATTCGACGACGACCAGTGAACCCACATGGTATTTGCGCATCAGCGCCGCGGCTTCACGGATACTGGTTTGCTGCGGCGTGGTGACCACGTCCTTTTCGCAGAATCGAGCGACTTCCACCTGAGACTCCGGGTACGTTTGAACAACGTCTCCATCGTCATCGATCGTGTCAGCGACGTCTTGATTCAGGTCAAAGGCACGGGGCCAGGCGCGCCGAACAGGACCGGTTCGGACGCGAGCTTGTCGGCAGACTCACTGCCAACCCGCAGGCCAGCGGCTACTGCCCCGCGCCGACGCCCGGCGATGACGAGCTCATGCGGTTTGCCTTGCCTGCGGCACTCGAAGCATTGCCAGTCGCATCGGCACGATCGCTGTTTTTTTGGCCGTTGTCGTTGCCCGGTGCCGCCGAGGCTTTACCCTGCGTCACGCAGTTCATGTGACTTGCACCATCGACGCTGAGCGTGATCTTGTCGTGCCCGAATGTGAGTTGATCACCGTGATCGTCCGCGTAGACGGCCGTCTGTGCGCTGCCTCCTTTTTGGGCTTCCAGACTGATCTGGCGTTTGCCCATGTGCAGTACGGCCTGCTTTCGGTTGTTGGCCATATCGAAGCGAAAATCGTCATCGCACTGATAATGCCGGAAATCGCCGGCCAGCCCGGTGTTATTGGCCTGCAGCATCAACAGTGCCGGTTGTTTCTGTTCCCGCGGCATGACCGCCTGGGGCACAGGCGTCTCCCAACGCACGTCGCCGCCCTTGTCCATCACCTGCGCCGACAGGCCATATTGACCGCCGGTACCCAGTAAGTCAGACCCAACCGAAAGATTGAAGTTGACCGGCAATTTCCCCAGATCGTGCAACGTGCGCTCTGCGACGATGCGATTCTCGCCGCCGCCGGCGTTGTGCTCGACCAAGCTGATACGCGCGCTGGCATCGTCGGGGAGCTGACCGTCACCGGCCAGCGCGAGGCGGCCACGGATATGGACATCCTTGGGCTGGTCCGAACCGCAACCGGCCAGAATCGCGACAGCCACCACCATCGATGCCAATACGAGCGCTCGAGCGCTTCTTTGAAATTTTACCATCAAAACGTCTATTTCAATCAATCGAAAATGCAAGTATCTGGCTGATCTGGCAGTACGGCCGGCCAGACTGTTCATTCCATGTATTGAATAATGCCTGAATATCCGCGTGCGCGCTTCGGGTATTGGTTTTTCCGGAATATACATTCCATTCCGACATCGCCCGAACCACCCAGTCTGTCAACAGGAAGGTGTCCTTGCCGGTCATGCGGAGGAAGGCCGGACCGGAGTTTCCGCCGAGCTGGCGTGAAGCATTTTTTCAATTCGGCCCAGAGCTCGACGATTTCATCCTCGGGCCACTCCGCCAGCCAGAATCCGAAACTGCCGAACTCATCGACGATAGTCTGCATCGCCTGCGCATTGTCACGCACGGCGAATATCTTCTTGCGATGACGGATCAGGCGCTCATCGGCAGCCAGCCGCTTGAGATCGTCTTCGTCGAGCGCTGCCACGCTTTCGAGATCGAAGTCATCGAAGGCAGCCTCGAACGCCGGCCAGCGCGCGTCGACCAGGCGATGCGTCAGGCCGGCACGAAATATCCGCCGACACATCACCGACAGATAGCGATCGTCGCCGATCATGGCGAGACTTTCCGGCGGCTCGGGTCGAACCAGCGCGGCTTCGAGTTCAGTGGCGCCACCGAGGCGCGCGACGGCAGCGGATTCGACCGCGTCGAATTCGATCATAGACTCGTGATCAACGGTAATTGCGCACAATTGTACGCGCAACGGCCGATGCTCGCCCGCCATCGTGTCTTTGTGGCGCCCGACACATACAAAAAGGCCCGACGCGCGTCGGGCCTTTCGAGCAATCCCGGATCAGCCCTTCGGCTGGTCCGGGGCATCCGGCAACGTCGAGTCGCCGGGCGCCTCGCGAGTCAGATGCAGGAAATGCAGATGGCTTTCGTACTGATCCAGGATGTCATCGATGACCTGATCCTTGGAGTAGTCCATCAGGTCATAGCCCTGGGTGCCCTCGGTCAGAAACACTTCGAGGCGGTAGTAATAGGCATTCGACCGCGAGGCCCGCATCGCGAATGTGGGCGTCTGGAACTTGCGTGGCCAGGCCTGATAATTGAAATCGGGCTCGTCTTCCAACCCGACTCGCAGCGCGGCATGGTGCGCCTCTCCTTCGCCCTCGGTGAGCACATCGACCTGGACGCCTTGCGCGCGCAACTCCTCGGCCACCGCATCCATCGCGGGCCGCACCGCTTCCTCCAGATAGCGCATCACATGGCGATAGCTCGGGAAACTCATCGCCCGCGAGACGCGGGTCGTCCAGCTGACCGCATCACGGCCGCCGGTACGGCTCGACAGATGTCCCGGCAGACTCACGCGCTGGCTATCGAACTTGTAGGCCTCCATCTTGAGTGCCTTCCACAGGCCGGCCATCATGAAGAACAAGACCACCGAAAACGGCAGACCGGTAACCACGACCGCGCTTTGCAGCGCGGACAGACCGCTGGTGCCGGACCCGGCCAGCAGCAGCGCCAGGGTCACCACCCCGATGATCGAGGCCCAGATGACGCGCATCCAGACCGGCGCATCGCTGTTCACGTCCTTGAGTTCCGAGGTGAAGTTCGACAGCACCAGCGCGCCGGAGTCGCCGGAGGTGACGAAGAACACGATACCGAGAATGGTCACGCCGAGCGTCGATAGCATCGGAAACGGCAGCTGGTTGAGGAACAGATACACGCCGGACGGCGGGTTGTTCATGACCTGCTGGCCGAAATCTCCGGCGCCGTGCATGACCATGTCGAGGGCGGAATTACCCAGCAGCGACATCCAGATCATCATGAAGATGATCGGCAGCGTCATGGTGCCGGCAACGAACTCCGCGATCGTTCGGCCACGGCGAGATGCGCGCCAGGAACAGCCCCACGAACGGCCCCCAGGCGATCCACCAGGCCCAGAAGAACAGCGTCCAGCCATCGAGCCAGCTGGTCGGTTGCGAGAACGAGAACGTGTTCGTCGACAGGCTGACGAAGTCGGTCAGATAGTCGCCCACGTTGGTAACGAAGGTGTTGAGCAGGAACAGCGTGCGCCCGGTGAACAACACGAACAGCAACAGTGCGATCGCCAGCAGGATGTTGAACTCCGACAGGCGTCGGATGCCCTTTTCCACCCCGGTCACGGCCGAGATGGTGGCGAACGCAATGATCGCCACCACCAGGCCCACCTGCGTCCAGACGTTCGCCGTGATGCCGAACATGTAGTGCATGCCGAAGTTCAGCTGCACGATGCCGATGCCCAGCGCCGCCGCGATGCCGAACACGGTGGCAACCACGGCCGCGATGTCCACGGTATGCCCGATCCAGCCGTAGATACGGTTGCCGAACAACGGATAGAGCGCGGATCGGATGGTCAGCGGCAGATCGTAACGATAGGAGAAGAACGCCAGCGACATGCCGACCAGCGAATAGATGGCCCAACCCGAGATACCCCAGTGCAGGAAGGTGATCTCCATCGCATGGCGGGCCGCCATGGCCTTGTCGGCCGGCGCATCCGGGCGCGTTGTAGAACTGGGTGATGGGTTCGGCGATGCCGAAGAAGATCACGCCAATGCCGATGCCCGCGGAAAAAAGCATTGCGGACCATGAAAAGAGATTGAAATCCGGTCGCGATTGTTCCGGCCCGAGCCGGATGCGGCCGAAGCGCGAGACCGAGACCCCGATCACGAACACAAGGTAGATGATCACGGTCAGGAAGTAATACCAGCCGAACGTCGCGGAGATCCAGCTCTTGACGGCGCTGATCACGCTTTGCGCCTGATCTGTGAAAATCATCGTCCATAGCGAGAACAGGACGATCGCGACGGCGGACCCATAGAAAACCACCGAATTGAGACGGTCTTCGCTGGGTTTATGATCGGACGACAATTGCTGACTCATATTGCTCCTGGCAAGAAAATTTACCGGGTGCGCTCGCGCCGTCATCAGTTGCGCGACGTGGTGAAACGGCGGCGTTTGTGCCGTGCCTGGACATGGCTCGCGGCGATGATCGCGCGCCGTATGGGCCCCCGAGTCGGGTTACCGCCAGTATCTCCCCCTGGCTCGGCGGATAACCGAGAAGACGAGGCAAGGTTGCCGCCGTTTGAATCCGCGTGCAAATGAAACGCTTTTGCCGCGCGGGTGGAACGCTGCGGCGACTATGAGTATTTGCGCCGTCGGGCGCGCACGACGACCGCTCGTCGCCTTTTAATTCACATGTTCGAGCGATGGTCTCGACGAAGGCGCGACCGTAGGCATCCCGTTTTTTCTTCCCCACACCCGGCACATCCGACAATTCGGCTACGTCGGTCGGCCGGCGCGCCAGCATCTCTCGCAGCGTGGCATCGTGAAAGATCACATAGGGTGGAACGTCCTGCTCGCGAGCCAGTTCGAGACGCAACGCCCGCAAGCGCCTCCCAGAGCGGCTCGTCCTCGATCTCGATCGGCGGCAGTTCTTTCTTGATCGCCCGACGCGAGCGCTTGCCACCGCGATCGACCCGGAATTCCAGCGTCTGCTCACCCCGCAGGAGTTCACGGCAACCGGCCGCGAGTCGAAGTCCGCCATAGGCCTGCTCAACCTGGATGTACCCGAGTGCGATGAGCTGGCGAATGATCGAGCGCCACTGCTTGGTCGAGAGGTCTTCACCGATGCCGCCGGTTGACAGCGCGTCGTGGCCGAGCTCGCGCGCCCGATCGGAGTGCGCGCCGCGTAGATGATCGATGACATAACCGGTGCCGAAACGCTGGCCGGTCCGATATATCGCCGATAGCGCCATGCGCGCATAGCGGGTGGCATCATAGGTTTCCGGCGGGTTGAGGCAGGTATCGCAATTGCCGCAGGCGGCTTCGCAAGGCTCGCCGAAATAGCCCGAGGAGATTGATCCGGCGGCAACTCGCGATTTCGCAGTAGGCGAGCATGGCATCCAGCTTGGCGCGCTCGACCCGCTTGCGCTCTTCGGCCGCGGCGCCCTGCTCGATCATCCGGCGCCGCTGCACGGCATCGCCCAAGCCGTAGAGCATCCAGGCCGTGGCCGGCTCGCCGTCACGACCGGCGCGGCCGGTTTCCTGATAATAGGCTTCGATGCTCGCCGGCAGATCGAGATGCGCCACGAACCGGACGTCGGGCTTATCGATACCCATGCCGAAGGCGACCGTCGCGCAGATGATGACGCCCTCCTCGCGCAGAAAACGTCACTGGTGGTGCGACGCGCATGGCAGGCGACAGTCCGGCATGATAGGGCAGCGCCGTATGCCCGGCGCGTGTCATCCACTCGGCGGTATCCTCGACCTTGCGTCGTGACAGGCAATACACGATGCCAGCCTGCCCGGATGCTCCCGATCGATGAAATCGGCAAGCTGCTGCTTGGCATTGCCCCGCTCCGCCACGCGGTACTGGATGTTCGGCCGATCGAAGCTGTGCAGATAGCGCGCCGCGTTTTCCAGCGCGAGGCGTTCGACGATCTCGGCACGGGTGGGCAGATCGGCGGTCGCGGTCAATGCCATGCGCGGCACATCGGGGAAACTGCTCGGACAAAGCCGCCAGCTGACGGTACTCAGGCCGGAAGTCGTGGCCCCACTGCGATACGCAGTGCGCCTCGTCGATGGCGAACAGAGCAATCGACGACCGCTGCAGCAGCTTCAGCGTGCGCGGCTGCAGCAGCCGCTCCGGCGCGATATAAACGATATCCAGTGCATTGCTGACGACATCACGCTCGATCGCAGACTGCGACTCGGCGATCGAGGGTGGAATTCAGGTAGGCGGCGGCTACGCCGAGCTGGCGCAGCGCGGCAACCTGGTCCGCCATCAGCGCGATCAGCGGCGACACCACCACGGCGACGCCCGGGCGTACCAGCGCCGGAATCTGATAGCACAGCGACTTGCCGCCGCCCGTCGGCATGAGCACGAGCGCATCGCCGCCAGCGATCACGTGCTCGATGATATCGGCCTGTTGTCCGCGAAACGCGCTGTAGCCGAAAACCGACTCGAGCACCGATTGCGCCGTGCGCGCGGCCACGCTCAGGAGATCTGGCTCAGGGCGGCCGCCGAGTCGGCCAGCGGGATGACATAGAACAGCACCGCGAAGAAATGACAGGCACTGCCGGCAATCACGAACACGTGCCAGATGGCGTGGTTGTAGGGCATGCGATTCCAGGCATAGAAGATCACGCCAGCGGTGTAAGCCAGCCCGCCCGCCAGCAACAGCCAGATACCGCCCGGCGCCACGCCTTCAAGCAACGGCCGGATTACCACTACCACGGTCCATCCCATCGCGACATAGAACGAGGTCGACAGATAGCGCACGTGGCGCAGCGACGTGGTCTTGATGACCACGCCGGCCAGCCCGAGCACCCAGATCATCACCAGCAGGCTCCAGCCCCAGGCACCGCGCAGGTTGACGAGTGTGAACGGCGTGTAGGTTCCTGCGATCAGGAAATAGATCGCCAGATGATCGATCACGCGGAGCACCCTCTTCGCGCCCGGCGGCGAAATGCTGTGATACAGCGTGGAGGCCAGATGGGAGAAGATCAGACTGGTGCCGAAGATCGACACACCCACGATATGCCACACGCTGCCGTCCAGCGTGGCATAGACCACCATGATCACGAGCCCTGCGATCGACAGCACCGTGCCGATGCCGGACGTAACGGCGTTGGCGATCTCTTCGCCGAGTGTATAGCCGCTGCTGTTCACCCGCGGCACGGACTGCACGCTGCTCATCCGCATATTGTGCCACGCCCGATTCCGGTTCGCGGCACATGCGAACCCCGGGCACCGCGCCAAGGCGTGATCGGTGCCCGAGATGCGCCGGGCCGTTATTCGTTGGCAGCGCGGGCCAGCGAATGGTCGCTATCGTCGTGCCGGTCGTTGTCGCGCGACAGGCTGTCGCGGTAGTAGTCTTCCTTGTCGAAAACATCCACCTGGATTGCGGCCAGCCGTGCGGTCTCGGCTTCGCGAATGCGTTGCGCCTCCTCCTCGGAGATCACGCCTTCGGTAACCGCCGAGTCGAGCGCCTCGATCACGCCCGGCGCACGAATCTTGCCGTGGCGCATCGCCTTCTTCACCCGCATCAACGGCTCCGCGGAGGCACTGATCAATCGCCAGGCATGCAGCAGCCGGCCCATGCCCGGCTCGTCATCGCGCGGCGAACCGAGCCCGCCAAGCGCGATGCGCTGATATTGATCGCCCGGCATCTGAATGGCCGCGGCAACACGGCGATCCTCGGCGTCGCTCGGCCCGCTGGACAACGGGTTGATCTTGAGAAAGAACCGGCCCGGATAGCGCAGCAGCCAGCCGACAACCGGCGTATCGAAGTTCGCGTAGATGCCCTCGAAGGCACGCTGGACTTCGAGCAGGCAGTACTTGAGTGCCCAGTGGACCACGGGCAGGTCCTCTTTCCTCGAGCCCTCGGCCTGGAACCGGCGCAGCGTCGTCACGCCGAATACCATCCAGGACAACGCATCCGCGAAACGCCCGGACAGCTGGCCGCGCTGCTTGAGTTTTCCGCCCACGCAGAACATCGCAAGATCGGTCAGGACGGCGAAGCGCGTCGAGGCCCAACCCAGTTTCTTGAAATAGCGCGCCGTCTCGTCGGAAACCGGCGCCTTGACGGTCGCCCCGCGGGTGAGACCCCGTACGATGCCACGCCCGAAATTGGCGATGGAATGCCCCAGCCAGCCGAGGAGCGCCTTGCGGAACGCCGGCACGTCCTTGTTCTCGATCGCACCGAGCGTAGCCAGCGCATAGGGGTGGCAACGCACCGCGCCCTGGCCGAAGATCATCAACGTACGCGTGAGAATGTTCGCGCCTTCCACCGTCACGCTGACCGGGGCCGAGATATAGCCTGACCCCAGAATATTGTTCGGCCCCTGCATGACGCCTGCGCCGGCCATGACGTCCATGCCGTCGATCAGCATCTGTTGGCCCAGCTCGGTCGTCTGCTGCTTGAGGATGGCCGAAATCACCGGCGGATGGTGCCCTGCGTCCACTCCGGCGCATACATAAATACGCGACGATTCCAGCACATAGGCCAGCGCCGCGGTACGCGCGACCTTGGCCGTGACGCCTTCCATCCAGCCGATCGGGATGCCGAACTGTTCGCGCACCATGCTGTACGGCCCGACCGCCGCGGCCGCCGCCTTGGCTGAGGCCACGCCGCCAGCCGGCAGTGAAACCGCTCGCCCGCCGCCGAGTTGCTCCATGAGCATCCGCCAACCCTGCCCGGCCTGGTCCGGCCCGCCGATGATGTTGTCGGCCGGGACCACCACGTCCTCTCCATATATCGGGCCGTTGTCGAACGGCCCGATCGGCAGATGATGATCGCCGAGACGCAGACCTTTCATGCCCTTCTCGAGCAGAACCACGGTAATGCCGGGGAACTCGCCCCGGCCCAGCAGGCCGTCCGGATCGCGCAGCTGACAGGCCAGGCTCACCAGATTGGCGACCGGCGCCAGCGTGATATAGCGCTTCGTGAAGTTCAGCCGCAGTTTGATCTGGCCGTCGTCTGCCTTGAACACTTCACCTTCGGCGCGGATCGACGCCGCATCCGACCCCGCGGTCGGCTCGGTCAACCCGAAACACGGCACGAACTCGCCAGTTGCGAGCTTCGGCAGATAATGCGACTTCTGCGCATCAGTGCCGTAGCTCATCAGAAGTTCGGCCGCGCCCAGCGTATTGGGGATCACCACCATGGTGCCGACGGGCCCGAGCTGCGCGGTCTTCATCATTACCGCGCTGCGCCCGAGGGTGGAAAAGCCGGAGCCGCCGTATTCCTTGGGAATGATCAGACCAAAGAAGCCCTTCTCGCGCAGAAACGCCCAGATTTCATCCGGCACACGCCGCGTGTTGCTCAGCTCCCAGCGGTCCACGCGCTGCAGCAGCTCTTCCACCGGGCCATCGAGAAAATCCTGTTCCTCGGGCGAGAGCCCTGGGTAGGCCTCGCTCATCATGGAATGAAAATCAGGATTACCTGAAAACAGATCGCCATCGATCCATACCGATCCGGCGTTGAGCGCCTGGCGCTCGGTATCCGAGATGCGGGGTAGCACCTTGGCCTTGTCGAGCTTGTTGAGGATCATCGAAAACATACGATTCTCCGGGCCTTATGGCCCTGCAATACGAGAGGTTCGCGCGTGGCAGCCGCCGCGCGCGCGTCTGTAAAACAATCCTAGCTTAGCTGGACTTCTGCCAGGCTCCAACAATAATAAAAATTACTATTTTCATTTAAGCCGGATGTCCAATGCGGATTGCATATCATTGCGCGCAATTATCGAGACGAATAGACATGATTGGGAGAGGATCGAGCCAGTGATAAAGTCCCGGCCTTGTTCCGCGTAACAGGTATTACTGGTGATCGATCGCTACCCGAAGACGACAGCCGAGCGGGAGAAAGCCCTGGCGCAGATCGATCCCGACACCCGTCATCGCATCGAAGATGCCGCGCGGGTGCTGTTCGCCGAACGCGAGTTCCATCGCGTCAAGCTGATCGACGTCGCCAGACACGCACGCATCAGCCTGCAGACGCTCTACAAGTATTACGGCAGCAAGGAGACCGTGCTGTTCGCCAGCCTGGACACCTGGTTGTCCACCCTGGCCCGTCGCATGATCGATCATCTCCAGGGTATCGAGAACTTCCGTGATCGGCTGCGCAAGGTGTTCTGGGTGCTGCTCGATTACTTCGAGCGCAACCCGGAAGTCGCACAGATCATCCTGAGTTCGGTATATCTGAACACCTGGCGCGAGGACGACACGTTCCGTCAGCCGCAACTGATGTCAGTGTTTCTCGGGGTGATCGAGGAAGGCCGTCACTGCCGGCATCCTCACCCGGGCGGTCGATCAGGTCGAGATCTCGGATTTCATCTGGGGCGTGGCCAACCGCAACGTGGCAATGTGGCTCATGCGCGGCCGCAAGCACGGATTGGCGGAACGCGCGCCGCTGCTGTTCAACATGATATGGCGCGGCATCGCCAGCGACGCCGCTCTGGCTGAAACGCTTGATCTCGATGCCCAGCCGCGGCCGACGACGGCCAGCTGATACGCAAGCGACGGCCTATAGCCGTTTCGAGAATCGGGCCAGCCATCGGGCTTCTAGCGTTGCAGCTCGCTCGCGTAGGCTCGCTACGCCGCACTACACTGCGCCTCGTCTTGCGGCAAAAAAGCGCTTGGCGTGGGCGCGGACGAAACAGCCACAGGTCTAGAGCGTATGCGTGGGCCGCTCGCTTTCGAGCTGCCCCGCCAGAAGCGTCTCAATGCGTTGCTGGATCCTGACGCCGTCCGGCTCCGCAAACTGCACCCCGATACCGGGTGGGCGCTGCGTGCCCGGAAGCGAAACCCAGACGACCCGGCCGGCAACGGTCACGCGTTCGTCCTGCTCCTTGAGATGCAGGAGGAGGAAGACTTCCGCGCCCAGGTCGAAATGCTTGTCCAACAGATGCGGCTGGCCGACGAAAAGCCCGCCGTTGCGAATGAAGGGCATGTACGCCTCGTAGAGCACACGGTTGCTGGGCACGTCGAAGCGTACGATGCCGGACTGTCCTGCAATGCTGGTATCGCTCATGGCGTGTCGGTGGCCTCGGCGACGTACTGGCTGAGCTCGATGAACACCGACTCTACCACCAGACGCCAGTCGGCGTTGGTGCCGGCCGTTCGGGCGACTTCCGTCACGCGCCGACTCCAGGCTTCGATGCGACGCACCCCCAACCGGCGCGCGCCTTCGGCCAGCCCCCTGTCGAGGCGTGGACGACTCGCTACCGAGCGTGGCCAGCAGCAGATCGTTACAGCGACGATAGAGCCAGTCGACCCACAACCGTCGTTCGGCCTCGTAGGCCCGCTCCGCCACACTTACCGGGTTGGCGCGCCGCGCCAGCAGTCGCGCCAGATCCTTGTCCCAGTGCTCGATCAGGCTTTCGGCGTCCACATCGCGACGCGCTAGCAGCGCAAGCGGCGCGCGCAGACTGTCGTCGTCGACGCGGTTCGCGTCGAAATCCCGCGCGGCCAGCCAGCGTCCGCGCCGTGGTCGGCTCGGCCGCGGGCACGGTCCAGATCTGGCATCGGCTGCGGATGGTGGGCAATAACGCCGAGACGCGATCGCTGATGAGCACGATATGACAGCCGGCCGGCGGCTCTTCCAGCGTCTTGAGCAGACTGTTCGCGGCGCTGATCGACAATGAATCGGCTGGATCGATCCACCCGACCCGCCCGGTCGAATACTGCGGCGTGAGATGGAGCGCATGCGAGAATCGGCGGACCTGGTCGACCTTGATCGCCTTGCCCGTATCTTCCGGCGTGAGCCGGGAAATATCCGGATGCGTGCCCGCCGCGCGCTGGCGACATCCTGGGCATAGCGCCGCAGGCCTCGCCATCGTCCGAGAGCTCTCGACAAAGCAGTGCAGCCACCAGACGCCACGCGAAACGCCGTTTGCCCACGCCCGGCGTGCCCGCGACCAACACGCCGTGGGCAACCCGATCCGCCGCGAGCCCGACCGACATGTGCCGCCACAGGGCCTCGTGCCAAGGCAGGCGGAGCGCGCGGTCGTCGATTTCGCTCACAGCCAAACCTCGACCGCGTCGATCACCGCCCGGGAGACGGTTTCCGGCGCGGCGGTGGCATCGATCACGGCATAGCGCGCCGGCTCGAGGCGCGCGCGCTCAAGGTAGCTCTCGCGCACCCGTTCATGAAAAGCCAGTGTCTCGTGATCGAAACGGTTCACCTCGCCGCGGCTTCGCGCGCGACTCAGTCCTTGTTCCACCGGCAGATCGAATAACAACACGCCGTCGGGACGACGTTCGCCCTGGACGAGGCTCTCCAGCGTCGCCACGGCAGCGGCGCCGAGACCGCGAGCCGCGCCCTGATAGGCAAAGCTGGCGTCGGTAAAGCGATCGCAGAGCACGATCTCGCCGGCCGACAGGGCGGGCTCGATGACTTCGTCGAGATGCGCGGCACGCGCGGCGAACATCAGCAGCAGTTCGCTCATCGCCGGCATCGGTACATCGTACTCGCCCATGAGCACGGCGCGGATCGCCTCGCCCAGGCGTGTGCCACCGGGTTCACGCGTTGTTTTCACGGTATGACCGACGCCGCGCAGATGCTCGGCCAAGCGGCCGATCTGAGTCGACTTGCCGGCACCCTCGCCACCTTCGAAGGTGAATAGACACCCGGTGTCGTCAGCCTGCCCGCTCATGATCCGCCCTGCTGATATTTACGCACCGCCCGATTCTGTTCGGCCAGCGTATCGGAGAACACATGCGTGCCGTTGCCGCGGGACACGAAATACAGCGCCGTACCCGGAGTCGGGTGCAGCGCGGCACGGATCGAGGCGCGCGACGGCGACGCGATGGGTGTCGGCGGCAGCCCGGCGCGGGTGTAGGTGTTGTACGGCGTATCGCGTTCCAGGTCGGACTTGTGAATATTGCCATCGTAATCAGGGATGCCGTAGATCACACTCGGATCGGTCTGCAGCCGCATGCCTTTTTTAAGTCGGCGGTTGAACACGCCGGCGATGCGGTCTCGCTCGGCAGGTACGGCGGTCTCCTTCTCGATCAACGACGCCAGGATCAACGCCTGGTACGGCGTATGGATCGCGAGGTTGTCGCCGCGGTCAGCCCAGGCCTTGTGCAGAAATCGATGCATCGCATTGTAGGCGCGCTTGAGAAACGCCACATCGCTCAGGCCGCGCGGGAACATGTACGTATCCGGCATGAACCGGCCTTCCGCCTTCTGGTTCGGATGGCCGAGCGCCGCCATGATCTGGGCACTCGTCTTGCCACGCAGCGTGTGCTTGAGCGCCGGATCGTGGTTGACCGCCTGCATGATCTGCTTGAAACGCCACCCCTCCACCAGCGTCAATCGATGCTGGCGAATTTTGCCCGACACCAGAAGCGCGAGCAGCTGGCGCGGATCCTGCTGGGCCGGCACCAGATATTCACCGCTCTTGATGCTGGTCGCCTGTCCCGTGAAACGCGCGTACAGCGACAGGTAACGCTCTTCCCGCGGCCAGCGGATGATCTGCTCGCGGCGCAGCTGATGGACGAGCCCGCGGAATGTGGTGCCGGGCGCGACCTCGATGAGCTCCGGCTGCGCATTACCGAGCGGTTCAGAAAAAAACCGAGCGACGTCGGCCGCAAGAATGGCGGCGGCCAGCAAGGCTGCCAGAACGAAACCGTAGACAAGACGCAGGAACACGGGCGTCGAAACTCCTTGAAACTAAACGCTGTCCGCAAGCAGCGCATTCGCGCGCTCGGCCAGCGAACGGCTCCCATCGAACGCATGATCGCCGATCCGGGTAACCGCTATCGCTCCGCTCACGCTGTTGCAGGCAATAGCGCCCTCGAAATCATTCAGGCGCACCTGCCCGATTTCGCATTCCGCGAGTGTCGGCACGGCCGCACGCAGGCGCTCGCGCGTGGCGCCGATCACACCCGCATGCTTGAGGTGGGGCGTCCACCAGGCTCCCGCCCCATCGACAAAAATCAGGTTACGCATGGTCGTGCAGATCAGGCGCCCGGAACTGTCGCACATCGCCGCGTCGGAGACGTTACAGCGTTCACAGTACTGGCGTGCCAATACTTGCTCGAGGCGATTGAGATGCTTCACGCCGGGAAGCGCGGACGGCGTCGCCAGCACAACCGGACAGCGCGGCAGTGCCAGCGCGTCGGGGGCGGCGCGGCAGCCCATAGTGCAGACTCACGATCCGGCGCGGCGTGGCTGGGCCTCGGCGGCGCATACCCTCGCCCGCCGCTGCCGCGGGTGATCACGATCTTGAGCACCCCGGATGCCTCGTCGCCTGCCAGCGCCAGCATGTCGGCCTCGAGCAATTCACGGGGCGGCGCGTCCAGACCCAGCGCGGCGCAATCGTGTACCAGGCGTGCATAGTGGAATCGCCAGGCGAGCGCTAGACCCGCCTGCACTCGGATGGTTCGAAAAATACCGTCGCCATAGGCCAGGCCCCGGTCGTCGGCCGGCAGTGCGCCCGCCGCGCGACCGTCAATTCGCATCGCGTCAGCCATCGATCGTGCCCGTTTGCGAATCGCGGAACGCGCGCAGCACGCCGTGCGCCTTGTGGCGGGTTTCGGCCAGCTCCGATTCGGGGTTCGAATCGGCCACGATGCCTGCGCCGGTGCGCAGCGTCAGGTCGCGCCCGGCCTGGGTAAGCGAACGAATGATGATGTTCGTATCCATCGTGCCGCAGCGGCTCAGATAACCGATACTGCCGGTGTAGGCGCCGCGCCCCACGCTTTCGAGTTCGGCAATGATCTGCATGCAACGCACCTTCGGGCACCCGGTGATCGTGCCACCCGGGAAGACTGCCTTGAGCGCGGCGCCCGGGCCGACGCCGTCATGGAGCCGGCCGCGCACGTTGGAGACGATATGGTGGACGTGCGCGTAGGACTCGACCACCATCAGCTCGTCCACTTCGATACTGCCCGGCCGACACACCCGCCCCAGGTCGTTGCGCACGAGATCGATGAGCATGACGTGCTCGGCACGTTCCTTGGGATGGGTGATCAATTGCTCGCTGATTTCGGCATCGCGACCAAAGCGCCGACGCCGAGTGCCGGCAATCGGCCGAACGCTCGCCCGGCCGTCACGGAGCGCGAGCAGACGCTCGGGCGAGGAACAGATCAACGCTGCCCCCTGCCAATGCATCAACGCCGAGAACGGCGCCGGGTTCGCGGCGCGCAAGGCCGTGTAGACCGTGCCCGGCGAGGTGTCTTCCAGCAACGTCCCATGCCAGGCGCGCGCCAGATTGGCCTGGAATACGTCGCCCGCCAGGATGTATTCACGGGCGCGAGCAACGGCGTCGAGATAGCTGCCGGGCTCGTCCTCTCGCCACCGGATCGCCGGGTACGCAACAGGCTCTGCCGAGACGTTGCCGAGCGCTTCCAGCAGCGCAAGCAGTCGGGCCACGCGACCCTCATCGGCGTTTTCGGCGATCACATCGAGCGTGGCGCGCTGACGATCGTGGATGATCGCGCTACGACAGCGCAGCGCGAGCGCGCTCGGCAGCCCGTCATCGGCCGACGGCAAGTCCAATCCCGGTTCCACGCCCGAGGCCATCTCATAACCGAGATAAACCATCCAGCCACCGACGAACGGCAGATCCGTGACCGGGGCGCAATCCTTCGCAGCGCATGCGTCCAGCGCGTCGAAAAAGGCCGATCGAGAGCCGAGCTGCTCGGGCGTTATCGTCCCGGCCGGGTCGGCCAGCAGGATATCGTAACGGGACTGAGCCGCCGCACCGGCACTCGACTCCAGCAATGCCGGACATAAATCGGGTTCGGCACACGCCAACTGGTACAGCGGGGCGTAATCACACGCGTCCACGGTCGCCCGAGCCAGATCGTCTTCCACCCCGATCCGACCCGCGGGACGAGGCCCCGCGATCAATCGAAACGCTTGAGTATCAGCGAGCCGTTCGTGCCGCCGAAGCCGAAGGAGTTCGACAACGCGACATCGATCTTCATCTCGCGCGCGGTGTGCGGCACGTAGTCGAGCGTGCAGCCTTCGGCCGGGTGGTCGAGATTGATCGTCGGCGGCGCCACCTGATCGCGAATGGCCAGCAGTGCGAAGATCGCTTCGGCCGATCCGGCCGCGCCGAGCATGTGGCCGGTCATGGACTTGGTGGAACTGACCGCCACCTTTTTCGCTGCGCTGCCCATGACCGCCTCGATCGACTGGCTTTCGGACACATCTCCCGCTTGGGTCGATGTGCCGTGGGCATTGATGTAGTCAATATCCTCACCGGTCATTTCGGCATCCGCCAGCGCGTTGATCATGCACTGCTTGGACCCGCGGCCGCTGGGCATCGTGATGTGATGCGCATCCCCGCTCATGCCGAAGCCGACGACTTCGCCATAGATCCTGGCGCCACGTGCCTTGGCGGCATCGAGATCTTCCAGCATCAGCACGCCCGCGCCATCGGAGAGCACGAAGCCATCGCGATCGACGTCCCAAGGCCGGCTTGCGGCCGTCGGGTCATCATTACGCGTCGACAGTGCCTTGGCCGAGCAGAAGCCAGCGAGTCCGATCGGATTGACCGCCATCTCGCAACCGCCGGCGACCATGGCATCGGCGTCACCGTAGGCGATCATGCGAGCGGCCAGACCGATGTTATGCACACCGGTCGTGCACGCGGACACGGCCGCGATGTTCGGGCCGTGCAGGTTGAGCTGGATCGAGATCTGGCCCGCGGCCATATTCGCGATGCTGCTCGGAATGAAAAACGGCGAGACTTTCTTCGGGCTGTAGCCCGATTCGTGAAAGCTCGCGCAGGTCTTCAGGATCGTGCCGATACCGCCGATGCCCGAGCCCACGGCCACACCGACACGATCGTTGTATTCGTCGGACAGTTCATAGCCACTGTCATCGATGGCCTGAACCGCAGCCGCCACCCCGTAATGCACGAACGGGTCGAAGCGCTTGGCTTCCTTGGCCGACATGTACTGGGTAACGTCGAAATCGCGAATCGGTCCCCCGAAGCGGGTCGGATATTTCGACACGTCGAAGCTATCGATCGACGTAATCCCGCTGCGACCGGCAAGAATGCCGGCCCAGGTCGATTCCACGTCCAGGCCCAGCGGAGAAATCATCCCCAGGCCGGTTACTACCACGCGACGCTGTTTCAACGACGCCCCCTCCAACGAATGGTGCCGCCCGCAACGGACGGCATTGATCCGGCCGGCCGGTCATGAATACCGGCCGACGACTTGATCGGGCTATCAGCCCTCGGCGTGCGACTTGATGTAGTCGACCGCGTCCTTGACCTTGACGATCTTCTCGGCTTCCTCATCGGGAATATCGATTTCGAACTCTTCCTCAAGCGCCATGACCAGCTCGACCGTATCCAGCGAGTCGGCACCCAGATCGTCGACGAACGAGGCTTCCGAGGTCACCTGGTCTTCGCTGACCGACAACTGCTCGGCGATGATTTTCTGTACTCGTTCTTCCACGCTACTCATGGGTTGTCTCCTGTTGCTTGTGTGCGCGTTCATGAAGCGCGAATCCGCCCTCGCGAACCGCGCGCCATTCTAGGGAAAAAGGTGCCGTCTCGCCAGACGATCAAGCCCCCATATACAGTCCGCCGTTAACACTCAGCGTCTCGCCTGTAATATAACCGGCTGCAGGCGAGACGAGAAATGCCACGGCGGACGCGATGTCATCGACCGCCCCAAGGCGACCGAGCGGAATCTGGCCGAGCATGGCCTCACGGGTCGATTCCGGCAGATCGCGGGTCATGTCGGTTTCGATGAACCCGGGGGCGACGGCGTTGACGGTGATCGCCCGCGAGCCGACCTCGCGGGCCATCGAGCGCGTCAGCCCGAGCAGGCCGGCCTTGGCGGCGCTGTAGTTGACCTGCCCGGCGTTACCGGTGAGCCCGACCACCGAGCTGACGTTCACGATGCGCCCGGCCCGGGCCTTCATCATGCCTTTCAGCACGGCTTTCGATACGCGGAAGACGCCCGACAGGTTGGCATCGATGACGGCCTGCCAATCGTCTTCCTTCATGCGCATCATCAGCGTATCGCGCGTGATGGCCGCATTATTGACCACGATCGTGGGCGCGCCGAAGTCCTTGCCGATTTCCTTGATCAATGTCTCGATGGCGGCCGCATCGGTCACATCGAGTACGCGGCCGGCGCCGGCCGGGTCGTGACCGGCCAGGCGCTCATCGATCGCCGCGGCGCCCTTGTCGCTGGTCGCTGTACCGACGACGGTCGCGCCGTCGTGCGGCGAGCCGATCGGCGATGGCGGCGCCGATGCCACGGCTGGCGCCGGTCACGAGAGCGATCTGGCCGGAAAGAGCTTTGGAGGACATAGCGAGCCTGAAACTGGGATTCGAGACGGGAAGAAGCGACGGTTCAGCGATCGGGGCCCGCCGCCGCGGAGAGCGCCGCGTCGAAGCTGCCCGGATCGGACAAGGCGAGGGTCTGCAGCGACTTGTCGATACGCTTATTGAGACCGGTCAGAACCTTGCCCGGGACCGCATTCGACGAACAGCTGACAGTTCTCGGCTGCCAGGCGATGAATGGTCTCGGCCCACTGTACGGATTGCGCGAGCTGCGCCACCAGCGCGCGACGCACGCCTTCGATATCCTCGCGTGGGCGCGCGTCCACGTTATGGTAAACCGGTATGCTCGGTTCGCGCAGCGGGATATCGGCCAGGTGCGAAGCCAAGCGGTCGGCGGCCGGCTGCATCAGCGCGCAGTGCGACGGCACGCTCACGGCCAGCGCCTTGACCATCTTGGCGCCTTTATCCTTGGCCAGCGCCGATGCCTTGTCCACCGCGGCCGCGTGGCCAGCGATCACGACTTGGTTAGGGGCGTTGAAGTTCGCGGCAGATACTGTCAGCCCTTCGCTGGATAGCGCCGCCGAGGCTTCGTCGCAGGCCGCGCGAACATCGTCGTCGGACAAGCCGAGTACAGCAGCCATGGCGCCCTCGCCGGCGCCCACGGCATCCTGCATCGCCTGGCCGCGCAAACGAGTCAGGCGCAATGCATCGGCGAAATCGAGCGTGCCCGCCACGACCAGCGCGCTGTATTCACCCAGGCTGTGGCCGGCCACGAAACTTGGCGTCGGTCCGCCGGCGGCCTGCCAGGCGCGCCATACGGCGATGCTGGCGGCGACGAGCGCCGGTTGGGTGTATTCGGTGCGATCGAGCGTATCCGCCGGGCCGTTGGCGACCAGGTCAGCCATGTCGTAACCCAGGACGTCGCTGGCTTCGTCGAGCGTCTGCTGGATCGCCGGATGCTGTTGACCGAGCTCGGCCAGCATCCCGACCGACTGTGCCCCCTGGCCGGGGAAAAGCATGGCAAATCGCGACATACAGGTCTTGGTGACTCAGCCTCCGAATCGAATGGCCGCATCATACCCGGGGTCGGCTCGCTTGGCCACGCAAAAATCGGCTTTGCTAGAATCGTACGCTTCGTTTTTGCCGGCCGAGGCGCGTCGTCATGGTCCATGCCGAACTTACCGTTGCCGCCATCGTGAAACGCGACTCGCATTACCTCGTGATCGAGGAGATTGCTCATGGCCGGCGCGTGATCAACCAGCCGGCGGGCCATGTGGAAGCGGGCGAGACCATTCTCGAGGCGGCGATCCGAGAGACCCGTGAGGAAAGCGCCTGGCGATTTCATCCCCGCGGTTTCATCGGCATGTACTACTGGCCGCACGACGATGGTCGTACGACGCTGCGGGTCGCGCTCGCGGGCGAGGTCGACGATCATCTGCCCGAACAGCCACTCGACGAGGGCATCATCGCCACGCACTGGCTGACGCGTGCCGATCTGGCCGCGCGCTCCGATTTGCGCAGCGCGCTGGTGCTTCAGTCCATCGATGATTTCGAACGCTTTGACAGCATGCCGCTTGACCGCGTTCGACACATGACGAGTTCATCATGAAGGTCGCACAACGCAATCCCGCCGATACCCGGGTGATCGTGGGCGTGTCGGGCGGTGTGGATTCCTCCGTGACGGCGCTCAGGCTGGTCGAGGCGGGGTATCAGGTCGAAGCCCTGTTCATGTTCAACTGGAGCGAAGATGAAGCGGGCCGCTGCCAGGCCGCGGACGACTTCGACGACGCGGCCGCCGTCTGCGACGCGCTGGATATCCCGCTGCATCGCGCGGATTTCTCACGCGAGTACAAGGCCCGGGTCTTCCGCTATTTCCTCGACAGCTATGCGTCCGGGCGCACGCCCAACCCTGATGTGCTCTGCAATCGGGAGATCAAGTTCGATGCCTTCATGCATCACGCGGACCGTCTCGGCGCCGACATGATTGCGACCGGGCATTACGCGCGCATCGACCATCATGGTGAACGCCCGCGCCTGTTGCGCGGACTCGATTCCGCCAAGGACCAGTCCTATTTCCTGTCGGCGGTGCCGCTCAAGGCGCTCGCGCGCACTCTCTTCCCCCTCGGCGAGATCGACAAGACGGATGTCCGCGCGATCGCCAAGCGCGCCGGCCTGCCGGTCCACGACAAACCGGACAGCACCGGCGTGTGCTTCATCGGCGAACGCGATTTCGAAGGCTTCCTGCGCGAATACCTGTCCGGTCGCGCCGGCCCCGTGCGCGTTTCCGGCGGGCCACTCGATGGGCAGGTGATCGCCGAGCACTCGGGCCTCATCTATTACACCATCGGGCAGCGCCGGGGCCTCGGGCTGGGCGGCATCGCCGGGGCCGATGAAGGGCCCTGGTATGTCGTCGCCAAGGATCTGACGAGCGACACACTGTGGGTGAGTCAGGACGCCACCCATCCGTCACTCGAGCAGACCGAGCTGGTTGCTGGCGCGCCCCATTGGCTGATCGCTGCACCGGCGGGGCCGTTACGCTGCAGCGCCCAGGTCCGGTATCGTCAGACTGCCATCGAGTGCGAAGCCACGCCGCTTGCCGACGGTGGCATCCGTGTCCGCTTCGAAAAGCCGCCACGGGCGATCGCGCCGGGGCAGTACGTGGTTTTCTATGACGGTGCGCACTGCCTGGGCAGCGCGGAGATACAGACTGCCGGCGGCGACGCCGCGGCGGCCCACGAGAATTGTCTACACGCATGACCCAACAGAACTCGACGCTCGAAAACCAGGTACTGGCGCTGGCCGGGGTCGCCCAGTTCACGCTGTACGCGCATGAGCTGGCCACCGATGGGCGCGATCTGCCGACTCGTTTCAACCGCGCGACGCAGGCCATCTTCTGCACCGATCCCGACAGCGCGATCGATGTCTATGGCGACCGCTCGGGTGTGGCCGACGGGATCCGCTACCTGCGTGTGCAGCTTTCCGGTCAGCGGCCCGACGCCAAGGGCGCAGCGATCGCTCGCTATATCGGCCAGATCCTGAAGCTGTCGGGCAAGGTGCTCGGCGACGAGCAGGCGCTCGGGCGCATCCGCGGCGCCATCGATCGCGCGCGCCTGGCCGAGCCCGATGAGGTGGCGAACATTCTCAACGCTGCCTATCGGGAAACGATCAGCCCGATGAAGCCGCAGATCATGCTGCACGGCGAACCGACTTATCTGAAGAATGAATACATTCAGCGGCGCATTCGAACCCAGCTGTTGGCTGCGATCCGCTGCGGGGTGATGTGGCGCCAGTGCGGCGGCGGCTTCGTATCACTGTTCTTCCGCCGCAAGGCCCTGCTCGCCGCACTCGACTGAACGAGGAGCCGGCCCGCGCCGGGCCGGTGGCCGAACCCGGCGCGATGCCTGCAGGACATGGGGCGAACACGCTATACTTTCGCTGTTTTCCCGTCGTTCATGCGACGTGTACGCCACAAGACCACAGGCCCAGGAGATGAGGTCCATGACCGATAGTTTTGGTACCCGTTCACAGTTCACCGCAGGTGGACGCAGTTTCGACTATTTCAGTCTGAAAAAGCTGGAAGAGCAGTTCCCGAACGTGGCGAAACTGCCCTACGCTCAGAAGATTCTGCTCGAGAATCTCCTGCGCCACGAAGACGGCGCCAACGTCACCGCCGACGACATCAAGGCGCTGGCCAACTGGGAGGCCACCGCCGAGCCGGATACGGAGATCGCCTTCACGCCGGCGCGCGTGGTGCTGCAGGACTTCACCGGCGTACCGGCCGTGGTCGACCTGGCCGCGATGCGCGACGCGATGAAGAACCTCGGCGGCAGCCCGGCCAAGATCAACCCGCAGTCGCCGGCCGAACTGGTCATCGACCACTCCGTGATGGTCGACGAGTACGGCTCGGACAAGGCCTTCGATCTGAACGCCAAGCTGGAATTCAACCGCAACAAGGAGCGTTATGCGTTCCTGCGCTGGGGTCAGGGCGCGTTCGACAACTTCAAGGTGGTGCCGCCGGATACCGGCATCGTCCATCAGGTCAACCTGGAATACCTGGCGCGCGTGGTCTTCGGTAACGACGATACCGGCTTGGCCTATCCCGACACGCTGGTCGGCACCGACTCGCACACCACCATGATCAACGGCGTGGGCGTGCTCGGCTGGGGCGTGGGCGGCATCGAGGCCGAGGCCGCGATGCTCGGCCAGCCGATCACCATGCTCATTCCGCAGGTGATCGGCTTCAAGCTGTCCGGCAAGCTGGCCGAAGGCACGACCGCCACCGACCTGGTGCTGACGGTCACCGAAATGCTGCGCGCCAAGGGCGTGGTCGGCAAGTTCGTCGAATTCTACGGCGACGGTCTGGCTGATCTGGCGCTGGCCGACCGCGCGACGATCGCCAACATGGCACCGGAATACGGCGCGACCTGCGGCATCTTCCCGGTCGACGAAGAAACCATCCGCTACATGGAACTGACCGGCCGCGACGCCGAGCAGATCGAACTGACGCGCGAGTATGCCAAGGCCCAGGGCCTGTGGCGGGAAGCCGGCGAGCCAGACGCGGACTACACCGATTCGCTCGAACTCGACCTGTCCACCGTACAGCCCTCCCTCGCCGGCCCGAAACGTCCGCAGGACCGTGTGTTGCTGTCCGACATGCAGGCCACCTACCAGCGCGAAGTGAAACCTTTCATCGAAGCGCGCGAGGAAAAGGCCGGCAAGTCGATGGCCGAGGCCAAGGAAGAAAGCGAAGGCGGCATCCCGAGCAAGAGCGTCGGCGGTACCGCCCGTGTCAGCTACAAGGACCAGGACTTCGATCTGCATGATGGCTCGGTGGTGATCGCCGCCATCACGTCCTGCACCAACACCTCGAACCCGGCCGTGATGCTGGCCGCGGGGCTGGTTGCCCGCAATGCGGTGGCCAAGGGCATGCAGGTCAAGCCGTGGGTGAAGACCTCGCTGGCGCCCGGCTCCAAGGTCGTGACGGAATATCTCGAAAAAGCGGGCCTGAACGACGACCTCGACCAGCTCGGCTTCCAGCTCGTGGGCTACGGCTGCACCACCTGTATCGGCAACTCCGGGCCGCTGCCCGAGCCGATCGGCAACGCCGTGCGCGAGCATGATCTCAATGTTGCCTCGGTCCTGTCGGGCAATCGCAACTTCGAAGGCCGCGTGCACGGCGATGTGCGCATGAACTTCCTGGCCAGCCCGCCGCTGGTGGTGGCCTATGCGCTGGCCGGCACGATCGATACCGATCTGACGAACGACCCGCTCGGTCGGGACGCCGATGGCAACGACATCTATCTGGCCGATCTCTGGCCGTCGCAGAAGGAGATCTACGACACCATCGGCACCTCGTTGAACTCCGAGATGTTCAAGCACAGCTACGGGGATGTCTTTGCCGGCGATACGCGCTGGCAGAACCTGGATGTGCCGGAAGGCGAGATCTATGCCTGGGACGCCGATTCCACCTACGTGCAGAACCCGCCCTACTTCGAAGGCATGACCGTCGACGTCGACGATATTCCGACGATCAAGGGTGCCCGTTGTCTGGCCAAGCTGGGCGACTCGATCACCACCGACCACATCTCCCCGGCCGGCGCGATCACGAAGGACAGCCCCGCGGGCCAGTACCTGCAGGAACAGGGCGTGGCGCCCTCGGACTTCAACAGCTATGGCTCACGCCGCGGCAACCACGAAGTCATGATGCGCGGCACCTTCGCCAACGTGCGCCTGCGCAACCAGCTCGCACCCGGCACCGAGGGCGGATGGACGCAGTATCAGCCGGAAGGTCGTGAGATGTATATCTACGACGCGGCGATGAAGTACAAGGACGAAGGCACGCCGCTGGTGATCCTGGCCGGCAAGGAGTACGGCACGGGTTCGTCGCGCGACTGGGCTGCCAAGGGCACACTGCTGCTGGGCGTCAAGGCCGTGATCGCCCAGTCCTTCGAGCGCATTCATCGCTCGAACCTGGTCGGCATGGGCGTGCTCCCGCTGCAGTTCCACGAGGGCGACTCGCATGAGTCGCTGGGTCTCGACGGCACGGAAACCTTCGATATCGACGGCCTTGCCGCCGGTGCCAAATCCGTGCACGTGACGGCGACCAAGGGGTCCGGCGACCAAGTGGAGTTCGACGCCCGCGTGCGTATCGACACGCCCAAGGAGTGGGACTACTACCAGAACGGCGGCATTCTGCACTACGTGCTCCGCCAGTTGGCCAAGGCCGCCTGATCCCCGGCGCGTCATTCGGCACAGAGCCCCGCTTCGGCGGGGCTTTTTTATGGCGCGAGACGCGCGCCTGAAAACGACCCCGAAAGCGGCTAACGACTGTGGGTCGCTGTATCCGACAACATTTGACAGATCAATCGTGGATAACGACATAGTGACGATTATCGCGACGGTCGAGCTTCGCCGATCGGCTGTTCTGACAAGAGCGCTACATGATCGAACCCGAGGATCCGAAACCGGCTTTCTCCCGCGGCTCGGTCGCCGATGAGAAATGTCGCCTGGCCGAGCTCGCCGGGCTGGACATACTCGACACCAGCCCCGAGGAGCGCTTCGATCGCATCACGCGGCTCGCGGCGATGATTTTCGACGTTCCGACCGCGCTGATCTCCTTCATCGATCACGACCGACAATGGTTCAAGGCCCGCGTCGGCTTTCAGCTGTGCGAAACCAGCCGTGACAATGCGTTCTGCCGTGCCACCCTGAATCATGTGCGGGTCTTTCTGGTCGAGGACGCGGCCGTACACCCGAATTTCCGCGACAATCTACTGGTTACCGGTCATCCGCACGTGCGCTTCTATGCCGGTTGCGCTATCCGTGGACCGACAGGCCAGGCGGTCGGCGTCCTGTGTGTCATCGATCAGAAGCCGCGGACCTTCGACAGCAAGACACGGGACATCCTCATCGAACTGGCTATCCTGGTAGAAGCCGAACTGATGCATCGGCCCGGCTGGCCGCACGGGGCGCACAACGCGATGGGCGCGTCCTTCCCGGCCGAGCGTACGGCCGGCGCCCTCCCTGACGAAACCGTCCAGGAACACATCGACCGGCTGCTCGCGGTTGCCGCGAAGGCGAATCACCGTCTCGCCATCCTGCATCTGCGCGTCGACAACCTGCCGGAATTCAAGATCGTTCATGAGGCCGGGCGCGCGCAGCGCTTCATCGGCCGCTGGCTGAACAACCTGCGGACGAAAAACGTCGATCTGATCTATATCGCGCGATTGTCCGAGATGGCCATCGTCGGCGGTGGTCGACTATCGAGGCAGCCCGGATGTCGCCCGCCGGCGCTGCGACGCACTGCGTGCCCAGGCGATTCAGGAGACACGCTTCGACAATATCCATTTCATCTTCAACACCACCGCCGGCGTGAGCCTGTTTCCCGATCATGCGAGCTCGGCCAGCGAACTGATCAACAAGGCGCGGCTGGCGCATGCCACGCGCCGCTGGGGCGACAGGACGGCACTGTTCACGCCGTTGATGGCCGAGCGCTCTCAGCGCCAGTCCCTGTTGCAGGAACGGTTCCGGGCACGCCCTGGTCGACGGGTCGCTGTATTTTCACTGGCAGCCGATCTTCGGCAATCTCGGCCGGACGCTGGTCGCCTTCGAACTGCTCGCGCGCTGGTACGACCCCCGGTTGGGCGCCATCGCGCCGGGCGAATTCATACCGCTCATCGATCAACAGGAGCGGCTCAGACGCGCTCTCGTGGTCAAAGCGATCGAGACCGCCTGCCGGCAACTGGCTCGCTGGCAGATAGACCACCCGGAACCCCCTCACATCGCAATCAACATTCCCGGCAGCGAATTCTACCGCGAGGACTTCCCCGGTCTGGTGTCCTCGATACTCGAGCGCTACGGCGTGGCCGGCAATCATCTGATACTCGAACTGACCGAGCGCAGCCTGATACCGAACTTCGCGACCACCGCGGACACCATGCAGCAACTACGCCAGATCGGCATCCATATCGCGATCGATGACTTCGGCAGCGGTTATTCCTCGATTGCCTATCTGACCGAACTACCGATTTCGTCGGTGAAGATCGACAAGAGCGTCGTGCAGCAGATCGACCGTGCGGCACAGCGTTATCGACTCATGCAGAGCATCGTCGATCTTGCTCATGGCCAGAATCTCCCGACCGTGGCCGAAGGTGTCGAAACGCCGACTCAGCTCAAGCTGGTGGCCGACATGCACTGCGAATACACGCAGGGCTTCCTTCTCGGCCGGCCTCAGTCGCTGGAGCAGGCCGATGCGCTTGTCGTCAGCCCTAGCATCTAGATGGGGTCGGCCCAGCGCCTCAGCCGCCCCAGGTGGCTTCGAGCACGCGCAGCCAATTGTCGCGACTGACGGCCGCGATGGTTGCCGCCTCGTAGCCGCGGTCGTGCATGGCCTGTTGCAGCGCCGGCAGTGAGGCGACATCCCGGATCGGCACGGGCATGGCGCGCACGCCATCGAAATCCGATCCCAAGCCCGACATGGTCGACCCCCATGATCGATATCATGTGATCCAGATGATCGAGCATCACATCGACCGGGGTGTCGGCTGCACACGGCCATCCGGGCGCAGAAAATAGGTCGCGAAGTTCAGGCCCACGATGCCCCCGCTACGTGCGATCGCACGCAGCTGCTCGTCGGTCAGATTGCGGGCGTGCGGACAGATCGCGTGCGCGTTCGAATGGCTGGCGATCAGCGGCGCGTCGCTGGTACGGGCCACATCCCAGAACCCTTTCTCGTTCAGGTGTGACAGATCGATCGCAATCCGGCGCCGGTTGCAGGCCGCCACCAGTGCGAAGACCGGCGTCGGTCAGACCCGGCTCCGGTATCGGGCCCGGACGGGAAACGAAACGGCACCCCTTGGCCGAATGCGGTCGGTCGGCTCCAGACCGGACCGATGGAACGCAGGCCGGCCGCATGAAAGACATCCAGCGTCTCGAAATCCGTGTCGATGGCTTCAGCACCCTCGAAATGCAGCACGGCTGCCACCGCCCCGGCCGCTCGGCCGCCCGGATGTCCGCGACGCTGCGACAGACGCGAAAACCGCCCTCGGATGCGGCCTCGATCCGAAGCAGGCGCGAGATCATGGTCATGACGCGCGGCATGGCCTCGGCGGCGTGCTCATTTCAGGGGCGAGAGCCTTGTCGTAGCCCGCCTCGGTCTGCACAAGCGGCGAACGGTCGTCGCTCGGCGGGACAAACACCGCGAACAGTCCGCCGCAAAAACCGCCCTGACGCATCCGCGGCCGATCGAGATGACCCTCGCCGCGGCCTTGGAAGAATCGTCGTATCGCTTCGTCCGACGCATGCGTCGGCAAGACGCAGCAGCATATCGTTGTGGCCGTCGAAAACCGACGGCCACCCAGGGTCGGTCATGCCATCTCCTGTCGAGTACTAGGCCGCCAGACTCTCGACAGCGTTGTTGCGCTGCGCGCGGCGGGTGGACGGCCAGTTTGCCAGATCGACTTCCTCGCGGATGTCACGACAGACCTTGATCACGTGATCGAGCTCGCGGCGCGTGATGCCGGCATTCATCGACAGCCGGATCAAGGAGCGCTTGGTCGCCGTAGCCGGCGCACAGAACACCGATCCGAACACGCCGCGGGATTCGAGCGCATCGCGAAGTATCATTGTCTGCTGCTCGCGCCCCGCCTCCAGCGCAATGATCTGCGCCTTGCTGATGTCTACGTTATAACCCAGCGCGTCGAGGTTTCGCCGGAGATATTCGGTATTCGCAAACAGGCGCTGTCGCTGCTCATCCGCGCCCTTGATCAGATCCAGCGTCTTGCTCAAAGCCGCGATGTCGGGCGGCAGCAAGCGCCGAACTGAAGATCGCCGGAAACGCGTTGTACTTGATGAACTGACGCAGCCGATCGCTGCAGGCGATCAAACCGGCGCGGCCGGCGAACGCCTTGGCCAGGCTTGCGGTGACGAAGTGGACCTTGTCCTGCAGGCCCAGCCCCGCGACCATGCCGCTGCCCTGCCAGCCGTGCGTGCCCAGCGAGTGCGATTCATCCACGATGATCACGCAGCCGGCTTTCGAGGCGGTTTCCACAATCTCACGTACCGGTGCGACGCTGCCGTTGGTGCTGTACACCGAATCGATGGCGACGATACCCGGGCCGTTACGCTTGATCATCGCCGCCAGATGCTCGGCACTGTTGTGCCGGAAGGGCTTGGCGTCCAGACCGGCGGCCTGAATACCCTGCCAGAGCGAGGCATGGGCCATCATGTCGATATAGACCGGGGTGCCCTTCACGCCGATGGACTGAATCAGCCCGACATTCGCGGCGTAGCCGGATTGGCACAGCAGCGTGGACTCCATGGCCATCCAGTCCGCCATCCGGCTTTCGAAGTCGTCCTGCGGACTGTCGCCATGCAGATAGACCGCCGACATGACCATGGTGTTGTCGGTCACATCGAGCGTGTCGATCTGAGCCTGGCGAATGTCGGCGTGATTCGCCAGATCGAGATAATCATTGCTCACCAGCATCACGGCGTTCTCGCCGGGGGAACGGCCATGCATGATATGCCCACCCTGCCAGGTCTTTTCGACGCGCTCACGGTAGTAGTGGTCGACGTGACCGGAAAGAAAGCCCGGCTCGACGGCGGTGCGGGCGTTGCGAGCTTGGCGATTGATTTCGGAGGAACTGATTCATGCGGGAGCCTCGTTGGTTCGACGATTGAGAATGACAACAACAGATTTTGACGCGGCCGTTTCAGAAGCTGCCGCAGAGCTGTACGTGCACGCTAATTTTTTATAAAAACCGCTTGGTTTTCAAATTATCGATCATAGCGTCAATTCATCTTACCCATATCGTCGCAGAGTGGCTTCGATTCAGTGCACTGTCTCCAACCAAAAGAGGAGCAGACGCACATCTCCCAGTCGTTACACGGCGTTCGCTGAAAATGCGATGCGCCACTGGCGCAATCACCATACAAATCAATAATTAGGCCGAGGCGGGGCCGAATCGGAAAGAGGCTCGCCCGGGAAGAATGAGCGAGCGGTCAAGGGGCAGAAGGAGGCTATCTGCGCCGAGAATGCACAGCCGAGATGCGCCTGTGTGTCGCGCAATGGAGCCGGCTCGGCGCCAGTGCGACATGCGCCCGGCGAGCGAGCCGCGAGGAATCGGGCGGGCCCGGGGTACGCCGTGTGATGTCGGGCTGCGATCGCGCCAGCACACGCGACCGCACTTCGGTTAATGCCGAGCCCGAATATATAGGTTACATCAGTGAGTAACCGACGGTGTCCAGCCACTCGAGAAACTCGTTATAGCTCGGGCGGACCTGTGTGCTGCCAGTGGCGTGGGCCGTGTCGAACAGGCTCCAGCGCAAGTTGCCGGCCGGATCACCAAGTTCGGCTGCCGGCACGGTATGAGCCGACCAATCCAGTTGCTGATGGACGCGCGCTGTTCGGATCCAGCATGAGCGCCCCTGCCGCCAGACCGTCGACGATTGACGCCGGGGCGCCCGCGTCTCGCGCACGCTGGGCGTCGCGTGCTCTTTCGTCACGGTTCTGGATGACCAGCCGCTTGACTTGGCCATCGGCATCGGCGAATACGAACCCGGATGGCTCCGCGGCCAGATAATATTCCACCAGCCCCTGATCGGCACGCAGCCGCTCGATCAGGCGAGCCACGGCTGGCTCCGCCAGCAATCCGGGCAGATTGATGGGAAAAACATCCGCCGCGGCAGTGAAAACATCGCGGATATATTCCTGCTGGAATTGTCGAATGGCCTGATTGAGCGTGTCGTAGACGGCATGCTCGTGCTTGCGGATGTACTGATCGATGATGCCGCGGTTGAAGGCATCGACTGCCACCGACTCGGTGGCCACGCCGGTGAAGAGTATTTTCTTGACGTGCGGATCCTCGATCTGCTGACAGAACTCCAGCCCGTTCATCTGCGGCATCGCATAATCGACCAGCGCCACTGAAATCTGCGCGAAGCGATCAGACGCCTGCATTTCGCGATGAAATGCACCGATATCAAGCTCGAGCGGCTCGCGATGATGCTGGCCCGCATCCCCGGTGCCGTTTTCCAACCCTTTGAAGAACCGATCGCGCGAAGCGCCGTTCGGCTGGCGCCCGTTCAGATAACCCAGCGCCTTGTGCGTGGAATCGAAGAGCAGATAAGCCAGATCGGCATCGAGCTGCAGACTCAGATTGCCGAGAAAATCGATATCGTCATCGACCAGCACAATCTGCGTCGGGTGAAAATACGGCGCCAGTTCAATCTCGGCCATCGTCGGCGGCCTCCGGGAAACTCATGATGAATTCAGTGTATTCGCCCAGTACCGACGCGCAGCGGATATGTCCGCCAAAACTGTCGATCACGAGGCGCACGAAGGCCAGGCCGATACCGGTGCCCTGGCCGCGCGGCATGCCTGAGTAGAAGCGCTCGAAGATCCGCGGCAGTATTTCCGGCCTTATTCCGGGGCCGGTATCCCGAAAATGCAGTTGATTGATACCCGGAAGCGGATCGTGACGTCCAGATGGCAATCCGCCCCTCGTTGTTGCGAGCCAAGTGATAAAGGGCATTCTTGAGCAGGTTGAACAGCACGTGAACCATCAGGAGCTCGGAGCCATGGAACCGGAAATCGGGCCCGCCTGCCTTTTCGACCCATTCCCGCTCGCGCGCCGAGTGGAAAGGATAACGCTCGAGCGCAGTGGTCACGCAATCGTGATGGACACGGATTCGAATACTGAGCGGTCAATCGCGGCGCGGCTGGAGTTGACCAGCAGCATGTCGAGGACTGCACTGGTGTACTCGCTTTCCGTATGAATCCGGTCGAGTACCGATTGCATCTGCTGGAAATGAGCGCGCCGGATCGGGCGTACCGGCAACGAATGCTGGCGGGCCAGTTCATAGCCTTCGATGATCGTTGGCAGATAAGCGTTCAGACCGCGAGCGCCACTGCGTATACCCAAGCAACGGGGTGCGCAGTTCATGCGCCATCGTGCCGACCGCATCGGTGATGGCCGACGAGTTTCTCGCGTGCCACCAGCTCGGATTTGTAGTTGAACGCGCTGCCCGCAACCAGCCCGAAGAGATAGATCGATACCAGCACCGGGAGCGGGATATCGCTATGGACCTGGAGACTACCGCCAATGGCCATGAAAACGATCCAGGCAAGCAATGCACCCGCAATCGACAGAATGAGGGTCATCAACCAGTCGAATACCAGAATCACCAACAGCATCAGCGCCGCCATGGTCGACAGCGCCCAGACTGAAGACAGGTAATTCAGCATCGTCATCAGCACGAAGAAGAACGGCAACTGGAACAGCAGGATGAACAACCAGTAGATCGCCAGCCATCGCTCGATCCCGCGATGTCTCGACAACTGGCGTTCGAACAGCATCGGGATCGAGACCAGAACACATATTGAGCGCAACCAGACGCTTTCATAGGGCTGCGGATAAACGTCCTGCCAGATGTAGTAGTACAGCGGCTGGCCGATTATCTCGACAATGGCAAAGGTCGACATGCTGGCTCGGGCATACGTGGCGCTCTGCTGCAGCGAGGCCACGAGGCGCATCCAGACACGCCGCACGGTAGCCCGCCAGTAGAAAGCCAACCACTGCCCGAAACCTCGCCGTATCGATCACGGGGTTGAGCGGCATGAGCAGATACACGACTATCCTCAGTTTGAGAAGAATCCGTCATGTCACCCTGCCACCCCTCAAAATTCGAATATCGAGGCCGATACTCGATAGGACGATTCGTCCAGTATACTGATCAGGCATAGATCCCGTTGCGTTTCCGAATGTCCCAATTGATAAGAAAGCGGGCATGCGCGCCCTCTTCAGGCGGCTGCGGGCCGGCAGGCCTCGTCCGTCTCTAGGGCGCGCTCGATCATGTCTGCCGCTCGACGCATACTCTACGGCTGCCTCGGCCTTCTTCTGATCAGTCAGTTCGCGGCGCTCGGTCTCGCCTATCTGAGCGCGCCCGCCCCGCGACATGATCGAGCTTGCTCATCGCGGCACTCGGCGGCGGTCTGGCAATCATCCTCCTGCTGGTCATGTGGCGTCTGGATCGTCGCAGCCGGGTGAGCGGCGCCGCGGCGCTGGCCGACTGGATTGAGCAAGTCGATGTCAGTGCCGACGATCTGCCCCAGTTCGACGAAGCTCTGGCCAGCCGCGCACCGCGTCTGGCCGGCGCCATCGAGACCTTGGTGGCGCGAGTCCACGATTATCGCGACAAGCTGCTCGTGCGCCATCAGCGCGTCCAGCGACTGCTTCGTAACGTCACCGATGTGCTGTATCACGCCGATCGGGACGGACGGCTGACCTGGGTCACCGATTCGGTTTCCGACATGCTCGGCTATACACCGCAGGAGTTGCGCGGGTATCCGCTCGCGCGCCTGCTGGCCGATCCGGATACCGACCTGCCGATCCTCACGCAAAGCGCCAACATCGTGCGTTATCCCACTCGCGTGTTCCGCAGCGACAGCAGCATTGCCTGGTTGCTGGTTTCGGCACGACGTATCGACGATGCCGAAGGCCGGGTCGCGGGCAGCGAGGGGATCTGCCGCGATGGCACCCGGCTCATCGAAACGCAGCGCCAGCTCAATCAGGAGAAGGAGCGGGCCCAGGTCACGCTGGCGGCCATCGGCGACGGCGTGATCACCACGGACGCCAGCGGCACGATCGACTATGTGAATCCGCGAGGGCAGCACATGCTGTCGCGCACCGTGAAGCAGGTTCAGGGGCGCGCCTTCGAAAGCGTCTGCCGACTGTTCGATCCCGACAAGAAGGAATTCATCGACGGCCTGGTCACGAATTGTCTGGAGACCGGCATCTCGCGCGAGTGGGCCAACGCCCTGGCCCTGGTGGGCGATCAGTTGCCCACCCAGGATCCGAACGATTATCGCTCGGTCACGGTCACCGTCTCTGCGATCCGTGACGAGAAGAGCCGGATCATCGGCGCGGTGGTGGTGCTCCATGACGTGACCCGACTCGAGCGAGTCTCCCGCGAACTGACCTATCAGGCCAACCACGACTCGCTGACCGGATTGCTCAATCGTCGTGCCTTCGAACGCCAACTCAGGCATGTGCTCGAAACGACTCGGCTGGACAAGCTCCAGCACACGCTGTGCTATCTCGATCTGGACCAGTTCAAACTGATCAATGACAGCTGCGGCCACCATGCCGGCGACGCGATGCTGCGCCAGCTCTCGTCGCAGATGATCACCCAACTCAGACCGCACGACACTCTGGCCCGGCTCGGCGGGGACGAGTTCGGTATTATCTTCGAGGAAACCGATCTGGAAACCGCGCAGGCGGCGGCCGAACGGTTGCGACAGTGGCTCGAGAGTTTTCGCTTCGAGTGGGAAGGCAGGGCGTTCCGTCTCGGGGCAAGCCTTGGCCTGAGTGTCATCGGGGAAGACTCGATCAGCGCCGCCGAGCTACTGCGGCGTGCCGACACGGCCTGTTATCTGGCCAAGGAACAGGGGCGAAACCAGGTTCGGGTCTATCATCGCGATAGTGATGAGGCCCGCATGCGCGACTACGAGATCGAGCGCATGCAACGCATCAACGAGGCACTCGATGATCATGGCTTCGTCCTGCATGCCCAGCCGATCGCACCGCTGACGCCCCGGACCGAAGATTCACGCATGGGCAGCGAACTGCTGCTGCGCATGAAAGGCGAGCCGGGCGCGCTGATTTCGCCACAGAACGTATTGCTCACGGCGGAACGCTACAGCATGGCATCGCGCATCGATCGCTGGGTGATCAATCACGCCCTGCAGTTGATCGCCCGGTACGACGCCGACTGTCCCCGCATCGGCTACTACAGCATCAACATCTCGGGGCAATCGATCACCGACGAACAATTCGTCGGCTTCGTGCGTGAATGCATCGAACGCTCCGGCGCCGACCCGAAACGTCTTGTCTTCGAAATCACCGAAACGGCAGCCGTGACCAACCTGCAGCGCGCCGCCGATCTGATGCGTTCGCTGCGGGCCATCGGCTGCCGGTTCGCGCTCGACGATTTCGGCAGTGGCGTGAGTTCGTTCAGCTATCTCAAGCACCTGCCATCGGATTTCGTGAAGATCGACGGCAAGCTGGTTCGCCATGTCACCGAGGACCCGGTCGAACATTCCATCATCGAGGCCCTCAGCAAGGTCAGCCAGGCCGTCGGCCTGCGCACGGTTGCCGAACAGGTGGAGACGAAGGAACAGCTTGATGCGCTGGAGCGTATCGGCATCAATTACGTGCAGGGCTATTACATCGCCCGGCCCATGCCGTTCGAACAGTTCATCGAAAGCATGAAGGCCGAACCGTAGACCCAGGCACCGCTTCGGGCCGCAGCTTGCCGGAGCCATCACGCTCGCTGACACGAAACATCGCCTCGACTGGTGACCGGCCGGCCCGGATCTCGGCACCATGGCCATGCGCAGCCACTCGCATTGCTGGTATGGAACGAGGCGGCCAAAAACAAGCGCCTTAGGACGATGGGTGTGTGGGGCCAGCCGGTTCTGTTCCCGCTCCTCTCTCCCGACAAGACGGGCCAGGCGGCATTCGCCCGCCTCCGAGGCACGCCGCTGCCGTCGGCTTTCCTGCGCTGACGGCGCCATTCAAGAAGACCCGGCCGCCTTTCGAGCCGCGCACTGCGCCCCTGGATAGGTCACCAAGCGACGCGTCGTGACTTATTCACCTGGCTCCGCCCGGATGTGACCTTTCAACTAGAGCGCATCGGGATTTCGTGCAGGGAGAGCACGCCAGCGGCTATTGAGCTGCGGGATGCGGCGCGCCGAGTGCGTTGCAATCGCGCTACACGAGCGATTGGCAACACGCTGTCTCGCAGCCCAATGACCACCGTCCCGACGTGTGGGTGACACCCATCGTGTCATGCAGGCTTTCTCGCCTTGATCGTGGTCCGCTGCGATCGACGTCTCGCGTCCTATCTCTCATGACGCGGCAGCAGCGCCCGATACCTCAAACACAATGCCTTGGCCCACATACCGTGTTGTTCACGGCCCGGCTCTTGCGTGCGCCTGCCCGAACCGCCGCCAATCGACAGGCGCTGATCTGTGACGCAGGGTAGTCAGCGCCAATAAAACTGTATATAAATACAGTTATGCAGACGCGCAAAAACAACCTGACCGACAACAGCCCGGCTGCCATGCTGGAGGCACGCTGGCAGCGATTCGGCGTTCACCGTGCCAGCCGCGCCGCTGTACCTCGCACCTGCTCGAGCGGCTGGCCCTGGCTCGATGCCCTGCTGCCCGGTGGTGGTTATCCTCTGGCCGCCGTGACGGAATTTCTGGTGGAGTCTTCCGGCCAAGGCGAGCTCAGCCTGCTTCTCGCCGCGCTCAAGCCGCGGCTGGATGCTCACGCCGACAGCCGGCTGGTTTTCGTTGAACCGCCCTATCGACTGAATGCACCCGCGCTGGACGGCGCCGGCATCGACCGATCACGCGTTCCTGTCATCCGCTGCCGTGATACGGCCGAGCGAATCTGGAGCATCGAACAATTGGCCGCTGCCGGCGGTTTCGTTGCCTTCGTGCTCTGGGACAATAATCTGGACACACCGGCTCTGCGTCGCCTGCAACTGGCCAGTGAAAAGGCCGGTGGCCCCGTTTTCGTCTATCGCGATCTTGCCTGTGCCCGGCATCGATCACCGGCCGCCTTGAGGCTGGCGATCCGCAGCGGCAACGGACGACAGACAATAGAGGTGCTCAAATGTCGGGGCCCTGCCGGCGGATACACTGCCGGTCTGAAAGTCTCACGCGATCAAGCATGGGCGCCTGTCTCAGCCCAGCCTGGTGCCCGCGACCCGATCCCGGCCGCCCCCGCGAACGGCGAGATGGCCCACACGCCCGAGGCGCCTTCTGCCAAGACGAGTGTCCGTCCGCGCTCGAATGCCACGACCGCCAGAAACGAAACGCGCCGCTCGCATACCCGATAAACCATGTGGCTGGCGCTGCGTTTTCCGAACTGGGGGCTGGATTGTCGTGGTGTAACGGACGAGCGGCCCATCCTCGTCGTCGAGACCACGAACCAGCGTCAGCAGGTCGTCGCAGCCAGCCGAACCGCCCGATCTCATGGCGTAAGACTGGGCATGGGCCTGGTTGACGCCCGGATGCGCCTGCCCGAGATGGCACTCCTTGACCGTAGCCGATCGGCCGAGACCGCAGCCATAGCCCGGCTGGCCGGCTGGGCCTGGCGCTACAGCAGCCAGATTCACTGGTCGATCGTAGAGCGCGATATCGAATGCGCCCGACTGATTCTCGAGATCGGCGCCAGCCTTCGGTTATTCGGTGGACGGCGCGCGCTGCTCGCAGCCATTCGTGATGATCTGGAATCGCTGGGTTATCGCTATCGCGCCGGCCTGGGCGACACGCCTCAGGCCGCCCTTGCCTTCAGTCGAGTACAGCGGAGCAGCCCCAGCGCTACCGGACTGGCCGGTTTGCCGCTCGCTTGCCTGGATCTCGACAACGGCACACGCAGCACGCTCAGGGCCAGCGGCTTTCGCTGGGCGGGCGAACTCCTGGCCTTACCGCCTTCCACCCTGGCCCGACGCTTCGGAAAGATGCCGCTGGCCTATCTGGAACAACTGCGAGGGCGACGCCCTCACGAGTTGCAACTTTACGAACTGCCGGAACGTTACCGAACCCAGCACGAACTCATCGGCGCGGTCGAAAGCACCCAAGGCCTGATCTTCGTGCTGCGGCGCGTCTTCACCGAGCTTTCGATCTTCCTGCGTGGCGCAGACAGTGCGATACAGACACTGCAGCTGAGCCTGATTCACGAACGCCAGCCGGCCACGCGGATCACGCTGCGGCTATCGGCGCCTTCCCACGATGCCCGGCATCTGGAACGTGTCGCCTGCGAACGTCTCGAACGCATCACGCTAGGCGCGCCGGTACTCGGAATCGGACTGGTCAGCGATCGACTTCGCCCGGCCGACCATCAGCAAGGCGCGCTCTGGCGTCAGAGCGAGCAGAGCGTCAACGATGCCTGGCCGGGCGTGCTCGATCGATTGCGCGCCCGCCTCGGCCACCAGGCTGTTCAGTGGCTGGATGCTCCGAATGATCATCGTCCGGAGCGGGCCTCGGTTGAACGAGACAGCGCGCCATCTCGATGGGCCGCGTTCGGCGCCGGGCACGATGCCCTGCCGCGCCCGCTGTGGCTGCTCGAGCCGCCCGAACCGATCGACGCCGAAGCAATCGAAGCCATGCGCTGGATCAGCGGCCCCGAGCGCATCGAAAGCGGCTGGTGGGATATCGGACAGCGGCGCGACTACTACCGTGCCGTCGACACCCGCGGCCGCCTCATCTGGCTGTTTCGCGAGCTGGACATGGGCGACACCACAGGCAGCTATTTTCTGCATGGCTTGTTCGGCTAGACCACGAACACATCATGAGAAATCACTTGAGCGCACATCAAATATATTACGCAGAACTCTGTTGTGTAAGTAATTTTTCATTTAGACGCGGCGCATCCGACCCGGAAGAGCTGTTCGAGCGCGCTGCGCGTCTGGGTTACAGCGCTCTGGCCATCACGGATGAATGCAGCCTCGCCGGCGCCGTGCGAGCGCTTGTTGCATCCGAGCGGGTCGGGGTGCCGCTCATCCTCGGAAGCCGCTTCACCCTGGATGAAGGCCCGACGCTGGTGGCGCTGGCCCGAGACCGGTGCGGCTATACCCAGCTTTGCCGGCTCATCACGCAAGCGCGCCGCCATGCCGCCAAGGGCTGTTACCGACTGACGCGCGCCGAAATGGATACCATCAAGCTTGATGGCTGCTGGTTGCTGGTGCTGCCGGAGCAAAGTCGCCCACCCGACCAGAACACGCACGAGCTGCTCGGCTGGCTGAGCGTGCGGTATCCCCGCACGGCCCGGATCGCACTGGCTAGGCATCGCGGCCCGAACGATCTTCTCCACGTGGAACGCTTGAACAATCTGCGCTTGCAATATGGCCTGCCTATCGTGGCAGTCGGCGACGCCCATATGCACAGTCGCTCGCGGCGTGCGCTGCAAGATATCTTTACTGCGTTGCGTCTGGGCACCAGCGTACCCAAAGCCGGTCATGCCTTGGCAGCCAACGGCGAACGTTATCTGCGGCCGCGTGCCACACTGGCTGCGTTGTATCCGGCCGATGCCTTGGCCGAGACGCGTCGTATCGCCGAGGATTGCCGTTTCGATCTGCGGACCATCCGTTACAACTATCCGGCCGAACTCGTTCCAGACGAACATACTTCAAGCAGTTTCTTGAAAGTTCTGGTTGAAGAAGGCCTGGCAAGTCGTTGGCCTGATGGCGTTTCTGACCCCGTTCGAGCCAAGATCGATGAGGAGCTCGAGATCATCGAGTTCATGGACTATCCGCACTATTTCCTGACCGTCCACGACATCGTGGCCGAAGCACGCCGGCGCGGAATTCTGTGCCAGGGCCGAGGATCGGCCGCCAACTCAGTGGTCTGTTTCTGCCTGGGTATTACCGAAGTCGATCCAACGCGGCATGAACTCCTGTTCGAACGTTTCATTTCCCGCGACCGCAACGAGCCGCCGGATATCGACGTGGACTTCGAGCACGAACGCCGCGAGGAAATAATCCAGTACATCTACGGCAAGTACGGCCGATCGCGGGCTGCCCTCGCCGCTACCGTGATCCGCTATCGGCCCCGCAGCGCCATGCGCGACGTCGGCCGGGCCATGGGATTGTCTACCGACCAGATCGAGACGCTGGCCGGCGAACTGTCACGCCGTGCGGATGACGGCACGCTGGCTGAGCAGCTCGTCGCGCGCGGCGTGCGCATCGATGCCCAGCTGCTGCACCGGATTCTGGTGCTGGTGGATACGCTGCTCGGCTTTCCGCGACATCTTTCACAGCACGTGGGCGGCTTTGTGCTCAGCCAATGTCCGCTGGAAGAGCTGGTGCCGGTGGAGAACGCGGCCATGGCCGATCGCACGATCATTCAGTGGGACAAGGATGATCTGGAAGCCGTGGGCCTGATGAAGATCGATGTGCTGGCGCTCGGCATGCTGACCTGTATCCGGCGCTGTTTCGATCTGGTGGCCGGCTACACCGGGCGGCTGCTGTCGATGGCAGGAATTCCGGGGGGCGACGGCCCGACCTACAGGATGATCCAGAAGGCCGATACGATCGGCGTGTTCCAGATCGAATCGCGCGCACAGATGACGCATGCTGCCACGGCTGAAGCCGCAGAGGTTCTTCGATCTGGTGGTCGAGGTCGCAATCGTGCGTCCCGGCCCGATCCAGGGCGGCATGGTGCATCCCTATCTCAAGGCACGCGAGCACCCGGAGAGCATCACCTATCCCGAGCAATGCCCTGCGCGGCGTACTCGAACGCACGCTGGGCGTGCCCATCTTCCAGGAGCAGGTCATGAAGATCGCGATGGTGGCCGCCGATTTCAGCGGCGACGAGGCCAACGGCCTGCGCAAGTCGATGGCGGCCTGGAAACAGCGAAGGCGGCCTGGAACCCTGGCGCGATCGGCTGAAGTCCGGCATGCGCCACAATGGCTATCCGGAGGCGTTCGCCGATCGCATATTCGAACAGATCAAGGGCTTCGGCAGTTACGGCTTCCCCGAATCGCACGCGGTGAGCTTCGCCCTGCTGGTCTATGTTTCGGCCTGGCTGAAGTGTCATTATCCGGCGGCGTTCGCGGCGGCTCTGCTCAACAGCCAGCCGATGGGTTTCTATGCGCCGGCCCAGCTCGTGCGCGATGCGCGCAAGCACGGAGTCGAGGTTCGGGCTCCCGATATCCGATATTCACACCGCGACTGCACGCTGGAAGCCGCCCCGGGCGAAGCCGCGGGTTACCACGACCGCCCGGCGCTGCGTCTTGGCCTGCGGATGATCAAGGGGCTTTCGCCGGCAGCCGCGACCCGGATCGTGACGGCTCGGACACGAAAGGCATTCGTCAACGTGGGTGACCTGGTCACACGCGCCCGCCTGGATCGGCGCGCGCGCGATGCCCTGGCGCGTGCCGACGCCCTGGCGGGCCTGGCCGGCCATCGACATCGCGCGCAGTGGCAGATCGCGGCTGCGGAAGTGCACGACGATCTGTTCGCCCATATCGACGCCCCCGAAGCCGAAGTCGCACTGGCTGAACCGAGCGAGGCTGCGGACATCGTGGCCGATTATCACAGCACCGGGCTGACGCTGCGGCGTCATCCCATGGCACTGTTGCGCCCCGGCCTGGCGCCGACGGGCGCAATGACGGCGGCGACCTTCAACCGCCTGACACACGAAGCGCGCGCTCATGTCGCCGGAATCGTGACCATGCGCCAGCGCCCCGGCAGCGCCAAGGGCGTGACGTTTGTCACCCTGGAGGACGAAAGCGGCACCGTGAACGTCATCGTGCGCCGCGAAGTGCTGGCCCGATATCGCATCCTCGTTCTGTCTGCCCGTCTGCTCCGCGTGACCGGAGTGATGCAGCGTGCCGGCGAGGTCCGACATTGCCTGGCGTGCGAGATCTTCGATGAGACCGAGCGGCTCGGCGCGCTCGATACGCGATCACGCGATTTTCATTGATGGCCCCTTCGGAGCGTGCCCGAGCCGGAGGCGATCACTGTCGCCATGCTTTTCGAAGGTTCGTCAATGCCGGCATGCCTCGGCGGCCAGCGTATCGGCTCACGCCGGCCCAGGCGCGCTCATCCCGCAGCCGTCGTCCGGGCCGCGCGCTTGGGTGGTGGTAACACCACTCTCATCCGCAACGCCGGTCCGATAGTATCGTGTAGAGAAACCACGGTTACGGCAGGCCGCCAAGGCGCCGCCCGATTCGCTTCAAGGATTCCGTTGCATGACGAATGATCCGTCCGATCAGGACGACAAGCGCGAAGACGACGCCGAGCACGCGTCCGGGGCAGAGAAAAACAACGAGGAAAACGTATCGAAGAAAAGCGAGCAGGAGCAGATCGCTCAGGCGCATTCGCCCGAGGAGCACGCTGAAAGCAGCGAAAAGGAAGAGACCTCGATCGGGCCGAGCCGTCTGCTGACGCTGTCGCTGGGCGCACTCGGCGTCTCCTATGGCGATATCGGCACCAGCCCGCTGTACGCGCTGCGGGAATGCTTCAAGGGGTCGAGCCACCTGGCTCCCAGCAACGCCAATGTCATCGGTATTCTGTCGCTGATCTTCTGGGCGCTCATTCTGGTCGTGTCGACCAAGTACATGATGTTCGTCACCCGCGCGAACAACAACGGCGAAGGCGGCATGCTCGCACTGGTCGCCCTGCTCAATCCGTGGCGTCGCGACGCCGGGCGGCACTCGGCGCTTCTGCTCAAGCTCGGCGTGTTCGGCAGCGCCCTGCTCTATGGCAGTTTCATGCTCACGCCTGCGATCTCGGTCTCGAGCGCCGTCGAAGGCCTGAACGTCGCAACCTCGATCTTCAAGCCCTACGTCATTCCCATCACGATCGTGATTCTGATCGCGCTGTTCGCGATCCAGAGCCGTGGTACGGAGACCGTCGGCAAGTTCTTCGGCCCGGTCATGATCGTCTGGTTCGTCACGCTCGGCACGCTCGGCATATACGGCATCCTGCATGAACCGAGCGTGCTCGCCGCCATCAATCCGTGGCATGCGCTCGAATTCTTCGTCCGCAACCACTGGACCGGCTTCGTGGTACTGGGCGCGGTCTTTCTGGTGGTGACCGGCGGCGAGGCCATGTACGCCGACATGGGGCATTTCGGCAGACGCCCGATCCAGATCGCCTGGTTCGGCCTGGTCCTGCCTGCGCTGCTGCTGAACTACTACGGTCAGGGTGCGATGCTCATCCACGCCCACGGCGTCTCGGCGAAGCAGCCCTTCTATGAACTGGCCCCGGGCTGGGCACTCTATCCGCTGGTAGTGCTCGCCACGGCTGCGACGGTCATCGCCTCGCAGGCCGTGATCTCGGGCGCGTTCTCGTTGACACGCCAGGCCGTGCAGCTCGGTCAGCTGCCACCGATGCGCCTGTTCCAGACCTCGTCCGAGGAATACGGCCAGATCTACGTGCCCACGCTGAACTGGCTGCTCATGCTCGCCACGATCGGGCTCGTGCTCGGCTTCCGCACATCGACCAATCTCGCATGGGCATACGGCGTGGGTATTTCGTTCGCGATGACCATCACGACCTGTCTCGCTTTCTTCATCATGCGGGAGCGCTGGAAATGGCCGCTCTGGGTGGCCCTGTCACTCACCTTGGGCTTTCTGGCGGTGGATCTGCCGTTCTTCGGCGCCAATCTTCTGAAGATTCCCCATGGTGGCTGGTTTCCGGTCGCCACCGCGGTGCTGGTCTATACCCTGATGTCGACCTGGCGCCGGGGACGCGAGCTTCTGCGTGAACGCCTGGTCGAGGACGAGCCGGTCCCGCTCGACGAGTTCATCGAGGATCTCGCCACCGACGACACGGTGCGGGTCAAGGGCACCGCGATTTTCCTGACGGGCAGCGATGCCGGCACGCCACCCATGCTGCTGCATCATCTCGAACACAACCAGGTGCTGCACGAGCACGTGCTGCTGCTGACGGTGAGAACCGAGGATGTGCCGCGCATCCCCGCGGCCGACCGCCTCGAAATCGACGACCTCGGCCAAGGCGTGTATCGCGTGTTCGCCCGCTACGGCTTCATGCAGAACCCGAATGTGCCGGTCGCCGTGAGGCTGTGCGAGCGCTTCGGGCTGGATTTCGATACCGACAAGGCGACCTACTACATCGGTCGCGCCACGGTCATTCCCACCGATGAGGTCCCGGGCATGATGCTCTGGCGCGAGAAGCTGTTCGCCTTCATGTCGCGTAATGCCATCCAGCCGACCTCTTACTATCGTGTGCCCCCCGATCGTGTGATCGAATTCGGGCTCCGGGTCGAGATCTAGACAGGGCTGGGCCTGTCGGGCGATCCCGGCAGGCCGACGATCGACCGGCAAGCCGTCGCGCCGGCGGCAGTGTGCGCTCCGCGCGAACAGGTTTGAGACTGGCTGACATCTCATGCATGGCCGCAACGGATCTAGTAGATCTGCAGCGGCTCCGGGCTTTCGGGCGCCGGAAACATCGAATCCAGCTCGGCGAGATCGTCGGCGGTGAGGACGATGCCTGTAGCTGCCGCATTTTCCTCCACCCGCAGGGGATGAGCCGATTTCGGAATTGGCATCACCTCGCTTTGATGGAGCAGCCAGGCGAGCGCCGCCTGGGCTGCCGTCATGTCGCGCGCCTCGGCAAAATGCTGAAGCTCCGTGCTGCCGATCAGCCTGCCGCCATCGAACGGCGAATAGGCCATCGTCACGATCCCCGCCTTCTGCAGCCAGGAGAGCAGCGCCCATTCGATGCCGCGCTGGTTGAGATTGAACAGCAACTGATTGACCTGCATGTCGTGGCCGCCGGCACGGTTGAACCGCTGTGTCGCTTGCAGATCCAGATTGCTGATGCCGTAATGACGGATCTTGCCGTCGGACTTGAGCCGCTGGAAGGCTCGAACGGTCTCTTCGTAGGGCGTATCCCCCTGCCAGTGCAGCAGATACAGATCGAGGCGATCGGTGCCCAGCCGTTCCAGACTGGCTTCGCAAGCCGCAATGGCCGCCTCGAAGCCGGCATTCGACGGCAGCACCTTGCTGACCAGGAGCACCTCGTCGCGGCGACCGGCTATCGCTTCACCGACCAGCCGCTCAGCGCGTCCTCCACCATACATTTCGGCGGTATCGATCAACGCCAGGCCAAGGTCGATGCCGGTGCGCAGTGCCGCGATTTCGGTCGCACGCGTATTCGGATCGTCGCCGAGATACCAGGTGCCCTGGCCAAGGGCCGGCACGGTTTCGCCGCAGGGCAGAGTGAGATATTTCATGACTGAACGGTAGCGCGTAGTGCCGGCGGATGTCTCGCTCTGTCATTATCGCGCGATGACCTCGTCTTTGTCCCACGAACACATCTTTGCCGTGATCCGTCGGATTCCACCCGGCCGCGTGGCCACCTACGGTCAGATCGCCCGCCTTGCCGGCCACCCACGCGCGGCACGGCAAATCGGCTATGCGCTGCATCGCTGCCCGCCAAGTCTTCCCTGGCACCGGGTCCTCAATGCCCAGGGACGGATATCGCTACCCGCCGATAGCACATCGGCGTTGACCCAGCGCCGGCGACTAATCGAGGAAGGCGTGACGTTCATCGGCGGTCGGGTCGATCTGGCATGCCATGGTTGGGACGACGGCGCGCCCGACTGACTCATGGCGTCAGCGCGCGGCCGGTTATACAGTGGCATTCCGATCCGAAAACGGTGCTTCTCATGGCCGCACTCCACGACACCGGCGTGTCCTTCTCTCCCTACTTCCAGATTCCGCCCGAAAGGATAGATGAGTTCCACGGGCTGGTGGATGAGTTCGTCGCCGCGACCACCAACGAACCGGGTTGCCTCTATTACGGGTTCTGCTTCAACGGCGACCAGGCGCTATGCCGAGAAGGCTATGCCGACGGCGATGCTTTTCTCGCGCACCTCGACAACGTCGGCGAGCTCTTCGCCCGGGCCCAGCAGGTCGCCACCGTCACGCGCATGGAAATGCATGGCCCTGAGCCCGAGCTCGCCAAGCTGCGCGAGCCGTTGGCTGATCTGGATATCGTCTGGTTCATCCAGGACTGCGGCTTCCGACGCTGACGCCGCGACCGATGCTTTTTACACGCGCACCGGTAGCCATCGGTGCGCGCTCGCACGAAACTTCGACAGACCCTACAGTGGCCGGCATGGTTTTCGTGACGAAAAGAGCCTCTGATGGCCAGTTTGAGTGAATCGTTCGAAGCCGGCGCCGCGCGCGGCATGCTCGGCCTGCCCGCGGCCATGCTCCGGATCATGGCCGGCAAGCCGGTCGTGCGTGACGGCCACACCCTCGACGTCCAGTGCCAACTGCTGCTCAAGATCATGCGCTTGCGCGGGGTGCAGCTCGGCGCCGGGAACGTGGAGACACAACGCCATCAGATGGTGGCGCAATCGAGCACGCTCGCGCCGCGCGCGCATGGCCGGGTCGAAGTTCGCGAGCTTGTCGTCGCGGGGGGCGACGACTCGCTTGCGGCGCGCTGCTATCGACCGGAAGACGCCGATGGCGCCGCCATTGTGTTCTACCACGGTGGCGGGTTCGTGCTCGGCGATCTCGATTCGCACGACGGTGTCTGTCGCGCTCTCGCCGATCGGGCCCGGGCGACCGTCATTTCGATCGATTATCGCCGCGCGCCTGAACACGCGGCGCCGGCTGCGGCGCGCGACGCGATTGCCGCATTCCGCGATATTGCGGCGCGCGCTGACGATTTTGAAATCGATGCGCGCCGGATCGCCGTGGCGGGCGACAGCGCCGGCGGCAACCTGGCGGCCGTGGTGGCACAGCAGACCAAGGACGACACCATCCCGCCCTCGGCTCAGCTCCTGCTGTACCCCGCCGTCGACTTCGCCGAGGACAAACCGTCCAAGGATCGCCTGGCGACCGGCTTCTTCCTCGAAAAAACCTCGATGGACTGGTTCGAGGGGCATTATCTGCCCGAGGGATGCGACAAGCGCGACCCGATGGTCTCGCCATTGCGCGGGGAGCTGGCCGGCGTCGCGCCGGCGATCGTGATCACGGCCGGCTTTGATCCGCTGCGCGACGAGGGCGAAGCCTACGGCGCGGCGCTCGAAACCGCTGGCGTGACTACGACCTCCCGGCGCGAGGCCGGGCTGCTCCACGGCTTTGCCAACTTTGCCGGCGGCGTCGAACGGGCACGAGAAGCCCTCGACCACGCCGCCGACGCTCTGCGCGCCCGGTTCGACGCCATCAGCTGAACCGGGCGCCGAGGGCGGCGGGTTATTTCGAGCCGCTGCCCTGTTTCGCGTTGCCGAAGGCTTTCTGCAGCTCGTCTTTCGATATGTAACCGTCGCCGTTGGCATCGAGCTTATCGAAATAAGGCGTCAGGGCCTTGCGATACTCGCTGCGCGAGATCTTGCCATTGCCATCGGCGTCAATATGATTGAACCAGCTGCTGATCACGCGGTGACGGCGCGCCTTGTCCTGGGCGCTCGCGTCGGCGGGCAAGCCGGGTTGGCCAGCGTCGAATTCCTTGGCATCGACCTGGCCGTCGCCATTGGTATCCAGCTGCTTGAATGCTCGATCCTGAGCAGCGTTGGCCTCGGCTCGGCTGATCTTGCCGTCGTTATTGGTATCGGCACTGGTCAGCCCGGCCGCCTGGACGGCAGTGGCAAGCACCAGACTTGCGCCGCAGATGATGGCCGCCCGGCGGCCGGTCGCGATGGTTCGTTCAAACATAACGCCCTCTTCTGATCGTTGTTGCGGTTCGAAAATGTGATGACGTCGGACAATCGGCGATCAGGTTCCCAGATCTTCGGTTTCGTCAAAGGGGTGTCCTGATCGCTCGCGCCGAGCTGGCTGATCGTGGCCGGCTGGCCGTGCTGGTTGAATTGCACATACCCCATGCCGGCCTGATTGCCCAGGCGGCGATGCGAGCCCACGGTGCGCGGATGGCGCGGCGAGACTCGCAGTCGCCGGCGCTTGGTAAAACAGTTCAGGGGCGACCACGGCGAATACAGCCAACGATCGAGGCCGGTCGAACCAGCGTAGCAGCTCGGCCGGAAATTCGTGCTTCACGCCCGATGAGACAATCTGCCAGATCCTGTGCCGGGTTCGGACGTGGCGCACCGCAACATCGTAGACGAACGAATAATGAACATCGCCGCCGAGAACTGTATCGACGGAGTATACCGGGAGGATCACCGCTTGAGCCGCTGGCGCGGCGACCACAACGTATCGGGCGGGGTTGCGCGATAATAGCCAGTGGCCGTAAAGTTTAGCCTAAGCTAATTTTATGGGTGCCAGGCCACGACCGAATCCCGGCCGGCTTCCTCACGACGAGCGCCGCCGACGAATGCCGGGGCGTCGGGAGCCTTGATGAGCGCGACGAACGTCGACCACGATTTTCTTCCGGGCGAAGGCGCAACGGTGCGGGCAGCGCAAGCTGCCCTCGATGGCCATCGACGCGGGCTGAAGCGTTTTCTACCCTTCCTGGGTCCGGCCTTCATCGCGGCCGTGGCCTATATCGACCCCGGCAATTTCGCCACGAACATACAGGCGGGCTCGAGTTACGGCTACATGTTGCTCTGGGTGGTACTGGTATCCAACGTGATGGCCATGCTCATCCAGTCCATGTCGGCCAAACTGGGAATCGCCACGGGCCGTAATCTGCCCGAGATCTCGCGGGCGCGTTTTTCACGGCCGGTCACACTCGGACTCTGGATCCAGGCCGAGTTCATTGCGATCGCGACCGATCTGGCGGAATTCATCGGCGGCGCGCTCGGTCTGCATCTGTTGTTCGGCATTCCAATGTTTCCGGCCGCCTTGATCACGGGCGTCTGCTCATTCGGGCTGCTGGAGCTCCAGCGACGCGGCTTTCGCCCGCTTGAGGCCGGCATCACCGCACTGATCGGCGTGGTGGTGATCTCATTCGCCTACGAAGTCTGGATCGCGCACCCGGACGGATCGCGATCTGCTGGCCGGTCTGTTCGTACCCACGCTGGCCGGCAACAACAGCCTGCTGCTGGCAGCCGGCATTCTCGGGGCTACGGTCATGCCGCATGTGATCTATCTGCATTCCGCGCTCATGCAACGGCGCGTGGTCGGCCGCAACGAGGAAGAGCGGCGGCGACTGTTCCGGTTCGAGTTCGTCGACATCCTGATCGCCATGGGGGTGGCCGGCGTGATCAACGGCGCCATGCTGGTCATGGCCGCCGGGTTGTTTCACGGCAGTGGCGATACCGTCTCGACACTGGAAACCGCCTACGCCCGCCTGCACGATCATGCCGGCACGCTGGCTGCCACTATGTTCGGCGTCGGCCTGCTCGCCAGCGGCTTCTCCAGTTCGTCGGTGGGCACCATGAGCGGCCAGATCGTCATGCAGGGCTATCTGAATCGCCAGATTCCATTGTATCTGCGCCGACTGATCACGATGGCACCGGCGCTGGCAATCCTCGCCGTCGGCGTCGACCCCACGACTGCTCTGGTGATGAGTCAGGTGGTGTTGTCGTTCGGCATTCCGTTCGCCCTGATCCCGCTGCTGATGTTCTGCTCGAATCGTGAGCTGATGGGCGGCCTGGTCAATCGACGGCCGACGACGATCGCCGCCTGGAGCGTGGCGGCCGCGATCATCGGGCTGAATATCTTCCTGCTTTACCAGACCATATTCGGACTCTGATCAATCAAGCCCGTGGGGCGTCACGCCGCTGCCAGACAGCCAGCCGGAGCACCGCCACCAGACCGAGCATGAGGACCACCGCCACCATGGCCGCAACGCCCGCCCAGCCGTAACCGCTCCAGAACAGCCCGCCGAGCGAGCCGACGACGCTCGAGCCCAGGTAATAGCCCAGCAGATACAACCCGGCCGCGTGGCCCTTGCCGTGTCGGGCCAGCAGGCCCACCCAGCCGCTCGCCGTCGAATGGCCGGCGAAGAAGCCCACCGTCACCAGGCCGAGGCCGGCTATGATCGCCCACAGCGAATCCGGCCACATCAGGGCCAGGCCCAGTCCCATCAGCACGATCGCGAAGATGAGCACCGGCGGACGGCCTTGACGATCGGCGATCTTGCCGGCGATTGCGGAGGTCACGATGCCGAACATATAGACGACGAACACCGAACCGATGGCCCCCTGCCCGAGAGCGAACGGCGGCTCTGAAAGCCGATAGCCCACATAGTTGTAGACCGACACGAAAGCGCCCATGAACAGGAAGCCACACAAGAACACCCAGGGCAGCGCGTTGTGGCGCATGTGGGACATGAGCGGGTCGGCATGCTGGCGGAGCGTCAGCCCGCGCTGGGCGACGAAGTTGCGCGAACGCGGCAGCAACAGGATGAACACGATGGCGGCCACGAAGCCGATCAGCCCGAGGGCTGCAATGGCCACGCGCCAGCCAAAGGCTTCGGCCAGCAGACCGGCGATCACACGACCGCCCATGCCGCCGCACGCGGTCCCACCGATATACAGCCCGGTGGCGGTGCCGAGATCGCCGGGGTCGATTTCCTCTGAGAGATAGGCGATAGCCAGAGCCGGCACGCCACCGAGCGCGAAGCCTTCGACCGCCCTCGCGACCAGCAAGGTGGGCCACCCTGGCGCGATTGCAGCCACCAGCGACAGCGTGGCCGAGCCGAGCAGCGATGCCGTCATGATCGTCTTGCGCTCGATCGCGCCCGACATCAGCCCGGCGAGGAACAGCGTGAAGGCGAGCACGCCGGTGGTCACCGACAGCGAGAGGCTGCTGACCGCGGCCGAAACGCCAAATTCGCGCGAGAACTCCGGCATCAGGGGCTGAACGGAGTACATCGATGAAAATGTGGCGAAGCCCGCGGCGAACAGCGCCAGGTTGGCTCGCAGATACGCCGGCGTTCCCCGCTCAAGGTAGCCTGCACGGGCGGTTGCAGTCGATTCGCTCATACGACAATGGTCGCATAGCATGCATAATGAAACGACCGAGAGCTTAGCGATTTCTTGCATCATTTACGACTTTCGGCTAGCCGAAGCGACGTTCATTACCGGATAATGGCGCGTTTTCGCATCCCGGCCGGCCCATTTTTCATGATCGATAATCTTCGCAACATCGCGATCATCGCCCACGTTGACCACGGCAAGACGACGCTCGTGGATTGTCTTCTCCGTCAGTCGGGCACGTTCGAGGCCCGCGACGACGTCGTCGACCGGATCATGGATTCGAACGATCTGGAGAAGGAACGCGGCATCACGATCACGTCGAAGAACACGGCGATCGAATGGCGCGATCCGGATTCCGACGAGGTGTACCACATCAATATCGTGGATACCCCGGGCCATGCCGACTTCGGCGGCGAAGTCGAGCGCGTGCTGTCGATGGTCGATTCGGTGCTGCTGCTGGTCGATGCCGTCGACGGCCCGATGCCGCAGACGCGCTTCGTGACCGAAAAGGCCTTCCAGCTGGGACTGAAGCCGATCGTCGTGATCAACAAGATCGATCGCGACGGCGCGCGGCCCGACTGGGTGCTCAACGAGACCTTCGACCTGTTCGACAGCCTCGGCGCCACCGAGGAACAGCTCGATTTCCCAATCATCTACACCTCCGCGCTCGGCGGCTATGCCGGCATGGACGAGAGCGTGCGCGAAGGCGACATGCTGCCGTTGTTCCGTACCATCACCGAGAACGTGCCCGCCCCACCGGTGAATCTGGAGGGCACCTTCCAGATGCAGATCACCACGCTGGACTACAACAGCTTCGTCGGCCAGATCGGCATCGGGCGTATCGCGCGCGGCACCATCAAACCCGCCACCAACATCACCATCGTCGACCGTGACGGCGGCACGCGTAATGCGCGGGTGGCCGGCGTATTCGGCTTTCTGGGGCTGAACCGCGTCGAGGTGGACGAAGCGCGCGCCGGCGATATCGTCGCCCTGACCGGCATGAACGATCTCGACATCTCGGACACGCTCTGCGATCCAAGCCAGCCGGAATCACTGCCGCGCCTGACGGTCGACGAACCGACCATGAGCATGACCTTCGAGGTCAACAAATCGCCGCTGGCGGGCAAGGAAGGCAACTATCTCACCTCGCGCCAGATCCGCGAGCGGCTCGAGCGCGAGCTCAAGTCGAACGTGGCCCTGCGCGTCGAGCAAGGCGGCGACGCCGATCGCTTCAAGGTATCCGGCCGTGGCCTGCTGCATCTGTCGGTGCTGCTGGAGACCATGCGTCGTGAGGGCTACGAGCTGTCGGTGTCGCGTCCGGAAGTGGTCACCCGCGAGGTGGACGGCGCGATTCAGGAGCCCTACGAACTGCTGATGTGCGACGTCGAGGACGATCACCAGGGCTCGGTGATCGATAACCTGCAGCAGCGGCGTGGCCAGCTGCAGAACATGGTCCCGGACGGCAAGGGCCGCACGCGCCTGGAATTCATGATCCCCTCCCGCGGCCTGATCGGTTTCCAGACCGAGTTCATGAGCCTGACGTCGGGCACGGGCATCGCCACCCATGTGTTCGACCATTACGGCGCGCTTGGCGGCACCGAGATCGGCCAGCGCCAGAAAGGCGTGTTGATCGCCAACGCGGCCGGCAAGGCCGTCGGGTTTCGCGATCTTCAACCTGCAGGATCGCGGCAAGATGATGATCGGCCCGAACGAAGAGATCTACGAAGGCATGGTCGTCGGGATTCATTCGCGCGAGAACGATCTCACCGTGAACGTGCAGAAGGCCAAGCAGCTCACCAACGTGCGCGCGGCCGGCACCGACGAGAACATCCAGCTCGTGCCGCCGGTGCGGATGACGCTCGAACAGGCGCTGGAGTTCATCAACGACGACGAACTGGTCGAGATCACGCCGGGCTCGATTCGCGTGCGCAAGCGCTGGCTCAAGGAGCACGAGCGTAAGAAAGCCGCCCGCACGGGCTGAGCGCCGGCGCCGTCGGGCGAGCCGAGCGCGAACCCGACGGATGCGCACGGTCGGCGCGATCACCGCTATCATCGCCGACCAACGTTGAACATGACAGCCCGCGCCGGATACACCGGCCGCGGGCTGTGTTTTTGCGAGGAGTCGTCATGGCGTCCCAGAACAGCCGTTCCCGTCTGATCGTGCGCAAGGCCCGCCTGGCCGATATTCCGTCCATCAACCGGATCGTGCAGCGCGCGTACCCGAAGATGGACGATTACTCGTTCGACGAACTGCGCGGCCAGATCAACAATTTTCCGGAAGGCCAGCTGGTCGCGGTGTACGCGGACCAGGTGGTCGGCTATTGCGCCACGATCTGCCTGCCCGAAGCACAGGTCATGCGCAATCACAGCTGGGCCGAGATCACCGGCAACGGCTACGGCTCGACCCACGACATCGACGGCGATTATCTCTACGGCTATGAAGTCTGCGTGGACCCGGACGCGCGCGGCCTGCGCATCGGGCGCCGCCTGTATCGCGAACGCGAGGCGCTGGCGGTCAAGCTCGGGCTGAAGGGCATCGTCTTCGCCGGGCCGCATCCCCGGCCTGCGCCGCCGGTTCAAGCAGTTCGGCAGCGCCCAGGCTTATGTCGAGGCCGTGGCCGACAAGACGATCCGCGATCGGGTGCTGTCGTTCCAGCTCGCGCAGGGCTACGAACTGCTCGGCGTGATGCCGAACTATCTGCCGGACGACCCCGATTCCATGGGCTACGGCGCCCACCTGCTCTGGCGTAATCCGGAGTACAAGTATCGCGAGGATGTACCGGGCGATTCCCACGTGCACCTGCAGACGCGCAACAGTGTGCGCATCGCCACCGTCCAGTACATGCAACGCGCGATCGACTCGTTCGACGAGTTCGCTCAGATCGTGACCTACTTCGTGCGTGAGACCGCGGACGCCAAGGCCGATTTCGTGGTCTTTCCCGAACTGTTCACGGTCCAGCTGCTCTCGATCAAGAACGAGGACCTCCACCGGCGCGCGGCCATCTGGCGTCTGGCCGATTTCTGCGACGATTTCCGTGAATTGATGGCCGACCTGGCCGTACGCTGCAACATCAATATCATCGCCGGCTCGCACCCGACGCAGGTGGGCGAGGAACTGCAGAACATCGCCTATATCTATCTGCGCGACGGCTCCGAATACATGCAGCCCAAGATCCACCCCACGCCCGGGGAACGCGAACACTGGAACATCGTGGGCGGCGACAGCTTGAACGCCATCGAGACCGACTGCGGCCCGATCGGCGTGCTGGTCTGTTACGACAGCGAGATTCCCGGAGCTGTCGCGGCATCTGGCCGATCAGGGCATCAACATCCTGTTCGTGCCGTTCTCGACCGAGGACCGGGCCGGCTATCTGCGGGTGCGCTACTCGGCGCATGCCCGCGCGGTGGAGAACCAGATCTACGTGGCCACCGCCGGCAATACCGGCAACCTGCCGCGTATCCATGCCATGGACATGCACTATGCGCAGTCGGGTATTTTCACGCCCTGCGATTTCGCGTTCGCGCGCGACGGCATCGCCGCCGATACCACCGCCAACGCCGAACAGGTGGCAATCGCCGACGTTCGGCTGGATACATTGCACGAAGCGCGCACCTCCGGCTCGGTGCAGAACATGCTCGATCGTCGCCACGATCTGTACCGCGTGCAATGGATGCCGCGCCGCCGCGCCACGGCCAAGGCCGACCGCCTGACTGCCAAGCCGGGCCAGACGCGTGCGACCGAAGACAACTGGGCCGGCGCAGCGCCCGCCGCGCTGATGCCAACGTCTCGCGTTACCATCGCGCGATGAGCGATGACGCACAGCAACCGCTGCGCTGGGCCGCCGCGCTGCTCGCGCAGGCCGGCGATATCCTGGTCCTCACCGGCGCCGGCATCTCGGCGGGGTCCGGCATTCCCACGTTCCGCGAGGCCCAGACCGGGATCTGGGCGCAGTATTCGCCCGAGGATCTGGCCACCCCCGAGGCCTTCGCCCGTCATCCGGAGCGCGTATGGGCGTGGTATCGGTGGCGCCGTGCACTGATCGCGCGCGGCGGCGTGAACCCGGGCCACCGCGCCATCGCGGAACTGGCGGGTTCACGCGCTTATTCGTGGCCACACAGAATGTCGACGGGCTGCATGCCGCGGCCGGCAGCCGCGAAATCGCCGAGCTGCACGGCAATATCTGGCGTGATCGCTGCAGCCGCTGCGACGCCACGGTCGACACATGAAGTCGCTCGAGCCGGCGACACGAGGATCTCGCCGTACTGCCGCGGATGCGGCGCCATGATGCGGCCCGGACGTGGTCTGGTTCGGTGAAATGCTGCCCACCGACGCCCTGCAGAGCCGCCGAATCCGCACTTGGATCGGGCCGACGCGGTACTGGTCGTGGGCACCTCCAGCCGGGTCTATCCGGCGGCGGCCCGGGTCGATGCCGCCATCGAATCCGCCACGGCCCGTGATCGAGATCAACCCGCAGCCGACCGGCGTGTCCGACATGCTGTCGATATTCGTCTTGCCGACTCGGCCAGCCGCGCCCTGCCCGCCCTTGCGGCGGTGCTCGACGGGGTCCCGGCGAGCGGCTAAAGTCGATCGCATAACGATCATATTCGGCGCGGCCTTCGGCCGGGAGCGCACATGACGACTCGGGTCGTATTCAACCAGAAAGGCGGCGTCGGCAAGACCACCGTGCTCGCCAATCTCGCAGCGATCGCCGCCGAGCGCGGCCGGCGTACGCTGGTCATCGATCTGGATGCCCAGTGCAACGCCAGCCAGTACCTGTTGTCCTCGGACGGGCGCCAGGCCGAATGCGGTAGCGCCGACTTCTTCGAGGCCACGCTGGAACGCGGCCGGCAGCCGCGAGGATCTGGTCGGATTACGTCACCGAAACCCCGTTCGAGAATCTGTCGATCATTGCAGCACACCCCGACCTCGAGGAAATTCGCGTCAAGCTCGAGGCCAAGCACAAGATCTACAAGCTGCGTCAGGCGCTGGAGAAGCTGAAGGGCTTCGACGAGATCTTCATCGATACACCGCCGGCGCTGAATTTCTATTCGCAATCGGCGCTGATCGCGGCCCATCGGCGTGCTGGTTCCGTTCGACTGCGACGATTTCGCACGACAGGCGCTGTATGCCCTGTTCGACAACATTCACGAGATCCAGGACGACCACAACCCGTCGCTGGTCATCGACGGCATCGTCGTGAACCAGTTTCAGCCGCGCGCCAAGCTGCCACAGCGCATGCTCGCCGAGCTGACCGAGGAAGGACACCCGATCATCGATGCACACGTGACCAGTTCGGTCAAGGTGCGCGAATCGCACGATGCCTCGGTTCCGCTCATCCATTACGCGCCGAGCCACAAAGTGACCCAGCAGCTCGTCGCGCTCTACGAGAAGCTGTAGCGCCGCGCGCGCATCGGTTGCCGCGAACGCTGCGTTAATAAAAGACATGAGCGTTCGATCGACAATCTCCGCCGCCCGCTGATCGCCCTGTTGCCGATCGTGCTCGCGTTCGTGATTTTGGCGGTCCAGGCAGCCGGCAACGCGGCTTCCACGGCCCGCGAGATTTCCATCGACGGCGCCATCGGCCCGGCGATCGGTAACTACGTCGTGGACGAGATCCAGCAGGCCGACGCGGATCATGTGCCGGTGATCATTCTGCGCCTGGACACGCCCGGCGGCCTGTCGGCCTCGATGCGGGATATCGTCAAGGCCATTCTCGCTTCGCCCGTACCCGTTATCGGATACGTCGGCCCGTCGGGCGCACGCGCCGCGAGTGCCGGCACATACATTCTCTATGCCACGAATATCGCCGCGATGGCGCCGGCCACCAACCTCGGCGCCGCCACGCCGATCGAGATGGGCGGCGGCGATCAACCCGCGACCGACGGCGGGCGGGCAAAAAAGAACGACGAATCATCGCAGAACGACCAGAGCCGGCCGAAGAAGGACGACGCGCACGCCCGATCTATCGAACAGCGCGACCGAACGCCGCAAGCAGGTCAACGATGCGGTGGCCTATATCCGCAGCCTGGCCGAACGCCGCGGCCGGAATGCCGACTGGGCCGAAAAAGCCGTGCGCGAGGCCGCCAGCCTGAGCGCGCAACAAGCCGCAAAGCAGAACGTGATCGATCTGGTCGCCGACAACGAGCAGGCGCTGCTCGCGGCGGTCGACGGGCGGACGGTGAGCACGGTCAACGGCGACGTCACGCTGCATACGAAGAATCTCACGATCGACAAGCGTACGCCCGGCTGGCGCACTTCGCTGCTCGCGATCATCACCGATCCGACCGTGGCCTATCTGTTGTTCATGATCGGTATCGTCGGTCTGGCGGCCGAAGCCCTGGCTCCCGGCGCCACCCTGCCCGGCACGGTCGGCGGGATCAGCCTGATCGCGGCTCTGTTCGCTTTCCATGTGCTTGCCGGTCAGCTACGGCGGCGCAGCCCTCATCGTGCTCGGCGTACTGCTGTTCGTGGCCGAAGCCTTCGTCCCGAGTTTCGGCGCCCTCGGCCTCGGCGGCATCGTGGCGATCGTGTTCGGCTCCATCATGCTCATGGACAGCGACGTGCCCGGGTATGATGTCTCGATGGGGGTGATCATCGGCATCGCGATCGCTGCGGCGCTGATTCTGGCGTTGATGGTGCTGATGTTCGCGCGCTCGCGGCGCGCGCATGTCGAGACCGGCCACGAAGGGCTGATCGGGCGCGAATGCGTGGCGCCGACGATTTCGAACGTGAGGGCCGGGTCTGGCTTCACGGCGAATCCTGGCGGGCGATCAGCGAAGCGCCCGTAAGTTCGCGACCAGCCCCTGATCGTGACCGACGTCGAGGGCCTCACAGTCTTCGTGCGGCCACGCCGAACGACAATACGGCTCATCCGAACAACGCCGGCCGGCGGCCGGAAGGATCCTAGAAATGTTCATCAATGTCGTCATCGCCGTGATCGTCCTGCTGGCGATCTTCATATTCGCCTCGATCAAGATCCTGCCGGAATACGAACGCGGCGTGATGTTCACGCTCGGCCGCATGACCGGCGTCAAGGGGCCGGGCATTTTCCTGGTCGTCCCGGTCATCCAGAAGATGATCAAGGTCGACATGCGCGTGACCGTCATGGACGTGCCGACCCAGGACGTGATCTCGCGCGACAACGTCTCGGTACAGGTCAACGCGGTGGTGTATTTCCGCGTCATCGATGCCGACAAGGCCATCATCGAGGTCGAGAACTACTACATGGCGGTCAGCCAGCTGTCGCAGACCACCCTGCGCAGCGTGCTCGGCCAGCACGAGCTGGACGACATGCTCGCCGAGCGCGACAAGCTCAACGCCGATATCCAGGCGATTCTCGACCGCCACACCGATGCCTGGGGCATCAAGGTGGCCAACGTCGAGATCAAGCAGGTGGATCTGGACGAGAGCATGACCCGGGCCATCGCCCGCCAGGCCGAGGCCGAACGCTCGCGGCGCGCCAAGATCATCAACGCCGAAGGCGAAATGCAGGCCGCGGAGAATCTGCGCGGCGCCGCCGAGCAGCTTTCGCGCGAGCCGCAGGCGCTGCAGCTGCGCTATCTGCAGACGCTGGTCGATATCGCGAGCGAGAACAACTCCACCATCGTGTTTCCATTGCCGATGGATCTGATCGAACCGCTGCTCAAGGCAGCCAAGGCGGTCACAACGCCAGAGCACGAGCAATCGAGCTCACAGCGCAAGCGACCAGCGAGCATCAGCCGGTAGGCGCCCTCGGAGTCCGATAACGGGCATGACGTGGCAGGCGAATACGGCGCGAGCGGCGCTCTGTATCGAATGATCGCGCCGGGCGAGCAGCGCAAGCGAGGCACGTGAGCACGGCACGGTTGGACATTCTACCGGGAGATCATGCCCGGTTCGCAATAGAAAACGGGCGGCCCTCAACCCGGGCGACGCGCTGGGCGAGCCCCATCAGCATCGAAGCCGTGGCGCCCCAGATGTAATGGCCTTCGAAGTCGATCGAGTAGATGCGATAGTCCACGCCGTCTCGGCGACGCACTTCACTGCGATAGTGCGCCGCGTTCATCGCGTACTGCAGCGGCACCGCAAAGATCCGTTCGATTTCGATGCCGTCGGGCGCGAGCGTCTGGCCCGGCTCGATCCAACCCACGAACGGACTGATCTCGAATCCGGTCACGGTGCGATACCGCGGCAACTCGCCGAGCAAGGTGACGGCATCGCGCACGAGACCGATCTCCTCGTGACATTCGCGCAGCGCGGCGTCCGCCGGCCCTGCGTCGGCCGGATCGATCCGACCGCCGGGAAAACTGATCTGCCCGGGGTGATGCGTGAGGCCCTCGGTGCGCTGGGTGAAGTAGATTCGCGGCGTGCTCGCGGCCTCAACCCCGATCAGCACCGCCGCCGGCCGCGAGGCATGGCGTGCCCGTCGAGCATCGAGCGCGGGCAGGGGCTCGCCGCAGGAACGTCGCAGGCGACGGCCGCCTCCAGACGCCGTCGCCAGGCGATGGACTCGCTGCTAATCGCCGGACTTGAGCTTGTCGGCATAGGTCTTGGTCAATTGCTGGAACCGGGGGGTCAGACCGGCGTCGACGTACATCGGATCGCCAAGCTCGTCGTAGCCGGCAACGTCCTCGCCCGGCTGATAGGAGAACGAACTGGTGAGTTCGTCCAGCGCGCACGCCAGCAGATCGGTGATGATCCGCTCGCGCGTGAGGCCCGGGAACATCTCCACCAGCGCTTCGATCTTGGCCGCATCGTAGATCGGCAGCTGCACGCTGTAACTGTGATCCGTACGCGGCTCGGCCGCACTCGACTGCCACTGCGAGACCAGCTCACTTATCTTCATTCCGCTCTATCTCCTGTTGCCGCGGACCGACTCATGACCGCTAAGATAAAGCAATCGCCGCGCTTCGGCATCCGTTGTGAAAACCCACGCAGACACGTTGACCCCGCCCCGGGGCACTGCTAGCTTTGCGCTCACTCAACGAGGATTCGTGAAATCTATGGCCAAGTCGGAAAAAACCTGGAGTCTCAAGGAAATAGACCAGGAACGAGGCAACACCAAGGGTGCTGCGTTCCTCGCCTTCAAGCAGCTCAAGGAGAGTTTCGACGAAGGCCGAGATTTCTACTACCTGAGCGCCTCCGAAGATGCCGCGGAGATCGAGAAGCTGCGCGAGACCGGCCGTATCTATGAAACCACGGTCAACGCCATTCTGCTGACCGAGGCCGGATACTCCGCAGTCGTGGATTATCTCGACGGCTGAGCGCCCGCTCGAAACCACGTCGGCGTCGGGCGCCGATGACGAGCCGGTGGCAAACAGCCGAGCGGTCGCGCATCATAGCGGGCCAATCCGACGAGCCAGCCCTACGGCCCGATGCAAGACGCCCGCGAGCTTCTGACCCGACTGCCGCTTTGTTTCAAGCCCGAGGCAGCCGGCGACCTGTCCATGACCGCCCAGTACCTGACCCGCCATCCGGTCTATATCACGATCGAGAACGGGCACTGCAGCGCTCACGAAGGGCTGGCACCCGCGCCCGACGTCACGCTCAGGGTGCGGGACGACCATCTGATCAAGCTGATGACCGGACGCATGCGCGGGATTACGGCGTTTCTCACCGGCCGCCTCAAGGTCGAGGGCAACTACATGCTGGCGCAGAAACTCCAGCAGGTGTTCGATACCTCGCGGTTGCGCTAGCCAGCAGCGATGACCGACCAGCGCAGGTGGTCTGGGTGGCTGCGCGATCAGCCGCGCGGCACGGGACATGGCACTCGCATCCGAACTGGGCTGTCGCAGCCCCCTGAAGATGGATTCTATATCGCCCGCGACGAGCTCGGGCTGGAGTTGCATCATGCGACGGACGAGGCCGGCGCCGGATTGCGCTGCGCGCTCGCCGATCCAGCGGAGTTGGCCGGTCGCCAGGCCGGCGGGCGACGTTCGCCACTGGCCCGCGCGTTCGGCCTGCACCGGCATCCGCCGATGCGAATCCTGGATACCACGGCCGGGCTGGCGCGCGATGCCGCCACCCTCGCGAGCCTCGGCTGCGACGTGACCGCCGTCGAGCGCCAGCCGGCGCTTTTTGCACTGATCGCGGACGCCACGGACCGGATCGACGCATCGCCGGACGACCGCCCTGGTGGCCACACTGGCTGCCGCCGGTTCATGCCGACGCGGGGCCGTGGCTTCCGGAAGACCGACCCGCGCGATTTCGACGCGATTTATATCGACCCGATGTTCGCCAGCCCACGGCGCAAATCCGCCCCGCAGAAAGCGCTGGCATGGCTCGCTGCACTGGCCGGAAACGATAACGATGCGTCCGAGGTGCTCGCCATTGCACGCCGGCATGCCGTCCGGCGCGTGGTGGTCAAACAGCATGCGCGCGCCGAGCCGATGGCCCCGCCGGATCTGCAGATTCGCGGGCGCGCGATACGTTTCGACATCTATCTGACGCCCGGCGCCTGAATCACCCGACGGCGTCCGTTCAGACGGGCTGCAGCTCTGCCAGGAACCGGCGATAGTTCTCGACATAGTGCGCCGCGCCGTGGCCGAGGGCTTCGATCTCATCCGGCTCGAGTTCGCGCTTGACTCGGCCGGGCGCACCGATGACCAGACTGTTGTCCGGAATCGTCTTGCCCTCGGGAATCAGAGCGCCGGCGCCGATCAGGCAATTGCGGCCGATCGTCGCGCCATTGAGCACCACGGCCTTGATCCCGATCAGGCTGTTCTCGCCGATCGTGCAGCCATGCAGCATGGCCTGATGGCCGACGGTGACGCCGGCGCCCACGCAGTGGGAAGCCGGGATCGGTATGCAGCACGCTGCCTTCCTGGATGTTGCTGCCCTCACCGATCGAAATCAGTCCTGGTCGCCGCGCAGCACCGCGTTGAACCAGATGCTCGCGCTCGGCGAGCGTACCCGCCCGAGCACGGTGGCATTCTCGGCGACGAAGTAATCGCCGCTGCCGGTAGTTCCGGGCCACATCGCCCAGTCGATACAGCATGGCATTCTCCTCCTCAGTTTTCGTCGATACGCGACCGCGCCGTCAACGCTGCGCGGCCGGGTTTGCGGGCCACGTCGTCGCGCACATAGACCGGCAGCGCTCGCGGCCGGCTTGCCCCGCCCGGCGGCGAACAGCGGCCCGCCAGGCGAGCCACGTCGATCGCATGCGGCGCATCCACAGTGACATGGGCGCTCGCCGATATTCTGCGCTGCGACCACCAGCGGCCAGCCATTGCCCGCGCGACAGCCGCCCGCCGCCATCTGGCCGCAGTCGCCGAGGCCGATACCCGTTCGGCGCGACCGGTCGGGCATGGCGCCGCGCTCGAAGGCGCGGTATAGATCTCGCCCATGCGGGCATCCTGAACCACCCGTACACGCGTCGACGTCCGGCGCCTGCTCGAAGGCACGCGCAGCGAGCGCCGCCAGCGTGAGATGCCCACGACCGGAAGACGCCAAGCCGCTCGCCAGACCCTGCACCAGTCCGGCCGCGATACGCAGGCCGGTAAACGCGCCTGGACCGCGCCCGAATGCGAGACCATCGAGATCGCGAGCGACCAGTCCGGCCTCGGTCAGCAAGTCGTCTGGCCGCGGCAGTAGCCGCTGGCATGCGCCCGCGGCGCGATTTCGAAATGCTCGCGGGCGCCGCCGGCCGCGCTGTCGATCAACGCGACCGATAGCGCTTCGGTCGAGGCATCCAGCGCAAGGAGCCTCATGCGGCTAGGCGACAGCGGGTCGAGAAAGCCACAGGCCGCGCTCGGCTGCGGGTGATCGGCATCGGCGGCAGGCTGGCGCGGATGACGCCGCCGTAGCGCGCGGTGAACAGCCGCGGGTCGCAGATCGCGAGCAGGCCGCGGTCCTCGGCGTCGCGGATCAGCCGGCCGACGCCCTGCTTGAGCGCGATCACCGCCTGCGGCAGCTGATAGTCCATGAACGGGTTCTCGCCGGCGCGCCTTCATCGCGTTGAAACGTGCCGCGAGCACCGGATCGGCCGGCGACGCGAACGGCAGCTTGTCGATGATGACGAGCCGCAGCGCCTGTCCGCGCACATCCACGCCTTCCCAGAAGCTGCTGGTGGCGACCAGGACGGCGTTGTCATCGGCGCGAAAATCGGCCAGCAGCGCCGGCCCGCGGTGCCTGCCCTGAACCAGCGGCTCGAACCCGGCCGTCCGCCAGTGCCTCGCCATAGCGCGGACCGCGCGGTAGCTGGTGCACAGCACGAACGCGCCGCCGCCGGCCGCGTTCATCAGCGGCCAGGGTCTCCTAGATCACCGCCTCGTCGAAGTCCGGCGCCTGGGCGCGGCATGGCCTGCGGCGCGTAGAGCAGGGCGTTCTGCTCGTAGTCGAACGGGCTCGGCAGCACCTCGGCTCGACATCCGCACAGCCCGAGGCGGTCACAGAAATAATTGAGCTCGTTCTGACGGCGAGCGTCGCGGAAGTGAAGATCCAGGCGCCGGGATAGGCCGTCGATCGCGCGCGAGAAGGCGTGGCCACATCCAGCGGCGTGCTGTGCCAGATCCAGCTCGCTACCGCGCTTCTCCAGCCAGCTGATGCGGTCGGTGTCGTCGTTGCCGACCGCTTCAGGCGGGCCGCCAGTTCGCGCCGCGCCGCGCCAGCGCCTTGAGCGGTCGCTGCGGCTGATGACCGGCTCCAGCCCGACTTCCAGTGCGCCAGCGCCTCGTCCAGCGCCGCTGGCCTCCTCGAGCTCGGGCGTGGCCAGTTCGGGCCAGCTGCGATTGCCCGGCGAGGCGGCCCAGGGCATCGCTGAAGACGCGTCGGCGCCCGCCGCAACATCCTGCAGCGTATCGACACGGCATATCGCCGCCGAACGCGTCCATTTCGGCCGAGCCGTCGCGCACCAGATCCGTGAGCTGGCGCGACGACAGCGCCTGGCCGAAGAAGCGCCCGGCGATATCGGGCAGCTTGTGCGCCTCATCGAGCACGATCGCATCGGCACCCGGCAGCACTTCGCCGAAACCCGCCTCGCGCAGGGTCAGATCGGCAAACAGCAGGTAGTGATTGGCGATCACGAGATCCGCGGCCTGCGCCTCGCGCCGGGCATTGACGACCCAGCACTGATCGAACAGCGGGCATTCGGCCCCAGGCAGTTGTCGGTCGTCGAGGTGATCCGCGGCCATAGCGCATCGCCGTCGCCGGATCGCCGAATTCGCCGAGATCGCCGGTGTCCGTGCGCGCAGCCCAGTCGCGTACGCTGCGCAGCCGCGGGCCAGATAGAGATCGCCACTGTTTTCGGCGAGATCAAGCCGATGCAGGCACAGGTAGTTGGCCCGTCCCTTGAGAACGGTGATGTGGAGCTGCGCGCCGAGAACGGTCTGGGCCAGCGGCACATCCTTTTAGTAGCTGGCTCTGCAGATAGCGGGTGGCGGTCGATACGATGACCTTGCGGCCCGAGGCCAGCGCCGGCAGCAGATAGGCCAGCGTCTTGCCGGTGCCGGTGCCGGCCTCGACCACCAGCCGGCCGCCTTCATCGATCGCCTCGGCGACCGCACGCGCCATCTCGGCCTGACCGCCGCGGGCTAGCCCGGCAACGCCTCCGCCAGCGCCGCATCGTCATCGAACAGCGCGGCGCCGGCCGCGGCGGTCATTGGTCGATTGCGGCTGGTCTTGCTGTAGTTCGCGGCGTGCGCACTGGCTCGTCTGCGCGCCGCTGCTGTCGCCTGCGCTGCGCGCGCCTCCGCGATCAGGCGCCAGTTGGCGGCGTCCACGAACGGGTTGTTGCCGGCCACGCTGTTGGATTGCTCGCCATCTGCTCGGCCTGATCGGTCTGGCCCTGGGCCAGGCGTACCGCGGCCAGCCGCTGATAGATGAACGGGTTGCGCGGCTCCAGGTCGAGCGCGCGTTCAAGCGTGGCCGCAGCCGCGTCCATATGCCCGCCGTTGGCCAGCGTATCGGCGCTCCCGAGCAGCGAAATCACCGCCGGGCTGCTGGCCTCGGCGGCGGTGCGCGGCGGCATCTTGGCGGCGGTTGCGATTTGCGGCTGGCGACCGCTGTTCGACGGCGTCTGTGTCGGCTTGTCCCTGTTGGGGGCGGCGGCGCTCGCGACGGTTGCGCCTGCGCCGGCGCTGCCCGGCGGCCGGGAAATGCCGCGCTGGGTGGGTGGCACAGCCGGCAACGAGGATAGGCGACGAGCGCGAGAATCGTTGTGTCTTATGATCATCGAAAAGATGTTGGATCCAGTTGCCCTTTCCTGTCTTGTTGCTGCTGCTCGCTGCTGCTGCTGATGGCGCGGGTTCTGGCCCATGATATCGCTATCGCAGGCGGAGAGCCCCTCCGGCACATAGCCCCGGATAAACGGAACCTCCACCGCGTTGCCGCAACTCTGCCCTGGCGTACATTGGTCCGGATTCGGCCCCCGCCCCTATTGCCGGCCGGATCGAAACCATGCGCAGCGGAACCTCGACCACGTCTTCCGGCGGCGTATTCTCGAGCCCGCGCGCGTCGATGTCGCCCATGATGCGCGTCCACAACTGCAGCGCGCCGGTGGCGCCGGTCAGATGCGCGGACTTGTCGTCGTCGCGGCCGACCCAGACCACGCCAGCCGATTGGCGCAAAGCCGGCGAACCAGCTATCGCGCAGATTGTTAGTGGTACCGGTCTTGCCGGCCAGGTTCGGATGTTCGGAAACGTTGTACATGGCGCGCCGGTGCCGTGCCGCGCGACCCGCTCCATCATCCAGTGGGTCAAGATACACCGGCGCTTCATCGACCACGTGGTGGAGCTTGAGCGGATAACGGTTCAGCGGTTTGCCCTTGCGCGTGGTCACATCGCGAATCGCCAGCAGCGGCGTGTAATAGCCACCCGCGGCCAGGGTATTGTAGATCTGGGCCACCTGAAACGGCGCCATGTCGACCGCGCCCAGCGCCAGCGACGGCACCGCCAGCGGATCGCCCGGTAACCGAGCTTCTTGAGCGTCTCGATCACGTTCGGGATGCCCACCGACAGCGCCAGCCGGGAACTGGCCAGGTTATAGCTATGCTCCAGCGCGTAGTACAGCGGCACGTCGTTGCCATGGCTGTGAGTGGGAGTAGTTCTGCGGCCGCCAGGTCTTGCCATTGGGCAGCTTGACCGCCAGCGGACGAGTCGTCGAGCGGGGTGATGACGTTGTACTTCGACGGCTGCGACAGCGCGGTCAGATAAACCACCGGCTTCACCAGCGAGCCGATCGGGCGGCGTGCGTCCAGGGCCCGGTTGAAGCCGGCATAGCCTGGTTGCGGCCGCCCACGAGTGCCAGTACACGCCCGCCTTCGACACTGGTGACCACCGCGGCGGATTGCAGGCTGTCGGCCTTGATCCGCCGTGGCTTTCTCGATATCGGCCAGGCCCTTGTTCACGCGCTGCTCGGCGGCCGCCTGTACGGTCGGATCGAGGGTGGTGAAGATGCGCAGCCCGTCCTCGGTGAGATCCTCGTCCTTGTACTGACCGTGCAGCTGGCGGCGCACCAGATCGATGAAGGCGGGATACTGACTGGTGCTGCGCACCGAGCGGCCGTCACGCCGAGCGGCGCTCTTGGCCGCCTTCCAGCCTTTGTCTTCGAGAAAGCCGGCGTTATGGAACATGTCGAGCACGAGGTTGCGCCGCGTCATGGCGCGCTTGGGATGACGACGCGGATCATAGTAGCTGGGGCCCTTGACCATGGCCACCAGCAGCGCGATCTCCTGCGGCTGCAGTTCCTCCAGCGGTTCTGGAAATAGAAATAGCTGGCCAGGCCGAAGCCGTGGATGGCACGGCCGCCGTCCTGACCGAGATAGACCTCGTTGAGGTAGGCCTGGAGGATCTCGGGCTTGGAGTAATGCGCATCCAGCAGAATCGCCATCAGCGCTTCCTTGGCCTTGCGCGCCAGGGTCTGCCGATTGTTCAGATAAAAGTTCTTGACCAGCTGCTGGGTGATCGTCGAGCCGCCCTGCACCACGTGACCGGCGCGCAGGTCGGCGACCGCCGCGCGCAGGATGGACTTGGGCGACACGCCCCAGTTGTCATGAAGTCGCGGTCCTCGACCGTGATCAGCCCGGCCGGCAGCATCGGCGGCACCTCGCCGAGCTTGACCAGGATCCGGTCCTCGCCCTTGGCCGGATAGATGCTGCCGATCATCAGCGGATCGAGGCGGATCAGGGCCGGATCGCCCTGATCATCCGTGGCCTGGAGCGACGCCACGCCGCCCCCGTTGAAGCCGAGCCGTACCTCGCGCTCCTGCTGGTGCCGTCCCAGAAATTGAACGGGCGCGTATGGATGGCAGGCGTGCGCCGCGGCCTGAAGGTGCCGGGCTTGTCGATCGACTGCTGCGCGATAGCCTTGACGCTGCAGGCGCGCGACGATCTCGTCGCGCGACAGGCCGAGCCCGGCATAGAGCTCGAGCGGTGCCGCATATACCTTGGCGGGCAGGGTCCAGCGGGTGCCCTCGAATTGGTCGCGCACCTCGCGGTCGAGGTACACCGCATAGCGCCAGCCGCGAGCCGCACCGATACAGCAAGCAGAAAGACTAGGGCAGCAGGCGCCGAAACCAACCGCGCGGCTGACCACGCCGGGCCTTCGACGTTTGGGTTTACGCGTTGCTCGCCAACGCAGCTATCCGCGCCGGAGGGCGCTGATCTTAACAAAGCTAAAGCCATGGCGTTGCGCCGGGCGCGATGGTCGGGGCGCTCGGGCATGTCGCCGTCGGCGAGTCGTGCCAAGCGCGTTTCCGGCAGGGCGGCGTCTTGCGCGCCGCGCGTCATACGGAGCACGCGTCCTGATACGCTGGATTACCGCGACGGCGCTGGGCAGCCGGCGGGCGCAAAGCACCGGCGGCGCTGCAAGTCTGGACCGGGGCACGCCGCTATCGGCGACTCGCTCACTTGCCGGAGACGATTTGCGTCTCGACGGCGGCGGTCGCGCCAACGGCATCAGGCGATTGCGAGCTGCGCTGCCTGGCTCACTTCCTCCTCCAACGCTTCCAGGCCGAGATGGCGCACGTCCTTGCCTTCGACGAAATAGACCACGTATTCGCCGATATTGGTGGAGTGATCGCCGATGCGCTCCAGCGCCTTGACCGCCCACAGGACATCCAGCATGTGCCGGATCGTGCGCGGGTCCTCCATCATGTAGGTGATGCACTGGCGCATCACGCCTTCGTATTCGCGGTCGACCTCGGCGTCGCCTGGGCCACGCGCAGCGCGGCTCGGCGTCCAGGCGCGCGAAGGCGTCGAGGGCGTCGTGCACCATCTCGCGCACGTGCCGGCCGAGATTTCGATCTGGCGAAAGGCACTCTCGGGCCGGTCGTGGCCCGCGAGCTGCGATGGCCATGCGCCCGATCTTCTCGGCCTCGTCGCCGATGCGCTCGAGGTCGGTGATGGTCTTGATGATCGCGATCATCAGCCGCAGATCGCCGGCCTGGGGCTGGCGCCGCGCCAGGATGCGGGTGCACTCCTCGTCGATCGTCGACCTCCATGGCGTTGACCTTGTAGTCGCTGCGCACCACGTCCTCGCCGAGCCCGCTGTCGCCCTCGATCAGCGCGCGGACGCGCGTCGGCGATCTGCTGCTCGACCAGACCGCCCATGGTGAGCACGCGCTCGCGGACGTCTTCCAGGTCGGCGTCGAACTGCTTGGAAGTGTGTTTTTCCAGGCCGACCTTATTCCATGATGCCTGTCGCTGTTACCCGTCCTTCCTCAGCCGTAGCGGCCGGTGATGTAGTCCTCGGTCTTCTTCTCGCGCGGGTTGGTGAACAGCGTGTCGGTATCCGCGAACTCGACGATGTCGCCCAGATGGAAGAACGCCGTGTAACCGGCCACGCGCGCCGCCTGCTGCATATTGTGGGTCACGATCACGATCGTGTAGTCCTCCTTCAACTCGTCGATCAGCTCCTCGATCTTCGCGGTGGCGACCGGGTCCAGCGCCGAGGCGGGCTCGTCCAGCAGCAGCACGTCGGGCTCACCGCGATGGCGCGCGCGATGCACAGGCGCTGCTGCTGACCGCCGGAAAGGGCGCAGCCCTGGCACTGCAGATTATCCTTGACCTCGTCCCAAAGGCGGCGCTTGCCAGCGACTATTCGACCGGTCGTCCATCTCGGTGCGCTGCGACTTGCCCGTAGAGTCTACGCCGAAGGCAATGTTGTCGTAGATGCTCATCGGGAACGGCGTCGGCTTCTGGAACACCATGCCGATCTTCGAGCGCAGCACATTGAGGTCCACGCTCTTTTCGAGCAATTCTGCCGTCGAGCAGGATCTCGCCGGGCCTTGTGCCGGGATAGAGCTCGTAGATCCGGTTGAAGCTGCGCAGCAGCGTGGATTTGCCACAGCCGGAGGGCCGATAAACGCGGTGACCTCTTTTTCGACGATCTCCATGTTGATGTTCTTCAGCGCCTGGAAGTCGCCGTAGTAGAAATTCAGATCGCGTACCGCGATCTTGCAGGGTCCGGCCTTGGCGGTCACGCCCGCGATTTTCGGGGATGCACGGACACACTTGCGCTGCCGGCTCGCCGGACGCGCCGGACCCTCGAGAGCTGGGCGGCTCGCTATCGTCGTCTGTGCTTGCGTGCCCTCTCGTAGCAGTCGAGCCGAGGAAAGTCGAATCGGTGGTCGTCGTACTAGCCATGGATTTTCTCCGACGTGCCCGGCCGCAGAAGAATCCGTGCCAGGATATTGAGTCCAAGAATTGCGAATGTAATCAGGAAGGCGCCGACCCATGCCAGATGGTGCCAGTCCGCGTAAGGGCTGAGCGCGTACTGGAAGATCACCATCGGCAGATTGGCGATCGGCGATAGAAGATCGTGACTGGAGAAACTGATTGTTGAGCGCAGTGAACAGCAGCGGCGCGGTCTCGCCGCTGATCCGCGCAACGCCCAGAATGATGCCGGTGACGATGCCGGATATCGCCGCACGATAGACAATCCGGGTAATAACCTTCCAGCGCGGGATACCCAGTGCCGAGGCAGCCTCGCGCATCTGATCGGAAACCAGCCGCATCATGTTCTCTGAAATCCGCAGGGTCAGCGGGATGACGATCAGCGCCAGCGCCAGGCCACCGGCAAGCGCCGAAAAATTCCCCATCGGCACGACCACGAGCTGATAGATGAACAGTCCGAGAATGATCGAGGGGGCCGACAGCAGGACATCGTTGAAGAAACGCACGACCGAAGCGGTCTTCGCTGCCACGACCGTACTCGGCCAGATAGGTACCGGCAAAGCACCCCGATCGGCGCCCCCAGACCAGGGTGCCGATCGCCGTTACGATCAGGCTGCCGGTGATTGCATTCGACAGCCCGCCGGCATCCCCCGGCGCGGGCGTAGGCTGGGTGAATACGGCAAGGCTCAGGTATTTGCACACCGTTGGCACACAGCGTCCACAACAGCCAGCCCAGCCAGAACAGTCCGAAACAGGGTCGCGATCACGGATGCCGTGAGATTGAAATAGTTGACTAAGTTTGCGACGGGTATAGATTTGCATGGTGCTGGCCCCTACCTGCCTTCCTGGGCACTCAGACAGCATCAGCAACAGCCGGGCGAGCGTGAGTACGATCAGGGTGATGACGAACAGCACCAGGCCGAGCGCGATCAGGGCCGAGGTATACATTCCGCCGGACGCCTCGGTGAACTCGTTGGCCAGGGTCGCGGCGATGCTGTTGCCGGGATAGAACGGCGCCATTGGGATGCTGTGCGAGTTGCCGATGACAAACGTCACGGCCATGGTCTCGCCCAGCGCGCGTCCCAGCCCGAGCATGATGCCGCCGATCACGCCGGTCTTGGTGAACGGGAGAATGACGCTGCGTATCACTTCCCAGGTGGTCGCACCCAGTGCATAGGAGGATTCCTTTAGCACCGGCGGCACGACTTCGAAGGTGTCGCGCATTACAGCGGTAATGAACGGGATCACCATGATGGCGAGCACCAGGCCGGCAGTGAACACGCCGATGCCGATCGGCGGGCCGGAAAACAGATAGCCGAGAATCGGCAGATCGCCGAACATGCTGTTGAGCGCGGGCTGCACGTAGTCCGACAGGAACGGCGCGAACACGAACAGCCCCCACATGCCGTAGATGATGCTCGGGATCGCCGCCAGCAACTCGATCGCCGTGCTGATCGGCCGCCGCAACCAGACCGGCGAAAGTTCGGTGACGAACAGCGCGATGCCAAAGCTCACCGGCACCGCAATCACCATCGCCAGCGCCGAACTGACCAGCGTGCCGAAGATCGCCACCAGCGCACCGTAATCGTCGGTGACGGGATTCCATTGACTGCTAGTCAGAAACCCGAAGCCGAACTTGGTGAGCGCCGGCCAGGCACCGATCAGCAACGATACGGCGATGCCCGCAATCAACCCGAGCACGATCAACGCCGAGGTGGCGGTGACGCCGTGGAACAGCCGATCGCCGAACGCGCCGACCGCGCGTCGCTTGGAAGCGAGCGCGGGCGGGTGTCCGGGTTGGGCGGTCATATCACTCACTGTCGATCTCCGTCAGGCGAGTCAGCCGTTTTCCTGGCGCGTCGTCGAACCACGCGCGAAGAAAACGGCCGACCCATAACATGGGTCGGCCGCTTGATCCGGTTCGCCCCACGGGCGCAGCGAACCGGATACACAGAGGGCTTACTGCTTCGCCGGCCAGAGCGGCTGGCCGTTGTCGCCCTTGATCTCGCTGTGCCATTTGTCACGAACCAGCTTCACGGCGCTGTCCGGCATCGGCACGTAATCAAGCTTGGAAGCCATCTGGTCGCCGTTCTCGTAGGCCCAGTTGAAGAACTTCAACACGGCCTGCGAGGTTTCCGGGTGCTCGGGCTTCTTGTACATCAGGATGTAGGTCGCGGCGGTGATCGGCCAGCTCTTGTCGCCCGGCTGATCAGTCAGCACCACATAGAAGCCCGGCGCATCCGCCCAGTCGGCGTTGGCGGCCGCCGCCTGGAAGTTCGCCGCGGTCGGCTGCACATAGTTGCCGGCCTTGTTCTTCAGGGAGACGTAAGTCATCTTGTTCTGAAGCGCATAGGCATACTCGACATAACCGATCGAGTTCTTGATGCGGTTCACGTACGAAGCCACACCCTGGTTGCCCTTGCCGCCGACGCCGGTCGGCCACGCGACGGCCTTGGCATGGCCCGGGCCGTTGGCCCACATCGTCGCTGACCTTGGTCAGGTAGCTGGTGAAGTTCCAGGTGGTACCGGAGCCGTCCGAACGATGCACGACGGTGATGTCGGCGTCCGGCAGCTTCATGTTCGGGTTGAGCTTCTTGATCGCCGGATCATTCCACTTGGTGATCTTGCCGGCGTAGATCTCGGCCAGCGTCTTGCCGTCGAGACGCAGCTTGCCCGGCTGAATGCCCTTGAGATGTACGACCGGTACAACGCCGCCCATGACCATCGGGAACTGCAGCAGGCCGTACTTGTTCAGCTCATCTTCTTTCAGCGGCGCATCCGACGCACCGAAATCGACGGTCTTGGCTTCGATCTGCTTGATACCGCCACCGGAGCCGATGGCCTGGTAGTTGAACTGCACGCCGGTCTTCTTCTGGTAGGCCTGCGCCCACTTCGAATACACCGGGTACGGGAACGTCGCGCCAGCGCCGTTGATCTGGTTCACGGCTGCACCGGCCGACCCCCAGATCGACAGCGCCGCAACGGCTGTGATCAACGTCTTGCTGAAATTCACTCGCAATTCTCCTTTCTCGTGCATGGCGTAACAGGCGGTTCGCGGTCGAACCCTGCCGGAGCGCTCACGATAGTCCCGAATTATGACACTCATGTGACAGATGATGTAGTGCGGCCCCGGCGCCGGCACGGCCCGAAAAAGCAGAGCCCGGGCAAGCCGGGCTCAAATGAGAGTCATCTGTGGGAAAGCCGTGCCGCGAACCGCGTTGTTACCGGCAGGGGCGGGGCCGGCGCCATCAGCCTTCCCGCTATCCGGCGGGAGCCGTTGGGAAAAGCCACGGGGAGAACGCGGCTCGAAAGCTATTATCGACGAACGCAATGACGCTTTGATGACACCCCCGAGAGCGGCTTTCCGAACGCCAGTGCGACCGCCGGCGTGCGCCCCGCGCCGCGAACGGCTATCAAAAAACCCCGGCGCAAAGGCCGGGGTCGAACGGTCGCGGCGAAACGTATGGCGCTGATCGACTACTGCGCCTTTTGCTTCTGCCACTGCTTGTATTCCTGCCACTCCTTCCAGTCGTGGAACCGCTGTTTCGCCGGCGAGTCCGCGGGCAACTGCCGGAAATGCTTGTACGCCTGGAATTGCCGGAAGTCCTGTTGCGAACCCGAGGCCTGGCCGCCCGTGCTCGCTGGCCGGGTGGAAGTCGTGGCACTGGCCTGCGCGCTGCGATTCCGCACCGACCCGAAGACCGACTTGTCCGGGTGCTTGTCGGAGTACAGCAGCGTGCCGCCACCGTTGGACTTGTCGTAATGATCCCCGCTGAGCAGACCCGGCCCGCTGGCCGTGTCTCTTTCACCCGGCAGGTTGTCGTAGTCGACCTGCTTGCCGTGGGGCATGCCGGATGCACATCCGGCCAACCCCAGCAGCATCACAAGGCCCGTAATGGCGTAGGTGGATTGCATTGATTTCCTAGAAGAACTTCAGACGGACACCGGCGAACACGACGTTCATGTTTTTGGCATTGAACGAACTGCCGTCGCTGTTGACAAGGTTGTCGCCGGTCAGGTGGTGGTAGGAAGCGTACATGTTGACCGACTTCAGCAGATCTAGCGATATGCCACGCCGTAGTTGCGAACCGTACTGTTGCTGCTCTGCAGGTCATCCGTCTGGCCGAAGAAGGCCTGGACATGGTTCTTGCCGGCAATGTAGCCAATACCGCCCGAGTAGCTCTGGGCGTAGTCGGCGTTGACGCCGTCGACATAGGTCGTGTCGTGATAATTCCGGCGCTTGTACTGGGCGAAGAAGTTCAGGCCGGAGGGAAACAGCATCGACGCGGAACCGCCGAACTCATGGAAATATTGATTATTGCTGACGTGGCCGGCCTGGTCGATCGTCTTCTTCTGATTGCCGCTATCGACGTAGTCGAGCGCCGCCTCAACCTTCACGCCATCGTCGAACTCATGGGCGTAACGCGGCGCCAGCTCGATCGCCTGGCCCTGATCATAGCTTACCGACAGCGTGGCGCCGCTGAAGCTCGGCGTGTCATATCGAACCGTATTCTGGCGCGACAACGCGTCGAAGTTGCTGTAGCCGTCGCCCAGCGTCGGGCCAGCGTTGCCCGCGCCATCGACGAAGCTCAGCCCGCCGAAGTAGTCGCCGACGACCGAACCGCCGCCGAGGTCGGTCAGACCCGACAGATCCACCTTCGAAGTGCTGTTGGCGGCACCATCGGTCTTGCCGAAGGTCAGCTTGCCGAAGTTGCCTTCAAAGAATACGTTCGCCTGACGGTTGTCGGTCGAGGTGCCGGTCGCGCCTTTATTGATGTCGTAGGTACCGGACTTGTTCACGAACAAGCCGATCTCATAGTCGAAACCGACCTTCAGGTTGGGATTGACGTCCTGGCTGCCCTTGAACGCGAAACGGGTCGGTGAAGAGCCGTTGTCCACCAGGCCGGCATCCGTGGACTTGCCGTTGTCGGCAGCGATGACCGCACGGTTTACCTGACCCGATATCTTGAAATCGAAGGCATGCGCGGCTGGTGCCACCCCAAAAACGGTTGCCATGGAAACAAAACCGGTTGCCATACCTGCGTATTGGGCCTTGATCGACATTAAATTACTCCCTCGAAGCGGATTGAACCGGGCGTTTTGCCCTTGGTAGCGCAGCCGTTCAACGGCCACATCGATCACCCGTTCGAGGGAGTTGTCCATTCATGACGCGCAATCACACGAATGCAAACCAAACCCGCCCCGAACCGGACGACGGCCCAATTAAACACCGCGCCTATGACCGTTTTATTGCATTTACGGAAAATTACGCTCGGCCGGACGAACCGCGGGCGAAGCAGCGACGAGGCCGCGTTTCGGAAAGTCCTGCAGATCGAGTCGTAAGGGTGCGAACGGCAACCGGGCAGCCGCCGCAGCGGCCGGAGGGCCGCACGCCGTGTCGCCTTATGCCGCGTCGGCACCCACCAGGCGTTGATGCGGGAATATGCAGCGGAATGTGGTGCCGCGGCCGAGTTCACTGTCGATCTGCAACTCGGCTTCGTGATGCTCGAGGCTGTGTTTGACGATCGCCAGGCCAAGACCCGTGCCGCCGTCCGAGGAACTGCGCCCGGAGTCGATCCGGTAGAAGCGTTCGGTGAGCCTGGGCAGGTGCTCCGACGCAATCCGGGGCCGTCGTCGCTCACGGCGAGCTGCGCCGAGCCATGAGCGTCCCGCCACCGCACGACGACATGCCCGCCTGCGGGCGTATAGCGCAACGCATTGGCCACCAGATTCGAGACTACGCTCTCAATCTCGGCCGGACGGCCGAAAAGAGAAAGTCCGGGCTGCAGATCCAGTTCGATCCGGTGACGGCCCTCGTCCGACTTGCGGTAATCCTCCGGAAGCGCCCGATGAGCGCCGGCATGTCGACGGTTTCCTGTGCCTGGGCGAGACCTTCGCTTTCCAGCCGGGCCAGACGCAGCAGGCTGTTGATGATGCGACCCATCCGCGCCGACTGGGCATCCATCTCGCGGATGGGCGTGCGCCACGAGGCCAGCACCCCGGCATCGTCCGCTTCCTCGGTCATCATTTCCAGATACCCGCGCAGCACGGTCAACGGGGTACGCAGTTCGTGCGAGGCGTTCGCCACGAAGTCGCGGCGTGTCGATTCGAGCCGCTTCTGCTCGCTGATATCCCGCGCGATGAGCAAGCGCTGGCCATCGCCATAAGGCACGATGCGCAACGACAGCGTGTCGGTATCGTTGGCCGGCGACGGCACTTCGAGTGGCGCCCCGACCTGGTCGGCACTGGCCAGAAATGCGGCGAAGCGCGGGTGACGCAGCAGATTGACGATGCGCTGACCGTTGTCCTGCCCGGCCCTGAGCGCCAGCAGCGCCGCGGCTGCATTGTTGAACCAGACGATACGCCCACGCCCGTCGATGACGACCGCGCCGTCCGGCAGGGCCGCGGTGGAGGCCTGGAACTCGCCGACGATGCTCTTGAGCCGTTTCTTGCGTCGGCGGTTACGCTGCTTGAGGCGATACAGCTCGGTATAGATCTCCTGCCACACGCCGAAGCCCTCGCGGGGTTCGATTCGCGGCTGCGCCAGCCACCGGTGCAGCTGGTACGCGAATACCAGATGCCCCGAGGTATAGATCGCGAGGGCGATGAGCAGCGCCAACGTGACATGATCGAGCAGCAGCCCGATCGCGGCAGCCGCGACCAGCCACGCGACGAGCCGCAGACCGGCCATCCACCAGATTCGGCGTACTTCATTGGCCGGTGCATCCATGCGGGAAGGCTACACCGAACGGCTCGAAAAGCGGTAGCCACTGCCCCGCACGGTCTGGATGAAGCCGTCGAAGCCGTGCGGCGCCAGCGCCTTGCGCAGGCGACGGATATGCACGTCGACCGTACGCTCCTCGACATAGACATTCTGGCCCCAGACCCGGTCGAGCATCTGCTCGCGCGAATACACCCGCTCTGGATTGCTCATGAAAAAACGCAGCAACCGATACTCCGTGGGCCCCAGCTTGACCGACGAGTCGCCGACCGAAACACGCTGGCTCGCCGCATCGAGCGTCAGCCCGTCGAGCTCCAGTGTCTCGTCCTCGCCGCCCGGCAGGCTCCGGCGCAGCACCGCACGCACCCGGGCCACAAGTTCGGATGACGAAAACGGCTTGGTCACATAGTCGTCCGCGCCCAGGTTGAGGCCGCGCACACGTTCGTTCTCGTCGACGCGCGCGGTGACCAGAATGATCGGCAGGTTTTCGGTCAGCTCGTCGCGACGCCATTCACGCGCGAGTTCCATGCCCGATACCCCGGGCAGCATCCAGTCGAGCAACACCAGATCCGGGCCGACGTTCGGCCACCGCTAGGCGCGCGGCCTGAGCGTCCGGCGCTTCGGCTACCGAAAAGTCGGAGCGCTCCAGCGCGAACCGGATCATGTCGCGGATCGGGGCTTCGTCCTCGACGACAAGTAGTGCTTGCGAGACATGGCAGGAATATCACATCGGAACTTGTGGCGATGTTATAGCGGCTGATGACAGCTGTATGACACGCCTGTTCGGCCGAACCCGCAACCGCTCAGGCCGCCTCGGCCCCAAGGCCGGCATCGACGATCTCGCGGGTGTTGTCGGAGAGCTCGGCGTCGCCGACCCGCGCCAGGGCCTACGCATCCCCGATGCATAGGGCTCGGCGTAGCGACGCCACGGCGCCAGCAAACCGGCCAGCGCCGCCGCGAGCTGTGGGTTGAGCCCGTCGAGACGCAGGATCTCGTCGGCCACGAGCGCGTAGCCGGCCCGATCGTCGCGATGGAACCCGAGCGGGTTGCCGCGGACAAAGCCGCCAACCAGGGAGCGGACACGGTTGGGATTGTTGAAGTCGAAACGCGTATCTCCCAGCAGATCACGTACCCGTGCGACCGCATCGCCGTCCTCGGTCGCGGCCTGCAGACGCAGCCATTTGTCCATGACCAGCGGGTAATCGGCGAACCGGCGTGCAAAATCGGCACGTACGGCATCGCGGTCGTCGCCCGGCATGTCCTGCAGCGCGTTGATAGCGGCCATGCGATCGGTCATGTTGTCGGCCGCGTCGTATACCCGATGCGCGCGCTCACGGATCGCCGGCGTATCCAGGCACGACAAGTAATCGAGCGCCGTGGCGAACACGCGACGACGACCCGCCGATTCCTGATCGAAAACGTAACCGGCCACCGGCGCGTGCGTATCCGCGAGCTGGTTCATCCCGCTCTCGAAACGGGTGGCGATCTCGCGTTTGACGTGGCGACGCGCCATTTCCACCGCGACCACATCGATCGCCTCGAACGCCTCGCCGATCTGGGTCGCGCTCGGCAGGCTCAGCATTTCGGCGAGCAACGCAAGGTCCTGCGGCGGCTCCGCGAGCAACGCCGCGATGGCCATGATCATGCCATCGCCAAGTACGGGCATCGGCGCATCGTTCTGATACGCGGTGACCGCCGCGGTGAGTGTGGCCATGTACAGGCTCTGTGCGGCATCCCAGCGCGATACAGGGTCCGAATCGTGCGCCATCAGGCGGACGAGCGCGGATTCAGGCTGGTCGAACTCCAGACGGACCGGGGCTGTCAGCCCGCGCAGTACCGAAACCGTCGGCGACGAGGCTAGATCGCCGAACACGAACGTGTCGCGTTGCTCGGTCAGGCGCACGATCTCGGGCGCGCGCAGCACGTTGCCGGCATCGTCGAACAAGGCCACGGCGACCGGTATATCGAAGTTCGGCTTGTGCTCCTGGCCCGGTGTGGCCGGCGTGGCCTGGGCCATCTCAAGGCTGAGCCGCCCCTCGGCGAAGCTCGAGGCAACCCGCAACCGCGGAGTTCCGGCGAAGGCGTACCAATGACGGAACTGGGCGAGATCCAGTCCGGTGGACTCCTCGATGGCCAGCACGAAATCCTCGATGGTGACGGCTTGCCCGTCGTGCTTGTCCAGATAATGCTTGACCGCCGTGGTGAAGGCTTCCCGCCCGGCCATCTGCGCCATCATGCGGATCAACTCGGCGCCTTTTTCGTACACGGTGATGGTGTAGAAATTGTTCATTTCCACGTACGATTCGGGCCGCACGGGATGCGCACGCGGGCCGGCGTCCTCGGGAAACTGCACGTCGCGGATCATCCGCACCTGCTCGATACGAGTCACGCCGGGCGAGCCGTGATCGATGGCGAACTGATGTTCGCGATACACCGTGAGCCCTTCCTTGAGCGACAGCTGGAACCAGTCGCGACAGGTCACGCGGTTGCCGGTGTAGTTGTGGAAGTATTCGTGTGCCACGACATCGCGTACACGCGCGAAATCGGCATCCGTGGCGGTGTCCTGATGGGCGAAGATACAGGCCGTGTTGAAGATGTTGAGGCTCTTGTTCTCCATCGCGCCCATGTTGAAGCTGCCCACGGCCACGATCACGAAGGAATCGAGATCATATTCCAGTCCGTAGGTCGCCTCGTCCCAGGCCATCGAGTCCTTGAGCGAGGCCATGGCGTGATGACACTGATCCTCGTTGCCATGCTCGGTATACAGCGCAAGCGCCACGCTCCGGTCGGAGGCGGTCTTGAAGGTATCGCGGATCACTCCCAGATCGCCGGCAACCAGCGCGAACAGGTAGCACGGCTTGGCGAAGGGGTCTTCATAGACGGCATAGTGCCGCCCTTCCCCGGCTTCGCCGGATTCGATGCAGTTGCCGTTGGACAACAGCACCGGATAGCGGGACGCATCGGCCTCCACGCGCGTGGTATAGCGCGACATCACGTCCGGCCGGTCCGGAAAGTACGTGATCCTCGAGAACCCGGTGGCCTCGCACTGCGTGCATAGAATCGAGCCCGAGCGATACAGCCCCTCGAGCGAGAGGTTGCGGTCCGGGTCGATCTCGGTGACGACCGTGAGCGTGAAGCGATCCGGCAGGTCGTCAGCCACAGCCCCGTGTCCGTGACTTCCAACGCCTCATCGGCGACAGGTTCGTCATTGACCGCGATGCTTACCAGCCGCAGGTCGCGACCATCGAGCCACCAGCGGCCACCGCCACCGATGAGCTGCGGATTGCGGCGGACCGCGTGGCGCGCCGTGACACGGGTGGCGTTGTCGCGGATATCGAAATCCAGGTCGACGCGGTCGATCAGGTGGATCGGCGCCTGGTAGTCGCCGCGGTACTTGCGCTGTGGGGTGCCGGTCATCGAGTGTCCTTCGAGAAAGATGGAATGCGTGACCCGGGGCGGGTCGCGATCGGGGCCGTGTCCCGCCTCGCCGCCCCCGATCGCCGCAGGCGCGCGGCGCCTGTGTGATTCAATTTACAGACAACGCCAGGTCTCGCGACCCGCGTTCTCACAAAGACAATACGCCGCGATCCAGTGAAACAGCACGCCCGGGCCGAAGCGATGCATTGTGCGCGGCTATTCTTGCTTGCGACAAGACAGCGCCCGGCAGAATTGCGCGCGGCACGTCATGCACTAACGGCGGCGCAGCACAACACTGCCGGCGGAATAGCCCGCGCCAAACCCGCACAGCACACCGATATCGCCGCTCGCCAGATCGTTGGAGAATTTATGAAACACGATGACCGGAGAGGCGGAACTCGTATTGCCGTATTCCGCAAGCACCGAGGGCATCTCACCGTTTTCGGGCGCCCGCCCGAGCACGCGCTTGGCGATCAGCGTGTTCATGTTGATGTTCGCCTGGTGCAGCCACAACCGCTTCAGATCGCTCGCCGCGAGATCGTGCTCACCGACATGGTCGACGATCATCTCCGCCACCATCGGGCCGACTTCCTTGAACACGCGGCGCCCGTTCTGGACGAACAGCCGGTCCGCGTCGGATCGCGGTTCGATCTCGCTACGATTGAGGAAACCGAAATTGTTGCGGATGTTGTTGGAAAAACGCGTCGACAAACGCGTACCCAGCACATCGAAACCGGTCCCGGCCGGCGCGTCGTCGGCATGTTCGAGCAGCGCCGCCGTACAGACATCGCCGAAAATGAAATGGCTGTCGCGATCGCGGAAATTCAGGTGTGCTGAACAGATCTCCGGGTTGACCATGAGCACGCGCCGTGCGCTGCCCGAATTGATCATGTCGGCCGCGGTCTGAATGCCGAACGCCGCCGACGCACAGGCCACGTTCAGGTCGAAGCCGTAGAGACCGCCACCGAGAAAGTGCTGCACTTCCACCGCCAGCGCCGGATAAGGCCGCGGCAGATTGGAACAGGCCACGAGAATGGCATCGATGTCCTGGCCGCTGCGCCCGGCGGCGTCAAGACATGGCTCGATCGCCGCCAGCGCCATCTCGCACTGGATCGAGGGTTCGTCGTTGCCACGCGTACGAATGCGTGGGTGCATCACTTCCGGATCGAGGATGCCGGCCTTGTCCACCACGTAGCGACTCTGGATACCGGAGGCCTTGGTAATGAATTCGCTGTTGGAGTGTGACAACGGCGCCACGCGGCCGGCCGCGATGTCGTCGGCATGCTCGGCGTTGTGGATATCCACATAGGCGTTGAAAGACGCCACGAGTTCATCGTTGGAAATCGCCTCGGGCGGCGTATACAGCCCGGAGGCCGTTAGAACGACATTGCTCACCGCAACTCCTGATCTCGATGGTTCGGCCATAGCCGATTCTGGCCCGCCGGGACGGCCGCCACAACCGGCAGGCCCGCAAAGACGCTCGCAGCGGCCTGACGGGCGTGGGCGATGCGCGACGAGATGGATCGCCTGCGCCGCGCGCGACCCGATCGCGCGCAATGCAAGCGCCCGGCACCACACGTTGCGTTTCAGGCATGCATGCCGCACTCGGCCAGCGCGCGATCAATGAACGGCCCGACATCCACTTCGTGGCGCACCGACAGATGCGAGCCGTCGTACCACTGCAAGGCGGGCTCCTCCCAATGGCGCCATAGTGCGAGCGGCTGCTCCGGCGCAATCAGCTGGTCGGCGGTGGCGGCGAAGATATAGCGCCGGTCGCGAGGCACGCGTGGCGCGGCCACCAATGGCGAAACCGCCGCCAGCCGTTCGCCCACAGCCGCGGCGCTCAAACCGCGCGCTTCGAGGTAATGGGCATGCGCGGTCGGCAGGTGCTGCCAGAGTGTCGCCGGAATGTCGGTCATCGGAATGCCGGCGATCACACAGGCCAGCTCCGGCTCGTGCGCGGCCAGCAACGCGGCATGATAGCCGCCGAGGCTGTAACCGAGCACGCCGATCCGCGCCTGGGGATCGATCGTCCGAATCCAGGCAATGCAACTGCGCAGGTCGATCAGCGACTGCGCCTGTGCATGCAGCAGATCGGCAAGCGGGCCGTCCAGAAACAGCCCGCCGGTCAGCGGCGTGGCGCGCCGTACGCCGTGCAACGGCAGAATCGGCATGACCACATTCAGGCCCAGCTTCTTGTACAGACGGCCGACATCGAACAACTGGAAGTCGAGCCCGGCCACCCCCATGCGATAACCATGCACACACAACAGCCAGGGCCGCCCCCTGCCTTCGCCGTGGCGCAGGATGCGAGCGGCCATCTGCCGGTTGTCGGCATGACCCTGCCAGCGCGCGATCCCCGGCAGCGCCGGATCGGGGGTATAGCGTGACGGCGCGGTCAGCCATTCGTAGTCCACACCGAACGTGCGTTTGCGTTCGATGCGCGGCGAGTCGAAGGTGGCGACCGGTCCGTGCAATCGCTCCGGACAGCCCTGCCAGTCGCGCTCGGCAGAGACGTCGCCTATCGCATTCAATTCCGCTATAGCGGTGTCCACCGCGGTTCCGCGCGGCACGCGGGCGCAGTTGATGAAGAACCCGAGCAACGCCGCATCGCTGGCCATCTTGGCCAGCAGCTTGAGTTGGGTGGTAGGCGGAGATACTTCGGCCGGCACCGGATGCTGGATACGCAGCGCCCAGCCCGCGATCACGAACGTGACGGCGCCACCGAGGGTCAACGCGATACAGGCCCAGGCGCCCAGCCAGTAGCCGAGCACCAGCGCAAGAACAGAACTCACCGGGCCGGCCAGCGCCATGTGATAGCAAAGCTGCCGGTCGCCGGCCCACAGCAGTTGCCCTGCCCCGGCCGCAATCAACACCACACCGGGCAGCGTGCCCAGCACCGCCACCGCCCAGTTCGTCGGCCAGGCCGCGATCAACCACAGCAAGCCGATGCCGAGCACGATGGCGGCCGACTTGAATCGCCGCGGCTGCCAGCGCATCGGAGACGCTTCGCGCAAATGCTGCATGTCAGCGGCTCGAAATGCCGTAGTAGAGCGCGATGATCACCGCGACCGCCAACGCGACCTCGGCAATCCAGAAGGCCGGGTGGCGTTTGTCCGTCAACCAGGTCGCAAGCGCGGCGAACACTGCGACTCCGACGCCCAGTTCGGTGGCGACCCAGATGTCGGTCAGGCCTCCGCCGTCATCGGCGACCTGCGGAAACGGCCAGATCAGAAGACAGATCACCGCACCAGCCAGGCTCGCCAGAACAGCCAGCGTCAGAATGGCCCAGTTGACGAACGACAGGAACTTCAGAATCCGACCTTGCGCCTTGCGCACCATGACATCGTCTCATGGCATAGTAGCCCGCCATTCGAACGCCCGTCCATCGATGAAGCCCAGTTCGGATTCCCCTCGCGTGGTCTTCGCCCACGGCAAGGAGAGCGGCCCCTGGGGGGCCAAAATCCAGCATCTTGCGGGGATCGCGGAAGCGTGCGGTTTCGTCGTGGAAAGCCCGGATTACCAGGGCATCGACGATCCGCGCGAGCGCGTCGCGCATCTGCTGGAGATCAAGCCCGCCGGCCGGCCGCTGGTGCTCGTCGGCTCCAGCATGGGCGCCTATGTCAGCGCCATGGCCTGCGCGGCACTCGCGCCGGATGCGCTGCTGCTCATGGCACCCGCTCTGTATCTGACGGCTATCCCGGTGATCCCAGCGATTGTCCGGCGGACACCGTGGTCATCCACGGCTGGCATGACGATATCGTGCCCGTGGATGCGAGCATCACCTTCGCCCGGCCACGCGGCGCCGCGCTCCATCTGGTCGCTGACGGGCATCGGCTGACCGACAGCATCGAGTTCATCGGCCGGGTATTCGCCGACCAGCTCAAGCGGGTCAGCGCCCGGCTAAGAACGCCCTAGCTCTTATCCAGCCGGCTCAGAATGAGTCGTGATCCCAGCGTGATCGCCAGTGCAAAGAACGTGATCAGCAGCGCGGCCGCAAAAGCGAGCTGATGGGCCGACTCGAACGGTTCGTTGATGAACGACCAGATCACATAGGTCAGATAGCCCAGCGGCTCGTGGGTGAGATGACCGTTCCAGGTGTAGTTCGACCAGCCCACCGTATAGATCAGCGGCGCGGTTTCGCCCATCGACAACGCCATCGCCAGCAACAGCCCGGTCAGTATGCGGCCGACACAACTGGGCAACAGCACGCGAAACACGACGACCGGCTCGGTAGCGCCCAGCGCATAGGCGGCCTCGCGCAGGCTTCCCGGCAAGGCCAGAAGCGCGAGCTCGGTGGTTCTCGCGATATAAGGCGTGATCATGATCGCCAGCGTGATCGCGCCGGCGAGCACCGAAAAATGCCAGCCCAGCCGACCACCATCGTGATATAGCCGAACAGCCCCAGCACGATCGACGGAATACCAACCAGCACATCGGCCATGAATCGCACCACGCTCGAAAACAGGCGTTCCTGCTTCTCCGCCATGTAGATGCCGGTGCCGATACCCATCGGCCCGGCGATAATCACCGAACCGGCGTGAGCAGAGCCGTGCCCTCGATCGCGTTGGCGAGTCCGCCCGACACGCCTTGGGTCGACTCGGTGAACAACTTGCCGTTCAACGCCGGAAATCCGCCGGCTGCGATTTCGAACAGGATATCGAGCAATGCGAATCCCAGCAGGACGAAAAAGCCGCCGCAGACGATCCAGCCCAGCACGCTGAATACGCGCCGGCGGTGGTAACGATACCGGGCCCTGCCTTCGAGTCGTGATTGCAAGACGGCCGCAGGCATGGATCAGCTCCTGACCCGCCACATGATCAGCCGGGCGATGGAATTCACGATGACGCCGAGAATCAGCAGCATCAGACCGATCTCGCTGAGGCTGTCGACGGCCATACCGGTCGGATCCTGCAGCGCGCTATCCAGCTGCGACACGATGAACGCCGCCATCGTCGAGAACGGACTGTAGATGTTCGACGGAATATCGAGCGCGTTACCGCTGACCATGAGCACCGCCATGGTCTCGCCGAGCGCCCGGCCAAGACCGAGGATAGTGACGCCCACGATCGCGGTCTTGACCTGCGGCAGCACGACCTTGCATACCACTTCGAAACGGGTCGCCCCGAGCGCGAACCCCGCCTCGACGTCGCCCTTGGAGACAGCCGCGATGGCTTCGCGAACATTCGCGGTAATGATCGGGACCACCATCAGCGCAAGCACGACGCCCGCCGTCATCAGACCATAACCCGCGCCGACCGGCCCGCCGAGGCCCGGGATGAAACCCAGAACATCCGCCATCACCGGATAGACATAGTGCGCGAAGACCGGAATCACGACGACATAACCCCATAGCCCGAAGACCACGCTAGGCACGGCCGCCAGCAATTCCACGATCGCCGCGACCGTGTCGCGCGCTCCTGCGGGATGACCTCGGCGATGAACATCGCGGCCAACACACCGGCCGGTAATGCGAAAAACAATGCGAGCAACGAACTCGCGAGCGTGCCGAAAACAGGAAGAAGATGCCGTAGCTCGCACCTGGCAGACCTGTTGGCCATCGACCGAGACCGGCGTGCCGTACTGGCTGCCCAGATCCCAGTCGTTGCTGACCAAAAAGCCGAAGCCGTTGAACTGGATCGCGGGCCATGCCTGTAGCCAGAAATCCCACGAGACCGAGCAGAACCAGCGGAACAATAAGCGAAAGAACGCCCGGGCCGGCCCGGAACACCCAGCGCTTGTCACGACCGGCGGCCGGCAGCGGTGATCGTGCAGGGTCGTCGCGATATCGGCCATGCGTGACCCCTCGCCCAGCGATAATCGAAGAAAAACCGGACAATCGACACGTTCGCGGTGTGGCCGCTGTCCGGTCGGGAGGGCGCCGACGATTAACCGTGGATCTTGTCGATCTGGTTCATCGTCAGCTGACGCGCCTTGGCCGGCAGCGGCATGAAATTCACCGGCTTGAGGAACTCCATGCTGTTGCCGCCATCAGAGCTCACCGCCCAGGTCAGGAACTCTTGAGTTCCTGCGCGGTCTGCTTTCACTCTGATTGGCGTCACCAGCACGTATTCGTAGTTGATGATCGGATACGACTGCTTGCCCTTGGCATAGATCAGGCTGATGCGCTCGCTCTTCGGCGTCTTCGGCACCATCTGGGCGGCTGCGGCCGGGACGGTTTCCTTGTTCGGCAGCACGTAGTTGCCGGACTTGTTCTTCAGCTTCGCTTCACCGAGACCCGCCTTGTCGGTCTGATCCTTGTAACTCACGCCGATATAGGCAATCGAGTACGGGTTGTTCTGCAGCGCGGTGACCATGCCGGAGTTGCCGGTGGCACCGATCGCGCCTTGCACGCTCGGCCAGCTCACCGTCGTGCCGTAATGAGCCGTCCAGGAATTCCGCCGATTTGCTCAGGAACTGCGTGAACAGGAAGGTATCGCCACTGCCATCGGCACGATGAATCGGCACGATGCGCTTGTGCGGCAGATCCGTGCCGCTGTTCATCGATTCGATTTTCTTATTGTCCCAGTAGCGGATCTTGCCGTTATAGATATCGGCCAGAACCGGACCGCTCAATTTCAGATGATCGCCGTTGTCGTCCGGCACGTTGTAATTGACCATCTGCGACGAGATAGCCACCGGGATGTTGAGCATGCTCGAATGCTTTTTCATCTGCGCGCCGCTCAAGTAGGCGTCGGACGCACCCATCTGCACAATGCCCTTGGTGGATTGCGCGATACCGGTCCCACTGCCCGTGGCCGCCGTATTGATTTCGGTGCCTCGTGTTTTTTCGTATAAGCCGGAACCCAGAGGTTGAACAGCGGATAGAGAAGGCTCGAGCCCGTCTCGGTCAGACTGGTGGCGGCGAAAGCGATGCCGACCGACGAAACGCGGCGAGCGCGGCAACGCCCGCCAGCAGAAGGGCCGATCGGCCTCGATGTGTCCGTTTCACAAACATAAACCTCGTGCTCCTGAAAATTTCGTTACGTCATGCCTAGCGCGACGACAACTATGAGCGTGGCTTATGAAGCTCTTGTGACAGCGGGCTTTTTTTCCGCGGGAACAGCGGGTCGCGACGCAGTTCAGCCGGCGCGACGACCCACGGCGCGGACACAGTCACGAACCAGGCCGGGCCGCGAATAGATCAGGCCGGTGTAGATCTGCACCGCGGTCGCGCCGGCGGCGATCTTGGCCGCGGCATCGGCGCCGCTCATGATGCCGCCCACCCCGATGATCGGAATCTCGCCGCCAAGGCGCGCGTGCAGCGCGGCGATCACCCGAGTCGAGGCCGCGCGCACCGGTCGACCGCTCACCCCGCCCGCCTCGTCGCGCCAGGCCAGCGGCAGATCGGCGCGCGCTGTGGTGGTGTTGGTTGCGATCACGCCATCGATGCGGTGATGCCGCAGCCGTGCCACGATCGCGTCGATCCCCGTCTCGTCGAGATCCGGGGCGATCTTGAGGGCGAGCGGCACATAACGTCCGCGTGCCTCGGCCAACCGGTTGCGTTCGGCGACGACCGCCGCGAGCAGGCCATCGAGCGCATCCTCGCCCTGCCAGTCGCGCAGCCCTGCGGTGTTCGGCGACGACACGTTGATCGTGACGTACTGGGCCGCATCGTAAACCGTGGCCAGCGCCGACGATGTAGTCGTCCACTGCCTTGTCGGCCGGCGTAGCCTTGTTCTTGCCGATGTTGATGCCGAGCACCCCGTCGTACCGCGCCGACGGCGAGATGTCCGACCAGCGCCGCCGCGCCTGCGTTGTTGAACCCGAACCGATTCAGCAACGCGCGCTGTTCGGTCAGCCGGAACAGGCGCGGTTTCGGGTTGCCGGGCTGGGCCTCGGCGTGACCGTACCCACCTCGATGAAGCCGAACCCCAGCCCGGCCAGCCCATCGACATGCGCGCCATTCTTGTCGAGCCCGGCGGCGAGACCCACCGGATTGGGAAGGGTCAGCCCCATCAGCGTCGTCGGCAGCCGAGGGCACGCGGGCGCCGTAGAGCCGATGGGCGAGCGCGCGAGTCGCGACAATCCGCCAAGGGTGAGATCATGCGCGCGCTCGGCCTCCAGGCCGAACAACGCCGGTCGAATCAGCGAATACATGGACACTCGAGGGCTTGAAACGCGCCCTATTGTGCGGGCTTGAGGACGTAGCGCACATTGGGCCCGCGCCGCCACGATGCGATAATGGCCGGATGACCATGCACATCACGCCGAAATCCGCCGGGCGCGCGCCTGTCCATCGCCCCCATGATGGACTGGACCACCCCGGCCCAGCGTTATTTCATGCGCCGGATCACGCGCCATGCGTTGCTGTATACCGAGATGGTGACCACGGCCGCGCTGCATCCACGGCGATACCGCGCGTTTTCTCGATCATCATGCCGACGAGCATCCGTTGGCCCTGCAACTGGGTGGCAGCGATCCGGCGGCGATGGCGCACTGCGCGGGGCTGGCCGAGAACGCCGGGTTCGACGAAGTCGACATCAACGTCGGCTGCCCGTCCGACCGTGTTCAGAATGGCGCGTTCGGGGCCTGCATGATGGCCGAACCCCAGCGCATCGCCGACTGCGTGGCCGAAATGAAGGCACGCGTGGCCATCCCCGTGACGGTCAAGACCCGTATCGGTATCGATCATCAGGACCACTATGAATTCCTGCATGATTTTGCCTCGCGCGTGGCCGAGGCCGGCGCCGATCGGCTGATCGTGCATGCACGCAAGGCGTGGTTGTCGGGGCTCTCGCCGAAGGAAAATCGTGAAGTGCCGCCGCTCGACTATGCCCGCGTGTACCGGCTGGCCGCGGATTTTCCCGATCTGCCGATGTCGATCAACGGCGGCATTGTCGATCTGGACACGGCCGCGGCACAGCTCGAGCACGTCGACGGGGTGATGATCGGGCGCGAGGCCTATCGCAACCCGTATGCCATGGCCGAGGTGGATGCCCGCTTTTTCGGCGACGATACGCCCGTGCCCTCGCGCCGGGATGTGGTCGAGGCCATGCGCGGTTATATCGCACGACATCTGGCCGCCGGCGGCAGCCTGAAGCATGTCACCCGACACATGCTGGGGCTGTTTCATGCCCAGCCCGGAGGGCGGGCCTGGCGCCGCGTGCTGTCCGAACAGGGCAGCGGCCCGGACGCCGGTCTCGAGGTCATCGATGCCGCGCTGGCCTGTGTCACCCCCGCCGAGGCGCAGGTTCCGGCGTAGGCAAGCGACGGCGGTTGCCCCACAATAGCGGTTTTTGCGCGGAGCCTTTCTGTCATGGTGATCTTCAAGACCAATCTCGGCGATATTCATATCGAGGTCGACGAGCACAACGCCCCGATTTCGGCGGAGAACTTTCTCACCTATGTTCGCGACGGCTTCTACGACGGCGTGATCTTCCACCGCGTGATCCCGGGCTTCGTCGTTCAGGGCGGCGGCTTCGACGAAAACTTCAACCAGAAGAGCACGCGCGCACCGATCAAGAACGAGTCCGCCAACGGGCTGGACAACGAGCGCGGCACCCTGTCGATGGCGCGCACCCAGGACCCGCACTCGGCCACCTCGCAGTTCTTCATCAACCTCGAAGACAACGAGGCCCTCAACGACATGGGCACGCGGCCGGGCTATGCCGTGTTCGGCCGGGTGGTCGAGGGCATGGAAGTGGTCGATGCGATCGCCAAGGTGCCCACCGGCGGCGCCGGGCCGTTCCGCCAGGATGTGCCGCAGGACACGGTCAAGATCGAGTCGGCCGAAATCGTCTAGACCGGTCTTGCCCGCGACCCATTTCATTGCCGATCTGCATCTGGTCGACGATCGCGAGCCGGCCGCGCGCCGGCTCGCCGGTTATCTGCATGGCCCCGCCCGCGACGCCGATGCGTTGTATGTGCTGGGCGATCTGTTCGATGTCTGGATCGGCGACGACGGCTCGATCCCCCGACATGCCGCCACGCTCGACGCGTTCGCCCGGCTCGCGGTTGCGGGCGTTCCGGTCTTCTTCGTTCGCGGCAACCGTGATTTCGCCGTCGGCGCCGCCTTCGAATCCCGCAGTCGGATGCGGATCCTGGCCGACCCCACGGCATTCACGCTGCACGGGGTCCCCACGCTGATCGCCCACGGCGACGTGTTCTGCAGCGACGATATCGCGCACCAGGCATTTCGCGCCAAGTACACCGACGCACGCTGGCGAAACCGGCGTCTCGCCCTGCCCCTGTGGCTGCGACGCACGGTGGCCCGACGAGCACGACGCCGCTCCACCACGGCCAAGCAGTCCAAGCCGGCGCATATCATGGATGTGAACGCCGACACCGTGCGGACGCTGGCCGTGGCACACGGCGCGCGACGTGTCATTCACGGTCATACCCACCGGCCCGACGATCATGCGCACGACGGCATCGAGCGTCATGTACTGGCCGACTGGCGCGACGATCGCGCCGAGGTGATGATCGTCGACGCGGGCGGCGTCGCGCGGCGACGGCTGGATCGCGCCGGACGCTTCTTCGACTGATCAGGCCCGCCGCGCGTCGCGTGCGGTCAGCTCATCCAGCTCGGGCTCGGAGAAACGCGCCTCGCGCCGGGCGGCGAGGTTGTACGGCCCGGGCGGGCCGCCGTTCATGTATTCGTCGAGCAGCTGAAAGAACGTGGTGTCGGGATCCAGGCCGCGCGGTTCGGCGAAATAACGAAACCACCGCGTGCCGATCTCCACGTGCGGCACTTCCTCGGCCAGGATCTGCTCGAAGATGGCGACGGTCTTGTCGTCGCCGACGCGCCGGAGTTTCTCGATCATCCCCGGCGTGACATCCAGCCCACGCGCTTCCAGCACTCGCGGCACCAGCGCCATGCGCACCATCGGGTCGTGCGCGGTCTTGACCGCCATCTCCCACAGCCCGTTGTGGGCATCGAAATCGCCATAGGCATAGCCGAAGTCGGCCAGGCGCTGGTTGAGCATTTCGAAATGGCGCGATTCGTCGGCCGCCATCGATAGCCAGTCGGCATAGTAGGCCGCCGGCATGCCGCGATAGCGATACGCCGCATCCAGCCCCAGGTTGATCGCATTGAACTCGATATGGGCAATGGCATGGATCAAGGCAGCGCGGCCGTAGTCGGAGCCCAGGCCGCGACGTGCCAGCTTTGCCGGATGAACCAGCCTCGGGCGCTCCGGGCGCCCCGGTACCGGCACGGTCCGCGCTTGGCCGGACGACGTGGAGAGGCCGCTGGAATCGGCCGCATGCAATGCTCGCGTGGCGAGGCATTTCGCTCGTGGCTCGCAGGCCATGAGCGCGGCAAACACGTCGTCCGGCGTCATCAGGAGGCCAGGCCGCGCCAGAGATCGGCGATGATGTCGTCCACGTTTTCCAGCCCCACCGAGATCCGGATCAACCCCTCGCCGATACCGGCCCGGGCGCGATCCTCGGCCGAGATGCGGGCATGCGTCGTGCTCGCCGGATGGACGATGGTGGTGCGCGTGTCGCCGAGATTGGCCGTGATCGAGAGCATGCGGGTCGCATTGATCAGCTCGAAGGCGCCCTCGCGCCCGCCTGTCACATCGAACGAGACGATGCCACCGAAGCCGCCGGGCTGCTGCTTCACGGCCAGGTCGTGCTGGGGGTGCGATTTCAGCCCTGGATAATAGACATGCTCGACGCCGGGCTGGGTTTCCAGCCACTGCGCGAGCCGGGCCGCGCCCTCGCAATGCGCGCGCATCCGCACTTCCAGCGTCTCCAGCGCCTTGTAGAAGATCCAGGCGTTGAACGGGCTCATGCTCGGCCCGCAGGTGCGCAGGAAACGAAAGACCCGGTCGCCGACGATATCCGCATCACCGACCACCGCCCCGCCGAGCGCGCGGCCCTGGCCATCGAGATACTTGGTCGCCGAGTGCGTGACGATATGCGCGCCGAGTTCCAGCGGGCGCTGCAGCGCGGGCGTACAGAAACAGTTGTCGACCACGAGCTTCGCGCCGTGTTCGTCGGCCAGCGCGCCCAGTGCGGCGAGATCGACGATCTCGGTCAGCGGATTCGAGGGCGTTTCGACGAACAGCATTTTGGTGTTCGGCTCGATCGCTGCCTTCCAGCCGTCCAGGTCCTCGGGCGATACATAGCTCGTCCGGATGCCGAGCTTGCCGAGGTAGTTGTTGAACAGTCCGATGGTCGAGCCGAACAACGTATGCGCGGCCACGATATGGTCGCCGGCCTCGAGCGTGGCCAGACAGGTCGCCAGGATCGCGGCCATACCGGAACCGGTCGCCACACAGGCCTCGCCGCCTTCCATCGCGGCCAGCCGATCGCAGAAGGCGTCGACGGTCGGGTTGGTGAACCGCGAATAGATATTGCCCGGCTCGTCGCCGGCGAAACGTGCCGCGCAGGCCTCGGCCGAGTCGAACACGAAGCTCGAGGTCATGTAGATGGCGCTGCTGTGCTCGCCTTCGGGGCTGCGATGGGTACCGGCGCGTACACCGCGCGTGGCAGTGCCCCATTCCGGGTCGTAATCGATGGTCATGGCGTCTCCTGTGAGATGCGGCGGGCACAAAAAAACCTGCACAAGGCAGGCGGTGTCCTTTGACGCCCGCTTAGCTGTTTCGATCGCAAGGACCGCGATCCGCGCCCGCAAGCTGTGCAAATCGGCGCGTGCCAAGTATGGCCCGGCCGCGATTTCGCATCAAGCGCCCGCGCCGGGGCAACGGCTTCGGGCGGCTATTTGAGCCGCACGTAAACGATATGGGTATCGGCGTCGCTTCGCGACTCGCGAAAATCCACGACAATATAGTCCAGCGATTCCATCAGCTTGCTCAGCTTCGAAAAGCCATAGTTGCGCGAATCGAACGAGGGATGATTCTTGTTGACGTAGCTGCCCACCGCGCCCAACGGCGCCCAGCCGTCGTCGCGCGAGACCGCTTCGATGGCCGTGGTGAGCATGCGCCGCAGTTCCTTCGGGTTACCGGTGGGCGCGGGCTCGTCGCGAGCCGGCTCGGCCGCCAGAATCTCGGTGAACACGAAGCGATCGCAGGCCGAGACGAACGCCGGCGGGGTCTTTTTTTCGCCAAAGCCGTAGACCGCGAGCCCGGATTCGCGGATACGGGTCGCCAGACGGGTGTAGTCGCTGTCCGACGAAACGATCACGAAGCCATCCAGATGTGCCTGATGGAGCAGATCCATGGCATCGATGATCAACGCCGCATCGGTGGCGTTCTTGCCGGTGGTGTAGGCGAACTGCTGGATCGGCTGGATGGCGTGGTCGTGCAACGCACGCTTCCAGCCTTTCAGATTGGTCGTGGTCCAGTCGCCGTAGGCCCGCTTGATACTGGCCAGGCCGAAAGTCGAGACTTCCGCCAGCAGTTCGCCGCAACGCGAGGACGGCGCGTTGTCGGCATCGATGAGTACGGCGAGCTTGAGATTGTCGATCGGAGAGGACAACTCGCGCGTCACGCGTCGTTATGGATTTCGAGCACGGCGTTGTCCTTCTTGCGGCGTGCCTCGCGCGTGGCATCGGCGCGGAACAGTTCGAGCTGCTCCAGATACTCGGGCGAGACATCCGCGGTGACGTAGTCGCCGGTGAACACCGAGTCCTCGTAGCTCTGCAGGGCATCGTTGCCGACCGATACCGCCCGTTTGAGATCGTCCATGCTCTGATAGATCAGCTTGTCCGCGCCGATGATCTCGGCGATCTCGTCTTCGGAATGGCCATGAGCGACCAGCTCGGACGCGGTGGGCATGTCGATGCCGTAGACGTTGGGATAACGTACCGGCGGCGCGGCCGAGGCGAAATAGACCTTGTTCGCACCCGCCTCGCGCGCCATTTCGATGATCTGGCGCGAGGTGGTGCCGCGCACGATCGAGTCGTCGACCAGCAGGACGTTCTTGCCGGCGAACTCCAGATCGATCGGGTTGAGCTTCTTGCGTACCGATTTCACCCGCTGCTGCTGGCCCGGCATGATGAAGGTACGCCCGATGTAACGGTTCTTGATGAAGCCTTCGCGATACTTCACGTCGAGCTGGCTGGCCAGTTCCACGGCCGCCGTGCGGCTGGTCGAGGGAATCGGGATCACCACGTCGATATCGTGATCGGGCCATTCGCGCTGGATCTTGTCGGCGAGATACGTGCCCATCCGCAGGCGCGCCTTGTAGACATAGACATCGTCGATGACCGAGTCCGGCCGCGCGAGATAGACGTATTCGAAGATGCACGGCGAATGATGCGGGTTCTCGGCGCACTGCCTGACGTGGATCTCGCCGTCCAGCGTGATGATCACGGCCTCACCCGGCCGAATGTCATCGATGAGTTCAAAGCCCAGCGCATCGAGCGCCACCGATTCCGACGCAATCATGTAATCGGTGCCGTCGGCGGTCTCGCGCTTGCCGTAGACCACCGGCCGAATCCCGTTCGGGTCGCGGAAACCGACCAGGCCGTAGCCGGTGATCAGCGCCGTCGTCGCATAGCCGCCGCGACAACGGCGGTGCACGGCGCCGACCGCCTCGAAGATGTCCTCGGGCGCGAGTTGCAGCCGCTCGCTCTGCATCAGCTCGTGTGCAAACACGTTGAGCAGAATCTCGGTGTCCGAATCGGTGTTCAGATGACGCCGGTCGGAGCGGTACAGCTCGTCCTTGAGCTGGTCGGCGTTGGTCAGGTTGCCGTTGTGCGACAGGCAGATGCCGTACGGCGTGTTGACGTAGAACGGCTGGGCCTCCGCCGAGGAATCGAGCCCGGCCGTCGGATAGCGCACGTGCCCCACGCCGGCGTTGCCGACCAGCCGCAGCATGTGATCGGTGCGGAACACATCGCGCACCAGCCCGTTCTCCTTGCGCAGATACAGCCGGTTGCCGTCGGTGGTGACGATGCCGGCCGCGTCCTGACCGCGGTGCTGGAGCACCGTCAACGCATCGTAGATATCCTGATTAACCGGGGAGGTCGAGACCATCCCAACAATGCCGCACATAAGCCAGTCGCTCGGTTTTGAGAAGGAAGAATGTCAGGTCGAGCTCGTCGTGCCGCTCGCAGGCAGCGTCGACGGCGCATCGGGATAGGTGATCGCGTTCGCGATGTCGGGGGGCAGATAGCCGCGCACCCAGAGCGCGCCGGCCTCGAGCTGCCCGATGAATATCGAGCGCTGCCACCAGCTGTCCCGCGGCACCGGCGTGACACCGGCCAGCAGCACGAGAACGATGAGGACGGCAACGCCTCGCACAACCCCGAACACGATCCCCACGGCACGATCGGTGCCGGCGAAACCGGTCTGATTGATCAGCCGGCCCAGCAGATAATTCACGATCGCGCCTGCAATGAGAACGCCGAGAAAGACGATGGCGAAAGCCACCGCAAGTCGCGCCGAATCGGAATCGATCCAGCGCTGCAGATAGACGGACGCCGGGGCTGCCAGGATAAACGCGAGATAAAAGGCGAGAATCCACGTCGCCAGACCGAGCGCCTCCCGCAGGAAACCGCGGAAGAAACCGATGGTCGCCGACAATGCGACGACCACGACGATAGCGACGTCGATCCAGATCATGATAGCCAGCCGCCGGAGCGAGACCCATCAAGCATAGCAAATTCGGCGCACACCGGCGGCTGTCGTGTGATCAGGGCAGATGGCGCACCAATCCCTTGTGCCCTGCCTGGCTCAGCCGATCGGCCGCGGATTGCGCGGCCTGTTTGCTGTCGAACGGCCCGACATTCACGCGATACCACGTCTTGCCGTTAACCTGCCCGGGCGTGTAGGAGGCCGGGAACTGTCCCTTGAGTTTCTTCGCCAGGTCCGCGGCATTGCCCTGCTCGCTGAAGCTCGCCACCTGGACCACCCAACCCTGGATGCTCGATTTCCGGACCCCGGAAGCCGAGGCCGATGACGACGTGCCGGAACCGGACGACTGCTGGCCGGCACTCGACGATCCCGAGCCCACCGACGACGCGCCGTAATCGTGCGAACCCGCGCTGCTGGACTGCTTCTGCGAAGCGTCGCGGTCCGCCGAGCCATGGCTCGACGGCGCTGGGTTCGGCGCAGACTTGCTCGGCTTCGCCTGGGCGTTCGACGGTGCCTCAGTCGACGGACTCTGGTTCGACGAACCGCCCGAATCGCCGTGAACCGGCGGCGTCGAGAAGCCGGACTTGCTCTGCGGCGAGACCGCATCCGGGTTGGGCGTCTGCCCGGCCTGATCGCCGGTGTCGCCGCCGGCCGCCTGCGGCTGGTCCGGGCTGGAGCCCTTCTTCGTCGACCCGTTGCCCTGATCGCTCTGGCCGTGACCCGCTTGCTTCGCCTGGCCATCCGGCTGCACATCATAGACGCGCATGGAACCACGGCCGTTGTCCTCGCTGCCGCCATGCATGCAGCGTGAAAGCAGCAACGGCGTCAGCACGCCGATGATTACCAGGATGGCAACGCCGATCAGGCGTTTCTTCATCACGTCATTCATGATCAGGTCTCCGCGCCTGCGCCACGGTGAAAAAGGAACCACAGACGACGATACGATCCTCCGGCTCCGCGGCCTGGCGCGCTGCGGCGAGCGCGGCCCGGGGGCTGGCATGGATACACCCGACATGGCCGAGGCGCGCAGCGAGTGCTTCGCCGGTCAGCCCACGGGGGCTCATGCCGTCGAGGCCTGCCGGATACAGGACGTCGGTCAGCGGCATCAACCGTCTGCCAACCGCTTCCACCGGTTTGTCCGCCAACATACCCAGCACCACATGTGTCCGCCCCGAAACCGGCCGCCGCTGCAGCGATTGCGCCAGCAGGGCCACCGCATCGTCGTTGTGGCCCACATCGTAGATGATCGGTATCGGAGCGTCGATAACTTCCCGCCGGCCCGGCAGTAAAGCCTGCCGCATACAGGCACGCTGAATATCGGCCCCTGTCGGCGCGTAGCCTGCTGCGCCCGCAGCTGCGATCGCGAGCGCGAGATTATCGGGGTGGACCGCGGCATGCGGCTCGATATCCAAGCGTGTCGAACCGTCCACCCAGGACCAGTCCTGCGGCCCGACTGTCAGCTCGAAGTCGTCACCGAGGCAGGCAAGGTCGGCTCCGCAATCCGTCGCGGCGGTCGCGATGCTGGCCGGCGGGTGCCGATCGCCGCAGAACACCGGTCGCCCGCGACGCATGATGCCGGCCTTCTCGCCGCCAATGGCCTCGCGGGTATCTCCGAGCCATTCCGTGTGATCCAGGCCGATCTGGGTGATCAGCGCCACATCGGCATCGACGATGTTCACGGCATCGAGCCGCCCGCCGAGGCCGACCTCGAGCACCGCCACATCGACCATCATGCGCTTGAAGATGAGCAGCGCCGCCAACGTGCCGAACTCGAAGAACGTCAGGGAAACAGCACCGCGTGCCGCCTCGATCGCTTCGAACGCCGCCACGAGTTCTTCGTCGGCCACGGGCTCGTCGTCGATCACTACGCGTTCGTTGTAGCGCCACAGATGCGGCGAGGTATAAGCCCCCACCCGGGCACGGGGCCCGATCAGCCCCGACAGCAGCGCCACGCCGCTGCCCTTGCCGTTGGTGCCCGCGACCGTGATCGTCGTGTGTGACGGCGGCAGCAGATCGAGTCGAGCGGCCACCGCCCGAACGCGATCGAGCCCGAGCTCGATCTCG